>NZ_SEWE01000026.1 GCF_004167665.1 Hymenobacter persicinus | reverse complement strand
GGAAGAACTGGTTGAGTTCCAGGATATTATCCAGGACAAACTCACCGCTGCCCGGAAGGAAGTTGCCTTTATCAAGGAAACTCTGAGCCGCCGCAACGATTCGGGCACCGACAATACTGCATCCTCATCGAAGGTGCTGGAAGATGGTGCCGACACTGCCGAAAAAGAAAGCCTGAACCAGCTGGCCTCCCGCCAGATGAAGTTCATCCAGCAGCTCGAAAATGCGCTTATCCGCATCAAAAACGGTACGTATGGCGTGTGCATCGGGACGGGTAAGCTGATTTCGAAGGAGCGCCTGCGCGCCGTGCCGCATACGCAGCACTCCATCGAAGCCAAGATGGCCCGCCGCGACTAGTCGCGCTTCTGCTACTACATGCTGCCCGGACTAGTACCGGCTCGTTTGGGCCGCGTTGCTGGTCCGGGCACTGTTTTCTGGGGTAATGCGTTAGTCCTGCTCCAGTTTCTGAACCAGATCATTTTCTCATTTGTACCGTAGCGATACGGCACGCTTTACTTGCAACTATGAGCAAGAAACATTTCTCCGGCGACAAGCCGGAACGCCGCCGCGACGCTGATTCGCGTCCGTACGGCAACTCCGGCAATGCCAAAGGCACCGGCAAATTCTCGCCCCGCCCCGCGGAAGGCAGCACCGGCAGCCGCTTCGGCAAGGATAATGCCCGCGGCTTTTCCTCGCGCCCTTCCTTCGACCGGCCCGCTAGTCGCCCCAACGAAGGTGGCGGGTTCGGTGGACCGAAGAAGTTTGGCGCCCAGGGGGGCTTCAACCGCACCGAGGGCTCCGGCGGCCGTGGGGGCTTTGCGCCCCGCCGCGACAACGATGACGCGCGCCGGCCATTCAACCGCGAAGGCGGTAACGACCGGCCTTCGTTCGGTGGCCGCGATGGTGGCAACCGCCCCGCTCGTCCGTTCAACCGCGACCAGGACAGCCGCCCGCCACGCTCCTTCGACCGGGACGCTCCGCGCCGCTTTGAAAGTCGCGGTGACGACCGTCGGAGCAGCTACGGTGACCGGGACCGGGAGGCGCGCGACGAGCGGCCCGCCCGCCCGTACGAGCCCAAGGCCAACTGGCCCGGCCAACCATATCGGCAGGAGGGCCTGCCCGCCGTGCCCCGGGGTGAGCGGGGTGAGCGTAACCGCAAGTTCAAAAAGGCTAACCCTTTTGAGCAGGAAGCCGGCAACAGCCAGCCGATGCCGAGCACGCCGCCGGCCGAAAGCTTTGATCGGGATAATGACACGGGCCCGAACCGCGCCATCCGGCCGGCCCGCCCGTTTGATTTCCGCAAGCCCCCGGAAGAATTTACCCGCGACAACGACCGCCGCGAATCGACTGACCGCCCCGAGCGGACCGAGCGCCGCGACAGCAGCTACGGAGCCCGCAGCTTGGGGGAACGGCCGAGCTTCGGCAACAAGCCCAGCGCTGACCGGGGCACGTATGCCGACCGCAACGCCGCGCCGCGCCGCTTCGAGGACAAGGACAAGCGCGACGATGCCAAGCCTTTCGGGGAGCGGAATTCGCGCATCAGCCCCAGCTCCGACAAACGCTTTGCCACTTCCAACCGGGCCGACAAGCCCAAGCGGGGCGAGGTGGAGGGCGAAGCACCGTCGTACAACAATCTGCGACATTACGAGGAAGACAAAACCCGCGGCAACAAGCGTCGGCGCGAGGAAGAGAAGTCGGACTCGGTACGCCTGAACCGCTACATTGCCAACGCGGGCATCTGCTCCCGCCGCGACGCCGATGAGCTCATTGCCGCCGGCGAAATCAAGGTAAACGGGCAGGTGGTAACCGA
Organism: Hymenobacter persicinus; assembly: GCF_004167665.1. Classification (GTDB taxonomy): domain Bacteria; phylum Bacteroidota; class Bacteroidia; order Cytophagales; family Hymenobacteraceae; genus Hymenobacter; species Hymenobacter persicinus. The sequence goes on along the minus strand of NZ_SEWE01000026.1, from coordinate 73,151 downwards.
AATGGGATACCAGGTGCAGCCAACTGACACGGTGCAGTACGGCAAAACCAACCTGAACCGGCAGAAGCAGGTGTACGTGCTGCTCAACAAGCCCAAGGACTTCATCACGACTACCGAAGACCCCGAGGGCCGCAAAACGGTAATGGACCTCGTGGCCACCGCGTCGCGGGAGCGGATCTTCCCCGTGGGACGCCTCGACCGCAACACGACGGGTCTGCTGCTGTTCACCAACGACGGTGAGGTAGCGCAGAAGCTTTCCCACCCCTCGCACAAAAACAAGAAGATCTATCAGGCCGAGCTCAACAAGCCCCTGACCGAAGACCACCTGCGTCAGATTTCGGAAGGGTTGGAGCTGGAAGACGGCAAAGCTGACGTGGATGACGTGGCCATCGTGGCCGGCAACGCTCACTTCGTGGGCATCGAGCTGCACTTGGGCCGCAACCGGATTGTGCGCCGCATCTTTGAACACCTCGGCTACGAGGTGGTGGCCCTGGACCGCGTGCAGTACGCGGGCCTGACCAAGAAGGACCTGCCCCGCGGCAAGTGGCGCTTCCTGACCGAGAAAGAAGTTATCCGGCTGAAGTATTTCATGTAAACAAGCAACCTGCTGCCCGGTGGCCGACTCCTACGAGTGGGCGGCTGGGCAGCAGGTCTGTTTTAGGGCCCGGCTGGTCGGCATCACATTTCCTTTTTTCATGCGTACCCTCGTCTTCGATATTGGTAATACGGCCGTCAAGTACGGCTGCTTCGAAGAGGATGGGCTGCTGGAAGCGGGGGCGGGCCTCACCCCGGAACAGGTGTCCGCCACCGTGGCCCGGCTCCGGCCCGACCACGTGCTGGTAGCATCGGTGGCCGCGGCGGCCGCGCAGTGGACCACTCCGCTAAGGCCGCTGGTGACGGGCCGGGTGCTGGAGTTTGCTCCCGCCACCACCGCGCTGCCCATTCAGAATGCCTACGCCACGCCCCACACCCTGGGTGCCGACCGGCTGGCCGCCGCCGTGGGGGCCGCCTGGCTGCGCCCGGCCGGCGACACGCTGATTGTGGACGCCGGCACGGCCATCAAGTGCGACTGGGTGGAAGGGGGGCATACGTTTCGGGGCGGCAGCATCGCGCCGGGGCTGCGGATGCGCTTCGAAGCCCTGCACCAGTTTACGGGCCGGCTGCCGCTGGTGGAAATGCCCGCCGACGGGCAGGCCCCGCTGGCGCTGACCGGCGACGACACCCAGTCGGCCATTCGCAGCGGCGTGCTCAATGGCGCCGTGGCGGAAGTCAACGGCCTGATTGAGCAGTACCGGGCATTTAGCCCCCAGTTGGCCGTGGTGCTGGCCGGCGGCGACGCCCGCTTTTTTCAACCCCGGCTGAAAGGCCATATCTTTGTCATTCCGGAGCTCGTGCTACTCGGGCTTCACCGAATACTGGTGCACAATGTTGAAAACTAAATTTGCTGGCCTCGCGGGGCTGACGCTGCTGAGCCTGTTGGCCGCACCACGTACGCAGGGGCAGGGCCTCGGCAACTCGCCCTACTCCCGGGTTGGCTTCGGTGACTTCACGGGCAACGTGGGCGGCGTCCGGCAGCAGGGCATGGGCGGCGTCGGCTTGGCTGCGCCCAACACCGTGAACGTGAACGAGCTGAACCCGGCCATGCTGGCCTACGTAACGCGCACGACGTACGAGGCGGGCTTCAGCGCCCTGTTCCGGCGCCTGCACACGGTCAGCCAGTCAAACCGGTCGGGGAGTGCCTCGCTGAGCTACTTGGCCCTGGCCGTGCCGCTGTCCAAGAACTGGGGCGCGGCCGCCGGCCTGAAGCCCTACACGTCCGTCGACTACGAGGCCAACACGGTTAAGACCATTGCCACCGACCCCAACAAGGCCAGCGTGCTGACCCAGGAGCGGGGCAAAGGCGGCCTGTCGGAGGCGTATCTGTCGCAGGGCTACCGCATCGGGAAGAACTTCTCCCTGGGCGCCACCGCTTCCTACGTGTTCGGCAGCATCGACCTGTCGACGGGCACGTCAGTATTTACCAGTGCTGACTTAGCTACAGACATCACCAAGGTGGTGCGGCTGGAGCACCTGCACTACTCCGACTTCGCCTTCCGCGGCGCGGCCCACTACCGCGGCAAGATCAACGACAAGCTCAACTACAACCTGGCGGGCGTGTATAGCTTCCAGACCGATCTGAGCGGCACGCGCAGCCTCACCCAGCGGCGCGAAACGGCCAACGGCTTCGAGATTGAGCGCTTCGACGAGTTTGTTGACCGCAAGGGCAAGGCCATTGTACCCGCCCTGACCCAACTTGGCGTCAGCTTCGACAACAACAAGAGCTGGAGCGTGAACGTGGACGCAGCCCACCAGCAGTGGTCGAAATACCAGCCCTTCACCAATTCGAGCGCCACGACGACGGCCACGCTGAAAAACACCGTCCGCATCGGCGTCGGCGGCGAGTACACCCCGGATGCTTCCTCGGTGGATAACTACTTCAAGCGGGTGTCGTACCGCGTGGGGCTGACGGCGGCTCAGATGCCCTACCAGCCCAACGGCCAGACCCTGTACGACCGGGCCGTGAGCTGGGGCTTCTCGTTTCCGCTGCCCACGGCCACGCCCCTCGATGCCACTGTGCTCAGCTTGGCCTTCACCTACGGGCAGCGCGGCAACCTCGACTCGTATACCAACACGGCCGAAGCCCGCACCGTCAACAACGTGAAGGACGACTACCTGAAGATGCAGCTGGGCGTGACGCTGAACAACCGCTGGTTTATCAAACGCCGCATTGAGTAACCTTGCCTGCGCCGTCATGAAGCTGCCTTCTCTTTTCCGCTGCTCGTCGCTGCTGGCTTTAGTGCTGGCCGCCGGCCTGAACACGGGCTGCGAGAAGAAAGACGCGGGCTCCAACAAGAAGGTGGTCTACACCGGTCCCACGGTGGAAGTGACCAACGTGCTGACCCTGGTCAGTGACTCGGCCAAGCTGCAGGTGCGCCTGACGGCCCCGCTGGAGCAGACCTTCGAAACCGGGGACCAGATCTACCCCAAGGGCGTGAAGGTGATTTTTTACGGCAACGGCGGCCGCACCATCGTCAACACGCTCAGCGGCAAGTACGGCAAGTTCGAGAAGAACAAGAACCTCTACACCGTGCGCGGCGACGTGCGGGTGCGCAACGAGGAAAAGCAGCAGAAAATGAACACCGAGGAAGTGTTCTACGACAAGGCTAAGGCTCAGATTTACACCAAGCCCGAGATGTTCGTGAAGGTGGAAACGCTGACCGAAATCCTGACCGGCTACGGCCTGACGGCCAACCAGGACTTCTCGCGCTACCGGATTATGAAGCCGGAGGGCATTTTCACCGTCGACCAGTCGAAAACCACTCAGCCCTAACGGCCCCTGCACATGAAACGATTCTGGGCCCCGGGCATGGGCCGCACCATTCTGTTTGCGGTGAGCGTGGTCACGTTCGTTATCGGCGTCTACCAGACCATCGTCGAGAACAACCCCAAGGAGCCGATAGAAAGCCTGCAGCGGAACTACTTCATATTCATGATTTCGCTGGCCTGCACCATGTGGTACCGCTACCTCAAGCAGCGCGACCAGGAAAAGGCTGCGGCCGTACCGCCGCCAGCTCCGCCGAAGTCAGCGGCCGGGAAAACGGTTAAAATCCCGGCCCGCCCCAAGCGCCGAAACTAGCTTTCTTCCTGAAACTTGCGCGCCCGGACCCCCCTCCGGGCGCGGTTGTATCCGGTCGGCTTTGAATGTCCGGGGGATTCTGGTTATTTTGCGGCTCTTTCTACTTTTCTTACCGCGCTTTTTTTCAAGTAAATGGCATTAATTAACACGATTCGGGAAAAATCGAGCTGGGCCGTTGGCATCGTCGCCATTGGACTGCTGCTTTTTATCGTCGGAGGCGACCTGATCGGCGGCAAAAACCGTCTCTTCAACCGCAATGAAAACGTCGTGGGCGAAGTCGCCGGCGAGAAAGTAGAATACAACGATTTCCAAAATGCCGTCGAGCAGGCCAAGCAGAGCTTTATTCAGCAGCAGGGCCGCCAGCCCGACGAGCAGACCATGGGCTACCTGCGCGACCAAGCCTGGAACCAGACCATTTACCGTATTGCCTTCCAGCAGGAGTTTGACAAGTTGGGCCTGAAGGTTTCGGACGACGAGCTGACCGACATGGTGCAGGGCAAAAACATTCACCCCAGCATCCGCCAGGCTTTCACCGACCCCAAGACCGGCCAGTTTGACCGCGCCAAGGTGATTGAGTACCTGCGCAACCTCGACAAGCTGCCCCCCCAAGCTCAGGATGCCTTCCGCACTTTCGAAGCCAACCTCGGCCCAGAGCGCCTGGCCAACAAGTACAACAACCTGATCAAGATGTCGACCTACGTGACGACGGCTGAAGCCAAGCAGTTTGGCGAGATGCAGAACACGAAGGCCAACTTCCGCTACCTGTTCGTGCCTTACTTCTCCATCTCCGACTCGGCGGTAAAAGTGAGCAACGAGCAGCTTCAGGCCTACCTCGACAAGAACAAGGGCCGCTACAAAGTGGAAGAAGGCCGCAGCATCGAGTACGTGACCATCCCGGTTTCGCCTTCGTCGGAAGACAGCGCTAGCGTCCGCAAAACCGTGGATGAGCTGGCGGCCCAGTTCCGCACCGCTCCCAGCGACTCGCTGTTCGTGAAGCTCAACTCCGACCAGCCTTATAGCTCCGCTTACGTGTCGCCGGCCGACATGCCCGAGAAGCTCCGCAGCCAGCAGCCGCTGAAAGTAGGCCAGGTATATGGCCCCTACGCCGAGAATGGCGTGTACTCCATCTTCAAGGTAACGGGTCAGAAAGCCGGCACCCAGGCTTCGGCCCGCGCCAGCCACATTCTGATCAAGCCTGAAGGCACCACACCCGAGGCGGATGCCGCCGCCAAAGCCAAGGCTCAGGACATCCTGAACAAAATCAAAGCCGGCGCCGACTTCGCCGCCATGGCCCGCCAGTTCGGTACCGACGGCACCAAGGACCAGGGCGGTGACCTGGGCTGGTTCACCCAGGGCCGCATGGTGCCTGAGTTCGAGAAGGCCGTATTCGGCGCTACCTCGGCCGGCCTGCTGCCCACGCTGACCAAGACCTCGTTCGGCTACCACATCATCAAAATCACGGCGCCGAAAACCACCCAGACATACCAGATTGCCGCCGTGCAGAAGAGCATCGTACCTTCCGACGCTACCCGCGAAGCCGCGTACGCCAAAGCCCAGGAGCTGAAAGGCCAGGCTACGGATCTGGAGTCGTTCCGTCAGCTGACGGCCAAGGACAAGACCCTGCAGAAGCAGGAAGCCAAAGGCCTCGGCCGCGGCGACCGGGCCGTGAACAACCTGCAGAACGCCCGCGAACTGGTGCGTTGGGCCTACGGTGCCGGCCAGGGTGGCAAAACCACCAAGGTGGGTGACGTCTCCGACGTGTTTGAAATCAACGACCAGTACGTCATTGCCGCCCTCACCGGCGAGCGGGCCAAGGGCGTTGCCGACGTGGCCAGCCTGAAGCCCGAGCTGACGGCCGCCGTCCGCAACGAGGAGAAGGCCAAGCAGATCATGGGCAAGCTGGAAGGCACGAAAGGCTCGCTGGAGCAGATTGCCGCCGCTTACGGCCCCACGGCCCAGGTGAAGTCGGCCACGGACGCCGTGCTCGGTACGGGCGTTATTCAGGGCTTGGGCGGTGAGCCCGTAGCTCTGGGCAAAGTGTTCGGCCTGAAGCCCGGTCAGAAGTCGGCCCCGATTCAGGGTGAGCAGGGCGTGCTGATTGTCGAAGCCGGCAGCATCGTGCCCGCCACGGCTCCGCAAGACGTGAAGGCCCTGCGTCAGCAGCTCACGGCTCAGCGTTCTGCCCGCGTTGATGGTGCCACGTACGAGGCCGTAAAGGCCCGCGCCGAAATCAAGGACAACCGCACCAAGTTCTTCTAAGCCGCCCGGCTTAGACCAGCAAAAAGGGCTGTACCTTCGGGTGCAGCCCTTTTTGTTTGCGGCCGTGTTTGGAGCGTAGCTCCGCTGGCCGCGGTGCCGGCCGTTCAACTCACCGGGCTGGAATGAAACCGGGCCGCCGCTGGTTTACCTTACCGCAACCTTTCACCGGACTTCCTCCGCTATGCGTCCGTTCCTTCCGACTCGTTTTCGCAATTACCGTTTGGCCCTGCTGCTGAGCTGCGGCCTGCTGGGCGCCGCGCCGTTGGCTTACGCCCAGGATGAGGGTGGGGGCCTGGCCCTAGCCCACGAGTACGCTCGCAAAGGCGAGAATGAGAAGGCGGCCTTTCTGTTTGCGCGCCTGCGCGCCGACGAGCAGGTGGCCGCCAACGTGCTGCCCGACTACCTGGCCGTGCTCCAGAACCTGAAGCGCTACAAGGACGCCGAGAAGCTGGTGAAAAAGGGCATTCGCCAGCACCCCGAGGACGTGGGCTACGGCGTGGCGCTGGGCAGCCTCTACGCCGCCAGCGGTGACCAGGCCGCGGCTGACAAGCAGTTTGAGCGGGTGGTGGCCCAGACCAACAATGAGCAGGTGGTAGCCGTGGCCACCGAGTTCGGGAAGCGTAAGCTGCCCGAGTGGGCCGAGAAAACCTACCTGCGCGGCCGGGAGCTGGCCAAGTCCGAAACCGAGTTTGCGCCCCAGTTGATTCAGCTCTACACCCAGGACGGGCAAACCGACAAGGTGATGGCCGAAACCCTGCGCCTGGTGCAGCAGGACGAGCAGCAGCTGCCCTTCGTACGCAACATGCTGCAGAACAGCCTGCGCGAGGACAAGGACTTCGACGCCCTGGAGCGTATTCTGATTACGAACGTGCAGAAATATCCCGAGCGGCCCGTCAACAGTGAGCTGCTGCTCTGGCTGCAGGTGCAGCGCCGGGACTTCGGTGGGGCCCTGGTGCAGGCCAAGGCCCTGGACCGCCGCAGCCGCACCGAGGGTATGCGCGTGATGGAGCTGGCCGCCATTGCCCAGCGCAACAAAGACTACGAAAGCGCCATCAGCGGCTACGAGTACGTAATTCAGCAGTACCGCGGCGGGCAGTTTTACGCCGTGGCCCGGCAGCGGCTGGTGCAAACTCGGGAGGAGCAGGTGCGCAACACCTACCCCGTGGACCCGGCCAAAATCCGGGGGCTGATAACCGAGTACCAAACCGTGCTGACCGAGCTGGGCAAAACGCCCGAAACGGCCGGGATGCTGCGCAACATGGCCGCGCTGTACGCCTTTCAGCTCGATGAGAAGGAAAAGGCCATGGCCCTGCTCCAGGAAGTTATTGCCCTGCCCCGGGCCAGCCTCGACGTGGTCGACGACGCCAAAATCAACCTGGCCGACATCTACGTGCTGCGCAACGAGCCCTGGGAGGCCACGCTGCTGTATTCGCAGGTGGAAAAGTCGCACAAGGACTCGCCGGTAGGCTACGAGGCCAAGCTGCGCAATGCCCGGCTGAGCTACTACGCCGGCGACTTCAAGCTGGCCAAAAGCCACCTCGACATTCTGAAGGAAGCTACTAGCCGCGAAATTGCCAACGACGCCATGCAGCTCAGCCTGCTCATCACCGACAACACCGCCATGGACACGTCCGGCGTGGCCCTGCGCGACTACTCCAAGGTGGAGCTGCTCGTGTTCCAGAACCGCCTGCCCGAAGCCGTGAAGGGCCTCGATGAGCTCTTGCGCAAGTACCCCGGCCACGCCTTGTCCGACGACGCGTGGTACCTGAAGGCTCAGCTTCAGCGCCGTATGGGCAACTACCAGGACGCGCTGGCTACGCTCCAGCGCATCACGGCCAACCCCAAGTACGACGTACTCAGCGACGACGCGCTGTTTCTGAGCGCCAGCATCACCGAGGAAAACCTCCAGGACCGCGAAAAGGCCAAGGAACTCTACAACCAGGTGCTGACCAAGTATCCCGGCAGCATCTACGTGGCCGAAGCCCGCAAGCGCTTCCGCAAGCTCCGCGGCGACGCAGTGAACTAGGCAGCCCGCCGCTCATGCTGAGCAAGGTGCCGGAGGCCAGTGCTGCCGCTTAGCCGAAGAAAAGGAACATCAGCCCCAGCGCTACAAAAAACACCAGATACATCAGTCCATCGGTGAGAATATACTGTTTGTATTGCCGGTAAAATGCGCGTAGCTTGTTCATAGAGACTTACGAAAGAAAGCGGAACCCCAAAAGTACACATTCGGGCCCCCACCGGCCGGGGCAGCCGGCGCGGACGCGGTTTTCTTCTTACTTTTGGAGGTATTGCCTAGATAGGGTATCCCGCCGAGATTATGGAAAAACGATGGATTCGCAAGCCCGCGCCCGACGCGGAGAAAGTGCGCCACTTAGCCAGTGCGCTGCGCGTGAATGAAGCCATTGTGGCCCTGCTCTGCCAACGCGGCGTGTGCACCTACGACGAGGCCTACGCCTACTTCCGCCCGGCCCTGACCACCCTGCCCGACCCGCTGCTGATGCGCGACATGGACCGTGCCGTGCAGCGCCTCGTGCGCGCCCTGCACGAGGGCGAAAAAGTGCTGGTCTTCGGCGACTACGACGTGGACGGCACCACCTCCGTAGCCCTGGTGTACTCTTATCTGCTGCCCCTGTTCGGGCCCGAGCGCATCGATTACTACATTCCGGACCGCTACAAGGAAGGCTACGGCATCTCGGAAGCCGGCATCGACTTCGCGGCTGACAACGGCTACGCGCTGATTATTGCCCTCGACTGCGGGGTGAAGTCAGTCGATAAGATAGCCTACGCCAACACCCGCGGTGTCGACTTCATTATCTGCGACCACCACTTGCCCGGTGCCGAGCTGCCCGCGGCCGTGGCCGTGCTCGACCCCAAGCGCGCCGACTGTGAGTATCCGTTCAAGGAGCTTTCCGGCTGCGGGGTGGGCTTCAAGCTGATGCAGGCGTTGAGCGACAACCAGGGCCTCGATGAAACGCCCCTGCACGAGATGTTCGACTTGCTGGCCGTCAGCATCGCCGCCGATATCGTGCCCATCGTGGGTGAAAACCGGACCCTGGCCTACCACGGCCTACGCCTGCTCAATGATCCTCACCACGCCCAGCGCCCCGGCCTCGACGCGTTGCGCGAGCTGGCCGGCCTGGGTGCGGGCCTGTTGAACATCAGCAGCCTCGTGTTCGGCTTCTCGCCCCGCATTAATGCCGCCGGCCGCATGGGCGACGCTAAGCGCTCCGTGGCTATGCTGCTGGCCGCTACGAAGGAGGAAGCCACCGAAAAAACCGGGGTAGTCGACAAAACCAACCAGGAGCGCCGCGGCTTCGACACCAGCATCACCAAGGAGGCGCTAGAAATGATTGAGCAGGACAGCACCCACCGCACAGCTCACTCCACCGTGCTCTACAAGGAAGACTGGCACAAGGGCGTGGTAGGCATCGTGGCCTCGCGCTGCCTCGACAAGTACTACCGCCCCACCATCATCCTGACCCAGAGCAACGGCAAGGCTACCGGTTCGGCCCGCTCGGTGGTGGGCTTCGACGTGCACCAGGCCATTGAGGAGTGCGCCGACCTGCTCGACCAATACGGGGGCCACATGTACGCCGCCGGCCTGACGCTGCCCATCGAAAACGTGGACAAGTTCCGGGCGAAGTTTGAGAGCATCGTGGCCGGCCGCATTTTGCCCGAGCAGATGATTCCGCCGGTGGAAATCGACATGGTGCTGCCCCTGAGCGAGATTACGCCGAGCTTCTATAAGCTGCTCCAGCAGATGGAGCCCTTCGGCCCCGGCAACCCCAACCCGGTGTTCGAGTCGGAGCGGGTATATGCGGCCACCAACTCGGCCCGCATTGTGGGCAACTCCCACCTCAAGCTGGCTCTCACCCAGGACGGGCAGCACACGGTCGACGCCATTGGCTTTGGGCTGGGCGAGTACCACGAGCGGATTCTGCAGGGTGCGCCCTTCAATGTGTGCTACACCATCGAAATCAACGAGTACCGGGGTGTGAAAAACCTGCAGCTGCGGGTGAAGGACATCCGGTGGGTGGAGTAGGGGAGAGGTAATTCTAGTAACGCGAGCATGAAAATGCTTCTCACTATTGCTGCCTGCTTTTTGCCATCGGCAACATGGGCCCAGAGTGTTGATAATGGCAACCTGAAACCCCGGTCGGCCGAACTAGCTCCCCGGCAGAGCATCGAGCAGGTGTTAGCGGGCTCAATCAATCCGCGGGTGCTTGAACTGGCCACCAGAACGGTTCTGTATCGGCAGCTAGGTGATACTGTGGGCAACCGGTATGCCCGGCAGCTGCGTCCGGGTGATTGTGTCGTTGTTCGGAAAACCCTTCCTCATTGGTTTGCGGTATGCCGGGCCACCGGACCTACCCAATTTTCCAATGATACTGCCACTTACTACATGCCCAAGACTGGGACAAAAGGGGCGAAAACATTTGTTCTGCTATAGGAAGCTCCCTATTTAAAACTAAAAAAAGTCCCTAACCACCTGGCCAGGGTCTTTCTGCTTTCAAGCGCGCCGTCTATGCCGGTAATACATCATGCCACACCGTGATCTGGACGGTGCAGTTCCGGTAGACTGCCAGTGAAAGAAAGAGCTGGTTTGTCCGGCCGCCCCGCCCACCATACCCAGGCCATGAGCACCAGTTGCAGGGGCAGCCGCAGCCACAGCGCCCAAAGCGGTACCGCAAAGCCCGCGCCGTGGGCTTGCAGCATGTACACGTTGGCCGGAAATACGGCAACCAGCAGCGCTATTAGGCCCCAACTGGCCCAGCGGCGGATGGCGGCCCCCAGCAAGCCCAGCCCGCCGGCAACTTCGGCCGCGCCGCTCAGGTACACCAGCAGCATCGGGGCCGGCAGATACGGGGGCACGATGCGGGCAAACTGTTTGGCGAAGAGAAAATGCAGGACGCCGACGCCGATGAAGGCCAAGGCCAGAGCATAGGAGCTGATATGTTTGAAACGACGCATAGGGAGCAGGGCAGAAGCACGGGCAAGCCACGCAGCCTGCCGGAGCTAACGTACGTCTGTCCGGTAGCCTTGGCGTAGCGCGTCCGGCCACAAATCTGCTCACCGGATGCCGCGCCGCCGCTGGGGTTGCGAAGCGCCCGTTTATGTCGACTTTTACCTGATGAAATTATCCGCTCTGGCCCTGGGCCTATCGTTATTCGTGGCCGCTCCGGCTCTGGCTCAGCAGCCCGCCGGCTACCAGATTGCTCTCGACCTGCAAAAAGTCAGCAACGACCAGGTGCGCGTGGTCATCAACACGCCGCCGGTGAAGGAAGCCAAGGCCACCTACGTGATGCCCTCGGTGGTGCCGGGCTCTTATTCGAAGAAAGACTACGGCCGCTTCGTGACGGGCTTTACGGCCTACGATAAGAAGGGCAAAAAGCTCAAGGTGACCAAGGACGGGGCCAACCTGTTTCTGATCGACAACGCCCCCAGCCTGGCCCGCCTCGAGTACAGCGTCGACGACACCTGGGACGTGAAGCAGGACGACGCCTTTATCTTCCAGCCCGGGGGCACCAACTTCGACGCCGGCAAAAACTTCGTGCTCAACCACTACGGCCTCTACGGCTACCTCGAAGGCTACAAGATGCAGCCCTACCAGGTCACGGTGACCAAGCCCGCCACCTTCTACGGGGCCACGTCCCTGGCCGCCCAGCACCCGGCGCCCACCCAGGACGTGTTTTCGGCCCCCAGCTACGTGGCGCTGGCCGACGCGCCCATCCTCTACAGCAAGCCCGACACGGCCAGCTTCAGCACGGGCGGCGCCCGGATTTCGGTGGCCGTCGTGTCGGAAACCGGGGCCGTGCAGGCCGCGCAGGTGCGCGAAATCATGCGGCCCATGGCCGAGGCTCTGACCAAGTACTTCGGACAGATGCCGGTGCCGGAATACCATTTCCTGATGTACTTTCCTTCCTTCGGCTCGGCCCTGGCCAGCGAGAAGGGCGGCTACGGGGCCATGGAGCACTCGTACTCCTCGCTCTACTTTCTGCCCGAGGTGCCCGACGCCGACCGGCTGCGCAGCATGGTGCAGGAAGTGGCCTCCCACGAGTTTCTGCACATGCTGGCGCCGCTGAACATTCACTCCCGCGAAATCGGCGAGTTCGACTTCCGCAACCCCCAGATGTCGCAGCACCTGTGGCTCTACGAGGGCGTCACGGAGTACATTGCCCAGCTCGTGCAGGTGCGCGGCGGCCTGACCTCGCCCGAGCAGTTTCAGCAGCGCATCAAGGAGAAAATCGACAAGGCCGACAAGTTTCCCACCATCTCGTTCACCGAAATGAGCCGCAAGATTCTGGAGCCGCCCTACAAGGACATGTACGACAACGTGTACGAGAAGGGCGCTTTGATCGGGCTGCTGCTCGATATCCGCATTCAGGAGCTCAGCCAGGGCCGCCAGAGTCTGCGCGACGTGCTGCTGGCCCTGCGCCAGAAGTACGGACCCACCCGCTCCTTCGAAGACAAAGACCTGATTCCGGAGGTCGTGGCCCTGACCAGCCCGGCTATCCAGCAGTTCTTCGACCAGTACGTCATCGGCAGCCAGCCCTTGCCCTACGCCGAGTATTTCGACAAAATCGGCTGGCGCTTCCAGGGCGAGGGCCAGAGCAAAATCAAAGCCTTCGGCAACCTGGGCTTCCGCTACGATACCGACAAAAAGCTGTTTCGCGCGGCCCAAACCAAGCCCGAGCAGAACGCCTTCGGCCTAAACGAGGGCGACGCCATCCTGGCCGTCAATGGCACGGCCCTGGACATGACCAACGCCGAAAAGCTGCTGCGCCCCCTGGTGGAACCAGCTTCTCTGGAACCCGTCACGGTGCGTTTTCAGAGCGGCACCGCGCCCGTTCAGGAAAAGAAAGCCACGCCCCGGGAATTCGATGTGACGCTCAAGAATGTGCTCGAAGTGAACCCGGCGGCCACGCCCGCCCAGCGCGCCCTGGGGGAGAAAGTGCTGGCCCCGCTGCGGTAAAAGCATCGGTTCGGGCCCGCTTCCCGTTCTAAGACCACCGGCCGCGGCCCCGGGCAACTCTGGGGGCTGCGGCCGGTTTTTATACCTTTGTGCCAATGATTCTTCGCGCTGAAAACCTGGTTAAGACGTACAAGTCCCGCACCGTCGTCAATAATATGTCGCTGTCGGTGGAGCAGGGCGAGATTGTGGGGCTCTTGGGGCCCAACGGCGCCGGCAAAACCACCTGCTTCTACATGACCGTGGGCATGGTGAAGCCCAATGGCGGCCGCGTCTTCCTCGACGACGAGGACATCACCAAGCTGCCCATCTACCAGCGGGCCCGGCGCGGCATTGGCTACCTGGCCCAGGAAGCCTCCGTATTCCGCGACCTGAGCGTGGAGGAAAATATTCTGGCCGTGCTCGAAATGACCAACCTGCCCAAGCAGGCCCAGCACGACAAGGTGGAAGAGCTGCTCCACGAGTTCAGTTTGACCCACGTGCGCAAAAACCTGGGCCGGGTGCTGTCGGGCGGGGAGCGGCGCCGCACCGAAATTGCCCGCGCCCTGGCCGTGGACCCCAAATTTGTGCTCCTGGATGAGCCCTTCGCCGGCGTCGACCCGATTGCCACCGAGGAAATTCAGGGCATCGTGGCCAAGCTCAAAAACAAAAACATCGGCATTCTTATCACCGACCACGACGTGAACTCCACCCTGAGCATCGTCGACCGCGCCTACCTGCTCTTCGAGGGCAAGCTGCTCAAGGCCGGCACGGCCGAGGAACTGGCGGCCGACGAAACCGTGCGCCGCGTGTACCTGGGCAAGAATTTCGAGCTGAAGCGCACAGTCTACTAGCGGTGATTGGCTCTATCCTGACCTGGGCCGTGCAGCGGCGCCTGACCAGCATCGACCATTTTCGCCAGCATCCGCACGAGGTGCAGCAGCGCGTGTTGCGGGACTTGCTGCTCAAGGCCCGCGACACGGAGTGGGGCCGCCGCTACGGCTTTGCCGATGCGCCCAGCCCCCGCGAGTTTGCCCAGCGCCTGCCCGTGAGAAGCTACGAGGAACTGTATCCGGCCCTGGAGCGGGTGCTGCGGGGCGAGGCCGACGTGCTCTGGCCCGGCCGGGTGCTCTGGTTTGCCAAGTCGTCGGGCACGACCAACGCCCGCAGCAAGTTCATTCCCGTCACCCACGACTCTCTGCACGACTGCCACTACCGCGCCGGCCGCGACATGACGGCCACGGCCACGCTGCTCTACCCCGAGTCACGGGTGCTGGATGGCAAAACCCTGTCGCTGGGTGGTACGCACGCCCCCAACCCGTTCCGCCCCGACGAAAAAGACTCTCGCGTCGGCGACGTGTCGGCCGTGATTATGCAGAACCTGCCGGGCTGGGCCGAGTACATCCGCACGCCCCCGCTGGAGTTGGCCCTGCTCGATGAGTGGGAAGAAAAGATTGAGCGCATTGCCCGCCACGTGCTCGACGTGAACGTGGCCGTGCTGGCGGGCGTACCAACCTGGATGATTGTGCTGCTGCGCCGCATCACGGAGCTGGCCGGCGTAGCCAATATCACCGAGGTATGGCCCAATCTGCGGCTGTTTCTGCACGGCGCAGTGGCTTTCGGTCCTTACCGGGAGCTGTTTCGCCAGCTGATTCCCAGCGCCCAGATGGGCTACCTGGAAATCTACAATGCCTCGGAAGGGTACTTGGCCTTCCAGGATCAGCCCGACTGCGAAGACCTGCTGCTGCTGCTCGACCACGGCATTTACTACGAGTTTATTCCCGCCGACCAGTTCGACGCCGAAAATCCGCGCACCCTGACCCTGGAAGAGGTGGAGCTGGGCAAAAGCTACGCCCTGGTGCTCAGTACCAACGCCGGGTTGTGGCGCTACAAAATCGGGGACACGGTGCGCTTCACCAGCTTGGCGCCCTACCGGATCCGCATCACCGGCCGGACCAAGCACTTTTTGAATGCCTTCGGGGAGGAAGTGGTCATCGAAAACGCCGATGCCGCCATTGCCGCCGCGTGCCGCGCCACCGGCAGCACCGTGCGCGACTTCACGGCGGCGCCCATTTACTTCGGGGTCGCACAGAATTCCCGGGGCGGCCACCAGTGGGCCATTGAGTTTATCCAGGCCCCGGCCGACCCGGCCCGCTTCACCCACGTCCTCGACCATACCCTGCGGGAGCTCAACTCCGACTACGATGCCAAGCGCCACCGCGACCTGGCCCTGGTAGCGCCGGTGCTGACGGTCGTTCCGGCGGGCACTTTCGCGCAGTGGCTGGCCCGCAAAGGCAAGCTCGGGGGACAGCATAAAATCCCGCGCCTGAGCAATTCCCGCGAGTTTCTGGAAGAAATACTGCTGCTTATCGAATAGCTGCCGAAGAAGTGGCGCGGTTGTCTGAGTTATAACTAATATCTTAGTTGAATAACCCTGGCTTCCGCTTCTCTCGCTGCTGCTCTATGGCTACCCGCTGCCGACCCGGTCTGTTTTTGCTGCTCCTGTTTATGCTGGTGCTGAGCAGCTGCACGACGAGCCGGGGCCCGGTCGGGTTCTGGTCTGAGCACCGCTACGACCAAAAGCTGCGACCCCACGGCCCCTGGCGGGCGTACTACCCGGGCCCACCCCGGCGCTTGGCCACCCGGGAGCGGTTTCGGCACGGCCGCGCGGTGGGCAAGGCCCGGTTTTATGGCCCCACGGGCACTCTGGAACGCACGGAGCAGCACTTCCGCGACTCAGCGGGCTTGCTGGCCATTACCTATTTTCATCCCAATGGGCGCGTGTGGCGACGTGGCCGGGCCCGCATTGTGGCCGAACCGGATGGGGCTCATTTTTACTGGTTCGGGCCGTGGCCGGTGTACTCTACCGCCGGTGAACTTCGTAAAACGGAATTTTACGAGGCCGGCAATCTAGTGCGGGCCGTAAATCCGTAGGTGTCAGGAAGCTGCCCTAGCCGTAATAAAATCAGGTTTCTGTACTTTTCTTTGGAAAATCAGGAATATAAAGGCGGTTCGTGAATTGGGAAATACCTATATTGTGTGCTTGTTAAAGCTCTCGCCCTGCCCGTGCCACCTGCTGCTTCCTCCCACCGCCCGTATTCGTCGCGCCGCAAGCGCCGCCGTTCTTCCTCGACTTCGCCTAAGCTCAGCTCCAACTTCACGATGGGCCTGCTGGGGCTACTGCTCGTTGCCTTGGTGGTAAGTCTGGGCATTATTGCCTTCTCCATGAGCGGCAAGGAAGAGGAGGTCAGCTACGAAGCGGTTCAGCCCATGGCCGCGCCGCCCACGGCCCTCGCCGATTCTACGCCCCAGTAGTGGCTTGGCTGGCCGGTGCTAAGGGCGGCTTACTCGTCGAGCACGCCGCCAACCAGCCGGCCCAGCACGCTGCCACTTTCCTTACCGGCGTTGCTGCCGGTGGGCATCAGGGCCTGAATAAGCTTCTTGACGGGCATCGACTGGATCCAGACCCGGCCGCTCCCCTGCAGGGTGGCCAGCAGCAGTCCTTCTCCCCCGAATATCATTGATTTGAGTCCTCCGGCCCGGGCCACGCTGAAGCTCACGCTGGGCTCAAACGCCACGATGCAGCCCGTATCGACCCGCAGAATCTCGTTGTGCAGGCGCTTTTCGATGACGGTGCCCCCGGCGTGAATAAAGGCTTTGCCGTCGCCGGTGAGCTTTTCCAGGATGAAGCCTTCACCGCCAAAAATGCCAGCCCCGAAGCGCTGGTTGAAATGAATGCCAATTTTGGTGCCTCGGGCCGCGGCCAGGAACCCGTCTTTCTGCACAATCAGGCCCTGGGGCAGCGTACCCAGATCGAGCGGGATGATGGTGCCCGGATAAGGCGCCGAAAACGCCACCCGGCTTTTGGCAGTGTGGCCGCGGTGGGTGAAGTGGGTCATAAACAATGACTCCCCCGTGATAAGCCGGGTGCCGGCCGAGAAAAGCTTGCCCATCAGGCCCTGGTCGGGTTCCGAGCCGTCGCCCATCTTGGTTTCGAAGGCAATGCCTTCTTCCATGTACACCATGGCCCCGGCCTCCGCCACCACGGTTTCGTTCTGGTCGAGCTCCACTTCCAGAACCTGAATGTCGGAGCCAATGATGCGGTAGTCGATGTCGTGGGAGTGCATACAGGAGGGGCGAAGAAGTGAAAACCGGCCCCAAGTATAGCAAAACGGCGGTTGTCGGGCACGGCGGCCCGGCCAAAAAAAGAAGCCCTCCATTGCTGGAAGGCTTTCTATGCCTGGGGCCAGAGTACGGGCAAGCCAGCTTACTCTTCCGGCAGCGGCGACTTCAGTTCATCCTCCGCGGCTGAGTCGGCTTCGCCCTTGGGGCCTTTCTTGCGGGCTTCCTTGCTGGTCCGGCGCATGAAGTCCTCGTCCGTCTCTTCCGGCTCCGGCGCGCCGTCTTCGAGCGCAAATTCCTCGTCGTCTTTCTCGCCAAACTGCCCGTCCCGGTTCACGAGCTTCTTGTCGCGCACGTGGCGGTTGAGAAAGTGGTTGATGTCCTCGATTGAATAATTAGAGGTGATTTCCCCCAGGGGATTCACCTTGATTTCAAAGCCCTCCAATTCCTTGTGCACGCGGGCCTTCTTGTCGGGGTCAGTCTTTTTGGTCTTATTCACGGGTTTCTTAGCCATACAAGCGTCCGGTTAGGTGGTCGAAGCAGCGTGGCGCTCCGCGTGAAGCAGCGGCGCCGTGAATAGCTTACGGGACAACTCGGCCCACGGATGCACAAGGTTGCCTGAGCCGGTCGCCGCTCACCCACCGTCCACAGAAAAGCCGGCCGGAATATTTTTCCGACCGGCTTTCTGTAAAAGCACCTAAAAAAGCGGCTCGGCGCTAGGCGGGCAGCTTTTCGACGGCGGCCTGGATGCGCTGGGCCGTTTCTGCGGCGCCCAGGATGCTCATAATGTGCATCAGGTCGGGGCCAGCGGCGGCCCCCGTGACGGCTACGCGCAGGGCCTGCAGCACCTGACCTAGCTTCAGGCCCTGGCCTTCTACCACCTGGGTCAGCAGAGCCTTGATGCCGTCGGCCGAGGTATCGGCGGCAGTGGTCAGCTCCTGGGCGAAAGCGCCGAGGGCACTGGCTACCGGCGCGTTCCACTTCTTGCTGATTACCTGCTCGTCGTAGCTGGTGGGGCGGTGGAAGAACAGCTGGGCTTCCTTGGCCAGGTCGGCGGGGAAGGTAGCGCGCTCCTTCACCAAAGCCGCAATCTGCTCGGCCTTGTCGGCGGGCACGTCCTGCCCCTGGGTTTGGAGCTCCGCCACGAGGTACTGAGCCAGCTCGGCGTCGGGCTTGGCGCGCAGGTACTGCTCGTTGTACCAGCGCACCTTGTTCTGGTCGAAGCGGGCCGGCGACTTGCTCACCCGCTCGATGCTGAAGGCGTCAATCAGCTCCTGCATGGTAAAGAGTTCCTGCTGAGTGCCGGGGTTCCAGCCCAAGAAGGCTAGGAAGTTGATGAAGGCTTCGGGCAGGTAGCCACTTTCGCGGTAGCCGCTGCTCACCGTGGGCTGGCCGTCGGCATCGGTACCGTGGAACTCCAGCGGGAATACCGGGAAGCCAAGCTTGTCGCCATCGCGCTTGCTGAGCTTGCCGGTGCCGTCGGGCTTGAGCAGCAAGGGCAGGTGGGCAAACTGCGGCATGGTGTCTTCCCAGCCCAAATAGCGGTAGAGCAGCACGTGCAGGGGGGCCGAGGGCAGCCACTCTTCCCCGCGAATCACGTGGGTGATTTCCATCAGGTGGTCGTCCACGATGTTGGCCAAGTGATACGTCGGCATCCCATCCGACTTCATCAGCACCTTGTCGTCGACGGCCGAGGAGTGCACGACCACCCAGCCGCGAATCAGGTCGTTGAAGCGGATTTCCTCCTTGCGGGGCACTTTCAGGCGAATCACGTAGGGGGCGCCACTGTCGAGCAGCTGCTTCACCTCGTCCTCGGGCAGGGTGAGGGAGTTGCGCATCTGGGCCCGGGTGATGCTGTTGTATTGCGGATTGGGCACCTTGGCGGCCGTCAGGCGGGCGCGCATGGCATCCAACTCCTCGGGCGTGTCGAAGGCGTAGTAGGCGTGGCCGCTGTCGAGGAGCTGCTGGGCGTACTGCCGGTACATGGGCTTCCGCTCACTCTGCCGATACGGCGCGTGGGGGCCGCCCTGCTCGATTCCCTCGTCGATTTCGATACCGCACCAGCGCAGCGAGTCCATGATGTACTGCTCGGCGCCGGGCACGAAGCGGTTCTGGTCGGTGTCCTCGATGCGCAGCAGCATCTTGCCGCCCAGCTTGCGGGCCAGCAGGTAGTTATACAGCGCCGTGCGCACGCCGCCGATGTGCAGCGGCCCCGTGGGGCTGGGCGCAAAGCGCACCCGTACTTCTCTTTCCATAAAACAGTCGGTTCGCAGCATCTTTCGGGATAGAAAAACGCCGCGCAAAGGTACGGAAGGTGAAATTGTGAAACGGTGAAATTGTGAATGGCCGTTCTAAGTGGCCAATAGCGCGCCGCCAGAACATCAAACCCACCACTTCACCATTTCACAAACTCACTATTTGACGGCAATGCAGGAAATTTCCACCTGCACGTCCTTGGGCAGGCGGCTTACCTCTACCGTTTCCCGGGCCGGAGCGTAGTCGGCGGGGAAGTAGCTGCCGTACACTTCGTTGATCAGGCCGAAGTTGCCCAGGTCTTTCACGAAGATGCTGCACTTCACCACGTCGAGCAGGGTGAGGCCGGCCGCGGCCAGCACGGCCTGCAGGTTGCGCATTACCTGGTGGGTTTCGGCCGCCACGTCGCCGCCGCCTACCAGCTGCCCGGCGGCATCCAGCGGAATCTGCCCCGACACGTACACGGTGTTGCCGGCCTGCACGGCCTGGCTGTACGGCCCGATGGGAGCGGGGGCGTCGGCGGAGTAAAGGATGGTATTGGCCATAAGGAGCAGTGAAAAGGGTGGCTAAGGTCGGTTAGGAAGCAAAAGTAAGCGAAAAATACACCCCGCCGCCCCAACTCCGGCCTACCCGGGCGGGCACAAAAAAAGGCCGCACCGGGGTTCCCAGCGCGGCCTTTCTTGTTTGGCTTGGTTATTCTACCGTCACCGACTTGGCCAGGTTGCGGGGCTGGTCCACGTTGCAGCCGCGCAACACGGCAATGTGGTAGCTCAGCAGCTGCAGCGGCACCACCGATACCAGCGGCATCAGCACGTCGCTCGTAGCGGGCACTTCAATGACAAACTCCGCCATGGCCGGAATCACATCGTCGCCTTCGGTCACGACGGCAATGATGCGACCCTTGCGGGCTTTCACTTCCTGAATGTTCGACACCACCTTTTCGTACGAGCTGTCTTTGGTGGCAATCACCACCACGGGCATGTTCTCGTCGATCAGGGCAATCGGGCCGTGCTTCATTTCGGCCGCAGGGTATCCTTCGGCGTGGATGTAGCTGATTTCCTTGAGTTTGAGGGCGCCTTCCAGAGCTACGGGGAAGTTATAACCGCGGCCCAGATAGAGGAAGTTGGTCGAATCCTTGAAGATTTCGGCAATTTCTTCAATCTCGTTGTTGAGCTGGAGCGCCTTTTCCACCTTCGCAGGAATGTTGCTGAGCTCCATCATCAGCTCGCGCAGCTTGGTGTCGGAGAGCGTGCCGCGCTGGTGACCCACAATCATGGCCAGCAGGGTCAGAACGGTTACCTGAGCCGTGAAAGCCTTGGTGGAGGCTACCCCGATTTCGGGACCGGCGTGAGTGTAAGCGCCGGCGTCGGTGGCGCGGGCAATGCTGCTACCCACCACGTTGCACACCCCGAAGATGGTTGCGCCCTTGCTCTTGGCCAGCTCGATGGCGGCCAGCGTATCGGCCGTTTCGCCCGACTGGGAAATGGCAATAACGATGTCGCGCTCCGTGATAATTGGGTTGCGGTAGCGGAATTCGGAAGCGTATTCAACTTCCACCGGAATGCGCGCCAGATCTTCAATCAGGTACTCGGCCACCAAGCCCGCGTGCCACGACGTACCGCAGGCCACAATCAGGATGCGCTCCGCGTTGACGAACTTCCGCTCGTAGGCGCGCACGCCACCCATGTTCAGGTGACCGGCTTCCAGCTCCAGACGGCCGCGCATGGAGTCGAGAATCGAGCGAGGCTGCTCGAAAATCTCCTTCAGCATGAAGTGCTCGTAGCCACCCTTTTCGATGCTGTCGAGCTCCATCTCCAGCTTCTGGATGTAGGGAGTCTGGTGCACGTCTTCCTTGCTGCGAATCTCGAGCTTCCCGTCGCGGATAACGGCAATTTCGTAGTCGTTTACATAGACTACCTCATTGGTGTACTCGATGATAGGCGTAGCGTCAGAGGCCAGGAAGAACTCGTCCTTGCCGATGCCGATTACCAGCGGGGAGCCTTTGCGGGCGGCAATGAGCTGGTTTGGGTCGTCCTTGCTCAGCACCACAATGGCGTAAGCGCCCACTACCTCGTGCAGGGCCAGCCGAACGGCCTCCTCCAGCGAGCAGCTGTTCTGCTTCTGGATTTCCTCAATCAGGTTAACGAACACCTCCGTGTCGGTATCGGAGTGAAATACGTGGCCTTGCTGCTGCAGGTGCGTTTTCAGGGCCGCGTAATTCTCGATGATGCCATTGTGGATGATGGCAATGCGCTCCGACGTGGAGTAGTGGGGGTGGGCATTGGAGTCGTTGGGCTCACCGTGGGTAGCCCAGCGGGTGTGGCCCATGCCGATGTGGGCGTGGGTATCCTTTTCGGCAATGAAGTTTTCAAGCTCCTGGACTTTGCCCTTCTTTTTGTAGACGTTCAGCGCGCCGTTAAGCAGCGCGACGCCGGCCGAGTCGTAGCCCCGGTACTCCAGACGGCGCAGACCTTTAATGATAATTGGGCAGGCTTCACGATACCCGATATAAGCGACAATTCCGCACATGATGTGTCAGAGAAAGAAGGGTTGAGGGAAAATCAAAAGGACACGGCCCTCAACAAAGGCCGTGCCGCAGTGATTATGAAAAGACAAATGATGACTAGCGCAATTTCGAAAAATACACGCGAAGCTTAATGTTTTGAGCGTCCAGGGCGGCCCGGTTCAACGACAAGTCGAGCGAGGTCGTGGAGTAGCGTACAACCGGGTAGAACATCAGCGCCGCCGGCCGTTCCCCACCCAGTAGGTCGTATACGTACGACTGCAGGTAGCTGGTCATGCTGATGCTGTAGTACTTATTCGTTGGGCTGATGTCGTAGAAAGCCGCGGTGGCATTCGTGCCGGCACCCTGCTGGTTGGCGCCGTCGGCTTGGACAAGCCGCTCGACGGGCGAAATGTTGACCGTGCGCTGCAGAATCTTATTGTCGGCCCCCAGTTCGTAAACTACCGCCTGCTTGGGCGCGGGAAACACCACGTTCGTGAACGGCTTGAGCGGTACAATCAGCTCGGCGCGGTTGATGGCCAGACCTTGGGAGTTGGCAAGCAGATCAGCTAGGCCGGGAATAACGAGCTTGGTGCCCAGGCCGAGGCCTTCCTGCATGTAGGCCACCTGATCCGGGGCGCTGGGCGCCACTGACTTGGTCGGGTCCGTGAGCTGGTCGAAGGGGGCTACGAAGGCCGTCTGCAGCTGAGTAAATACCCGTGCCGCGTTGGCTCCGGTCGAGTTGCCGAAGAAAATCTGGTAGGGCTCCGGCGTGACGTCGGCCCCGTTGATGTGGTAGTAGAACAGCACCCGGCTCTCCAGCGTCCGGTTGAAGCCCACGACAGCTCCCGTGAAGTTGTCGGAAGGCACAATGGCCATGCCTTTCCACAGGTTGTTGAGCGTCGTTTGGGTAAACGAAGTGTTCTTGTCCTTGAGGGCCGTGAAGATGCTCTGCATCAGCGCCGACGGCACCTCGGACAGCGAGCCGGCGGCTTTACGGTAGAGCGTCAGGCGGGCCGTACGGTCGGGCACGGTGACGGCCGTGGTGCTGTCCACGGAAACGCCGTTGACCAGAATCTTGGTTTTGAGGCCGTTGCTCTGCTGCTCAACCTTGGTACGGGTGAGGGAGCTTTTGCGCCCGGCCCCGATCAGGCTGCCCAGCGGTACATTAGAGGCCGAGTTGTAGGTAGCCCGCTCACTGAGGGGGCTGGTCAGGGCGTACACGTCAAACGAGACGGGGCTGGCCGAGCTGCCGTACACTTGGTCGAAGCCAGCCACCACGACCACCGAATCCAGAATCGGATCCGTGAACTGGCTGGGAAGGGTCGCGGCGGTGAGAACCTGCAGATTCAGGAAGGCTTTGGCCGTGGTGGTGCCCACCTTGGTGTCCTGCACCCGGCCCACTAAGAAGCGGGTGGAGTTCAGCGTTTCCACCGGCGACTGGCGCACGGTGGAGGCAGTAACCGGAAAGTCGCGGTATTCGGTGTTGATGGGAGTGGTGCCGGGCAGCTCTACTCCTAATTCGTTGGGATCCTCGCAGCCGGCCGTGGCAAACAGCAGAGCCGTGGAAAACAGGGAAACCGAGGCTACTCGGAAGGCGCTACTAGCTAGCCAATTCATTATAGAGCGTGTAGTAAGAGGAAAGCAGGTTTTCGTCGGAGCTAACCTGCCCCAACTGCTTTTTCTGCGAGTACTCGGTGAACATGGCGTTCAGGTTGTCGCTGAAGTCCTCGTCGGATTTTACCACCGAGTCGGCGTACTCCATGCCGACCTTGATGAAGCCACCGAAGTCAGCCGACTTGAGGGCCGCCAGCATTTCGTCATCAATGTCCAGCATCTTGGCCTTCTCGATGATGTCGCCTTCGAATTTGTGGCTGAACTCGTTGTTGTAGATGGTGAACACCGACTTGGCATCCTTGAAAATCGGGTCCTTCTTGTAGGTCGTTTTCAGGTACATCGGAATCAGGCCCGTCATCCAGTCGTTGCAGTGCACGATGTCCGGGGCCCAGCCCAGCTTCTTGACGGTTTCCAGCACACCTTTGCAGAAGAAAATAGCCCGCTCGTCGTTGTCGGCGTGAAATTTATCGTTCTTGTCGACCAGCACCGACTTGCGGTGGAAATAGTCTTCGTTGTCGATGAAATAAACCTGGAGCTTGGCGTTCGGGATGGAGGCCACCTTGATAATCAGCGGCTTTTCTTCCTCACCCACGGCGATGTTGATGCCCGACAGGCGAACTACTTCGTGCAAACGGTTCTTACGCTCGTTGATAATACCGAAGCGGGGCACGAAAATGCGGATTTCCATCCCCATCTCCTGCATGCCCTGGGGCAGCATCCGCAGAAACTCCGCTACCTTGGTCGTCTGCAAAAACGGGTTAATTTCCGTGGCAGCATAGAGTATTCTCAACTTGGACATAAAAGGTCAGTTGGTATGATTGGGAAAGGGCAACACTTTGGGATGCACAAAATTAAGCATTTTTGAGCGAATTATCAACCAACCACCCCTGCGGACCCTCTCCGCAGACTACTCATTTATGGAGATACTGCAAACGGCGGCCGAGTTGCAAGCCCGCACGGAAAAATGGCGTCAGGCCGGTCAACGCATTGGCTTAGTGCCCACCATGGGCGCCCTGCACGAAGGCCATCTGCAGCTGGTACGGGCCGCCGCCCAAGAGAATGACGTGGTCGTGGTAAGCATTTTTGTCAACCCGACCCAGTTCAACAACGCCGACGATTTCCGTCTGTACCCCCGCGTGCCCGATGCCGACGCGGCCCTGCTGGCCCCGGCCGGCTGCACGGTGCTGTTCCTGCCCTCAGTCGAGCAGATGTACCCGCGGCCCACGGTGCTGACCTTCGACTTTGGCCCCTTGGAGCGGGTGATGGAAGGCGCCCACCGCCCCGGCCACTTCAACGGCGTGGCCACGGTGGTCAGCAAGCTGTTTCACCTCAGCCGGCCCCACCGGGCGTATTTCGGCCAGAAGGATTTGCAGCAGGTCGCCATCATCCGGCAGCTGACCGCCGATTTGTCATTCGACCTGGATCTGGTGGCCTTTCCCACGGTACGGGAAGCTGACGGGCTGGCCATGTCGTCGCGCAACCGCCGGCTGAGCCCCGCCGACCGGGCCATGGCCCCGCAGCTGCACCAGGCCCTAGTGCTTGGCGCCGCCGCCCTGGCCCAGGGGCAGCCGGCCGAAGTGGCGCAAGCTGCCGCCGCGCAACACCTGGCGGCCTCACCCGGCATCAGTCTCGAGTACTTTGAGGTGGTAGATGCCCAGACCCTGCAGCCGGTAAGCGGGGCCGTGCAGGCGGGGCAAACGGTGGCGCTGTGCGTGGCGGCCCAGCTCGGCGGCGTGCGCCTAATCGACAACCTGGTAGTACCGGCGTAAACAAGGCGGCGGGCGGGCCGTTCGGGTGGATTTAGCTACCTTTGCGGCCCCAATTCAGCCCTTTTTACTTATGCATATCGAGGTCCTCAAATCGAAGATTCACCGCGCCAAAGTCACCCAGGCGGAGCTGCACTACGTGGGCAGCGTCACCATCGACGAAGACCTGCTGGACGCGGCCAACATGGTCGAAAACGAGAAGGTCACCATCGTCAACGTCAACAACGGGGAGCGGTTTGAAACCTACACCATCCGCGGGGAGCGGGGCACCGGCACGCTGTGCCTGAACGGGCCCGCCGCCCGCCGCGTGGCCGTCGGCGACATTGTCATCATCATCTCCTACGCCCTGATTGACTTTGCCGAAGCCCGGGCCCACAAGCCAACGGTTATCTTCCCGGACCAGCACAACCGGCTGGTCTAAGTCCGGCCCGGCGTTGGTTGCGTACTAAGCGTTTATTTTCGAATGCCGGCCGGTGGCCGGCGGCCCTGCTCCTCGTTGCTGCTGCATGAAGACCCTGTTTAATATTCTCAAGTACGCCCTGCTGCTGTCCGTGTCGGGGCTGCTGATGTGGTACGCCGTGCAGGGCCAGGACCTGAGCAGCATCGGCCGGCACGTGCGCGAAGCCAACTACACCTGGCTCATTGTGACGATGCTGCTGTCGGTGCTGGGCTACTTCAGCCGGGCCTACCGCTGGAAGATGCAGCTGGGGGCCGCTCAGCAGAAAACTGCGTACTGGGACGTGTACCACGCCATGATGGTGGGCTACCTGGCCAATCTGGTTCTGCCGCGCATGGGCGAGGTCATCCGCTGCTCGGTGCTGCAGCGCACCAGCAAGGTGCCGGTGCAGGTGGCGTTGGGTACGGTCGTCACCGAGCGGGTCATCGACGTGCTGGTGCTGCTGAGCTTGCTGGGCACCACCCTGTTGTTGGATTACAACACATTCTGGTCGTTTGTCACTGACAAAGTGCTGGCCGGCCGCTACGATGCGCTGGCCCGCAACCGCACACCCCTGCTGGTAGCGGCCGGCATTGCCCTGCTGCTGCTGCTGGGCCTAGCCTACGCGCTGTTTCGCAACCTGGAGCGCCTGCGCCAGAATGCGCTGTTCAACAAGATGGTCGTGTTCGTGAAAGGGCTGCTGGCGGGCATTTTCAGCGTACTGAAGATGGACAACAAGGCCCTGTTTCTGTTCCACACCTTCTTCACCTGGCTGGTCTACTACCTGATGGATTACCTGGCCTTCAAGTGCTTTCCGGCCACGTACTCGCTGGATATGCGCGCCGGCCTGGCAGTACTTACCTTCGGGGCCTTTGGCATGGCCGCGCCGGTGGCTGGCGGCATCGGTCCGTTTCACATTATGGTGCAGGGCATTCTGCTCGTCTACGGCATTTCCAAGGAAGCCGGCATTGCCTACGCCTTGGTTGTGCACGGCTCCCAGACCCTGCTGGTGGTGCTCATGGGCGGCATCAGCTTTGTGGCCAGCATGATTAAGTCGGGCCGCTCGGTGCGGCAGCTGGCTACCGAACCTTTAGCCGTTGTCACGGATGCTGTGGAGTAAAGACAAGATTTTCGACCGGCAGCAACTGCTGCCCACCCTGGCGCAATGGCGGGAGCAGGGCCGCAAAGTGGTGTTCACCAACGGCTGCTTCGATCTGCTGCACCTGGGCCACGTCGACTACCTGGAAAAGGCCCGCCACCTCGGCGACGCGCTGGTGGTGGGCCTGAACACTGACTCTTCGGTGAGCCGCCTCAAGCCCGGCCGGCCGTTGCAGGACGAAGTGTCACGGGCCCGGATTCTGGCGTCGCTTTTGTTTGTGGATGCCGTAGTGCTCTTCGATGAGCCGACGCCGCTGGAACTGATTACGCTGGTCAAACCCGACATCTTGGTGAAGGGCGACGACTACCCGATCAGTGGAATTGTGGGTCACGAGTTGGTGTTAGCCAACGGTGGACAGGTGCTCACCGTACCGCTCGTGGCTGGCTACAGCACGACCGGCATCGTGGAGCGCGTCCAGCGTCTCTTCACTTCCTAAGCCTTTTCCACCATGTACTATAACGCAAGCCCCATCTACTTCGTCGTCATCCTGGCGATGCTAGCAAGCTGGCTGATTCAGTGGCGCCTCAAAAGCAAGTTCCAGCAGTACTCCCAGCTGGGGCTGCAGTCGGGGCTGTCGGGTCGGCAGATTGCTGAGCTTATGCTGGCCGACCACGGTATCACCGACGTGCGCGTTATCTCGGTCGAGGGCCGCCTGACCGACCACTACAACCCGGCCGACAAGACCGTCAACCTCAGCGAAAACGTGTACGAGGCCCGCAATGCCGCCGCCGCCGCCGTGGCCGCTCACGAGTGCGGGCACGCCGTGCAGCACGCCACGGCCTACAGCATGCTCCAGTTTCGCTCGGCCATGGTGCCCATGCTCAGCAGCGTATCCACGTTTATGCCCTGGATTCTGATGGCCGGCGTATTCATGCTGCGCACCAGCCTGATTCCGCTCGGCGTAGGTATTGCCCTGTTTTCCATCACCACGCTGTTTAGCTTCGTCACGCTGCCCGTTGAGTTCGACGCCAGCCGCCGGGCCCTGGCCTGGATCGACAAGCGCGGCATTGTGACTCCCCAGGAGCATGCCATGGCCAAAGATGCCCTGTGGTGGGCCGCCATGACCTACGTGGTAGCCGCCATCAGCTCCCTGGCTACGCTGCTCTACTACGTGAGCATCTTCCTGGGCGGCCGCGACCGGCGCTAAACCTGGTTATTTAGCCAAGTACAACCGCCATTCCGGGCTGCCGGGGTGGCGGTTATCGTTTGGTCCGGCGGCGAGGCTCATAATTAGGGCATTGCCGAAAAAATCCGGGCCACCTGCTTATTCTGCGGGCTGCACGGCTTAATTTTGCGGCCAATCCCCGGCCGCGTCCCCGCGGCTCCCGTTCATTCCCACCCAAGCCTGTTTTATCATATGAATTTCCAACTCACCGAAGAACAACTCGCCGTGCAGGCGGCCGCCCGTGATTTTGCCCAGAGCGAACTATGGGCTGGCGTTATTGAGCGCGACGAGCACCAGAAGTTTCCCACCGAGCAAGTCAAAAAGATGGGCGAGCTGGGCTTTCTGGGCATGATGGTGAGCCCCGAGTACGGCGGCGGCGGCATGGATACCGTGTCGTACGTGCTGGCCATGGAGGAAATCAGCAAGGTGGATGCTTCCTGCTCCGTTATCATGTCGGTGAACAACTCGCTGGTGTGCTGGGGGCTGGAGAAATACGGCACCGAGGACCAGAAGCAGAAGTACCTGACCAAGCTCACCACCGGTGAGATGATTGGCGCCTTCGCCCTCTCGGAGCCCGAGGCCGGTTCGGATGCCACCATGCAGCGCACCACCGCCGAGGACAAGGGCGACCATTACCTGCTCAACGGCACCAAGAACTGGATTACCAACGGCAGCTCGGCTTCCGTGTACCTCGTTATTGCCCAAACCAACCCCGAGCTCAAGCACCGCGGCATCAACGCCCTGATTGTGGAGCGCGACACCCCCGGCTTCGTGGTGGGCCCGAAAGAAAACAAGCTCGGCATCCGCGGCTCCGATACGCACTCCCTGATGTTCACGGACGTGAAGGTGCCCAAGGAAAACCGCATCGGCGAGGACGGCTTCGGCTTTAAGTTCGCCATGCAGGTGCTGGCTGGTGGCCGCATCGGTATTGCCGCTCAAGCCCTCGGCATTGCCTCGGGCGCCCTGGAACTGAGTCTGAAGTACTCGAAGGAGCGCAAGGCATTCGGCGTTGAAATTGCCAAGCACCAAGCCATTCAGTTCAAGCTGGCCGACATGGCCACCAACATCGATGCCGCCCGTCTGCTGTGCCTGCAGGCCGCCAACGACAAGGATAACCACGCCGACTACGCCAAGTCCGGGGCCATGGCCAAACTGTTCGCTTCCAAGACGGCCATGGACACGGCCGTTGAAGCAGTACAGATCCACGGTGGATATGGTTTTGTGAAGGAATTCCACGTCGAGCGCATGATGCGGGACGCCAAAATCACCCAGATTTACGAGGGAACTTCGGAGATTCAGAAAATTGTAATCTCTCGGGAATTGTTGAAATAACGAGCGAATAGCCTAAAAGTCAGAATCATTGCATTTAACCCAGCCATTTTTTGGCTGGGTTTTTCTTTTTTGTGAATTTTTATATGTTATTTTGCATTGTCTAAGTCAGCCCTCCAATTTGACTGGCCACTACCCAGCACCCAAACCACCCCCGAATATGGAAGATTATAATAAAGTAATTGAGTCGCTTGGTGTCCGTTACATCAAGGCGAAGAATCTGGTTCTGCAGCAGCCTTTTACGGTTCGTAATTATTATGACGTAGGCAACAACCTCATTCTGTTGCACAAGGGCCGCATTGCCTTCGGCGACGAAGAGCAAGTTGTGGAAGAAGGCGAAATGCTGTTTATCCCCGGCGGCCGAGCGACCAAGGTCAGCTACGGCGAGTCGGCGGGCAAGAGCATCACCAACGATGATCTGATCAGCAACAAGGACAAGTTCTTTCACTCCAACGCCGACCTCGACCTGATCGGGGACGCCGAGGAAAGCCACAGCCACGTGAGCTTCGAGGCCAAGGTGTTTGACTCGGTGAACTTCTTCGCTTCCCTCGACGTGCCCGCCTTCCTGATTACCGGCAACTCCAAGCTGGCCAATCTGGTGATTAAGGTGGTGGAGGAAAGTATGCAGGAACTGCCCGGCCGGGAGCGCCTCATCACGATTTACACCGAGAACATCGTGGTGGAAATCGTGCGCTACATCCTCAAGAACAAGATGTTTGTGGAGCAGCTGGCTACCAACAGCACCTACTTCAAGGATCCGCGCCTCATCGACCTGTTCAACTACATCAAGGAGAACATCGGCGGCGACCTGTCGAACAAAGTACTCTCGAGCGTGGCCAACGTATCGGAAGACTACGTGGGGCAGTACTTCAAGATGCTGACCGGCATCAATCCCCAGGACTACATCGAATACCAGCGCATGGAGCGCGCCGTGTTCCTGCTGCGCACGACCAAGAAGAGCATCCGTGACATCGGCAAAGAGGTGGGCTACAAAGACACGGCCTATTTCTGCCGCCGCTTCAAGATGATGTTTGGCATTCCGGCCGGCAAAATGCGCCGCCGCGAATCGGCCATGAACATCTAGGCTGCGCCAGCGCATTCCTCAACAAACAAAAGCGGTTCCTCATCTGAGGAGCCGCTTTTGTTTGTTCATGGCCGTCTACTGCCGGAAAAGCTTAGGCAATGTCGAGCACAGCGTTGAATGTGCGAACCACTTTAGAGGCTTCGCCGAGAAACTCGGGGGCTTTTTCAATCTGGTTACCCACCACAATCACGTCGGCGCCGGCGGCCAGGGTGGCGTGGGCTTTTTCGGCCGTGTTGATGCCGCCGCCCACAATTAATGGCGTATCTACAGCTTGGCGGACGGCCCGAATCATGGCCGGCGACACGGGGTACATGGCGCCGCTGCCGCCGTCGAGATACATCAGGCGCAGACCTAGTTGCTCCCCGGCCATGGCCGTGCAGGCCGCAATACCGGGTTTGTCGTAGGGCAGCGGAGTGGTGCCGCTCATGTAGCTGGCCGTGGTTTGGCGTCCGGTATCAACGAGCATGTAGCCGGTGGGCAGAATCTGCAGGTTGCTGGCGCGCAGCAGAGGGGCCGAAATAACGTGCTGTCCGATCAGAAAATCGGGGTTGCGGCCCGAAATCAGAGACAGCAACAGAATGCCGTCGGCCTGGGTGTCGAGGTGGAGGCTGTGGCTGGGAAAGAGCAGTACCGGAATGGCACTCAGACTCTTAATCAAACGAATGAGCGACGCCTGGCGAGAGTTCATCACCAGGCTGCCGCCCATAAAAAAGTAATCTACAGCGTGCGACTCGCTCAGGGCCAACAGGTGCCGGCAGCCCGCCTCGTCCAGATTGTCAGGGTCGAGCAGCACGGCCAGAGACTTCTGGCCGCGTGCGCGACGCTTACTTAGGGTTTCATAGAGGCTGGTGAGGCGCATCCGCTTCTTCGTGGTACGTAAAGTCGATATCCTTGGTCTCCGGCTCCGTGGTAGCGTAAGCGGGAGAAGTCGCAAGGTCGGGATTTTTGATCATAGGTAAATATTCCCCGACTTTTTTGGCCACGTAAGCCATCAGAACTGCCGAAACCTGGGCAATGAGCATTTTACCAGTGTCGGACTGCAGAAACGACTGCAAGGCCGAAGCCGCCAGGTTAGCCGCTTCCGACGACGGCTTCTCGTAGGCCGCCGCGGTGTAGGGTACCGGGGCGTGCCGGGTTGGCCGCGGGGCTGCATCGTAAGAGGCAAACTCCTCGGGCGCATCGGTATGGTACACGTCGGGTGCCAAGTGAGCCCGCTCGTGGGCAGCGTGCGTGGCGTGCGTGGAGGCGGTGCGGCCCCGGTCGTACTGGTGCTGGCCGGCCCCGAAGCCCAAGTCATCGGCCACGGCTGTATCAACTTCGGTGTGGACAGGGGCGAAGTGCGCGCCCTTATGCGTTTTTTTGCGCGGCCGACCCCGGTGACGGGCGTACTCCGCCTCGAAATCATCTTCGTCGTCGGCGTGTTTTTTCTTGCCGAAGGCTTTTGCAATCAGCCAGATGCTGCCGGCCAGGCCGGCGCCGATCAGGGCGTATTTACCCACCTGCTGGCCATTTTCTTTGATGTTATCAACGTCTCCCAGCAGGGCCCGCTCGTACTCGAGCTTCTGGCGCTCCAGGAACTCCTTTTCGTCTTCGAACAGCGGATTGTGCAGCTCAGCCATAGGTTAGGTTATGCTTGACGTTTGTCGGATTTGTAGATGGTGTTGTTCAGCAGCTTGTCGGCCACGCCCTGGAAGAGCTTCTTGTCGACACCCACCAAAAAGATGATGAGCAGCACCAAGTAGAAGCCGGCCACGATGCCGAAGCCCCAGTACGGGCTGTCGAGGGCGCTGTTGAGGGCCAGGCCGGCAAAAATGCTCACAAAAATCAGGAACATGAGCCCGATAAAGCCCATGGCCGCCCCGTGCACGGTGCCCACGAAGGCGTTCTTCACTTTTTCCTGAGCCTCGAGGCGCACCAGGTCGATGCGCGTGTCGAGGTAGCCCATCAGGTTGCCGACAATACTGTCGTTGCGGGGAGTTTTGGTAGCGTCGTCGTCGTAAGCCATACGGCGGGGGAGAAGAAAGGCGGAGAACAATGTTTAGAACGGACGGGCCGAAAATCGGCGGAGGCCGTAGTTTTTCGAACCGACCTTTCCATACGGGAAAGAAGGGTTCGTGTCTGAAAAAGGCGTTACTTTTACTATATACTGCCGCGCTTTGAGTCAAAATCATTATCAGGTACTGGGCGTTTCAGCCACGGCTCCGGCGGCGGAAATTAAGCTGGCGTACAAGCGTTTAGCCGTGCGTTTCCATCCCGACAAGCACGGCGGTAGCACCCAGTTTGAAGAGCAGTTCAAAGCCGTGACGGCCGCCTACCACGTGCTCGGGGATGCGGGCCGCCGGGCCACCTACGACTTTCAGCTCCAGCAGGAGCGGCGGCGGGCCGAGGAAGCCCGCCGCCAGCAGCAGTACCGGCCCCAGGGCCAGCACGTGTACGGGGTGCCGATGCCCCCGCCGGCCCCTTTGCGCACCCGGCGGCCAGCCGGCTCAGCCGAGCGGCACTACCAGCGCATGCCCAAAAAGCGCGCGAGCTTCACCCGCCGCGACTACCTGCTCACGGGCGGTCTGCTGCTGCTGCTGCTCTTTATTCTGTCGGTGAAGGTGACCATGGACCACGTGACAGCAGTCAGCAACTACGAAGATGGGGTGCAGGCCTACGCCCGCCGGGAGTGGAGCCGGGCCCACAGCTTCCTGACCGAAGCCATCCACTTCAAGCCCCGCTACAGCGAAGCCCGGCGGCGGCGGGGCGAGATTGAACAGCTGGTGTACCAGGATTTCCGCGCCGCCCGCTCCGACTACTACGCCGCCCTCAACGACAGCAAGTCGGTGGGCGAAACGGCGGGGCTGCTCTACCGGCTGGCCCAGTGCCAGACCAGCCTGCAGCAGCGCGACTCGGCCGAGCTCAACCTAACCCGGGCCCTGGCCCTGGATTCCACGCTCAGCGCGGCTTGGCTGGCCCGGGGGGAGCTGCGGCTGTTTGGCCTGCACGTCTTTCCGGACGCGGTGCAGGATTTTACCACTGGCCTGCGCCAACGCTTAACGGCCCAGCAACCCCTGTCGTTGAAGTACCTCACCTACCGGGGCTTGGCCTATTACAAGCAGCGCGACTACGGGGCCGCCCGCGCCGACTACCGGCGGGTGCTGGAAAACAATCCGCAGAATGGGCAGGTACACTTTCTGCTGGGCTGTCTGGCCGAGCAGGAGGGCAACCCCACCGCGGCCTGCGAGTTTTTTCGGCGGGCCCGGAGCCTGGGTTACTTGTTCAAGGTGGAAGATAAGCTGCGCAACTGCCGGTAGCGCCCGGGCTTAGGCTTCGGCGGGCTCGGTTTCGGGAGCGGCTACCAGCGGCAGGGTAAACAGAAACACGCTGCCCTTGCCCGCGGTGCTTTCCACCCAGAGCCGCCCGCCCTGGGCGGTAATGAACTCCCGGGAAATGCTCAGCCCCAGCCCCGAGCTGCCCTGGCGCTGGCCCGCGGCAGCCGGCAACTCGGCGAAGCGCTGGAAGATACGTTTATGGTATTCGGGGGCAATGCCGGGGCCGTGGTCGTGGATGCTCACGCGCACCATGTCGCCCCAGGGCACGGCGCGCAGCAGCAGCTTTTCGCCGTGGGGGGAGTAGCGGATGGCATTGGCCAGCAGGTTGATGAGCACCCAAGTGGTTTTTTCCACGTCGGCCTGGGCCGTGGGCAGCGTGTCGGGCAGCTGAGTTTCAAGCTCCAGCTGCTTGTCGCCGAGCTGGGGGCGTACGGTTTCGATGGCGTAGCGCACCACGTCGGTTAGCGTCACGGGCTGGACATTGAGCTTGATGTCGGCCCCGGCGTCGAGGCGGGATACGTCGATGAGCTGGCCCACCATCTGGAGCAGGCGCTGGGTTTCTTCCCGGATGCCGCCGGCAATACGCTGACGCTCCTCGGGCTCGGTCCGGTCGTCCTGGAGCAGCATCAGGCTGAGGTTGATGCTGGCCAGGGGCGTTTTGAGCTCGTGGGAAATAGTGGCCAGAAAGTTTGACTTCACCTGGTCCAGCTTTTTGAAGTCGGACACGTTGCGCAGGCACAGAATATGGCCGCCCGCGGCTGGCTTGCCCGGCGTGGGCACCACGGCTTCGATAGGGCTAATGCTGAGCTGGTAGTGCGGAGCCCGGCCCTGGTGGGGAAAGGTAAAGACCGGGTCGGGCACGTTGTCGCCGGCCAGGTTGTGGGCCGCCAGCGGCTCGAGCAGGGCCCGGATGGTTTCGTTGGTACGGGCCACTTCAGTCGCCGACCGGCCCAGCAGTTCCGCGGCCGGCACGCCCACCAGCACGCAGGCCACCGGGTTGGCCAGCACCACAACGCCTTTCTCGTCGAGCAGGAGCAGACCTTCGTCGAGGCTGCGCACGAGGGCTTCCATACGGTTGCGCTCCACGAACAGCTCGGCCAGCGTGAGGCGGCGTTCATCCTCGGCCTGGCTCAGCACCCGGTTGACGGCCGCCGCCACCGTGCCCACCTCGTCGCGCTTGCCCACGGCTACCCGAGTGGTGGTGCCCGGCCCGGCTACCCGCTCCATGTCCACGGTGAGGCGGCGCAGGGGACGCACCACGATGCGGGGCAGGCGCACCATCATGGTAACGCCCACAGCCGTGCCGGCCAGTAAAAAGGCCAGTACCGTACCCCGGGCCACGTTGAAATCAGCCTGCTCCAGGCCAGCAGCCCCGTGCTCGAGGTAGCTGATGGTAACGAAAGCGTAGCCGCCCAGTCCCAGCAGGAGCAGAAGCAGCAGAAACACACTGAGGCGGATTTTATTCTTTAAGCTCATGGCTTAGCAGGCGAGAAGGGTAATGCGTGAGGGACACCTAGCTCTCCAGCCCGTATTCCTGCAGCTTGCGGTAGAGCGTGGTCAGGCCGATGCCGAGCTTGCGGGCGGCTTCGGGCTTGTTGCCGGCCAGGGCCAGCATGATGCGCTGGATGTGGCGGGCTTCCACGGCGCGCAGGCTTTCGTCGTCGGGGTTGGCAGTGAGGCCCGCGGCCCGGGGGCGGGCGTGAAACTCGTCGGGCAGAAAGTCGGCGGACAGGGGCGCATCGGCGGGGGCCAGGATGGCGGCGCGCTCCAGCACGTTCTTGAGCTCCCGCACGTTGCCGGGCCAGTCGTAGCCCTGGAGCAGGCGCAGGCACTCGGCGTCGAGGCCGGGCAGGCGCTTTTGCAGCTTGGCGGCGAAATATTGCAAAAAGTACTCGGCCAGCGGAGCCACATCGGCGGGGCGGGCCTTGAGCGGGGGCACCGTGATGGTAAACACCGAGAGGCGGTAGTAGAGGTCGGGGCGGAAGCGGCCCTCGGCGGCCTCGGCCTTCAGGTTGCGGTTGGTGGCGGCCACGAGGCGCACGTGCACGGAGGTGGGCTTGGTGTCGCCGAGCTTGGTGAAGCTCTGGGTTTCGAGCACCCGCAGGAATTTGGCCTGCACGTTGAGTTCCAGCTCCCCGATTTCGTCGAGGAAGAGCGTGCCGCCGTTGGCTTCTTCGAGCAGGCCTTTTTTGTCAGTAAGGGCCCCGGTGAAGGCGCCCTTTTTGTAGCCAAACAGCTCCGACTCGAGCAAGTCCTTGGGGAAAGCCGAGCAGTTGACGGCCACGAAGGGCTTCAAGGCCCGGTCACTGGCCTGGTGGATGGCCTGGGCAAAGAGCTCCTTGCCCGAGCCCGTGGGTCCTTCCAGCAGCACGGTGCTGCCGGTAGGTGCCACCTGCCGGGCCAGCTGCTGGGTACGCTTCAGCTCCGCCGACTCGCCAACCATCGACTCGAACCGGTACTGCTGGCCCACGCGCCGCTCCAGCTCCAGCACCCGCCGGCGCAGGCGGGCCTTTTCCGCGGCCCGGTCCACCACCACAATGAGCTGCTGCTCGAAGTCACCCTTGGTCAGGTAGTCGAAGGCGCCGGCCTTCATGGCCTGCACCCCGTCGGGAATGGTGCCAAAGGCAGTGAGCAACACGATTTCGGCCTCGGGGGCTTTGGCTTTGAAGCGGGGAATCAGGTCTACGCCGTGGCCGTCGGGCAGCTTCACGTCGGAGACGAGCACCAGGATATCGTCGGCGTGCTGACCCAGCAGCTCCAGGCCGCGGGTGGCGTCGGGGGCCTGGAGCACCACGTAGCCCTCCAGCTCCAGCACTCGGGCCAGCAGCTGCCGCAGGCGGGCTTCGTCGTCGATGATGAGCAGGGTTCCGGTGGGCATGGATGGGGAATGTTGGGTTCAGAGCAAAAGTAGAGCTAAGAACTTTAGAGCGAAGGTGGCAGAACCACTCAGTTTAACTCCGCCGGATTTCCTCCTTGATGTGCTCCACAAACTGGCCGAATTCCGGCTCGGCTTCCACGTTTTCGTGCCAGGCTAAGCCCATTTCGGCCAGGTTGTACTGGTGCTCCTTGGCAATGGTGGCGCCGGGACTGAGCTGGCCGGCGGCGTCCCGCTCGTAGCCGAGTAGCCAGAGCCGGTCGGCCAGGGCGGTGGTAGTCTGGATGTCGTGGGAGATGATGATAACGGTGTTCAGCTCGTCCATCGTGGTGACTTCCACGATGATTTTCTTGAGCTCGTCAATCATGGCCACGTCAAGGCCGGAGAAGGGCTCGTCGAGCAGGATGAGGTGGTCGGAGCAGAGCAGCTGCTGGGCAATGGCGGCGCGCTGGCGCTGGCCGCCGGAGAGGTGAGCCGGGTACTTTTTGCGGTGCTGGGTCAGGCAGAAGCGCTCCAGGTAGGTTTCCACCTGCTCCCGGGCGGCTGCGGGGGCGTGCTTGCGCTGGGCGGCGACCAGCAGGTTGTCGTGCAGGGTGCGGTGGTCGAAGAGGGGGTAGCGCTGCTGCACGAAGCCCACGGTGCCGGGCACCACCGGCTGCTGCTCCACGCCCACGCGCACCGTGCCCTGGCTGGGCGTAATTAGCCCGGCCATGATGCGGCAGAGCACCGACTTACCGATGCCGGAGCGGCCGTAGAACCCCACGACCTGCCCCTGACTCATACCCGGCCGTACCACGTCGAGGACCTGGGCGTCGATGTCGCGCAGAATTACTTCGCCGTGGTAGCTCATCGAAACGCCTTCCAGGGTCAGAACGGGTTCTTTATAGGAGTAGGGAGACATGGCGGGGAAGTGATGAACTTGGAAAATGGTGAGTTGACGTTCGGCTGGAAGCCTTACTTGGCGGCCGTCAGCACGGAGTAGGGGAAGAACACCCGGCGCAGGAGCACGAACACGTAGTCCTGCAGGGCGCCGGTAGCCAGAATGACGAGCTGGATGGCCAGCACGCCGTCGAGGTGGAGGTAGCGGTTCTGCTTGTAGAGCAGCAGCCCGATGCCGCCCTCGGATTGGTACAAGGTCTCGACTAGGGTAATCATGGTCCAGATGATGGCAAAGTTCTGGCGGACCACTTCGAGCATCTCGTCGAGCTTGCCTAGCACTACCACTTCCAGAAAGCTGCGCCACTCGCTCATGCCCAGGGTGCGGGCGTGGTCCATTTCCTCCTGGGTGGTAGTCAGAATCACGCTGGTCATGCCCGTAACCAGATACACTGTGGCCCCGAAAATCAGCACCGAGAGTTTCACCTGGTGGCCCGAGCTGAGCATCAAGGCCATGAAAAAGGTGAGGCCCGTCAGCGTCAGGTAGCGCATCTTGGAGGCCGCGTAAGCAATGGGCCGGAAGAAGGGCAGGGCCGTGAGGTACGATATCAGCAGGGCCAGCATCGTCGCCACGCTCAGGGCCTGCAGGGCCGTAGTCATACTGGCCCACAACTCCTGAATCAGCCCCTGGGTCGTGACTAAGTCGCCGAGGGAGCGGAAGACTTCGCCCAGGGACGGAAACAGGCGGAGCGGGTAAAACAGCCATAGCAGCAGCAGCACCAGCCCCTGCCCGGCCACCATCAGTAGAAACGTGGCGCGGGGCGGCTGGGCGTTGGGGGTAAACAGGGTTTTCATATGGTGAGATGGTGAGATGGTGAACTGGTGAGTTTGATGTTCTGGCGGGACTATCGGCGCGGCTTGCGCCAGCGGAAGGACAACTCACTAGTTCACCAGTTCACCAGTTCACCATATCACTGTTAGTTGCCGAGCACGATTTCCACCCGGCGGTTCTGGGCTTTGCCGGCGGGGGTGCTGTTGCTGGCTACCGGCTCGGTGGCGCCGTGGGCGTACACCTGCACCCGGCCGGCGGGGAAGGCGCTGGCGCTCTTGGCTTCGAGCCAGTGCTCCACGGCCAGGGCCCGGTCTTCGGAGAGCTGCTGGTTGCGCTGCGGGTCGCCGGCGTTGTCGGTGTGGCCGTGCACGGCTACTTTCAGACGGCCGGCCACCACCAGGTCGTCGAAGAGCTGGCTGAGCTGCCGCTCGGCGGCGGGGGTGAAGGAGCTCTGGCCGGTGTTGAACTCGATGTTCCAGGCCCGCTTACTCACGCTGCGGCGGATTTCGTCGTCGTCGGCAAACTGCTGGGTTTCGGCCGGGGCAATGGTTTTGCCCTTATACTGACTTTGCAGCTTTTTCAGGATGGTCAGGTCCAGCATCTGCTCCAGGGGCACGTAGGTGGGCAGCTCCTTGGGGTAGAGCTTGCTCTGCACGTCGCCGAAGGTTTTGTAGACGGCCGCGTAGATGTTGGTGCCGCCATTGTCCAGGCCGAACAAGGTCAGGTTATCCGCGAAGTTGAAGGCCTTGCTGCCGCCCAGCTCCACCACGTTGCCGTTGCGGTCGGCCTCGCTCACGCCCTTGTAGTACTTCAGCCAGTAGGCCCCGGGCTTGTCCTGGTCGCCGTAGACGGCGGCGGAGATGTCGGCAGCGCGCTCCAGCGCCTCGGGGTGGCTTTTCACCTGGTCGCCGGCTACGGCCAGGGCCGTCATAATGCCCTGCACCTCGGTGGGATGGGCGTCGTACCAGCGCTTGGTGGTCACCATGATGTTGGGCATCTGGTTGGAGTAGTCCTTGGTGCTCACAATGTTGACGAGCCCACCTTTCTGCTTGGCGATGTTCACGTCGCCGGGCGTCCAGGTGGCCACGCCGTCGGCTACCACGTCTACTTTCACGCCGGTGTTTTTGCCTTTCACAATCTTGGTGCGGCTTTCGGGCTTGCCCAAAATGTATTTCTCGGCGGCCACCAGGAAGTCGGAGGCGGCCATGAAGTTCACGGCCTCGGGGTCGTAGGTGGTTTCGTCGGGGTTCACTTTCAGGCCGTTATCGGCGCACCATTTTAAAGCAATGTTGTGGTCGCCGTCGCGCAGGTAGCAGGCAATGGTTTTGCCCAGAGCCGCCTTGGGGTTGTCGAGCCACTCCTGGGGACCCATCAGCTTGTCCTCGCCGAAGCTCTTGCCGCAGCTGTAGGGCAGAATCTGCAACCCCGTGCCGGTCTTGGCCAGCTGACTCTGCACCGCCGAGAAGGCCGGCAGGCCGTCGCCCATGATGCTGACGATAAGGCCGGGCGTTTCGGGGTTGGTTTGCAGATCCAGGGCGTTTTTCACCAGGTCGGCCTGCATCTTGGCCACGTCGTCCTGGCGCACAATCTGCAGGTCCACGCCGTTGGCGGCCATGCTGGAGCTCTGGGTGGTGCGGGGGCCGCCGTTGGCCAGCATCCCGGCCATCTGCGAGTTCCAGGCCATTATCTCCCAGGTCACGGGCGTGCCTTTCTCGGCGGGCGTGGTGCCGGGCAGCGGGGCCAGGGGCACCACCACGTTGGTCCGGGAGCCGGCCGCCACCGTAGGCAGCTCAATGGAGTTCAGCAGCACCGACTGGGTGTCGGCCTTTTTAAAGACGGCCCCGCTGGAAACCAGCTTGTTGATGCCGAAGTACAGGAGCGCCACAATCAGGGCTCCGATTACAATTTTACCGCGCGGAGTCATGTTAGTTGTTGGTTTTTCGTTGTTGGTTGTTGGTTCGGCAGACCGGACTTGGTTCGCCGTTCGGGAGCAGAATGCCTAGTCCAGCAAAGAGGAATAGGCGTCGTTGGAGGCTTGGAGGGTGGCGGCGAGGCCTGAGGTAGCCGCGGGCTTGTCGTTGAGCACGGCGTTGAATTCGCCCTTCTGGTATTTCTCCAGCAGGCGCTGGCCTTTCTCGCTCATCACCCCGTTCTGGATGTCCATTTCCTTCACGAACTCCTGGCTGTAGCGCATGGCCTGCTTGATCTGGCCGAGCTGCTGGGCCATGTCCTGGGCTACCCGGTCGGTGGCCAAGTCGAAGAAGTACTTCTTGTCGGGGTCGCCGCGCAGGATGTTCATGGCGGCCCGCATGCCCGAGGAGGTGCGCTTCACCAGGGCATATTCGTCCTTGAGCAGGTTCACCTTGAACTTGGAGCCGTCAATCTGGCGCAGGGCCGCTTTCAGGATCTGGCGCATCACCACCGTCACGTTGGCCGTGGTGGTGGCCATCGGGGTCAGGCGCTGGTTGTAGTCCTGGAGCTGGGCGGCGCGGGAGGCGTAGCTTTCGGCCATGTCCTTCTCGTTTTGGCGAGTGGCGGCGTCGGCCAGGGCCAGGTACTCCTTCATCTGGGCGTCGTTGGCGGCCATCTTCTTTTTCACCAGCTCGTGGGCGCCTTCGATGTGGCCGACTTCGGCGTCCATCTTCCGGGCTTCCTGCTCGGTGTTCTTGATGTAGTCCTCCATGATGCCGATGGGGTCGGTGTTGACGAAGATGCCGGCGGCCGTGCGCAGAATCCGCTGCCCGGCGTACCACAGTCCCGTCTGAATCCGCTTGTTGGTGACCAGCAGAAACAGCGTGAACAACACGCCCAGCCCAATGCCGAGCTTGACGGTATCGAAGACGATATCCACGAGGAAGGGCACGATTTGGCCCCAGAAGTACACGGCCGCGCCGGCGGCCCCGGCCAGAAAAACCCAGCCGGCTACTTTTTCCGGCTGCTGCCACTTGGGCAGCGCGTCGGTGTTGTCAGAAGGAAGAAGCGTGTTCATCGGTGAAATAGTGAGAAGGTGAGATGGAGAGTTGTCGTGCGGGAGAATTTGGGAGAGAGTAGCTGGGGTGAGGGAAGCGGGCTGTTGGCGCCGTTGGGGTCACTGGACGGTCAGACTCACCATCTCACCAGTTCACCATCTCACCGGGCGAGGAAGGAGCTGGTGGCCTGGCGGTGGGCGTGCAGCTCGGCGGCGGCCGTGGCGTTGGCCAGCTCGTAGGAAGCCAGCGACGACTGGGCCTTGTGGCGCTCCTGCTGGAGCTGTTGCTGGGTGGTAAGCAGGAGCTGACGCTTATCCTCCAGCTGCCGGCTCAGCTCGGCCAGGTCCTGCTGGAGCTGTTGCTCCTGGCTTAGTAGCTGCACGATGGAGCCGGGCGCGGCATTCGGGATGCGGATGTCGCCCAGCTTTTCCTGGTGGCGCTCCAGCACCTTGTTGCGGTCGGCCACGAGCTTGTGCTCAAACTGCTCCGCCGAAGCCAGCAGCGTGGGCAGGTCCTGGCCGGTCACGGCGGTAAAGGCGTTGAAGGCCGTCTGGTAGAGAATCGGGCCAGTCAGGCCGCTGGCCCCCATGCTCTTGACCATCTTCACGAAGGCCACGAAGTCTTTGCCGTCGCCGGCCAGCAGCCCGCTGATGTGGTCGAGGTGGCGCTGTTCGGGCTGGGTCACGACCGGCGCCGCTGCGTAAGCCGCCGGCGTGGGGCCGGGCGTGGCGGTAGCAGTCGGGTGGGGGAGGGGCCGGGCCGCTTGGCCCGGAGCGGGTTGGCCTTCGCCTTCCTCGATGAAGAAGTCTTTGGCCGCTTTGCCGAGGTTATCGAAGATGGACATGGGAGCAGAGGTTGTGTTGGTGACCCCGACCTAATGCCAATACCGATGCCGCTTCCGCTGAAAAATTCGAGAAATATATATAAAATGTTGATTGACAGGATTTTAATAAAAAAGCCCGCCCTTCCGGACTACCGGAAAGGCGGGCTTTTTTTCAGAATGGAAAGACGGTTTTTCTATAACAGCAAGAAAACGGGCGGTTTGGGCGGCGAGTAGCAGGAGTTTCCGCGCCACGGGAGGGCGCCCGCCACCGCGTTAATCTTCCCGAACGAGGCGGCCGCCTGCGGTGAGTCAAACCCGGGTCGGCCGGACGCTATTTTGAGAATGCCGAAAATTACCGGATTATTAGAGCTCGTTCTGCCGAAAGTCTCCCACCCGTAGGCCCTGAAGTACTGCTTGCCCACGTTCTGGCCGCTACCCGGCCGGTTGCCGGCGGCGGGTGAAACCCTGCTTGGCTACTCCGCCGTGTGCTACTGCGCGCCGGGCGGATCCGGGCAGTGGAAGGAAAGCCGGAGCGCCCGAACATCCTGTCGGGCTTCACTTAAAAAGAACCTCAAGATGGCAAACCGGCGGGCATCCATAACTGATCTGGCCAAAGCGCTGGGGCTTTCCCCATCCACCGTTTCCCGCGCCCTCTCCGACCATGGGGAAATCAGCGCGGCCACCAAGCTGCGCGTGCGCCAGCTGGCCCAGGAGCTCAACTACCTGCCCAACAACCTGGCCGCCGCCCTGCGCAAGGGCCGCAGCAATACGCTCGGCATCATCATGCCCCACATCAACGGCTACTACTTCCCGGCCGTGATGAACGGCATCGAAAAGGTCGCCAGCCGGGCCGGCTTCAAGGTGATGATGTGCCAGTCAAACGAAGACCTGAACCGGGAAAAGCAAAACATTGAAACCCTGCTGGCCGCTCAGGTAGAAGGCATTCTGATTTCGATTTCGGCCTCCACCTACGGCGAAACGGCCCACTTCGAGCAGGTCCGCCAGCAGGGCACCCCGCTCGTGTTCTTCGACCGGGTGCCCGACCTTCCCAACAGCACCGCCGTTATCCTCGACGACAAGCAGGGCGCCTACCAGGCCGTGAAGCACCTCGTGGAGCAGGGCTGCCGACGCATTGCCCACTTCGCCGGCCCCCAGCACCTCAACACCAGCCGCAACCGCTACCAGGGTTACCGCGAAGCCCTGCTGGCCCACGACCTGCCCTACGACGAAGCGCTGGTATTTACGCTGCCGAGCCTGACCCGCGACGCCGGCCGGACCGGCATGGCGCAGCTGCTGGAACTCGATACTCTCCCCGACGGCGTATTCACCGCCTACGCCTTCCCGGTAGTGGGTGCCCTGGAAGTGCTGCACGAGCGGGGTATCCGCGTGCCCCAGGATATTGCCTTGGCCTGTTTCAGCAATGAGCCCTTCACCACCATGACCCAGCCCCGCCTCACCGCCGTCGACCAAAGGGCCGAGCAGATGGGTGAAACCGCCGTGCGCCTGCTGCTGCAACTGCTTAAACGTACCCCACAGTATACCCCGCCCCACATCTTGCTCAAGCCCGAACTGATCATCCGGGAGTCCTCGCAGCACCGGGCGCAGCTGGTTACGAGCCCGTAGTCTGCCGCCAGCTGCCGGGTCGTTGGAGCGGAAAAGGTATAAAACAAAAAAGCCCTTCTGCGCGGTGCAGAAGGGCTTTTTGTGGTAATGGTTGGAATCGAACCAACGACACCAGCATTTTCAGTGCTGTGCTCTACCAACTGAGCTACATTACCAGCTCTTGGTTCCCCGAAGGCCGTTGTAACCGTTGGGGAGCACAAAAGTAGTAATCCGAATCGGTCCTGCAAGACTTCGGCTGAAAAAAAAATCTTTCCGGCCGAAAATCCGTAATTTGTTATGCATACCGAGTATATTTCGGACTGA
Source organism: Hymenobacter persicinus (assembly GCF_004167665.1). Taxonomy (GTDB): domain Bacteria; phylum Bacteroidota; class Bacteroidia; order Cytophagales; family Hymenobacteraceae; genus Hymenobacter; species Hymenobacter persicinus. The sequence goes on along the minus strand of NZ_SEWE01000026.1, from coordinate 29,215 downwards.
TCCCCAAACCTACCCCATCCCGTGCATTTCTCAATCCAAAACCTCCTGTTTCTGTTGGTGGCCCTGGCCGGCTTCGGCCTGTTTGTGTGGCAGGCCCGGAAAGTTCGGGCCAATATCCTCGTCGGGCGCGACCGGGATATGTCCGGCAACGTGAGCGAACGGCTCAACAAGACCCTGCTCGTGGCCTTCGGCCAGCAGAAGATGTTTAAGCGCATCACGCCCGCTTTGCTGCACCTAGTCGTGTACGTGGGCTTTCTGGTCATCAACATCGAGGTGATTGAAATCATGATTGATGGCCTGTTTGGCACCCACCGGGCGCTGAGCTTCCTCGGCCCTCTCTACAACGTGCTGATGGCGACCAACGAAATCCTGGGGGCGCTGGTCATTCTTGCCGTAGCCGCGTTCTGGTGGCGCCGCAATTCCAAGCCGCCCGTGCGCCGGTTCACCGGCCCCGAGCTGCGGGCCTGGCCCAAGCTCGATGCCAACGTGATTCTCTATATCGAGGTGATTCTGATGGTGGCGTTGTTCACCATGAATGCCTCCGATTTGAAGCTGCATCAGCTGGAAGGCGTCGACCTGCCGGGCACGTTCCCCATCAGCAGCCTGCTGACGGGCCTGCTGCCGAGCAGCGTAGCGGCGCTGGAAGTGCTGGAACGGGTGGGCTGGTGGGCTCATATTGTCGGCATCCTGTGCTTTCTGAACTACCTGCCTTCCTCGAAACACTTCCACATCATCCTGGCGTTTCCGAACGTGTTTTACTCGCGGCTGGTGCCCCAGGGCCAGTTTTCGAACGTCGACAGCATCACCCACGAGGTGAAGGCCATGATGGATCCTTCGTACGTGGTGCCGGCCCCGGCTACCAATCCCGACGGCTCGGCCGTGGCGCCTACGCCGTTTGGAGCCAAGGACGTGAATGACTTGGCCTGGACCAACCTGCTCAACGCCTACTCCTGCACCGAGTGCGGACGTTGCACCTCGGTGTGCCCCGCCAACCTGACCGGCAAGCTGCTCTCGCCGCGTAAGATTATCATGGACACCCGCGACCGGGTGGAGGAGAAGTATAACTCCCCGCTGATTTTTCATCCCAACATGTACGGGGCCGAGGCCAAGCACGCCGAGCAGGAAACCCTGGACAAGGAAAACCACACGCTGTTGCGCGGCTACGTGACCCCGGAGGAGCTCTGGGCCTGCACCACCTGCAACGCCTGCGTGGAAGCCTGCCCCGTGAACATCAACCCCCTGGAAAGCATCATCGAAATGCGCCGCTTCCTGGTGCTGGAAGAGTCGGCGGCCCCGAACTCGCTCAACGTGATGTTCTCCAACATCGAAAATAACGGCGCGCCCTGGGCTTTTTCGCCCTCCGACCGCTTCAACTGGGCCGACGACCTGTTCGTGACCGAAAAAGCATAAAGGAGTTGTCGGTTGCTGGTTGTTAGTTGTCAGGAAACAGACAATAACAAGCAGAACTGACGGCACCACCTGACAACTAACAACTGACAACTGTCAACTAGATAATATGGCTGAGCAACTTGCCAAGCGCCCCATCAACGTTCCCCTCATGTCCAACCTGGCTGCGGCTGGGGAGGAGCCCGAAATCCTGTTCTGGGTGGGCTGCGCCGGGGCCTTCGACGACCGGTACAAGCGCGTAACTCGGGCTTTCGTGCAGATTCTGGAGCACGTGGGCGTGAAGTACGCCGTGCTGGGCATGGAAGAAACCTGCACCGGCGACCCGGCCAAGCGGGCCGGCAACGAGTTCCTGTTTCAGATGCAGGCCGTGCAGAACATTACCACCTTTGAGGGCTACGGCATCAAGAAGATCGTGACGGCCTGCCCCCACTGCTTCAACACGATTAAGAACGAATACCCCGCCCTGGGCGGCAACTACGACGTTATTCACCACAGTACCTTCCTGCAGCAGCTCATCAACGAGGGCCGCGTGGGCGTGTCGGGCGGCGGCGAGTTCAAGGGCCAGCGCATCACCTTCCACGACTCTTGCTACCTGGGTCGGGCCAACAACATCTACGAAGCGCCCCGCGACGTGCTGGCCACCCTCGACGCCGACCTGGTCGAAATGAAGCGCAGCAAAGCCAACGGCCTGTGCTGCGGCGCCGGTGGCGCCCAGATGTGGAAAGAGCCCGAGCCCGGCAAAAAAGACATCAACGTGGAGCGCACCGAGGAAGCCCTGGCCACGCTCGACGGCAACGCGGCCGCCCTAGCCAACCTCTACGGCGTGGAAAGCGGCAACGCCGGCGCCACGCCCTCTGCCCGCAACGACCAGCGCGGCATCATCGCCGTATCGTGCCCGTTCTGCATGACCATGATGAGCGACGGGGTAAAGAACAAGGAGCGGGAGTCCACGGTGCAGGTTTTCGACATTGCCGAGCTCATTGCCACGGCCGAGGGCCTGAACGCCTAAGCCCGCTTAATTACTTTGTAGTGCAGCCCCGCCGGAACTTCCCGGCGGGGCTGTTTCTTTGCAGAAGGTGGGAGTTCGTATTGGCTGCCGACCGTGAGCCAAGCTCCCAAGACCCTAAGCCCCCAAGACCCCATGTTCGTTCCCTTCGACCAACTACCCGCCTCGGCCCGCATCTGGATTTACCAGGCCAGCCGCCCACTCACCGAAACCGAAGTTGCCGGTCTACAGCCCGCCCTGGCGCGTTTTGCCGAAGCCTGGACCAGCCATGGGCGGGCCCTGCAGGCTTCGGCAGCCATCTTGCACCAGCAGTTTCTCGTCATTGGGCTCAACGAGGCCGTGGCCGACGCCAGCGGCTGCTCCATCGATGCGTCGGTGCGGTTTGTGCGCGAAGTCGAGCAGGAGCTGGGCGTGGACTTGCTGGAAAAATCCCAGTTGGCCTTTCTCATCAACGGGCAGGTGCAGCTCATCGGCCGGACCGGGTTGCGGCAGGCCGTAGCTGACGGCGTTTTGACCGCAGAAACGCTATATTTTGATAATACAGTGGCTGAGCGTGCGCAGCTCCAGCGCGCCTGGCCGGCGCCGGCCGCAACGACCTGGCTGGCAAAATATTTCTAGCGCCCGCAAAAATTTCCCCTGCTAGCAGGAATCATGGGTAAACTTAGTATTATTGCTAGGCTTAAGTTGGCCAGATTCAGGGCCTTCTTGGCATTCCACTCCACCCCCCTATTTAACTCATGAGGAAACTACTGTTTGTATACGCCGCGGCGGGCTCGGCGGCCCTGCTGAGCGGCTGTGCAGCTTCCGGCGGCCTGAGCAAAGCCGATAAACGCTTTGCTCGGGGCGAATATGAAACTGCCATCGAACTCTATAAGGCCGATGTGGCCCACGGCAAAAACGTGGCAACGTCCAATTATCGGGTGGCGGAGGCGTATCGGCTGTCCAACCGGATTGAGCAGGCGGAGCCTTTCTACAAGGCTGCCATTGATGGGGGAGTGAAAGCAGGGGAGGCGCCATTTTATTACGGTCTGGCCCTGAAGGCCAACGGTAAGTTCGACGAGGCCGCCGCCCAGCTGGACAGCTACGCCCAAAACGGAGCCAACCGCACCTTGGCTGCCCGGGCCGAAGTGGAAGCCAAGAATGCCCGCGCCGGCAACGACATCGTGGCCATGCGTACCAACAACGAAGTAATGGCGCTGGATCAGGTGAACTCACCCTCCTCCGACTTCAGCGCGACCATGATGCCCGAAACCAAGGAGCTGGTTTTTGCTTCCGGTCGGGAAGGCAAGAGGTACCCCGGCAACGGCGAAGGCTTCAACGACCTGTACGCCATCAAGTTTGATGATGCCACCAAGATGACCGGCGGTACCGTGCGCAAGCTCGAGCCCATCTTCAACAGCGAAGACAAGCACGAAGCCAGCGCCACCTACACCCCGGACGGCAAGATGGTGGTGTTTGCCCGCTCCAACAACGGCTCCAAGAAAGGCTACCTGAGCGTGGACCTGTGGGCGTCGTTCTTCAAGAACGGCGTGTGGGAGGAGCCCAAGCTGATCAACATCAACGACCGGACCGCCGACGACTTCTCGCCGGTATTTGCCCCCGACGGGCAGACGCTGTATTTCGCCTCCGGCCGCAAAGGCGGGCAGGGCGGTATCGACCTCTACAAGGCTACGCTGGGCCCGAATGGCCGCTTCACGCCCGCTGAAAACCTGGGCGACCAGATCAACACGGCCGGCAACGACAACTTCCCTGCCGTGGCCCCCGACGGCACGCTGTACTTCTCCTCCGACGGGCACCCCGGCTTGGGCAAGCTCGACATATTCATGGTGGACAAGGGCAAGGTGAAAAACCTGGGCGCGCCCATCAACAGCAACGGCGACGACTTCGCGCCCTACTTCACGGGTAAGGACATGGGCGTCTTCTCCTCAAACCGCGCCGGCGGCAAGGGCAGCGACGACCTGTACATGTTCCACAAGAAGCTGCTTAAGCTCGTCACGTTCTACGCCGACGGCACGCTGGTGGAGCGCAACGACAAGACCGGCGAAACCCTGCCCGTGGCCAACGAAACCGTGTCGCTGCTCAGCAGCACCGGCCAGAAAATCCAGGACGTGACGACCGGCGCCGACGGCAAGTTCACCATCAAGCTCGATACGGCGGCCGCCAGCTACGGCCTGCTGGCTGACCGCGACGGGTATTTTGCGGCCCGCAACACGCTCAGCACCGTGGGCCGCAAGCCGACCCAGGATCAGCTGCCCAACGAGATGAACGACGTGAAGGTCCCCGTGACGTTGACGCTCACCAAAATCGTGAAGAACAAGGCCATCGTCGTCGAGAATATCTTCTACGACTACGACAAAGCCGAAATCCGGCCAGATGCCGCCGTGGAGCTCGATAAGCTGGTGCAAACGCTGGTGGACAACCCCAAAATCACGATTGAGCTAAGCTCCCACACTGACTCCCGCGGTAAGGATGCCTACAACATGACCCTGTCGCAGAAACGCGCGCAGTCGGCCGTGGACTACATCATTTCCAAAGGCATCGACAAGAGCCGGATTACGGCCAAAGGCTACGGCGAAACCCGCCCGGTGCTGAAGGCTGCTAAAACGGAGGACGAATTCCAGCGCAACCGCCGCACGGAGTTCAAAGTGACCAAAATCGACGAATAGGCTGCTTCGCTTATTCACGTACAAAAAGCCCCGGTATCCCAGATGCCGGGGCTTTTTGTTGGGGCTGTTGTGCAAAACAGACTGAATTCCACTGGCTAGACGCGGCTTCTTCGGTTGGGCAGCTCACCGGGGTGATTATGGCACAATCCTTGGCTTTAAGGAGACTCTAGGAGCGGACAATCTGCTTCCACGAATTACCCTTCTGCACTGCCATGAAAAAGGCGCTACTACTTTGCTTGGGTCTGCTGCTGCTGGCCTCCGGGCTCCGGGCCGCTCCGGCCAACGTAAACTTTGCCTCTGAGCGGGGCATGTCCTTCCAGCTTATCTTCGACGGCCGCCCCCTCACGCGCGGCGCCGCCCGGCAGGTTCACATCGACCGGCTGACGCCCGGCTACCACTGGGCCGAGTTTGTAATTCCGACCGGCTACGGCCGGCCCTATAACTTCCGCACCCGCGTATTTCTGGACCCCGGCCTGGAAACCAGCTTCGTGCTGATTACCCGCTCGGGCTACGCGCCCGTGCTGCGTAAAGTGGCGGAGGTGGCCCTGTATCCCGGCTACGGCCCCGGGCGCGGCGGTAATGGTTACGGCCACGGCAACCACGGCGGCTATCAGAATGCGCCCGGCGGCTACGACTCTGACTACGGCTACCCGAATGACGGCGGCAACTACGGCAATCCGAATGATGGCTACGGGGGGCAGTACGACGGCGGCAACAACCTGCGCGTGATGTCGCCGCAGGATGCGGATATGCTGGTGCAGACGGTGAAGCGCAACTCATTCGACAGCAACCGCCTCAGCATTGCCAAACAGGCCCTGGACCAGACCTACATCCAGTCCGACGATCTGCGGCGCCTGCTCGATACCTTCGACTTCGAAGCCTCCAAGGTGGAGCTGGCCAAATACGCCTACGCCCGCGTGGCCGACCGGCAGAACTTCTACCGGATCTACGACACGTTTGACTTCCAGACGAGCGTACAGGAGGTACAACGCGCCGTGGGTGGGGGCCGCAATTAGTAGCCGCTGGTTTAACATTAAAAAAGGCTTCCGTGCAGTACGGAAGCCTTTTTTTGTGGCTTGTGACTTACGCAGTAGCTTACCGAAGGCGGTCCATGGAGCGCACCAGCTGCTCGTCGCGGCGGATGAAGCGGTTGGCCAGCAGGTTCAGCACCAGCGCCAGCGTGGGCAGGTAGAAGCCCGCCTCGAACGTGCCGGGGACTTTGACGTTGAGCATTTTCTCGCCCACGCCCGAGAAGTAGAAGCTAGCCCCGATGGTGGCCACGATGAGCAGGAAGTTGAGGATGCCCAGCTTGAGCTGCATAAAGCGGTTGCGGAACTGGAAAATCTCGAACAGGGCCACGGCGGCGGAAGCTACGGCCAGCACGGCAATGATGTAGGTCGGGGTCGGGACAGACATGCCCGCGTCGGCGTGGGCGTAGGTGAGCTTGGTGGCGGTGAGCACCAATTCCTGGTTGCTGAGCGGGTCGAGCTTGCTCCAGATGGGCAGGAAAACCACGCTGAGCATGGCCAGCGCCAGCAGCAGCAGAAACACGCTTTGAATTCTTTGTATCATCTTTGTAGTTAATTCAGTTCGGTCTGACCCCACCGGGGCCGGCCGGCAAAAGTAGCCAACAACGACCGGAATAACCGCATTTCAACCTAATGCAAACTGCTTATATCGTGGACGCCGTCCGCACCCCAATCGGCAAATTTGGGGGTGCCCTCAGCAGCGTGCGTCCCGACGATCTGGCCGCGCACGTGCTGCGCGAGCTGCTTCGTCGCAATCCTTCCCTGGATAAAACTGCCGTTGAAGACGTGATTATGGGGGCCGCCAACCAGGCCGGCGAAGACAACCGCAACGTGGCCCGCATGGCGGCCCTGCTGGCGGGGCTGCCCATTACCGTGCCCGGCATCACCGTCAACCGCCTGTGTGCCTCGGGCCTGCAGAGTATCATCGACGCTTCCCGCGCCATCCGCTGCGGCGAGGGCGACGTGTACCTGGCCGGCGGCTCGGAAAACATGACTCGGGCGCCCTTCGTGATGGCCAAGTCGGAAACGGCCTTCGGGCGGGAGCTGACGGCCCACGACACCACCCTGGGCTGGCGCTTCACCAACCCCAAACTCTCGAAGCTGCACCACCCGTACACGATGGGGGAAACGGCCGAGAACGTGGCCCGCAAGTACGGCATTACCCGCCTCGAGCAGGACGAATACGCCTTCAACTCCCAGCGCAAGTACCAGCGGGCCCTCGAAAAAGGCCGGTTCCGTCGCGAAATCGTGCCCGTGTTTGTGCCGTATCCCAAGGGTGATACCGCTCTGTTTGACGCCGACGAGCCCCCGCGTTTGTCGTCGATGGAAAAGCTGGCCAGCATCAAGCCCGCCTTCCAGCCCGTGGACGGCACCGTGACGGCCGGCAACTCGTCGGGTATCAACGACGGGGCTGCGGCCGTGCTGGTCGTGAGCGAAGAGGCCCTGACCCGCTACAACCTCAAGCCCCTGGCCCGCATTGTGTCGACGGCCGTGGCGGGTGTGGATCCGGCCCTGATGGGCATCGGACCAGTGCCCGCCACGCAGAAAGCCCTGCAGCGAGCCGGGCTGACCATCAACGACCTGGACCTGATTGAGCTCAACGAAGCCTTTGCCTCCCAGACCATTGCCTGCATCCGCGACCTGGACCTGAACCCGGATAAGGTGAACGTGAACGGGGGCTCCATTGCCATTGGCCACCCGCTCGGGGCCAGCGGGGCACGCATCACGGCCACGCTGGTGCACGAACTGCAGCGCCGCGAAGGCGTGCGCTACGGTCTGGCCACGCTCTGCGTGGGCGTGGGGCAGGGGGCGGCCATGATTTTCGAAAAGCTCTAGCGCTTGGCTCAGTCCGCCGCCACCGGAGACCTGCTGCGCCCGACACTGCCCCTGGCCGTGTCGGGCGCCCGGCTGCGGCCCTGGACGGCAGCGGATGCCCCGAGCCTAGCCGCGCAGGCCAACGACCGGGGCGTGTGGCAGAATCTGCGGGACGTGTTTCCCCACCCGTACTCCGAAACCGACGCTCAGGGCTACATCAGCTTCGTGTCGGCGCCGGACTCGGCGGACATTCACCTGGCTTTTGAGGTCGACGGGGCCGCGGTGGGTAGTATCAGCGTGGTTTTTCAGGCCGACATCTACCACCGCAGCGCCGAAATCGGGTACTGGCTGGGCCGGGCGTACTGGGGCCGGGGCCTGGCTACGGCGGCCGTGCAGGCACTGTCGGCGTACACGTTTGCTCATTTCGACGTCTGCCGCCTCTACGCCACCATCTTCGACCGCAACACCGGCTCGGCCCGGGTGCTGACCAAGGCTGGCTACGCGCTGGAAGGCCGGCTGCGCCAAAGCATTACCAAGGACGGCGAAACCCTGGACGGGCTCTTATTCGCTTCGCTCAAACGCTGAACGTTGAATTCTGAATTCTCCGGCCCGCCCACTTCCGGTCTTTTCGTAATTCCCAATTCAGAATCCAACCTTCAACATTCAGAATTCCCAAAGTGCGCTACTTCCTTCATCTGGCCTACGACGGCACGCTTTACCACGGTTGGCAGGTGCAGCCCAACACGCTGACCGTGCAGCGGGAGGTGGAGCGCTGCCTGAGCCAGGTGCTGCGCCAGCCCATCAGCACCCTGGGCAGCGGCCGCACCGATACCGGCGTGCACGCCAGCCATCAGGTGATTCACTTCGACGCCGAGCTGCCCGCGGGCCTCGAAGAAGCCACGGTGGTCTACCGCCTCAACCGCGCTCTGCCGCCCGGCATTGCCACTCGGTTGCTGCATGAGGTGCCGCCCCGCGCCCACGCCCGCTTCGACGCCGAGGCCCGCACCTACGAGTACCATGTGCGCACCGTGCCCGACCCGTTCAGCGTGGCCCACAGCCTGTATCTGGACCGGCACCCCGACGTGGAAGCCATGAACGAAGCCGCGGCTTCCATGATTGGCTCCTTCGACTTTACCAGCTTCTCCAAGGTCAAGGGCGGTGAAAACCACTACGTGTGCACCTGCTACGAGGCCGGCTGGCACGAGGAGCCGGGAGGATTAGTGTTCCGCATCCGGGCCAACCGCTTCGTGCGGGGCATGGTGCGGCTGGTAGTGGGTACGCTACTGGCCGTGGGCCGGGGCAAAATCACGGCCGCGGAGTTTAAAGCCATCCTGCTGGCCCAGAGCCGGGTAGACGCGGGCAGCGCGGCCCCGGCCCAGGGCCTGTTTCTGAGCCGGGTGGAATACCCCGAGGGCCTAGTGCCCGAAGCCGCCGCGCCGACGGGAATGCCGTATTTTGCGGGCCGCCCGCGCTAAGGCTGGGTGCAACCTCCGGCGGCTTTCGGTAGTTACTCCGGCAGCGTCTTCCTTCTTCTGATTAACCTGACCCTTTCGTGGAGCAAGCAACCAAGGCCACCAAAACCGGCAATATCTTCGACTGGCAGGTGCTGCGCCGGCTGATGCAGTACGTGCGGCCCTACCAGCGGGTGTTCTACTTCCTGATTTTCCTCACCGTGGCCACCGCCGCGCTGGGCACCCTGCGCCCTTTCCTGATTCAGCGCATGGTCGACGTGAGCATTGAGCAGGGCGACCTGCTGGGGCTCAACAAGATGTTCGGGCTGCTGGTGATTTTGCTCGTGGCCCACGCCCTGGTCAGCTACCTGCAAACCTACTTCGGCGGCTGGCTGGGCCAGTACATTGTGCGCGACATCCGCGTGGACCTCTACAAGCACATTCTGGATTTGCGCCTGAAGTTCTTCGACCGCACGCCTATCGGGGTGCTCGTCACGCGCAACATCTCCGACGTGGAAACCCTGTCCGACGTGTTCAGCGAGGGACTGGCGGCTATGATTGGCGACATTCTGCAGCTGGTGTTCATCATGGCCTTCATGTTCTACATCGACTGGCGGCTGACGCTGGTGAGCCTCTCGGTGATTCCGCCCCTGCTGTTCAGCACTTACGTGTTCAAGGAGAAGGTCAAGAAGTCGTTTCAGGAGGTGCGCACCGCGGTGGCCAACCTGAACTCTTTCGTGCAGGAGCACCTGACGGGCATGAACGTGGTCCAGATTTTCAACAACGAGGAGCGCGAATTCACCAAGTTTAAGGCCATCAACCAGGAGCACACCCGGGCCAACATCCGCTCGGTGCTCTACTACAGCATCTACTTCCCCGTGGCTGAGGTGCTGGCGGCAATAGGAGTGGGGCTGCTGGTGTGGTACGCCGCCCAGGGCCAGATTGAGGGCACGATTTCGAAAGGCGCCCTGATTGCCTTCATCATGTACAATGCCCTGTTTTTCCGGCCCATCCGCCAGATTGCCGACCGGTTCAACACCCTGCAGCTGGGCCTGGTCAGCACGGAGCGCCTGCTCAAGCTGCTCGACAGCAAGGAACTCATTGCCGATAACGGCAGCTACGCCCCGGCCACCATCCGCGGCGACGTCAAATTCGACCACGTTTGGTTTGCCTACAACGACGAGGAGTGGGTGCTGCGCGACGTGAACTTTGAGGTGCAGGCCGGCCAGACCATTGCCTTCGTGGGCGCCACCGGGGCGGGCAAAACCAGCATCATCAACCTGCTCAGCCGCTTTTACGAAATCAACAAGGGCACGATTTCCGTCGATGGCCACGACCTGCGCGAGTATGACCTCAAGGAGCTGCGCCGCCATATCGGGGTGGTACTCCAGGACGTGTTCCTCTTCGCCGGCACCATCAAGGACAATATCACCCTGGGCAACCAGGACATTACCGACGAGCAGATCTGGGCCGCCGCCGACTTGGTAGGCGCCCGCCGCTTTATCGAGCGGCTGCCCGGCGCGCTACTCTACCCGGTGATGGAGCGCGGCGCCACGCTGTCGGTGGGCCAGCGCCAGCTTATCAGCTTTGTGCGGGCCATGGTTTACCAGCCCCGCATCATCATCCTGGACGAGGCTACCTCGTCGGTCGACTCCGAAACCGAGGAGCTGATTCAGCAAGCCATTGAAAAGCTGATGCAGGGCCGGACTTCGCTCGTCATTGCCCACCGCCTGAGTACCATCCAGAAAGCCGACCGCATCATCGTGCTGGACCGCGGCGAAATCAAGGAATCCGGCACCCACGAGGAGCTGCTGCGCCAGGGCGGCTTCTACCAGCAGCTCTACCAGATGCAATACAAGGATGCTTTGAGCGCACAGGGGTAAAAGGGGAAGTTGCGGAACTGATGGAGTTGTGGCCAGGCCACCCAACTTCCAGAGGCCACTAGTTGGCTCCGCAACTTTGCCTCTCACTCGGCAGGTACCCGCCCCCGGCTCACCGTCCAACTTCACCACCTCACCATTTCCTCTTTCCACCGATGACCCGCTGGCTTTTTCTTGCTGCCTTACTGATTGCCTTTGGCTTTGCCGGGGTCTACACCTACCTGGGGGGCTTCCGCGCGGCCGACGTGCAGCAGCAAACCACGGCGCAACCGATTTTTTTGGCCGGCCGCTACTTCTCGGGCCGCGTCAGCAATGAGCAGTTTGGCCCTATGTTTCGCCAGGCCCAGCAGCTGCACGCCACGGGCCAGCTGCGCGGCGACTTGGCCAACATCTATTACAACGACCCCGCCGCCGCCGAAGACACCGTGCGCGCCTTTGTCGGCCTAATCGTGGCCGACACCGTGTCGCAGCAGCTGCCCACGGAGTACCGCTACCGCACCTTTGCCGCCGGCCAGCGCGTGGTGCAGGCCCGAATTCAGGCCAGTTACCTCGTGGCGCCCGACAAGCTCTACAGCGGGGTGAAAACATACGCCGAGCAGCATCAGCTCAAGCTCGCGCAGGTCTACTTGGAGCGCTTCGGCGCCGACGACCAGGCCGAGGTGCTGGCCGTGGTGAAGTAAGGTTAGCCTGGAAAAGCCTCCGGCCTGCTTGCGTTGCTAGCAGCGGGCCGGAGGGGATTTTACGGAGTTTAATTGCCTCCCAGGTGAAAGGAGGCGCCGAGAGAGAGGTTGCGCAGGCCGAAATTGGCCGCAAAGCTGCTGCTGGTGCTCTTCAGCTCCGAGCGGGTCGGGTCCTCTGCCTTGGTGGTAGTGGTGGCTTTGGTGTAGGCCAGGCTACCCAGAGTTAGTTCCAGCCCTAGCTTGGCCGTGGCAAAATACACGAAGCCGGGCATCACGTTCACGTAGCCGCCAGTGCTTTTCGTGACGCGGGAGGCCGTAAACGGCGCACTGCTGGAGAAGTCCCCGGAGGCCCGCTGGTAGCCGCCGGCCAACTGCCCAAAGAACCCGGCTTTTTCGCCCACCAAGTGGTAGTAGCGGGCAAAGGGGCCGAAGCTGAACTGCTTGGAAATCTCCTTGTTGGTAAACGTCTCCACGGCGCCCGTCCCGGTGTAAACCTGCTGAAAGGAGGTGTTTTTACCCGACCCGATAGCGGCATTCAGGCCCATTGCGAGGTTGTCGGCAATGAAGAAACCAACCTGGGGGGAAAGCTGCAGGCTCCGGCCGCTGGAGCTGTTTGGCAAGGATGGCACGGTGGGCACAGACTGGGTTGAGCCATCGATTTTGCCGCTGCTGTAGCCGACGCTGCCGCTGAGCAACACCGTGCGCTCCTTGAGCTGGGCGTGAGCTCCGTGCATGGTGGCGCCCCCTAGCAGGATGCCCAGGGCTAATGGTTGCATTTTCATATAAGGATGCGTTAGGTAAGTGTGCTCCTAACGGGCCGCCCAAACGCTTTATTGGCTTTGGCCGGGGAATATCTTACAGCGAGCTGGCAGCCAGCAGCAAAACCTTTAAACGCCAAAAAGCCCGCGAAACCGAAGTTTCGCGGGCTTTTTGTTGACCTAGTAGGCTAGCGTCGGGGTGGCAGGATTCGAACCTGCGGCCTCCTGCTCCCAAAGCAGGCGCGATACCGGGCTACGCTACACCCCGAAAACTGTGCTGCGTAGTGCACAGGTACTCTTTCATTGCTTACGGCCAAAAAAAGCCTCCGAACCGAAATTCGGAGGCTTTTCTGACAGTAAACTGTTCCGTCGGAGTGGCAGGATTCGAACCTACGACCTCCAGCACCCCATGCTGGCGCGATACCAGGCTACGCTACACCCCGAGAGAATTGAGTTGCAAATGTAAGGCAGAATCAACGTCTCCCGCAACTTCTGCCCGGATATTTTTGCAAACTGACCCGGAAAATACCGTTGTCAAACGCAGAAAAACCGGGTTTTGCCAGGGGTGTCAATCGGGAAGTTGTTCAATAAGTGGGCGTTGGCTGCCGCCCGCCGACTAGGGTTGAGCCGCGAAATTTTTTGTAGCTTCCGCATGGTTGGCAGGCCTTTTGTTCGCCGGCGCCCGTCGTTGAGGCCTTTTGCTTGCGGCGGCCCAGTCAGGATTTAATTACTTTTGCTCCACACGGGAATTCCTTTCCCAACGTTTCCTCCGCGTATGAAAACAGCTACTCTCGCGCTTACTTTTCTGCTGAGCACTTTCGCCCTGGCCGGTACCGCCTCGGCCCAGAGCAAGTCCCCAAAGCCAATGTCCGCCAAGGCTGCTCCGGCCAAAACGGTAGCCAAGCCGGCGGCCGTGGCCAAGCCTGCGACTGTGGTAGTGGCCGCCGCTCCCGCGGCGCCGGAAGCCAAAGCTGCCCCGGTAGAACTCATTACCAGCAAAATGGAGCAGGCCCCGCCTTCCACCGATGCCATTCGGGTACGGGCCGAGGCTAACCCGCTTACCAAGCGCCTCACCGTGCGCACCGACGTGACGGGGCCCACCCGCGTGGAAATCAACGACGCCGAAGGCCGCCCCGTCATCACCCGCGACGTTATTGCCGGCACCGAATCCACGGTGCTGGACGTGAGCAGCCTGCCGCCGGGCTACTACATCGTGCACTGCACGGCCGGTACCCGGAGCGGCATGCGCCGCGTGTCGGTGGGGCAGTAGTCTATTAGTCTATTCCGAACCTGCAGGCCCGAAAATGCTCCGGCGTTTTCGGGCCTTTTCGTGGGCGGCAGTTCCGTGGGGCTCCCGTCGGCTTACTACCTTTAGGCATGAGTCAGCCAGCCTTTTCTTATTGGGAGCACCAGCAGTTTCTGCGGGGCTTCGACGTGGTCGTCGTGGGGGCTGGCATCGTGGGGCTGACGGCGGCCATCTTCGCCAAGCGCCGCCGGCCCGGGGCCCGCATCTGCGTGCTGGAGCGCGACATGCTGCCCAACGGCGCTAGCACCAAAAATGCCGGTTTCGCCTGCTTCGGGAGTATTTCCGAGCTGCTGGAACAGGAAAAAAGGGGCGGCCCGGCGGCTTTGCTGGACGTGGTACGGGCGCGCTGGGAAGGGCTGGGGTTGCTGCGCAGCCTGCTCGGCGACGCGGCCCTGCGCTACGAGGCCGTGGGCGGCTACGAGCTGTTTCGAACTCAGGAAGCGGAGCTGGCCCAGACCTGCCGGGCCCATATCGGTTACTTCAATGAGCTGCTGGCCCCGGTTATCGGGCGGCCCGACACGTTCCGCGACGCCAGCGCCGGGCTGCCGCGCCTGCGCCTGGGCGGGGTCACGACGATGCTGGAAAATCAGGCTGAGGGCGCGCTCAACACCGGCCGCATGATGCACGCCCTGCTGAAACTGGCCTGGCAGGAAGACATTGTGGTGCTGCACGGCTGCCCGGTCACGGCTCTGGAGCCAACCGGCACCGGTGTCAGCGTGCAGACTCCCCAGGCCACTATCGAAGCCGGGCAGGTGCTGCTGGCTACCAATGCCTTCAGCCGGCAGTTTTTCCCCGACCTCGACGTGCAGCCCGGCCGCGGGCAGGTGCTCGTCACCGAGCCCATTGCCGGCCTGAATCTGCCCGGCACCTTTCACTACGACAAAGGCTATTACTATTTCCGCCAGGTCGATAACCGCCTGTTGCTCGGCGGGGGGCGTAACCTCGACTTCGCTGCCGAAGCCACCACCAAGCCCGGCCTGACTGACTTGGTCCAGCACGAACTCGAAAAGCTGATTACTGAGGTTATCCTGCCCGGCCAGCGCCCCCGCATCGACTACCGCTGGAGTGGGGTTATGGCTTTCGGCGCCGAGCTGGCGCCCATCGTGCAGCCCTTAGCGCCCAGCATCTTCGGGGCCCTGCGCTGCAACGGCATGGGCGTGGCTATGGGCGCCGGGGTGGGAAAGCGGGCGGCGGAAATGCTTAGCGCTTAGCTATTCGTTGTCAGTTATCAGGTCGTTCAACGATACTAATAACGGACAGCTACACAGATTACGCTTCTTCGCTCTGCAGCTGCCGCTCGTAGAGGGCGCGGTAGAGTCCGTCTTCCTGCTGCATGAGCGCCTCGTGGGTGCCGTGCTGAATAATCTGGCCGTCGTCGAGCACCAGGATTTCGTCGGCCAGCTTCACCGACGACACCCGGTGGCTGATGATGAGGCTGGTGCGGTTGTGCATGATGCGCTGCAGGCTGTTGAGAATGGCGTTTTCGGTGTTCGTATCCACTGCCGACAGCGAGTCGTCGAGAATCAGGATTTTAGGTTCTTTCACCAGGGCCCGGGCAATGCTGACGCGCTGCTTCTGTCCGCCCGAAAGCGTGATACCCCGCTCGCCGAGCTTGGTGTCGAAGCCCTCGGGGAAGCGGATGATGTTGTCGTACACGCTGGCGTCCATGGCGGCCTGCTGCATGCGCTCCTCGGTGGGGTTATCGAGGCCGAAGTTGATGTTGTTGCGGATGCTGTCCGAAAACAGAAACACGTCCTGGGGCACGTAGCCGATCTGCTCCCGGAGCGAGTTCAGGGAAAAGTCGCGCACGTCCACGCTGTCGACCTGGATGGCGCCGTCCATCACGTCGTAAAGGCGACAGAGCAGGGCGGCCACCGTGCTCTTGCCCGAGCCGGTATTGCCGATAACGGCCAGCGTCTGCCCCGGCCGGATGCGGAACGACACGTCCTTGAGCGCCTGAATGCCGGTGTCGGGGTAGGTGAACGAGACGTGGTCGAAGACGATGTCGCCCTGGATTTCCTGGCTGATGTTCTGCCGGCTCACGATGTCCGTTTTCTGGTTCATGAACTCGTTGATGCGGGCCTGGGAGGCTTCGGCGCGCTGCACCAGGGAACTGGTCCAGCCCAGGGCCGTAACGGGCCAGGTGAGCAGGTTCACGTAAATCAAGAACTCGGCGATGCTGCCCGTGGTGATGGTGCCACGAATCACTTCCTGCCCGCCCACCCACACCGTGACGATGGTGCTGATGCCAATCAGGAACAGAATCAGGGGAAAAAACAGGGAGTTGACGAAGTTCAGACTCAGCGACTTTTCCTTGTAGTCGTTGCTGGCCAGGCTGAACTGCTGGTGCGAATCCTCTTCCCGCACAAACGACTTGAGCACCCGAATGCCCGAAAACGCCTCCTGCACGAACGTCGTCATGGCCGCCAGGCTGCGCTGGATTTCGTCGGACTTGCGCTCAATCAGGTTGTTGACGTAGAAAATGCTCACGCTCAGCACCGGCAAGGGCAGCAGGGTGTAGAGGGTCAGCTTCACGTTCACCATCAGCATCAGCGGAATGATGAGCACGAACAGCAGCACCAGCTGCAGGAAATACATGATGGCCGGCCCCATGTACATGCGCACCCGGCCTACGTCCTCGCTGATGCGCGACATCAAATCCCCGGTGTTGTGGCGGCGGTAGAAGCTCAGCGGCAGGGACTGGTAATGCTGGAAAATCTCGTTTTTCTGGTCATTCTCGATGTGCCGGCTCATCACGATGAGCGTCTGGCGCATGAAAAACAGAAAGATGCCCCGCAGCAACGCCATAGTCACGATGAGCAGGCCGTAGAGCAGCACGTTGCGCCCAAACAGGGAGTAGACGCCGTCCTGGGCCGCGGTGCCCGCAAAAAGGTGGTAGAGGTCAATGCCTTCCCCGACCAGGTCGAAGGAATAGCGCACAATCTGGGCCGGGAAGATGGCCAGCAGCGTGCTCAGGGCCACGAACAGCACCCCGCCCAGGAAGTGCCACTTATAGCGGAAAATATACTTATCGGTGGAGGCTAAAGCGCGCACGGGTAAGGAGTTGAAGCGTGGGGAGCTGCCCTGGGCCCGCGCCACAATAGTAGGGCATTCACTGGCCGGCTGGGAAAAATTGGGTACTTTTGCACCCGGATTGAACAGGCTACGCAGCCCGCTCGCCAAAGATACAACAACCTGCTCCCCTCCAACTTCCCACCCATTTCCCTTTTACCAGCCCCCATGGTTGAAATCAAAACCCTGACCGACACGTCGGTCTTCGGCCAGATTGCCGAGCATCAACACGAGCAAGTAGTCTTCTGCCACGACCACGAAACCGGGTTGCGGGCCATCATCGGCATCCACAACACGGTGCTGGGTCCTGCCCTGGGCGGCACCCGCATGTGGCACTACGCCTCCGACGCCGAAGCTCTGAATGACGTGCTCCGCCTTTCGCGCGGCATGACCTACAAGGCCGCTATTTCGGGCCTCAACCTGGGCGGGGGCAAGGCCGTCATCATCGGCGACGCCAAAACGCTTAAGACCGAAGCCCTGCTGCGCAAGTTTGGCCGCTTCGTGAAAAACCTGAACGGCAAGTATATCACGGCCGAAGATGTGAACATGACCACCAAGGACATGGAGTACATCCGGATGGAAACCAAGCACGTGGCTGGCCTGCCCGAAAGCATGGGCGGCTCGGGCGACCCGTCGCCGGTAACGGCCTACGGCACGTACATGGGCATGAAAGCCGCCGCTAAGAAGGCGTTTGGTTCGGATAGCCTCTCGGGCAAGCGCATTGCCGTGCAGGGCGTGGGCCACGTGGGCACTTACCTGCTCGAGTACCTGCAGAAGGAAGGCGCCAACCTCGTGCTGACCGACTACTACGAAGACCGCGCCCTGGAGGCCGCCACCCGCTTCGGCGCCAAAATGGTGGGCCTCGATGAAATCTACGACCAGGACGTGGACATCTACTCGCCCTGCGCTCTGGGCGCCACCATCAACGACGACACCATCGGCCGCCTGAAGTGCCAGGTTATTGCTGGCTGCGCCAACAACCAGCTTAAGAACGAGGATGTGCACGGCCCGGCCCTCGTGGAGCGCGGCATCGTGTACGCCCCCGACTTTCTGATCAACGCGGGCGGTCTGATCAACGTGTACTCGGAAGTGGTGGGCAGCAGCCGGCAGGGTGCGCTCAACCAGACCGAGAAGATTTTCGACATTACCACCCAGGTACTGGCCAAAGCCGAGCAGGAGGGAAGCCACCCGCAGGCCGCCGCCACCAAACAAGCCGAGGAGCGCATTGCGTCCCTGGGCAAAGTCAAGTCCACTTACTAATGAGTTGTTAGTTGTTCGTTGTCAGTTGTTAGTATCGTTGAACGACCTAACAACTGACAACGAACAACTAACAACCGACAACTCAACAGAATGCTCAACCGTCGCACGCTCCGCATCAAGGTTATGCAGGCCCTGTACGCCTATCATCAGGCTGTCGGGTCCGATTTCATGCTCGCCAATGACCTCATCGCGGATGCCTTTGCTCCCGACCTCAACGCCCCCGAAGCCCAGGACCGTAAACTGCTGAAAGGTCAGCAGAAGATGGCCGAGGCCGTCTTCAAGGAGTGGCACAAAGCCGGCAGCGGCGCCGAGGTCGAGAAGCTCGACGACAAAGAGGTGAACGAGGCCGTGGCCGACGCCATCAAGTACTACCAGAAGCAGAAAGCCAAGGACGCCTCGTTCTACGGCGGGCAGATGGTGCACGGGGCCGAGAGCATCCACGACCAGTACATCCACCTGCTCAATCTGCCCGAGGCCATTCTGCGGGTGATTGAGGAAGAAAAGGAGCGTGAGGCCCGCCGCTTCACGCCCTCCAAGGAAGCCCTGCTCGATACCACCCGCTTTGAGCAGAACGCCGCCCTGGCCAAGCTCATCAGCAACAAGCAGCTCCAGGACCTGACCATCCGCCGCTCGTTGAAGTGGACCGGCACTGAGGAGCTCGAAGCCCTGCGCAAGGCCTGGCGCACCGAAATCAAGAACGACGCCGAGTTTCAGAGCTACCTGGCCGCCCCGGCCGGCAACTACGCCGAGGATCAGGAAATCCTGAAGCACCTCTACAAGACCTACGTTTTCAAGGGCGAAACCATGCCCGCCCAGATTGAGGAAGCCGACCTGAACTGGGAGGAAAACCGCTCGGTGGTGAAAAACCTGGTGCTCAAGACCGTCAAGATGCTCGACGAGGCGGCTACCGACGAGCTGGAGCTGATGTCGCTGTCGGCCAACTGGGTGGACGACAAGGAGTTTGCCGAAACCCTGTACAAAGAAACGCTGCAGGCCGACGAGCAGTACGAGAAGCTTATTGCCGAATCGACCCAGAACTGGGACGTGGAGCGGGTGGCCCTCATCGACAAGATTATTCTGAAGATGGCCCTCTGCGAAATGCATCTGTTTCGCAATATTCCCGTCAAAGTCACTATCAACGAATACATTGAAGTCAGCAAGCTCTACAGCACGCCCAAGAGCAAGCAGTTTGTGAACGGTATTCTCGATAAATTGGCCCAGGACCTGACGGCCAGCGGCGCCATCCGCAAGTCGGGCCGCGGGTTGCTCGACAACCAGTAAGTGACAACGTGGGCCTGGCGGAGGCAACCTGCGCCGCCGGCTCGCCGTTGAGTATGTTTGCTCCGTTCCTTTCCAAAATTCCTCCACGCCACGATTTTCGCATTATGGGTAGCAAAACCACTACCGGCATTCTGTGCTTCGCAGGCGGCGCCCTCACCGGGGCGGCCGTAGGCCTCCTGTTCGCTCCGGAAAAGGGGCGCGAAACCCGTAGCTGGCTCAGCTACCAGCTCGAAAAGTACCGCGAGGTGCTGGCCGACCTGACCGAAAACCTCGTCACCAGCCGCGCCGACGGCCCGGCCTCCACTGCCAAAAGCGAAGGCCAGCGCGTGATTCAGGACGCCAAGAGCAAAGCCGAGCAGCTGCTCGGCGACGTGGATCAGCTGATCAACCAGATCAACTCCCGCAAAACCCTTTAGAAATGCGTTGACCCGGGAATGTGCTGATGGGCTGATGGACAGGAAACTGCCGGCAGCGCATCAGCACATTTTCTTTAGGCCCCGGCTCCGCGCCGGGGCGTCTTCAGGGCTTATTCAGAATTGCGGCCTTATACTGCCGGCTGAACCAACGCCCACCCGCCCGCCCCGCGCGGGGGTTATCTTTTCGCCCCGGGCAAATGATAGCCGTAGCGGGTTGAGTACCTTTGCAGCGTCCCCATTTTCAGTACAATCCCCATAGCATGCACACTATCACCCTCATCCCCGGCGACGGTATCGGGCCCGAAATCACGAAGGCAGTTCAGGACATTTTCACCGCCGCGCAGGTGCCCGTGCAGTGGGAAGAGCAGAACGCCGGCCAAACCACGTTTGACCAGTCGGGCGAGCTGATTCCGCAGGCCCTGCTCGATTCGCTGGAGAAAAACCGGGTGGCCCTCAAAGGCCCCATCACCACGCCCGTAGGCAAGGGTTTCCGCAGCATCAACATCACCCTGCGTCAGAAATACGACCTCTACCAGAATGTGCGCCCCGCCAAAACCACCGAGGGCATCGACTCCCGCTACTCGGGCGTGAACTTGGTGCTGTTCCGCGAAAACACCGAGGGCCTGTACTCGGGCCTCGAAGTGTACGATGAGCGCCTGGGCATTTCTGACTCCTTCAACCGCATCACCGTGGCCGGCTCGCGCAAAATCTGCCGGGCGGCCTTCGCCTACGCTGCCCGTCATGGCCGCAAAAAAGTCACCCTGGCCCACAAAGCCAACATCCTCAAGATGGCCGGCAAGCTCATGCTCGACGCCTGCAAAGAGGCCGCCACCGAGTTTCCGCAGATTGTGTTCGAGGATAAGATCATCGACAACATGTGCATGCAGCTCGTCAACAAGCCCGAGCAGTTCGACGTGGTGGTGACCACCAACCTCTTTGGCGACATCCTCTCCGACCTCTGCGCTGGCCTCGTGGGCGGCCTGGGCGTGGTAGCCGGCGCCAACATCGGCGACGACATGGCCATTTTCGAAGCCGTGCACGGTTCGGCCCCCGACATTGCCGGCCAGGGCAAAGCCAACCCGACGGCCCTGTTGCGCTCGGGCCTGATGATGCTCCACCACCTCGGCGAGCATACCTACGCCGACCGGATTGAGGCCGCCTTGGATGCCACGCTCAAGCAGCGCGAGAAGTGCACCGGCGACCTGGGCGGCAAGGCTACCACCTCGGAGTTTGCCCAGTCCATCATCGATAACCTGGCTTAGGCCGCTTCAACTCAGCACGTCATGCCGGGCCTAGCCGGGCATGACGTGCTTTTTTTCGTCGCTTCGTCTTACCTTTAACGCTCTGATGGCTTCTAATCCGCCATCCTCTTTCTTATGAAACGTACTCTGTTTTCTGCGTTGCTGCTCTCCGGGATGGTTTTCTTGGGGGCCTGCAACAGCGACAAGACTTCCGAAGTGGGCACCGAAGGCATGAACGCCGCCGCCACCGCCGCTAGTGATGCCGCCAACCCCACGGTCGACAACCCGAACGTGGCCGGCGAAACCACCGCCCCCAACCCCAACGCCCCGGTGATGACCTTCACCGAAAGCGAGTTCAACTTCGGCGACATTCAGCCTGGCGCCGTGGTGAAGCACACCTTCAGCTTCACCAACACCGGCAAAACGCCCCTGCTGATTGAAAACGCCACCGCTTCCTGCGGCTGCACTACGCCCAACTGGACCAAGGAGCCCATTGCTCCCGGCGCTTCGGGCACTATCGACGTGCAGTTCGACAGCCACGGCAAAACCGGCCTCCAAAACAAGGAAATTGCCGTACGGGCCAACACTCAGCCCAACATCACCCAGGTGGTTATCAAAGCCAACGTGCTAGCTGACGGGGCCGCCGGTCCGGTGAAGTAACCTGACGTTTTTTTAGGCGTCCTCATGTTTGCGAAGGACCTTATTGCGTGAGCCCGCGCAGCACTGAGCTGCCGGGCCGCGCGGTGAGGTCCTTCCTAGGCTTCGGCCGCCCGTAATTTTTTTACCCGACTTTCCATGTTGCTGACTCTTTTATTGCAAGCCCCGGCCGGTGAAGGCTTCACGTCGTTGCTGTTTCCGGTGGCCATTGCCGCCGTTGTTTACTTTTTCATGATCCGGCCCCAGCAGCGCAAAGCTTCCGAAGCCAAGAAATTCCGCGAGGCCATTACCAAGGGTACCAACGTGGTAACCATCGGTGGCCTGCACGGCAAAGTGGTGGAGGTAAGCGAGGAATCCGTTATTATTGAGGTAGACCGGGGTACGCGCCTCAAGTTCGACCGTACGGCCATTGCCCGCGAGGTAGCGCCGAAAACGCCGGCGGCTCCCGTGGTGACTACTCCCTAATTCCGCTGTATCGTGCTGGCCCGTTCGTCCCGTTTGCTGCGCTGGTTTGTCAGCCCGTTTTACGGGCAGGAGCGCAGCTACTGGCGGGCCATTACGGCGTGCTTTCTGGCCGCTTCCACGTTTTGGCTACTCAACGCGCTGAACAAGACCTACACCACGCGCATCACCTACCCGCTGGTGTGGCGCTACGACACCCAGCGCTACATTCCGGTGCGGCCCCTGCCCACCGAGGTGGCCGTCAACGTGACTGGGCGGGGCTGGAAGCTGCTGCGCAAAAACCTGCTCCTGGACGTGAAGCCCGCTGAAGTGCGGCTCAGCCGGCTGCCCGCCACGCGCTTCGTGACCGGCCAGTCGTTGCGGCCGGCTTTGCAGGCGGCCATGGAGTCCTTGCAGTTCAACTACATCCTCAACGATACGCTCTGGGTGGAGTTTGACCGGCTCATCACCCGCCGGGTCGCCCTCACGCTCAGCCCCAACACTGACGGCTCGGCTTTGCCCTACGCGGCCGTGTTTACGCCCGAAAGCATTGCCTTCCGGGGCCCCGCCGCCACCGTGAGCCGCTTGGCCAGTCCGTATCCGGTGCATTTGCCCCAGGCTCCGGCCGGCAGCAGCGAAGGCGCAATGAGCGTACCCATCGGCGGGCCGGCCCTGGTGCAGACCGACGTGCAGGACGTGCGTGTGCGCCTGCAGCCCCGCCCCCTGGTCACAATTCCGGTGCGGGTGGTGCCCGAGCTCCACGACTTTCCCGCCGACCAGCAGTTTCGGCTGCGGCCGGCCACGGTGCAGGTGCAGGTGCAGTGCTTCGCCGAGGACACGGCCCGCCTCGACCTGAGCCAGGTGCGGGTGCTGCTGCACTACGGCCAGTTTCATACGCCCGACTCCAGCCTGCAGCCCGTGCTGGCCCAAACGCCCCGCCTGGCCCGCGGCGTCCGGATCTTGACGCCTGCCGTGCGAGTGGTAAAATTGTGAACTTGTAAAATGGTGAGCTGCCGTGCTGGCGGCGCCGACGTGCGCAATGCGGGCGGTGACCCTCAGCCAGCTGCCACTTTCCGTTTCATCGTTCCAACCGTGCCATCAGATTAACACGTCACCACTTCACCATCTCACCACTTCACCATATGCTGCGGATTGGAATAACGGGCGGAATTGGATCGGGGAAGAGCGTGGCGTGCCGCCTGTTTCAGGTGCTCGGGGTGCCGGTTTACGATGCTGACTTTCGGGCCAAGTGGGTCATGGCCCACGACTCGGCCCTGCGCGCCGAGCTGGAGCAAGCCTTCGGCCCCGAAGCCTTCGATGCCGCCGGCGTCCTAAACCGCGGCTACCTCGCCAAAGTCGCCTTCAACGACCCAGCCCAATTGGCCCGTCTCAATGCGCTGGTGCATCCGCACGTGGGCCGCGACTTCGAGCAGTGGGCCGAGGCGCAGCAACAGCAGGGGCATCCTTACCTTATAAAGGAGGCCGCCTTGCTGTTCGAATCCGGCTCTTACCGCCAACTCGACCGGATTATCACGGTGTTTGCCCCGCTGCCCGTGCGGCAGGCCCGGGTGCTGCTCCGCGACCCCCACCGCACCGCCGACGATATCCTGGCCATCGTGGGCAAGCAGATGAGCGAGGAGGAAAAGCTCAGCCGCGCCGACTACGTGCTCCACAACGACGACCAACACCTGCTCATTCCGCAGGTGCTGAAGCTGGATGCAGCATTTCGGCAGGCCCACTAACGAGCTAATCACTTCGTTGGTACCTTATTATTTTTTCCTGAATAATAAGGCCCTATTCAGGGTATACACCCGGACCTTATTATAGAGCTGAAAAGAAATAGGGTACTGAAAAATCTACTTAATGATGGGACTGCGCTCGAAGGGGCGGGTTTCGTCGAAAAGCTTGCGGTAGGTGACGTGGGTTTTGTAGATGCGTGCCCCGATGGAGCGGATAACGGCCAGCATCCGGGGGTTGAAGTCCCCAATCCAGTTCATTTCAATGTCGGTGTAGCCGGCCGCCAGCAGGGTCTGCTGGGCGTGCACGAGCATGGCCGCATCCACACCCTGCCCCTGGAAAGCGGGTACGACCCCGTAAATCAGGCCGAACATGCGCTTGGGCTGGCGGCGGTTGAACTTGTACCGCTCCCAGAGGAAGCGCAGCTTGCCCACCAGCCCAAACTTGCGGCCCACGTGCTTGAAAATCTGGTTTAGCTCGGGCAAGCTCACAAAAAAGGCAATCGGCTCGTCCTCGTGGTAGGCAAACCACACCAGCCGGTCGTCAATTACCGGCTTCATCTGCTTGACCAGGTCCCGGGCTTTGTCGAGCGTCATCGGGTTGATGCCCGAGTGGTTGGCCCAGGCCAGGTTGTAGACGTGGTGGAAATCCTGAGCCAGCTTTTCGGGGTTGCCCTTATCGGCGTGGGCGAAGCGGAAGGCGGGCAGCTCCCGGGCGTACCGCTCGGCCGTGCGGGCAAAGCTTGGGTGCAGGGGCGCCGAAACCGACCGGTAGCAGGTGTACTGCTTGAAATAGGTCTGAAAGCCGTAGTTCTCGAACAGCTGCTGGTAGTAAGGCTGGTGGTAGAACATACCGTAGTTGGGCTCGGTAAAGCCCGCCACCAGCAAGCCCCAGAACCGGTCCCGCTCCCCGAAGTTGATGGGGCCATCCATAGCCTGCATGCCGCGTTCCAGCAGCCAGCGCCGGGCGGCCTCAAATAGCTCGTTGGCCGCTGCCTGGTCGTTGATGCACTCAAAAAAGCCCATGCCGCCGGTGGGTAGCGTGGGGTCGGTGTAGGCCGTGGAGTTGTTGACAAACGCTGCCACCCGCCCGATGACCTCATTCTGGGCGTTGGTCAGAATCCAGCGGATAGCTTCCCCGTTCTTGAAGTTGGGGTTCTTGCCGACGTCAAAAACGCTTTCAATTTCGTGGTCGAGGGGAGAAATCCAATTGGGCTGGTCGTGGTACAGGCGGGCCGGCAAATCCAGGAACTGGCGAACCTGGGCGGCATCAGCAACAACAAGTAGCGGCATGAAGGCGGCGAAAAAGCAGAACGAAACGAAAGCATAGCAACGAGGCCAGCCAGATTGTTTTGCGGGCAAAGATGGCACGGCGGGCTGATTTATGCCCGGAGCCCGCCGTACACGAGTTGTCCAAGCAGCCTCTTAACGTCGGAACACCGACAGGATTTTGATGCCTTCCACCCGGATCTGGTGCACTTCCCGGCCCCGAGTTGCCGGGTAGGGCTGCGGGTGCCAGCGGTACACGGTCAGCAGGTAAGTGGCTTGGTCGGCGCTGGTGAGCACCACCCGGGCCCGCTCGGCGGGGAGCAGCATCAGGCTGGCATTGTGCAGCATCAGGCCCGTGCGGGCATCGGTACCAACCTTCACCCGGGGGCTGGCGTCGTGGGCCAGAATCCATTCGAGTCCCTCGCGCCCGGAAAGTCCCCAGTAGTCGCGCTCAAACAGCCGCTCGGCCGCCGTCCCCGACAGGCCGCTGAAGTACATATTTTGGTAAGGATGCTCCCGCACCATGCGGAAAGTGGTGTAGGCCCCGTTGCCGGCCAAGGCAAGCAACGCGCCCAGGGCTGCTAAGCGCCCTATGCCCGATTCGCCGCGCCGGGCCCAATAGCCCGTCCGACTGATGCCGCGCAAAGCCAGCAGCACAAACGCGGGGTAGATGAAGTACAGGTGCCGCCAGCCGTCGTAAATAACCGAGTGGAGCCCGATAACGGCCAGCAGCGGCCCGAAAAACCAGGCCGCAAACAGCAGATCCTGCCGGCCGGTGCGGGTCCGCAGCCAGGCCCGGGGACGCTGCAGCGCGTGGTGAGCCAGCGTGGCCGCACCTGTTACGAAGAAAAGAGAATAGGCCAGCGGCGTCGTAATCAGCAGCCATACCGGCACGTAGTGCCAGGGCAGTTCCCGCACCGACACCTGCTCGCCCAGATACTGCACCAGCATATCGGAGCGGTACTGCCGGAAGCTCTGAAACGCCTCCAGAAAGTGCCCCACGGGGTTTTCCCACAAATACGGCCAGCCCAGCACTACCACTGCCGCTGTTGCGGGCAGACACAGGGCCGCGGCCGTGGCAAAGCGGCTTCGCAGCGTCGGCCGGTATAGTAGCTCCAGCCCCACAAACCCAAGGGTCAGGCCCACTAGCAGCACGCCCATCGTCCGTACGTCGATGGCGGCGCCGGTTGCGGCGGCGTGCAGCAGGGCCGTGCGCCACGTCGGGCGCCGCAACAGCCGGGTGAGGGTATAGATGCCGGTGCTGAAGAAAGCCAGAAACACTAGGTCCTTGTAGTTATAGAAGGCCTCGGCGAAAAAGCGCGGCGACCCAATCAGCAGCGCGGCCCCCAGCAGCCCGAGCGTCCAGCTCCGAAACCGGGCCGTGGCCAGCCGGTAGAAGAAGTACAGTCCGGCCAGAAACGTGAAAAACGTGACCAGATGGCGCAGAAAGTACACGTCCCGGGAATCGTGGGCGCCCACGGCCCGTTCCAGCAGCAGCAGCGGCAACTGGAAGATAACCCCGTGGTCGGTGTCCTGATTGTCGCGCATGTCGGGAATAGCGCTGAAGCTGGGTTCCTGTCGGGCCCGCTCGGGCGCCAGCTTCAGGGCCACGTACTTCAAGCTGATAATGCCGTTGAGCCGGTCGAGCTGCTCGTCCCAGGGCAGGCCGTAGTCGCGGTGCAGCAACACGCCCAGCAGGCCCAGCACCCCAAAAAACAGGCTTACCAACGGGCGGCGCAGGCGGTGGGGGAGGAGTGAGGCAGGCTGACGCACAACGAACGGGACAATATAACCACTACATGAAGCCGCCAAGGTACTACTGCCGCGTACGAGTTGGACTTGACCTAACTAAAAGCTGCGGGGGTATTCCGGTTTTATCCGCCAACTTTAGCCCCTCACTCTGCCTGATTTCCTCTGCCGCCGTGCTGAAGTCCCTGCCCCGTTTCGTTTGGCCCCTGGCGCTGGTGCTGGCCGCGCTTAAGCTGGGCTTGCTGCTGCACCTCAATCCGGGGCTGGAGTGGAACTACGACGAGCGTCGCAACGGCCGCATTGCCGATAATTACCTCGCCGGCCGCGGCTACGTCAGCCTCGACCCGGAGCGCCACGTCTTACGGTCCGACGCCTTTCACGCCAGCTTTCCCGTCTTCCTCTATATAGAGTGGCAGCGCGCCGGCCTGCCCAAGCATTATTTCACGCTGCTGGTATTTGCCCTCACCGCCGGGGGCTACCTGTTGGGCGGGCTGTACGTGCAGCGTACCCTGGCTTATTTCGGCGTGGCGCCCCCGCTGGCGTGGGCCGGCACTTTGCTTTGGCTGCTCTATCCTTCGGTCTTCTATTATATAGGAGCCTATATGTGGTACGAGAATCTGGTGCTGCCCCTGCTGATTCTGGTCGTCTACAAACTGCTACGCTTGCTGGACGGCCGGCTGCTCACTGGGTTCGATGCGCTGCTTATCACGGCCAGCGTCACGGTTTCCTGCCTGCTGCGCGGCTACCTGCTGGCCGTCTACGGGCTGGTTTTCCTGGTATGGCTGCTTCTGCTCCGGCAATCCGCAGCTCAGCCGCGAGGACGAGCTCTGGGCCTGGCAGCCGTAACGGCGGCAATGCTCCTGCTGGCTCACGTACCTATTCTGCTGAAAAACCACCGCCTGTTCTTCCTTCGTACTCAGCAACCAGGCTGGCTTCGAACTGCTACAGGGCCATAATCCCGTAACCCAGGGCCGTTTCATGTTCGACTGGGACGACCGAACCCAACCCTTCGACCAGTTCGTGCGCGTCCACATTCCCAACCTGGATGCGCTGGACCAGTATCAGGAAGGCCGGGCCCGGGCCCGCCTGGCCCGCCAGTGGGTACTGGCTCATCCCCAGCAGGAGCTTCAGCTTTGGCTGCGCAAAACGGTGCTGTTCTTCTCACCCGAAAACTTCATTGCCGACGCGCCCCGCACTGCCTATCATCCCGTCACGGCTGTCGTCCACGCTGCCTTTTTGCTCAGTTTACTGCTCGGCGTCACCGGTTTTCAGGGTATCCGCCTGCACCGGCCCGACGTTTTACTGCTCACGCCGGTGGTTGCCGTGTGGCTGTTAAGCCTGATTTTCTTCGTGGGCTACCGGTGGCGCTACTTTGCCGAGCCGGCTATGCTCATGTATCCCTTTATAATAGGGCAGCGCTGGCTCTCCACCGCAAAAGCAACCCCTCGCTTGAGCTAATCCTTTTGCCTGCCAGCGAGTTGGATCCTGTCGACAGCCAATCTGGCCAGCCGCAAGAACAGCAAATGGCCATTCCAAGCTGCCAGAGCACTTTCGGCTTCCATTTGTCCGCTAAAGTCTAGGCGAAGGGAGCCGCCAAGAAAATTTGTAGAAAAAAGTTAGCGCCAGCTGAACTTATCGGTGGCGGTAAGTAGCTGTACCACAGCCTGCCCACCAGTCACTGCTTTTGCCGAAGCCGCCCTAATACGGGAAGCCGAGCAGAAAAGTTGGGGAGTGGGTTTGGAAAGGCGGGGAAAAGGCCGCACTTTTGCACTCCCAAACCGAAACGCGGTTGGATCCCACTACTCGACCAGCTTTATTTTCCTTTCGGAGCCCTGCGCTCTAGGGCTGAAAAAAAGATTGGCTCAGGGAGTTGGAAAAAGCAGAAAAGTCCACTTACCTTTGCAGCCCGCTTCAACCGGAAGAGGGCACCGCACGGTGAAAAGGCCGAAAGGCGAAAAACTTTTTTCGCTTGGGTTCTTGGAAAAAGCGAACTGCTGGTTACCTTTGCACCCCGCTTGAACGAGGCGGCCGCACCAGGAGCCAGAGCAAGAAAAAAAGAAACGATTTTTCTTGCAGATAGCGAAACGCTGCTTACC
>NZ_SEWE01000025.1 GCF_004167665.1 Hymenobacter persicinus | reverse complement strand
CCGGTAACGGTAGCCGGAATCACCGGTAACGGTAGCCGGAATCACCGGTAACGGTAGCCGGAATCACCGGTAACGGTAGCCGGAATCACCGGTAACGGTAGCCGAATTTACAGTTTAAACCCAACTTTGGGGATAACCAATCCATTGCTCAAGTAATAAGTCTGCTAAATCACTTCCAGTAGCTTTCTGACAAGCTGTCGCTGCTTTCTCCAAGATATCAGATACCTGAACTATAAATCCAGCTTTCCGCAATACATCTGCTTTTGTACACCAAACTTGAAAAGCACTGCCATCGATGGAAGCATCTGGGTAAAGTGTGATAGAATACCCTTTCACTGGTGTTAGTCTTTGAACTGTCAAATAGCTTAGGCTGCCTACCGCTAGCCATATAAACTGAGGAAAGTATCCGGAGCAAATAACTGCTGTCTTTGGTGCTTCAACAATGGCAATAGGTTGTCCAACTGCGACCTTATTCAGTTGCCGTATCCCATACAAACTAGGGCTTTTGCTTACTCCCGGTTCCAGGTAGCGCACTAACCAAGCTGGAAGCTGTTTTTTCTGCTGTCTGCATGCTTGCGCGTATGCCGTATGAACCCACGTTGTGCAACGTTTTGGGGTCCCATCTTGAGCCGGCAGCTTAGAAGTGTGCCCACTTTCATCGAACAGCACAACTTGCCCACCACGTATCCTGTCAAGTTCGTCACGTTGCCAGAAAACTGTAGCACCTGGCCAGTAGGTGGAAGTCCCAATCTCAAACCGGTTGAGTAGATCTATAGCGACTCCAGCTCCAAAATGCTTTTGCAAAAGTTGGGCAAAGGCATTTCGCTCATAGCAGCTCAAGGACTGCTGTAGTACTGTTTCCGGAATAGTACACAACTGCTGAGCCGGCTGAGGTTTTGGTTGGCAACTTGACATAGTTCGTCCTTCGAGGTTACTTCGCCATTGATCGTCTGCATAGCTGATGCTATTGGATACTTTGTCATAAGGACTGAGTGAGTAGCCGCAACTGTTCATTCGATTACAGCGGCCGAACTGTTGAGGCAAAAGTTCAGCAGTGCGTAAATCCTGCCAGCGAGTGAAACTGTACGGCTTGTTGCAACCTGGGCAGGTGTAGCGGTTTTTTCGGCTGCCTCTATAGGGTTGAAGCTGGTAGCGAAAGGCCATAAATAATGTTTGTTTTATACAGCACTTCCAACACTTACTACACGGGCAGGCTTACCAATGGACGTGAGAAGAACCTTAAACCATCGTCAGCACCATGAGCAGCCCAGAAAGAGCTTATATGTGTTGTGAGTGCTATCAGTGTAGGCTAAAAGAAAACTTTTTAAAAGCTGCGACTGACTTGAACAACATGATAAATTACTCCACCACCATGGCGGGTGCTCGCAATACCACAGTTTTTCAGTCGATTGGTAAAGTTTCGACTGTTTACCGGGTGATTGCCCTCTTCGATGCAGTACGCCCGGTATTCGGGGTATAGCACTTTCCGAGCTATAGTGTGGCTCGCACTGCTTTCATAGCCTTTATCAATCAAGAAACAGCGTATTGTATCTGATTGGCCCTTGTATTCATCTACCTGCTGCCGTACCATTTCACAATCTGTGAACTTGCCTTGCTGCAGTAGTCGCCGTAATCCTTCCAGTACCCAATTGAACACGCCTGATAGCTCGCCACTAACAATTTTGGCGGCTAGCGCAGGGTCTTGCTCGGACTCGGGAATCGTTTGATTGAAGGGAACAATCAGGAACCGCCGAAAGAAAGCCGAAGTGTGTTCTACCTCTGTTGGGAGCTCATTACAATTGAACAACAGCTTACCGTAGTCACTCATTGTGAATGGTTGCCCGTAGGGTAAACGTGCTTCCACAGGTTCACCTGAAACCAATTGCTTGAATACATTCGCATCGAGTTTGCCACCTAACTCGCTGGCATAGTTTACGAGGACGTTAGCCAAGTTCGCACGGCAGTAGGCAGGTTCAATTGTCAGGTTTTGCAATGAGTGGTGGCTAACGTTTTCCTTGCCTAGCATCGCTGTAACGATTTCAAAGAAAACCGATTTACCATTGGCCCCCGATCCATAAAGAAGCAAGGTCTTTTCCAGCTTCATCTTAGCCGGCGATACGAACACATACCCAATAAACTCGGCCAATAGCCTCCGACAATCATTATCTGGTTGTACCCTGGTTAGAAATTGCTCAAACAAGGGAGCAGTGGCGACAGGGTCGTACTTGAAAGGCAACTGGTAAGTCAGGAAGTCAGCCGGGTCAAATGGAGCTAGCTTTTGTTGGTCGAGGCTGATGTGAAAGGTACCGTTGGCAAGATTGATTTTTACTGCCTCCCGCGTCCGTTCCGGGGCTGGCAGGTAAGAAGCGCTCATAAACTGTTTGAACAGCAACTCACCGAATTGGACGTAACGGGCTTCATACTTATCAATCCCCATTTTTTCTGCTGCCTTTTGCAAGAATTGCCGCAAATCATCCTCTTTCTGCACTTGCCAGAATGCTCCATTGTAGGCATACAGGTAATTGGCACTTCTGGCCAAGCCCCAGCCATTACGCTTGGCTAAGATCATCACCTCTTCTGCTACTGTAACGACATGGTGGCTCCTTTTGAGCTTCTCATTGTCATTGTCTAGGCCTACCAGCTTACGGAAGTCCAGCGGTACAACTTGTCCGAGCAACCCTCTGAGCACCTCAGCATGGGCAATCAGAGTATTTTCTGAACGGCGTTGAGCAGCGGCATCTTGGGCTACTTGGCGCTGTAAGTCAGCTATTGTTTGGGATGCTTCAGGTACTGCAGATATAGCATCCTTGGCTTGTCGTCGCCCAGCTACAGGTATTATTGCCGTCGCCATTACTTGGTCGAACGCCGCCCGCGAGGCTTGCCCTTTGGAGTGAAGAGTGTTGGGGCGTCACCTTCGCTCCGGCGCCCCCGCTCAACCCAAGCTAGCAATTCAGCACGATTGAAGTAGAGTTTGTTTCCTCTTTTTGAGTGAGGTATGCCACGCGCTGATACTAGGGCATATATCCGTGGCTTACTCAGTCGAGTAATTTCTTGAGCCAACTCAATTCCACTAACTTCAGATGCAGGGACCTGAGCAGTACTACGAAGGCGAGATAGAGCCTCTAATGCCAATGCCTCCAAGTTGCTTAACCGGGCATCGATGCTTTCAAATGGATTGTACATACGCTACGTCTTTTGTTGTTGACGAAGCGAATATTACAGTATTAGAGAGGTCTTAAAAGCCCAGTGTGCAACACTAGGCAACACTGTGCAACACTGTGCATAATTGTGCACTATTATGTTAAACTGCCGATTCCATGGAGATAACCACCTATGAATAAACAGTATGTACTAACAAGCTGATGAGTCTTATAATAATTGCTCATAGACTAAATCTATCACATCCGATGCAAAGGAATCTAGGTATACCGCGGTTACAGCTTCTGACTTATGGCCCATTGCTTGCGAAATGAGAGCGATCTGAGTCCCAGCTTGTTTGAGTGTAGTAGCAAAAGTGTGACGAGCTACATAAGTAGTGAGGGGCGTGGCAATGCCAGCGAGTTGCCCCAGTGTTTTCAGCTCGTTGTTTACTTGCCCCAGCACTTTGTGCAGCCGGTTGCTTACCTGAGCGGGGCTGACGTGCTTGGCAGAATCCAGCACCGGAAATACGTAGCTATCGGGCGTAGCAAAAGTGAATGGCCGGTAAGCAGCCACAATGGCGGCGGCAGGTGCCAGCAGCCGCAATGAGAACTTACCGCCTGTCTTTTGGCGCACGTAGTGCAGGCGGTCGGCATAGCCGGTATCCACGGCGGCCCCGGTCAGGTCGCGCCAACGCAGTTGGGCCAAATCCACAAAATTGATACCGCCCCCGTAGAACGAGAACAAAAAGATATCCTTCGCCAGCCGCTGCCGGTCGGTGGCTGTAGGCAAGGCTTCCAAGTTGCGCAGCTCGTCGCGGCTAATGGCTCGTTTGCCCGTGCTCACGTCAAACTTGCCGACTTGCAGCTTGTGCTTTTCGGCCACGGTGCGGGCGAACGGATATGCCGTAGGCTTCACCAACCCGGCCGCAATAGCTTGATTGAGAACGGCCCGCAACGTGCGAAACCGCAGCGACAAGGTTATTTCCTTGATACCAGTAGCACGTAAGGCCTGCTCCCATTCGTGGCAGAACGCCACGTTTACCCGGTCAAGGGGCACGTCGTAGCGGCCTACCCATTCAGCCCAGGCGTCGGCTTGGCCCCGGCCGGTGGGCGGCGCAGGCGCGTTGGCCTCAGCTGCAACGAACTTTGCCAACTGGTTGCGCAAGTCGCGGTACACGGTGGCATTGCCAGCTTGGCCGGTTTTGAGGTAGCCTGCGCTCAGCTCGTCGCAGTAGGCCAGCAGCTTTATTCGCCGTGCTGCTTTGCGTCCTTCAATGGCCTTGGCGGCTACGGCCGGCGCGTCGTGTTGCTCATCGGCTTCGGCCAGCGTATCGGCGGCCCCGCTGTACTTGGCTTGCCATTCTGCCAGTTTCGTCAGCAGCTTTTCGCGGGCTTTTTCAGGGTAGCTTTTGCGTACTTCCTTTTTAAGCGGGTTCCAGTACTTTGGGTGCAGACTCTGGCCGGTAGCAATGTACTTCAGCTTGCGGTCTTTGGTAATACGCACCATGAACGGGTGTGACCCATCGGCCAGCGTTTTGTAGGTGTAGTACACAACCTTGACCGTGGCCTTACCTTCCTTGTGTTCAGTCGTTGCCATATCTGCTTATCCCAACGCTGGTTTAAACGCTGGTTTAAACAAATATAATAGAAAGGAGGGTAACGACAATAAGTCCAGATAGGCCAAAAACGCTAAAAACACGGTTTTTTCTACCGCTAAGGCATATCAACAATTATTGACAACCCTCAAAGTGTAGCTTCCCAAGCTGAGGGTCGCGAGTTCGAACCTCGTTTCTCGCTCATTGGAAAACCGCCTCCTAGACGCCAAGTCTGGGAGGCGGTTTTGTTTTCGGCCTGTGCCCTGAATTTCAAATTAGTTGCCAGGTCGGAGGCACTTCTGGCTCGTGCAGAAGCTATAAACCAACGGTATCACCAAAATCGGGTTGCTCAACGGCCACAGGATTACCATGAGTACCCTGGGCTCCGAAGCCACCATCGAAACAACAGGTGTGGTGAGTCACCCCGACCATTCCAGCAAGACTGCCACCGCCAGTTGCGTTGCCCGCGCTACCCATATCGTGGGGTGGTAGAATATCGGTCTGGCATTTATCGGAAAGCAAATTCCGCTACCCCAGGCCATTCTGGACACATAAGTTGAACTGAGCTTGACCTCTGAATTATGGCCGCCAACAAGCTCGGCAGCGGCTTCCAGCAAAAAACCGGATCCTTCTCGCGCGGCTGGCGTACTTGCCCCATCTTTGCCCGTGTTATTTTCCTGTGTCCATGCTCCCTCCCACCGAAGCACCCGGCATTCTGGCGCGGCTGCGCGCCGAAACCCGCCCCTACCACGATGCCCTCGAGCAGAACGACTTCAATCAGGCCCTGACGGCCGGCACGCTTTCCCGGGCCGGCACCGAGCAGTTTCTGGCCGACATGTACGGGTTTTTGCAACCCTACGAAGTCCGGCTCCAGAGCGCTTCACTCGGTCCTGAGTGGGAGGTGTCCCGGCGGCTGCGGGCGCCCCTGATTCTGCAGGATCTGCACCGAAACCCCGCCGCGCCCGGCTTGCCCCTGTGCCCGGATATGCCGCCGCTCGATACGCAAGCTCAACTGCTGGGCGCCATGTACGTACTGGAAGGATCCACGCTGGGCGGGCAGGTTATTGCGCGCCAGCTGGCCAAAGCCGGCATCCCGGCCCGCACCTTCTTCCAGGGCGCAGGGGAACGGACCGGCCCCCAATGGAAGTTATTTTGCCAGCTGCTGACTGAGGCCGCCCCCGCCGCGGGACCGGATGAACTTGTGCAATCGGCCAGCCTGACCTTCCAGAAACTTTACGCCTGGCTAAATCGACCATGAGCTATACCGATGAGAGCCTGCTGGGCGCCGAAATAAACCTGACCAACTGCGACCGGGAGCCCATCCACATTCCCGGCCTGATTCAGCCCTACGGCTTTTTGCTCTGCCTGCACGAAACCACTCACCGGATAGTGCAAGCCAGCGAGAATACCCTTGAGCGAATTGGCGTGGCGGCCTCCGACCTGGTGGGCGGCACCCTCGACCAGCTGCTGGGTCCCGCCCGCTTGGCCGAAATCGAGCAGCTGCTGCCCACGCTAACCACCGACGCCCGGCTGCTGGGCTCCCGCCTCGACCACGTGGCTGGGCAGCCCTTCTACAAGATCATTCTTCACCGCTACGACCAGCTGCTGTGGCTGGAGTTTGAGCCCGTGGACGAAAACGCGGTGCCCCAGCTGGATCTGCCCTTCCTCAACAACGCTTTGGGGCAGATGCTGGGCGCCACGCGGGTGCTGGAATTTTGCCAGTACGCCGTGGAGCAGGTGCGCGCCATTACGGGCTTCGACCGGGTGGCCATCTACCGGTTTGCGCCCGATGAAAGCGGCGAAGTCATTGCCGAGGCCCGGCACGAGGACATTGAGCCTTGGCTGGGCATGCACTACCCCGCCACCGACATTCCCAAGCAGGCCCGGGCCATGTACCTCAAAAACTGGCTGCGCTTTATTCCCGACGTGGCCTACGAGCCCACCCGCCTACTGCCGGTGCTCAACCCCAGCACCCACCTGCCGCCCGACATGACCTACTCGGTGCTGCGCAGCGTGTCGCCGATTCATCTACAGTACCTGCGCAACATGGGCTCGGCGGCTACCATGACCATTTCGCTGATCCAGGACGGGCGGCTCTGGGGCATGATAACCTGCCACCACCGCACGCCCAAGCTGGTCAGCTACGAGCTGCGCGACCTGTGCCAGTTCATTGGCAAGACGTTTTCGGCCCTGATAACGTCCAAGGAGCAGCACGATGAGCGGGAATATCAGCTGCACATCCGCGAAAACCAGGTGCGCCTGTTTGAGCGCGTGACCAGCAACGACAATTTCGTGGAGGGCCTTTACCGCTTCAAGCCCAGCCTGCTCGACGTGTTCGACTGCGGCGGGGTGGCCATTTGCTTCGACGACGACATCATTCCGCTGGGCCACACGCCGACCAAACCCCAGATTCAGAAGGTGCTCGACTGGCTCCAGCACCACCGCACCGGCGACGTTTTCTACACCAACTCCTACGCCAGCCTCAACCCGGACGGGCTGTCTATCCGGCCCACGGCTAGCGGCATTCTGGCCATTGCCCTGGCTGAGGCCCCCGGCAACTACATCCTCTGGTTCCGGCCCGAGCAGGTGCAGACCGTCACCTGGGCTGGCCGCGACGAAAAGCCCGAGGTAATGGCCGACGGGCAGATTTTCCTTTCGCCCCGGCAGTCGTTTGAGCAGTGGAAGCAGGTGGTGGAAAGCACGGCCCTGCCCTGGAAGCCGATGGAGATTGAGGCCGCCAAGGAAATTCGCCTGCACATTTCCGACGTGCGGCTCAAGATTTTCAACGAGCTCCAAGCCCGCGCTACCACCCTCAGCAAGCTCAACACCGAGCTCGAGCGCAGCAACGACGAGCTGGACTCCTTTGCCTACGTGGCCTCCCACGACCTGAAGGAGCCTTTGCGCGGTATTCACAACTACTCGCTGTTTCTGCTCGAAGACTACGCCGACAAGCTCGACGCCGACGGCGTGGGCAAGCTCCAGACCCTGGTCCGGCTAAGTCAGCGCATGGAGAACCTGATTGAGTCCCTGCTGCAGCTTTCCCGGGTGGGCCGCCTCGATCTGGTGCTGGTCGAAACCGATATGAATGCCCTAGTGGCCGAAGTGCTGGATCTGCTTTCGCCCCGCCTCGAGCAAACCCAGACCACCGTTACCATCGCAGAGCCCCTGCCCCTGGTGCGCTGCGACCAAGTGCGGATGCGGGAAGTATTCAACAACCTGCTCACCAACGCCATGCGCTACAGTGACCGGGAGCACAAAACGGTGCACATCGGGACGGTTCCAACCGTACGAAGCCCGAAAGGCCCGGTGAACCCCAACGACTTTCACGTGTTCTACGTCCGCGACAACGGCATCGGCATCGACCCGCGTCACCACGAGAATATTTTCAAGATCTTCAAGCGGCTGCATTCCCAGGAAAAGTATGGGGGCGGTACCGGCGCCGGCTTGGCCATCGTGAAGAAGATGGTGGAGAAACATGGAGGCAGCTTGTGGGTTGATTCAGTGCGTGGGCAAGGCGCCACTTTTTATTTCACCATTTCAAAACACCTCTAAGTGAGCACATCCCCCTTGAAACCCATCCTCGTGGTGGATGACAGCGCCGAAGACTTCATGGCGCTGGAACGTGCTTTTCGCAAGCACGAGCTGCTGAACCCGGTGCTGCGGTGCGAAGACGGCGACCAGGCCCTGGACTACCTGCTCGGCTACGGTAAAAAGCCGGGCTGGCCCCAGGTGCTGCCCGCCATTATTCTGCTCGACCTGAACATGCCCGGCACCGACGGCCGCGCTGTGCTCGACGTGCTCAAGAAGGATCCGCAGCTGCATTCCATTCCGGTCATTATCTTTAGTACCTCTTCCAACATCCGCGACATCGAGGATTGCTACCAACTCGGGGCCAACAGTTACCTGACCAAGCCCATTGAGTACGCTGCGTTGGAGGAGAAAATTCGGCTGGCCATGCGTTACTGGCTGAATGCATCTGAACTCCCCTTTGCCAACTAGGAAAGCTACTGCGTGAAAAAGATTTTACTCGTTGACGACAACGAGCAAGACCGGATGCTCTACAAGCGCTTTCTGGGCAAGCAGATCGGGCACGAGCGGCTGGAAATCTACGAGGCCGACTCGGGCCAGGACGCGCTGACGACTTTCCAGGCCCAGCAGCCCGACTGCGTGCTGCTCGACTACAACCTGCTCGACACCGACGGGCTGGAAGTACTCGAAAGCTTAAAGCAGGTAGCCGCCCCCGACAGCCTGTGCGTGGTTATGATTACGGGCGGCGGCAACGAGGCCCTGGCCGTGCGCGCCCTCAACAGCGGCGCCCTCGATTACCTCGTTAAGCAGCACTTCGACCAGGAGCTGCTGTGCAAAACCGTACTGCACGCCATTGAGAAAAACGAGTGGCGGCAGTATATGGCCCGCTACCACGCCGAAATCAAGACCGTAAACCAGCAGCTGCGCGACTCGGTGGATGAGCTTACGGAGGTGCGCCAGCAGATTCGGCACAAGAACACGCTGCTCACGATGGCCAACGAGGAAATCCGGGCCCGCAACGAGCAGCTCGACACCTCCAACCAGCGCTTGGCCCGCACCAACGCCGACCTGGACAACTTCGTGTACGCCGCCTCCCACGATTTGCGCCAGCCCGTCGACAACCTGCGGGGGCTGTTTGAGGAGCTACGGCACTCCGCCGTTACCTCTGACCCCGAAGCCGAGCAGATGTGGCAGCTGGTGGACACTTCGTTGCGCGCCCTGTCCACGACCATCGCCGATTTGTCGATGGTGATTCAGATGGAGCGCGTTCCGGGCGAGCAGGTCACCGAGCTGGTTTCCCTCGATGAGCTGACGGCTGATGTGCTCCAGACCCTGCACCCGCAGGTCATAGCCAGCGAGGCCACCATCGGCACCGACTTCTCGGCCCTGCCTGCCGTGCACTACGTGCGCAGCAACCTGCGCACCATTCTGCTCAACCTGTTGACCAACGCGCTGAAATACCGCCACCACGAACGGCCCGCTCAAGTGCAGGTGCGGACGCGCCGGGAAGGCAACCACGCCATTCTGGAGGTGCAGGACAACGGCCTGGGCCTGAACATGGAGCGCTACGGCAAGGACCTGTTTCAGCTGTTCCGGCGCTTTCACCCCCAGGCCGGGGAAGGCACGGGCGTGGGCTTGTTCTTGGTCAACCGCCTCGTGCAGGCCAACGGCGGGAGCATCGAAGTCGACAGTCAGGAAGGGGTGGGCACGACGTTTCGGGTGCAGTTGGGCTCCGCCGCGGGCTAGTCAGCTTTACTGCCCGCCGGCCAGGAAGCGTGCCAGATACGGGGCCGTCCGGCTTTGCGCAGCCTGGGCCACGTCGGCAGGCGGCCCGGCGGCCACAATCCGGCCGCCGTCTTCCCCGGCTCCCGGCCCGATGTCCAGCACCCAGTCGGAGCCGGCCACCACGCGCATGTCGTGTTCCACCACAATCACCGTATTGCCGGCCTCCACCAGCCCGTCGAGCTGGGCCAGCAGCTTTTCCACGTCGGAAGGATGCAGGCCGGTGGTGGGCTCGTCGAGAATGTAGAGCGAATTGCCGCGCTGGGCCCGTTGCAGCTCCGTAGCCAGCTTGATGCGCTGGGCCTCCCCTCCGCTGAGCTCCGTGGCGGGCTGCCCGAGCCGCAGGTAGCCCAGCCCCACTTCGCGCAGCACCGTCAGGGCACGCTGCACCACGGGCTCCTCGGCAAAGAACTCCCAGGCGTCGTCCACGGTCAGGCCCAGCACGTCGGCAATGGACTTGCCGCGGTACTGAATCTCCAGGGTCTTAGCATTGTAGCGGGCTCCGTGGCAGGTGGGGCAGGGTGAGTACACGCTGGGCAAAAACAGCAGCTCCACCATCACGAAGCCTTCGCCCTGGCAGGTTTCGCAGCGCCCCTTGGCCACGTTGAAGGAAAAGCGCCCGGCGTCGTAGCGGCGCTTGCGGGCATCGGGCGTGGCCGCAAACAGCTTGCGCACGTGGTCAAACAGCCCGGTGTAGGTAGCCATGTTGGAGCGCGGCGTGCGCCCGATGGGCTTCTGGTCGACGCGCACCAGGCGCTTCACGGTATCCATGCCGCCCACGATACGGCCGCCGGAGGTGACGGGCACGCTGCGCTCCAGCGGGTCGCCTTCCTCGTCCTCGGCGGGCAGCTCGTGGCCCAGCTGAGCCGCCACCAGTTCCACCAGCACCTGACTCACCAGACTCGATTTGCCCGAGCCCGACACGCCCGTCACAGTGGTGAACACGCCGAGCGGAAATTCCACGTCCAGCCCGTGCAGGTTGTTGCGCGTGACACCCTGCAGCTTCAGCCAGCCCGCGGGAGGGCGCGGGGTGCGGGGCGGCAGGGGTTCCAGATCAAACAGATGGCGGCGGGTCTGGGAAGCTGCCACCCGGGCCAGGCCGGCGGGCGGACCACTGTAAAGAACTTCCCCACCCTTTTCGCCGGCGGCCGGGCCCACGTCCACGAGCCAGTCGGCCTGGCGCACCACGTCAAGGTCGTGCTCGACTACAAACAGGGAATTACCGGCCCGCTTCAACTCGGCCAGGGCCGCCAGCAAGGCTTCGGTATCGGCCGGGTGCAGGCCGGCGGAAGGCTCATCGAGCACGTAGACCACGCCAAACAGGTTGGAGTACAGCTGGGTGGCCAGGCGCAGGCGCTGCAACTCCCCCGGCGACAACGTGGGCGTGCTCCGCTCCAGGGCCAAGTAGCCCAGGCCCAAATCGAGCAGCACGGCGAGGCGGGCGCAGAGGTCGGCGGCAATGCGCTGGGCCACCACGGCCTGCTCGGGGTGGGCCGCGTCCTGCTTTTTGCTGCCGGTGCTGTGGCCGGCGGCGTAGGGCTGCAGCAGGGCCGCTACCCGCTGCAGGGGCAGGCGGGAGAGGTCGGCAATGTCGACGCCGGCGAACTTTACGGCCAACGACTCGGGCCGCAGCCGCTTGCCGTTGCAGACGGGGCACTCACTGCTGAGCATGTACTGCAGGGCCCGCTTTTTCATCAGCGGACTGTTGGTGTTGGCAAACGTGTGCAGCACGTGGCGCTTGACGCCGGTAAAGGTGCCCATGTAGTTCGGCGGCTCCCGGCGCTTGAGGGCGCGCTGGGTTTCCTGGGGCGAATAGCCCGGATACACCGGCACCACGGGCTGTTCGTCGGTAAACAGAATCCAGTCCCGGTCCTTCTGCGGCAGGTTTTGCCAGGGCGTGTCCACATCGTAGCCGAGGGTGACGAGGATGTCGCGCTGATTTTGGCCGCCCCAGGCCTGGGGCCAAGCGGCAATAGCCCGCTCCCGGATGGTGAGCGAGGGGTCGGGTACCATGCTCTGCTCCGTGACTTCGTAAATGCGGCCCAGGCCGTGGCAGCCGGGGCAAGCCCCCTCGGGCGTATTGGGCGAAAACCCTTCGGCGTACACGATGCCCTGACCCGGCGGGTACTGCCCGGCCCGCGAGTACAGCATCCGCACCAGATTCGACAGCGTGGTGACCGAGCCCACCGACGAACGAGTAGTGGGCGTGCCGCGCTGCTGCTGCAAGGCCACCGCCGGCGGCAGCCCGTCGATGCGGTCCACTTCGGGCACGGCCATCTGGTGAAACAGCCGCCGGGCGTAGGGCGACACCGATTCCAGGTACCGGCGCTGGGCCTCGGCGTAGAGCGTGCCGAAGGCCAACGACGACTTGCCCGACCCCGACACGCCGGTAAACACGACCAGCGCATCCCGCGGGATATCGAGGTCCACGTTTTTGAGGTTGTGCTCCCGGGCCCCGCGGACTTTTACAAAGCCGGTGAATTCGTGGGAGGCGGACAAAGGCGGGGGTGGGAGCTTGGCCATAGCGGAGAGGGAATGCAAAATCCGCCCGACGGTCATCAGGCGGATTTATAGGTTGTTCCTGCTAACGGGCAGTTTGCCCAAACAGTTGTTCCGGCAGCTTCCGACCAAAGACCTTGTTGGAATGGTAATAGCGCCGATTGCCGGCAGCGTAGCTTCTAGCGAATTCTGGGTTTGCGCAGCACGTAAATCATCCCCGAGAAACCGCCGGTACCCGCCGCGGTAGAAGTGAGGGGCACGGCGCTGACCACGTCCCAGCCTTCGTTGGAAACCTGGGTCAGCACCTTGCTCATCAACTCGAGCGGGGCCCGGCGCTTGTCGCTGCCTTCTTCCCGGACATCCGCCACCTTGATGGATTCCTTACCATCGAAAGCCGGCAAAAAGGCAATTTCCGTAGCCGTATACGTGATGTGCATGTACTGGTACGGGCCAACCAGCCCCTGCTGTGCGTGCGCCAGGGTTGCCACCAGGGCCAGCAGTACGCCAAATAACAATCTTTTCATGGGAGCAAATGCATAGAGCGAAACCCGGCCGGATACCGGGCTAGTCGCGTTTGGTTTTGACCAGCTGCTTGAGCTGGGCCAGCTCGTCGCGGTACTTGGCGGCCTGCAAAAAGTCGAGGTCCTTGGCGGCGCCTTCCATCAGCTTCTCGGTTTGCTTGATGAGCTTTTCCAGGTCGGTTTTGGTCATCATCGAAATGACGGGCTCGGCGGCCAGCAGCATCGTGTCGCCTTCCGGGCCGGCGTAGGCTTCCGGCTCGATGCGGCGCTTGTCGGACAAGGAAGTCGAGGCGTTGATTTCGTCGTGGGACTTGCGCACGGTGCGGGGCGTAATGCCGTGTTCCTCGTTATAAGCCATCTGCACGGCCCGGCGGCGGTTCGTCTCGTCGATGGCGCGCTGCATGGAACCCGTAATCCGGTCGGCGTACATAATCACTTTACCCTTCTCATTGCGGGCAG
Organism: Hymenobacter persicinus; assembly: GCF_004167665.1. GTDB lineage: Bacteria > Bacteroidota > Bacteroidia > Cytophagales > Hymenobacteraceae > Hymenobacter > Hymenobacter persicinus. The sequence goes on along the minus strand of NZ_SEWE01000025.1, from coordinate 53,733 downwards.
CGCGGCCCATGGTCTGAATCAGGCTGCGCTGGTCGCGCAGGAATCCTTCCTTGTCGGCGTCGAGAATGGCGACCAGACTTACCTCGGGCAGGTCGAGGCCCTCGCGGAGCAGGTTAACGCCTATGAGCACGTCGATAACGCCCAGGCGCAGCTGGCGCAGAATTTCCACCCGGTCAAGGCTCTTTACGTCGGAGTGCACGTACTGCGACTTGATGCCGAGCCGCTCCATGTACTTCTGCAGCTCCTCGGCCATGCGCTTGGTCAGCGTCGTCACCAGCACCCGGTCGCCCATCTTCACCCGGTTGTCCACCTCGTCGAGCAGGTCGTCAATCTGGTTCACGCTGGGCCGCACGTCGATTTCGGGGTCGAGCAGGCCGGTGGGGCGGATGATCTGCTCGATGATGACGCCCGCGGCCTGGGTCAGCTCGTAGTCGGAGGGCGTGGCCGAGACGTAAATGGCCTGGCGGTACATGCTCTCGAACTCGTTGAACGTGAGCGGACGGTTGTCCATGGCGCTGGGCAGGCGGAAGCCGTACTCCACCAGGGCCGTTTTGCGGCTCCGGTCGCCGCCCCACATGGCTCGCACCTGCGGAATGGTGGCGTGGCTTTCGTCGACCACCATCAGGTAGTCGTCGGGGAAGTAGTCGAGCAGGCAGAACGGGCGGCCCCCGGGCTGGCGGCCGTCGAAGTAACGGGAGTAGTTCTCAATGCCTGAGCAGTAGCCCAGCTCCCGAATCATTTCCAGGTCAAACTCGGTGCGCTCCATGATGCGCTTGGCCTCGGAGTCGCGCCCCTCCTTCTCGAAGTAGGCGTGCTGCTGCACCATGTCGAACTGGATTTCCTTGATGGCCTGGTTGAGCGTGTCCTTGCCGGTCACGAACAGGTTGGCCGGGTAGAGCGTCACGCTGTCCTCGTCGGAAAGCTTCTTGCCGCTCTGGGGGTCAATTTTGTGAATGGCCTCGATTTCGTCGCCGAAGAAGAAGATGCGGTAGGCAAAGTCGGCGTAAGCCGGAAACAGGTCCACCGTGTCGCCTTTCACCCGAAACGTGCCGCGGGTAAACTCCACCTCGGTGCGCGAGTACAGGATCTGCACGAACTGGTAGAGCAGGTTGTTGCGCGAGTATTTCAGCCCCGGGGCCAGGTAAATGACGTTTTTGCTGAACTCCTCGGGGTTGCCGATACCGTAGATGCACGACACGGAGGCCACCACGATAATGTCGCGGCGGCCGCTGAGCAGGGTGGCCGTGCAGTGCAGGCGCAGCTTCTCGATTTCCTCGTTGATGGCCAAGTCCTTCTCAATGAAGACGTCGGTGCTGGCAATGTAGGCCTCGGGCTGGTAGTAGTCGTAGTAGCTGATGTAGTACTCGACGGCGTTGTTCGGGAAAAACGACTTGAACTCGCTGTAGAGCTGGGCGGCCAGGGTTTTGTTGTGGCAGAGCACCAGCGTGGGCTTGCCGGTCTGGGCCACCACGTTGGCGACGGTGAAGGTTTTGCCGGTGCCGGTGGCGCCGAGCAGCACCTGGGCCGGCTCCCCGCTTTCCACGCCCGCCACGAGCTGGGCAATGGCCTTGGGCTGGTCGCCGGTGGGCTTGAATTCAGAGGTCAGTTTGTACTCCATGCGGGAAAGGGAAGTTGGGAGCTAAGACAGCCAAGAATAACTCCAATGGGCGAAGGTAGGTTTCCCGGGAAAAGAAAAAACCCGTCCGGCCGGGCCGACGGGTTTTTTCAGCAGAACGAAGCACTCTGCCGCAGCGTGAGGTTTTCAGAATACATCCAGCACCCTGGTGGACAAATCCGCTGGGGGCGTGGGCCGGGGCTGCGCGGCCACGGCTACCGGCAGTAGTTGGGCCCGCAGCTCAACTGGCGGCGCATGGCCGACCAGGGGAGTTTTATCGGCCGGTTGCAGAAACGTCAACAGCCCCAATACGCACCAGACGGCCAGAAGAAAAAGTACTGTTTTCATCATGCATGTGCCTTAAGGATAATGGGCCGGCCACAGGCTCAGGGGGCCAGCACCGGCTTGGCGCCAAACTCCACGCTGGCTTCCAGACCCACCGAGTACGGGCGGGAGCGGTGCGTCAAAGACTGGTTAGGGTCGGCATTGAGGGTGGTCAGGCCGGTTTCGGCGGTCGGACCCACGGCGACGCTCCAGGTGGCATGGGCGGGCTGGTAGCGGGCGCCGGCCCCGCCGCGGACGGCCATCTGCAGGTGGCGGTAAGGAGAGTCGCTGGAGGTGAGGCTGTATTCCCGGGTTGCTTCGGGCGAGCCTTCGAGCTCCGAGCGGGAGTTCAGCAGCACGTTGACCACCGCGCCCACCTTGGCGTACATCGACAGGCCGGTCTTGGTCTGGCCGTAGCGGGCACTCACCGGGATGCCGGCCGTGCGGTAGCGGTAGTCGGTGCGGTGGGAAGGCAGCTGCCGGGGCTGATTCAAACTCGGATCAACGCTGGGCCAGGCCACGTCCGCACTGGCCGACTTACCATCCAGGAAGTAGTAGGAAGTACGGGACGAAGCGCGCTGCTCGGCCACTTCCAAGCCGGTAGCTAGGCTCCAGTGCTTGCCGGCGGCGTAGCTGGCCGTTAGGGCCACGCGCTGGCTCAGGCCGGCGCGCAGCTCCCGACGGTATTCGTCGGCCGCCATAGCGTACACCTCCGAGCTGGATGGCTGCAGGGACTTGACACCCCGGGCCATGACGGCACTGCTGCCCGGACGGGAGAAGTCGATATTAGGCGAGAACGAGGAGGCCGCATACGAGCCCAACAGGCGCCAGCGCCGGGGCCGGGCCGGAGTTTCCTCCTGGGCCTCATCCCCGTTCAGGCTGGCCGTAGCCGTTGCAGATACCGCCAGCGCCGTTTGGGGCAGGTAACTGGGCCGACCGTAGCCCACGCCCCCTTGCAGGGCAGCAGCGCGAGCCAGCAGGCCATTCACGCCCATGCCTTGCCCATTCAAAGCATTGTGGCTTGCATCCCCCGCGCTTTCCGCGGCCGACGCGAACCGGCTGCTGCCGATGGTTTGATTCGTAGCCGAGTAGGCTACCGCCGAATAGGCGGCCTCGGGCTGCAGGGCAGCATCCAGGAAAGAAGCGCCCGGGCTGGTCAGCTCCGCGCCGTTGGCGGTGGCCGAGTTGGTGCCCGATGTTGTGCCCGTTGCCTGAGCAGCCACGGAGCTGTAGCCGGCAGCGGCGGAGGAGCCAATCGGGGCAGTGCCCGCCGTTTCAGCCGAAGCCCCGGTTGCTTTCAAACCCAGCGCCAGCTGCTCGGAAGCGCCAGCCGGCGTGGCCCCGTCAGCACGACTAGCCGAGTTGGTGGCCGGAGCCGCCGTACGGGCCGCCAGCTCGGGCGCGCCGGACAGGATGCCGTAGCGCAGGCCAAACCAGCTGCCGAAGCCAACCAGCAGCAGCACGCTGGCCGCGGCTACCCAGCGGTAGACCAGCAGCCGGCGGCGGAAGGTTTCGTTTTGCCCGACCACCAGGTTGTGGTCGATTTGTTCCCACAGATTAGCGCGGGGCGCGACTTCGGCCTCCGCGAATTTCTGTCGGAACAGGTGCTCCAGGTCGCCGGTGGGCTGCCCGGAGGGAGTATGCTTAGTTTCGGAAGGTAGCATTGGGACGGTGGGCGTCGAGGCGCTCCAGTTTTGACTTTAAAATGGCCCGGGCGCGGGAGTACTGGGACTTGCTGGTGCCCTCGGAGATGCCCATCATTTCCCCGATTTCCTTGTGGCCGTAGCCCTCGATGGCAAACAGGTTGAACACCATGCGGTAGCGCGGCGCCAGGTCCTGCACCATGCTGAGCATTTCCTCAAAGGCGTAATTAGACAGCGTAAATTCCTCCCCGGCCAGGTCCTCGGGATATTCGCCCTCACTCACGGCCACCAGCGGAGCGTTGCGCCGGTGCTGGCGCAGGGCCGCATTGACCATGATGCGCCGGATCCAGAACTCGAGCGGGCACTCCCGGCGGAAGCTGTGCAGATTGTTGAACACCGTAATGAAGCCTTCCTGCAGCACGTCCTCCGCTTCGAAAGTCGTTTGGGCGTAGCGCAGGCACACGGCCATCATCTTGCCGGAAAACCGGTCGTAGAGGTCCTTTTGCATCAGACGACTGCCGGCCAGGCAGCCATCAATCAGCTCGGCCTCACTGAGCTGGGAAGGCGGGGTGAGGTGGCGCACAGCAGCAGACGAGGAGGTGGAGGAAGCGGACTTGGCGGCCGACATTCCATCCGGCAGCAAGCTGCGCAAGCCCCCCGAAGAACCCAAAACTGCGGATAAAGCCCCCATTACCGGGTCCGGCCCGCGCGGCCGGCGTTAACGTGAGCAGCTGCGCTCCGGGGAGCAAGCTGAAAGCTGAGGAGAATAAATGACTGCATATGCGGGGCGTAGGATAAACTAAATCGGCGAAGCGGCGGCTACCAGCCGGCTACACAGGGAAGATACTGCCGGGGCGGCCAGGGTTGCACTCCGGAGGTAAAAAATCTGCGGCGGCCAGAAACCGCTTTATTTTAAACGAGTTACCAAAATATAATTTTGCAGGCACTACTGCTCTATAATTAAGAAATCATTAATTTTTTAGCGTACTTACCCCCCCTCATTCGCACATCTACTTGCACCTTCGACAGCCAGCCGACCTCGGTTGGCTGTCGTTGTTTATAGCTACACGCTATTGGGCCGCCGGCTTACCGCACCAGCCCGGCTTCCCCGCGGCCCGCAATTGGCCCCTGAACATTTCAAATTGGATTAGGCCATTAAAAAGCTGCACAGTAGCTTTGCGGCCGATTTACCAGCCCAGCCCGGCGCAGGGCGGCTGGAAGGGGGCGCCACGCCCTCTGCAGCCCCAAAATGCTCCCGCCAGCCCTGTTCTCGCGCCGTGCAACCTACCCGTCATCTTATCCGACCCTGAGTCATCAGCACCTGCCGGCTTCTTTCATCCCTCCATCGGCAGTCACGTTACCTTCTATGAAATACTATTTATCCTGGTTCCTTTCCAGTGGCCTGCTGGCTGCCCCGGCCCTGGCCCAAACCACCCCACCCGCCGGCAGCTCGGCCGCCCGTCCCGGACAGCCGGCCACGGCGGTCCCCGCAGCTCCCAAGGCTCTAGAGTTGAATACCGCGCCCCGGGGAGCGGGCCGGCTCACCGGCCTCGTGCTGGATGCAGCCACCAAAAAGCCCGTGGAATTTGCCACCGTGGCCCTGCTGCCCGCCACCGGCGCCACCCCACTCGACGGTACCGTGTGCGACGAAAAGGGCCGCTTTGTGCTGAAAGGACTGGCCGCGGGCACCTACCGCGTGCAGATCAGCTTTCTGGGCTACTCCACCCGCACTGAGTCGGCCACGGTAACTGACGGCACCACCGACCTGGGCACGGTGCAGTTGAGCTCTACGGCCCAGAAGCTGGGCGAGGTAACCGTGACCGGGGAGCGGGACGTTATCGAAACCAAGCCCGACCGGATTGTTTACAACGCCGAGAAGGACATCACCAACTCGGGCGGCACGGCAGCCGATGTGCTGCGCAAGGTGCCCCTGGTGAGCGTGGATCCCGATGGCAACGTGGAGCTGCGCGGCACTTCCAACGTGCGGGTGCTCATCAATAACAAGCCCTCGGGCATTGTGGCCAGCTCCGTAGCCGACGCCATGAAGCAGATTCCAGCCGACCAGATCAAGAGCGTGGAGGTGATTACGACGCCCTCGGCCAAGTACGACGCGGAAGGCACGGGCGGCATCATCAACATCACGCTCAAGAAAAACAACCTGCAGGGCACCAACGGCAGCGTAGGGCTGGCCGCGGGCACGCGCAGTTCCAACGGCAACGCCGCGCTGAACTACCGCAAGGGCAAAGTCGGGCTGACCAGCTCGGCCAGCGGCTTCGCCTTTTACAGCCCGGGCAAAAATAACCTGACCCGCTCCCTCAAAGACGAGCAGGGCCAGGAAAGCCTGGCGCTCGAGCAGTACGGCAGGGGCCGCACCATCGGCGGCGGCGGCTTCGGACGCCTGGGCCTCGACTACGACCCAGCCAAGTACCACAGCCTGACGCTGGCCGTGCAGGGCAGCCTGTTTCGCAACAGCGGCGACAATGAGCTGTACAACAACCTGATTCTGCCCTTTTCCTCGCAGTTTACCCGGGACTCGGAGCGCAAGTTCCGCACCCAGAGCTACGACGTGAGCGGCTCCTACACTCGCACCTTCGAGCAGAAGCGCCGCGAGTGGAGCGTGCTGGCCCAGCACACCCGCAACCGCAACAACCAGGACTACAGCCTCGACCAATACCCGGGCAAAGGAATCGGGGCGGAAGCGGCCCGGGAGTACCGGGAGCAAAGCCTGAATCTGTCCAGAAACCTGGAAACGACCCTGCAGACCGACTACGTGCACCCGTTTTCGGAAACCGCCACCCTCGAAACCGGCGCCAAAGCTATCCTGCGCCGGGTCAGCAGCGACTACACCGTGCAAACCGACCCAACCGGCCAAGGGGAGCTGGTGCGCAGCGCGGCCCGGTCCAACAACTTTCGCTACGACCAGGACGTGCTGGCCGCCTACGGCTCCTACGGATTCAGCCTGAGCAAGAAAGTGAGCAGCAAGCTCGGTGCCCGGGTGGAGCAAACCCTCATCGACGGCAGCTTCCGGCAGGGCCAGGAGTCGAACGTGGACCAGAGCTACACTTCGGTGCTGCCCAACGTGAGTTTGAGCTACCAGCCCGGCAACCCGAAAAAGCCCGGCCAGAGCCTGCGCGCGGCCTACTCGACCCGAATTCAGCGCCCGCAGATTTTCTACCTCAACCCGTTCGTCAACGCCACCGACTCGCTCAACATCAGCTACGGCAACCCCGACCTGAAGCCCGAGCTAACCCACAGCTTCGAGCTCAACTACACGACGTTCATTAAGGGCTCGGTGCTGAACCTGTCGGCCTACACCCGGCGCACCGGCAACGCCATCGAAAACTACCGCTTTATCGATTCGCTGGGCGTCAACAACCAGACGTTCCGCAACATCGGCCGCAACGCCACTTACGGCATGAGCGTGTTCGGCTCGGTGAAGCCCGTGCCCAAGTGGGACGTGAGCGGCACGCTGAACGTGTACTACGTGTCCTTGAAAAGCCCTTCCCAAGACCTGCGCCGGCCCGGCTCCATCACCAACTCGGGCATGATGTACAGCTTGAATGTCAACTCGGGCTACAAATTTGAGAAAGGGCTGAGCCTGCAGTTTTTCGGGGGCCTGAACTCCCGGCGCATCCAGCTCCAGGGCACCCAGGCGGCCTGGACGTTCTACTCGCTGGGACTGCGCCAGAACCTGCTCAAGGACAAGGCCGACCTGACCCTGAACGCCGACAACTTCCTGCGCGCCACCCGCAACCTGAAGTCCACGCTCGACACCGACCAGTTCCGCCAGGTCAGCAACAACTACATCTACATGCGCGGGGTGCGGCTGGCCTTTAACTACCGCTTCGGCAAAGTCTCGACCCAGCCGCAGCGCCCCAAGCGCAGCATCCGCAACGACGACGCCAAGCAGGGTGAAGGCGGCGGCCAGCAGGGACAATAATCCGGAAGAAAAAAGGGGAGCCGCAGCTCCCCTTTTTAGTTGCCCTCATTCCAGATTTTCCAGGCTTCCTCGGCCTGAATGCAGAGCATTTCGAAGCCGTTTTTGGTCTGGGCGCCGGCCTCGCGGCCCCGTTGCATAAACTCGGTTTCGCTGGGGTTGTAAATCAGGTCGAACAGGTAGTGCTCGGGCGTGAGGTAGGCGTACGGAATTGGGGGGCACTCGTGCACGTTGGGCGCCGTGCCCAGCGGCGTGCAGTTGATAATCAGCGGGTGGGCCGCCAGGATGCCGGGCGTCAGGTCGTCGTAGGTCAGGCCCCGGCCCAGCGGGTTGCGCGACACGAGCCAGTAGCGGATGTCCAGCTCGCGCAGGGCGGCTTCCACGGCTTTCGAGGCGCCGCCCGTGCCCAGCACCAGGGCCCCGGCAGCCTCGCCCCGGGTAGGGTAAAAGCTGCGCACCGACTCCCGAAAGCCGATGTAGTCGGTGTTGTGGCCGATCCGGCGGCCGTCGGCGGTAAATTCCACCACGTTGACGGCCCCCACGCGGGCGGCGGAAGGCGCCACGTCATCCAGGAAAGGCCAGATCTGCTCCTTGTAGGGAATCGTCACGTTCAGCCCGGCCAGCTCCGGCAGGCGGGCCAGCAAGTCGGCGAACTGCGTAATCGTCGGCAGCTCAAACAGGTCGTAGCGGCAGTCCTCGATGCCGAGGTTGTGAAACTTCTGGGTGAAGTAGGTCTGCGAAAAGGAATGCCCGAGCGACTGCCCGATAAGCCCGAATTCTCTCATATGCTGGCGTAACTGGTAACGTCCCGAAAAAACAAAAAAACCGCCCCACTTGCTCGGCAGCGAGGCGGTTTTTTTTCGGTAAGAAGTCAATCGGCCGCGTTACGCGCCAGCAGGATTGCGGCTGAGCTTGGCTTTCAGAAACTGGATGGCCGGCGGCAGCACCGACACCAGAATGATGAGGTAAATCACCAGCGTGAAGTTGTTTTTTACCACCGGAATGTTGCCGAACAGGTAGCCCAACGTGGTCAGCGAAATCACCCAGAGCAGGGCCCCGGCGATGCTGTAGCTGATAAAGTAGCTGTACTTCATGGTGCCCACGCCGGCCACAAACGGCGCAAACGTGCGCACGATGGGCACGAAGCGCGCCATGATGATGGTCTTGCCGCCGTGCTTGGCATAGAAGGCCTGGGTCTGCTCCAGGTACTTGCGCTTCAGGAAGCGGAAGTCCTCGCGGAACACCCGCGGCCCGAGGTAGTCGCCGATAAAGTAGTTGAGGTTGTCGCCGAGAAAGGCGGCGATGAACAGCAGCGGCAGCAGATACCAGAAGTTGAGCAGGGTTTCGGGCGAGCTGGGGTTGGCCTGCTGGGCCGCCAGCGTGCCGGCCACGAACAGCAGGGAGTCGCCGGGCAGAAAGGGAAACACGACTACGCCGGTTTCGGTGAAAATAATCAGGAACAGAATCAGATACGTGAGCGTGCCGTACTGATGCACCACATCAATGAGCGTCTTGTCGAGGTGTAGAACGAGGTCGAAAAAGTGCTTGATAAGCTCCATTGAGGGATTGGTAAAGAAAATGGCGGGGAAGGGCAACGCAAATATCCCACAAAGAAAACAGGCTGCCGGGAAAGTGGCAGCCTGCGGGATAATGTTTAGTCGGGGCCGGGCCGTAAGACCTAGCTTTTGGCGGGCGTCGCGCTGACCCGCCACACTTTGTTGCCAGCGTCGTCGGCCACGAGCAGGCTGCCGTCGGGCGCGGCAAAGACACCCACCGGGCGGCCGTACACCTTGTTGCTGGCCTTGTCGACCTGGAAGCCGGTCAGGAAATCTTTGGGTGGACCACTGGGCTTGCCGTTCTGGAAGGGCACGAACACCACTTTGTAGCCCGTAAACTGCGTGCGGTTCCAGGAGCCGTGCTGCCCGATGAAGGCCCCGCCCCGGTACTGGCTCGGGAAAGCAGCCTGGTCGTAAAATGCCAGGCCCAGCGAGGCCGTGTGCGGCCCCAGCGGCACCTCGGGCACCAGCGCCTTTTGCACCAGCTCGGGCTTTTCGCCCTTCCGGCGCGGGTCTTCGTGCTGGCCGAAATACGAGTAGGGCCAGCCGTAGAAGCCGCCGGGCCGCACGCTGGTCAGGTAGTCGGGCACCAGGTCGTCGCCCAGCTCGTCGCGCTCATTCACGGCCGTCCAGAGCGTGGTGGTGCCGGGCGCCCACGCCATGCCCACGGGGTTGCGCAGGCCGCTGGCGTAGATTTTCTCGCCCGAGCCGTCGGGGTTTATTTCCAGGATGTTGGCCCGCCGCACGTCCTCCCCGGCGCCGTGCTCCATCACATTCGACGCCGAGCCCACGCTGATGTAGATTTTGGAGCCGTCGGCATTGGCCAGCAGGTTGCGGGTCCAGTGGTTGTTGTAGCCGCCAGCAGGCAGCGTCAGGATTTTCTGGCCCGTCCCACTGATGCTGGTGGCCCCGGGCGTGTAGGCGTAGCGCATCACCCCGTCGGTGTTGCCCACGTAGAAGTTGTTGCCGATGAGCAGCATACCCAGGGGCTGATTCAGCCCGCTCAGAAAGGTTTTGCGCACGTCGGGCCGGCCGTCGTGGTTGGTGTCGCGCAGCAAAGTAATGCGGTTGGCACTGGTCGACTTCAAGGACCGGGACTTGTCGAGGCCCAGGGCGGCGGCCGCTTTTTCCTTGGCGTCCTTCGGTACGGTGTTGGATTCGGCCACCAGCACGTCGCCGTTGGGCAGAATGTAGAGCCAGCGCGGGCTGTCGAAGTCGCCGGCGTACTCCGTCACGGTGAAGCCCGCCGGGGCCACGGGCCGCTTGCCGGCCGGCCAGCCGATTACCTCGCTGCGTTTGGTAGCCGACTTGGTGGCATACGGCGCGGGCAGCTCCACGGCCTGGGCGGCCGTGTTCACGGTATCAGGGGGCGTATCGGCCTGGGCCGCGCGCTTTTCTTCCTTTGTTGGTCCGCCACAGGCCGCCAGGCCCAGCAGCGCGGCGACGTAAAAGGTTATTTTTGTCATAAAGCAGAACAGGTTAGCTGGTTCTGCTTACTGCTACGGCCGGGCAGGGTTACGCCGGGCTACCGGGGCGGAGCGGGGTGAGCAGCGAATAAATGACGGAATCCAGAAACTGCCCCCGGAAGTAGTAGTCCTCGCGGAAGTGGGCTTCGCGCACGAAACCCTGCTTTTCCAGGGCCCGAATCGAGGCCGCATTCGAAGGATTCACGTTGGCTTCCACGCTGTGCAGGTGCAGGCTCTGAAAGCCGTAGTCGAGCACGGCCGCCAGGGCTTCGTGCATCAGGCCCTGCCCCCAGTGGTCGGAGTGCAGGCCGTAACCGATTTCGGCGCGGTGCTTTTCGGGCATCATGCGCCACAGGCCCACCGTACCCAGCAGCTCGTCGGGCCGGTCGGGCCGCACGATGGCCCAGGTGATACCCGCGTTGTCGGCAGTGTTTTGGGCAATGCGCCGGATGATGGCCAGCGTTTCGTCCACGGAGGCGTCGGGGTCCCGGTCGAGGTAGCGGATGAACCGCGCATCGGAGCGCATGATGAACAGGGTGGGCGCGTCGGCTTCGCGCAGTTCGCGCAGCAGCAGGCGCGGGGTGCGCAGCTCGGTAAAGGGAGTCAGTTGTAGGGAAAGCATAAGCCCAAGGTACGCCGCGGCTGCCTTACCAAGGCTGGGCTGCCGGCTGATAAAACAGCTTTTTCTCCTTCGTAATGCCCCAATGGGCCAACATTTCGGCGGCCACCTGGGAGTCGTAGGTGCTGGTAGTGGGTCCCCAGCGCAGCAGCGTGCAATCCGCATGCAGCACCACGACCTTGTCCGGGGAGCGGGCAATTTCGAGCATGGCTGCCCGTTCGCAGGCGTTGTCGCCGAAGGTGGGCTTGTCGGCCAGGGTAAAGAAGGTCAGCAGCGCCACCAGCCCCAGCACGTAGGGCCGGCGGCGCTCGGCGGGCAGGGCTTCGAGCAAGAAGTAGGCAGTGGCCCCAAAGGCGTAGAACACGGCCAGCAGCACCGGCTGAAACGTGTCGTAGCGAATGATGTAGGGCCGGTAGGCGCGGTAGCCACCCAAAGGCAGCAACAGGATATACAGTCCGGCCACCACTGCCAGCCACCGCAACCGGAAAAACAGTGGCCCGGCGGCCTCAGTCAGCCCGCGCCGGCGAATCAGCAGCACGTTGCCGGCAATGGCCAGCAGCAGCAGCGGCAGGCCGAGCTTCACGGTGAGCTCGTAAAACAGGCCCAGGGGCAGCCGGGCGTAGCGTTCGGCCAGCGGAATAGCGCCCTGAATCCCTTCTTCATTGTTGAGCCCAATGTAGAATGAATACAGGCACCACAAGCTGATAAAGCCAAAGAAGCTCAGGTACACCGCCGACACCCGCCGCAGCCCCGCCACTACCCGTGCCACCCCGGAAGCGCCGGCTGTCAGCCCCTTTCCCTGACGGGCCGCCAGACTAATTACACTCACGGCGCAAATCACCAGGGTCAGGGGGCCTACCAGCGGACCATTCAGAGCCAGCACCACCGACAGAACCAGCAGCAAGGCCCCCCCCACCACGCCCGGCCGCGGCACCCGGCCTTGCCGCGCCGCCCGGTAAAACGGCAGAAAGTACACGAGCAGCAACGCCATAGGCAAAGCGTAGAACACGGTGTAGGTGGCGGCCTTATCGATGATGCCCAGCTGCATGTAGTAGCCGGAAGCGTGAAACAGGGGCGCGACCAGAACGGCGGCCACCAGAAACCGGGACGAGAAAACCCGGCCCGCGCCGGTGATGTAGGCCGCCAGCAACCCGATGAGGGCCACCTGCACTAGGGTTTTGAGCAGGGCGCTGGCCGCATACACGCTGTCGATGGGCGACAAGAACGTTTGCAGGGCTAGCGGCATCCGCCGGAAGTAGGCCCAGAGGGTGGCGTGGGCAAAAAATCGGTTGGGGGCGTTGTACACTTCGTCGCGGAGCAGCACGCCCAAGCCCAACGGGTCGTGCAGCACCTGGCGGTAGATTTCGTGGGGCGCCACAATGCCGGCCAGGTCGCCATCGAGGCGCAGGTTCAGGTGCTGCACGAAGGAATAAGCCGTGTCTAGCAGCAGAAACACGAGCAGCAGCAACCCCAGATTTCGCTTAACCATACGCGGCGCGGGCACAACTAACGAAGGAGAAAAGCCGGACGCCCTGCCCCGACAGAACTATCGGGCGCAGGGCGTCAGGTAAAAAATGTACCGAGAAACGGCGGAGTTAGAGCTTCACAACGCGGGTGGCCGCCTTGGTTTCGTCGTGCTGGAGCATATAGACGCCGCCGGCCAAGCCGCGCAACGACACTTCGGCCCCGCTAAACTGCTTCACGACTTCGCCCGTGGCACTGTAGAGCGTGTAGCTACCGGGCTTGGGCGCCGCCAAGTGCAGCACATCCTCCACCGGGTTAGGATAGGCCACCAGCGCCGGAGCGGCCACGCGGCTGTCGCGCACCCCCAGGGCTACGGGCGCCGAAATGGTCAGGCCGTAGGAGCTGCAGGTGGAAGCCGCCGTCACGCCGCTGACCACAACGACCAGCACTTCCCGGGGCGAGATGGTGACGCCCATCGACAAGGGCGACATGGTGGGGCTGGCGCCCATGTCGGAACGGTAGTTGGTGGCCAGGTTGGCTTTATCGAAGGCCGTGGAGTACACTGAGGCGAAGATGTAGCCGGCAGTACCCTCCGAGCACAGGGGCGTCAGGGTGATGGTGGCGCAGGCCGAGGTGGTGGTGCTGGGGTTGGTCAGCGTGAACGTGTCGTAGTGCACGCCGGCCGAGTTGGCGAGCACGCCCGGGTAGGTTTTGTTGGTGCCGCACACGGCCGAGGTGCCGTCCCGGTTGAGGCGGTTGCCGGTAATGGTGGGGTCGGTGGCGGTGAGGGCACCGTAGAACGTATTGGACACCTGGGCGCGCCCGGTAAGGGCGGACAGCAGCAGGCCGAGGCTCAGTACAACGTGTTTCATGGCAGTAAGAGTAAAAGCGGGAATACCGGGTTGCAAACATACGACAGCCGCCCTGGAAAAAAGCGGGCCCGACCTGTTGCCAGATCGGGCCCGCGCACGTTTTCCGGAGGGCAACCGGGGGCTTAGCCCCGGGGCATGGAGGTGCCGGGCTTGCCGGTCTTGACCTCGGGCTTGAACATCTCGTCAACCTGCTCCATGTCGAGGAAGTGAGTGAACGTGTCGCCGCGCAGGCCCAGGCGGATGGTTTCCAGGCTCACAATTTCGTTGGGCGCAATGTTGCCCAGGTTCACGTTGGCGCCCATCATCTTGATAAACCACACCTGCTGGGACTTCTGAGGGGCTTCCCACAGAATTTTCTCCACCGGCACCTGGGTCAGGATTTCCTCTACCAGACCCGAGCGAACCTCGCCGGTGCTGCGGAACAAGCCCACGTTGCCAGCTTCGCGGGCTTCGCCAATCACCTTCACGGCCCCGGCTTCCAGCTCCGACTTCATCTGCGAAATCCACTTGTAGGGCGGAATGATTTTCTCGGCATCCTTGGAGCCCACCTCGCTGAGCACCTGCACGTCCTGGGCCAGGGTGCGGATGTACTCCAGCTTCCGGTCGTGCACCAAGTCGATGGAGCCGTCCGACACCTCAGCGTACTCCATGCCGAACTGCTCGAGCAGGCGACGGTAGTCGTCGAACTGGTTGCGGATGATGAAAGCCTCGAACAGGGTTCCGCCGAAGTACACCGGAATGCCGGCTTCCTTGTACACTTCCAGCTTGCGCTTCAGGTTGGGCGTCACGAAGGAAGTGGCCCAGCCTAGCTTGACGATGTCGGTGTAGGAGGCGCCCACTTCCAGGAAGTCTTCGACTTCGCGGACGCTCAGGCCCTTGTCCATAACCATCGTGTAGCCTTGCTCGCGGGGTTTGGCGGTGCGTTCGGGGAGGTTGTTGAGGGTGTAATTCATTCTGGAGGTCTTAGGTACTTAGGGTGTAGGACTTAGAGCCCAAAACCCGCAAACAGGTTTCGGCCCGGCCAGCCCAGCGGCAAAAGTACGCCCGAATTCTGTAAATGCGTGGAAAGCCAAAAGGCTTGAAAACTGGCCGTGACGCCGGTTTTCAAGCCTTCAATGTTGACTTAATGCTTGACTTACTTCCGGTACTGATCAATCAGGCGGGCCAGGGCGCGCTGCGACTCCAGCTCGGGGAAGTACTCAAACAGCAGGCGGTGCTTGTCGAAATCGAGCACCAGGGCGTTTTCCAGGTTCTGGTAGGCTTCGCGGTAGCGGCCCGCGGCCAGCAGGTAGGCGCACAGGCGGTAGTGCAGCTCGGCTTCCCCGGGCTGAATTTCGACGGCGTTGGTCATCAAGTCGATGGCGCCATCGAAGTTGCCCTGCTCGTAGAGAATGATGCTCCAGTTCAGCCAGGCGTCCTTGTTGTCGGGCGCCACCTGGGTGGCCTTATCGTAAGCTTCCACTGCGCTAATGACGTTGCCCAGCTGGTATTCGGCGGCGGCCAGGGCCAGCCAGTACTCGGGGCTTTCGTCGTAGAGCTCGGTGGCCTTGCGGAAGAAGTGAATGGCCTCAAACCAGTGCTCCTGCGCATTCAGCACCACCCCGATGCCAAACCAGGCCTCATCCATGGTCGGGTCGAGGTCGATGGACTTCTGGTAGTTGCGGCGGGCGTTGTCCCACTCGCCGAGCTTTTCGTAGCACTCCCCCACGTTGCACAGGGCCTCGGCCGTGGGCGCGCCCTGCTCGTAGCTGAGGTGAAACTCGTCGATGGCCTCGCGGTACTTTTCCTGGCTCACGTAGGTGCTGGCCAGAAAGCCGTGGGCGTCGTAAAACTTGGCGTCAATCAGGATGGCGTACTCGAAGGCCGCTTCGGCTTCCGTGAGCTTCCCGGCGCGGTAGTACGCCTGCCCCAGGTTGTACCAGGCAATGACCGAATACGGGTCCTCGTCGGTGAAGCGGCGGAAAAACTCCAGGTTCTTCTCCAGCCGCTCACTCACCTCCAGGCAGTACAGCAGCTCCTGGACCGCAATTTCGTTGTCGGGGTTCAGGCGCAGGCTCTGCTTGTAAAACTTGGCGGCACTCTTAAACTTCTGCCAGCTCTGGTAAGCTAGGCCCAGGTTGAAGTAGATATCGTCGCGGTCGGGGGCACGCTCGGCGGCCTGCTGGAAGAAAGCCACAGCCTCGGCAAACTCGCCTTTCTGGGTGGCAATGATGCCGCGGGTCACGGCCACGTCGGGGTTGTCAGGGTCGAGCAGGGCCACGTCCTCAATCTGCTGGGCCGCGGCCACGTACTCGCCCTTCATGGCCAGCACCTGCGACCGGTCGATGAGCAGCTCGGTGGAGAAAGGATACTGGGCAATAGCGGCCTCGCACGCCTGCAGAGCCTGTTCGTACTGGGTATTGGTGGTATAGTGGTCAATGATACTCTCGAAGTCGGCCAGATCGAAAAACACCGGCTCGTTGGTGGCCAGCATGCGCTCAAAGCGGCGCACCGTGTCCATCACCTCGTTCTGATCCTCAAAATTCTCGTTCATTCTCATGCTGCTACAATCGACGCAAGGCCGCCAAGATGGCAGGCGGTGCGGGTATTAACTCAAAAGGGGCCGGGTGGGCCGGCTGCTGGTCTAAGATACAACAACCGCACCGGACCCGGGGTAGTTCGGCTGCAGCCCCGCGCAGCACCACTGAATTGTTTCGGCTAGGGGCCGGAAGCGCATTCCCAGCGTCTGCTGCACTTTTTCGGCCCCGTACACCACCTCCCGGCGGCCGGCGCGGGCGGTGTCTTTGGTGATGAGTGGCCGGGCCCCCGTGAGCAAGGACCGGCCGTGCTCCAGACGCCAGATAACTTCTGCCGCCCAGTCGGGTACGGCCACCGTGGGGGGCTTTTTGCCGAAGCAGGCCGCGGCCTGAGCCAGAAACTCGCGCAAAGGCACGGTGCCGGCGTTGAGCACAAACCGCTCCCCGCTGATGCTAGTGTCGAAGGTGAGCTGCAGCAGCGCCGTCACCACGTCGCGCACGTCCACAAAGTTAAGGCTTCCGGGCGTGTAAAAAGCGTGTTCCTGGTAGGCGTAGCGAAACAGGCGGGTGCTGCTGCGCGTCCAGTCGGCCGGGCCCAGCACCACCGAGGGGTTGACCATCACCGCAGCCAGCCCTTCCGTCACGCCGCGCCACACTTCGAGCTCGGCCAAGTACTTGGAGGTGGCATAGGCCGGATGCTCGGCGCCGAGGTCCCACTTGGCGTCCTCATCCACGCGGCGCGGCCCCGGCTGCGCCTCCGCCTCGGCTCCCGGGCTGCCCAGCGCCGCCACCGACGACACGTAGCCCAGCCGGATACCGGGCCGCTGCAGGCAGGCATCCACGACGGCCGCGGTGCCCTCTACGTTGGTTTGCAGCAGCGCGTCTTCGTCCTGGGGGGCGTACGAAACCAATCCGGCGCAGTGAAATACGTGGGTCACGCCTTCCAGGGCCGCCTGCAGGGCCAGCGTGTCGCGCAGGTCGCCCTGCACCCACTCCACCCGCTCGGCTCCCGAAATGGCCGGCACCCGCTGGCGGTAGAGGGCGCGCACGGCGTGTCCCTGCGCCAGCAGCGCCGGAATCAGAAAACTGCCAATCAGGCCGCTGCCGCCGGTGACGAAGATCATAAGGTAAACGAAAAGGGTCCGCGGTTACGAAAGCCGGGAGGTGAAGCCGGGGCCTACAGGCTATTGTTGAGCAGCGGCAGGGCCAGCACTTTGCGCAGGTACTCGGTAGGCAGCACCTTGTGGCGCAGGGTTTCGGTGTGCTTGAGATTATGCGTGTCGGTGCCCACCATGTCCACAAGGCCCGCATCGACCAGCCGCTCAGCAATTTTGCGGGCCCCGGCCGAGTAGTAGCCGCACAGCGAATTCAGGTTCAGCTGGAGCAGCACGCCTTCCGCCCGCACTTTCTCAATATCCTCGAAGCGGCCGTAGAAGTAGGTGTAGCGCTCCGGGTGGGCCAGCACGGGCTGGTAACCGGCCGACTTCAGGTTGAAAACCGTTTCGCGGAAGTTGAAAGGCTCGTTGATGTAGGACGTCTCGAAGAGCAGGTACTTTTTGTCGCCGCCGAAGCTGAGCAGGGGCTCCCCGCTGTCGAGCTTCTGCTGAAACCACTCGTCGAGGTAATATTCGGCGGCGCACTCGAGCGTCATGTCCGTGACTCCGGCGGCAGTGGCCGCTTCCTGCAGACGGGCCAGGGCCGCGCGAATACCGGCGGGCGTATTCTTGTAAAAGTCGCCCATAATGTGGGGCGTCATGATGAGCTTGCGGTAACCCAGCCCCTGCAAAGCCAGCAGCAGCTCCACCGACTGCTCCACGGTTTCGGCCCCGTCGTCGAGGCCGGGCAGCAGGTGGGAATGCATGTCGGCACCGAGCCCGGCCAGGGCCGCGGCATCGACGACCGGCGGCGCCGAGCGGCCAAAAAGCTTCTGAAAGAATGACGCCACGCGAGAGGGAAGAAAGGCGAAAGGTTAGGTAAACCGCTTGCGCAGGCGGGACAGGGCGCTGCCCGTCGGCTTGGTTTCCTCGTAGTAGCCCTGGCCGTAACCGTAGCCGTAGCCGTAGCCATACCCGTAGCCGTAGCCGTACACGCCGCTGGCGTTGGCATCGTTGAGGATGGCGCACAGGCGGGTGAAGTTGTTGGCCCGCATGAGCTTGTTGATGTTTTTGAGGAAGGTTTTCTTCGAGTAGTTGGCCCGCACGATATACAGCGGAATATCGGCCTTGCGCATAATCAGAATGCCATCCGTCACCAGCCCTACCGGCGGGGTGTCAATCAGAATCACGTCGTAGTGCTCGTAGAGCTCGGTGAGCATATCGTCGAACTTCGCATTCAGAATCAGCTCTGACGGGTTAGGCGGCGTCGGGCCGGCCGAGATGAAGTCCAGCGTCGGGATGGTGGTGTGCTGCACGCACTCGAGCACGGTATGCTTCTCGATGAGAATGGTGCTGACGCCCTTCACGTTTTCGGCGCTGAAGGCCAGGTTCACCTTGGGCTTGCGCATGTCAAGGTCCAGAATCACCACGCGCTGCCCCGAAAGGGCAATGATGCCGCCCAGGTTCACGGTAACGAAGGTTTTGCCTTCCCCCGAAATGGTGGAGGTCACCGAAATCAGCCGCTTCTTCTTCGATGAGCTGATAAAGTCCAGGTTGGTCCGGATCGAACGAATGGCCTCGGAAATAGCCGACTTGGGGCTTTTGTCCACCACCAGCTTCGAGACGGACATTTTTTCCTTGTCGTAGTTCGGAATCACGCCCAGCACCGAGGCCGAAGTGGCGCGCTCCAGTTCCCGCACGCTCGTCACGGTGTTGTGCATGAAGAAGCGCACCGCTACCAGCAGCAAGCCCAGCACGATGCCCGCAGCCAGGCCGATGGCGTACACCATCATGCGGATGGGCGAAATAGGTGCCCCGGGCCGGCTGGCCGGCGACAGAATCTGGAAGTCGGCCGTGGTGCCGGCCTTGGCCATGTTGAATTCCACGATTTTGTCCATCAGCATGAGGTACGTCTTCTCGTAGAGCTCAAAGGGACGCTTCAGGCGAGCTAGCTCGGTTTCCTTCTGCGGCAACGACTGCAGGTCGGAGTTGAACTGCGCCCGCAGCTGGTTCATGCGGCTGATCTGGTCCTGCAGCAGCTTGCGGTTTTGCTGCAGCTGCCGGCGCACGCTGTTTTTGAGGTAGGTAATGGCCGACTGCTGCTGCTTGACAGCTTCGGTAGCGGGCGTGTAGGAACGCAGGATGCGCCGCAGGTTCTGCTGCAGTTGGTTCAGCTCTTCGAGCTGTTGGGTCAGGGGCGAGTCTTCCAGCGTGGCCAGGCCCGGAATGCTTTCTTCCAGGGTGGCTTCTTCGCTGGCCACGAGGCGGTCCTGCTCCACGAGCCGGGTTACCTCGCCCAGCAGGCGGGCCTTTTCGGTCAGCTTGAGCCGCTCCTCTTCCTGCTCGGCGAGCTTCTCGCTGATGGCGGCCACGTCGGCCTTCACGTCGTAGGTCTTGTTGTTGCGCACAAACGACTGCAGGTTCTCCTCCGCGTTCTGCAGCTGGGTGCGGTTTTCGGCCAGGGTCTGCTCCAGAAACTGCAGGGTCTGGGCCGTGGCCTGTTGCTTTTTGGCCAGCTTTTCCTGCAGGTACACCGTGTCAATCTTGTTGACGATGTCCTGGGCTTTGGCGGGGTTGAAGTCGGTGAAGGCAATCTGAATCGTGTTGGCATCGGCATTCACGATTTCCACGCTCAGGTTGTTGCTCAGGTAGGCATTCAGCCCGCCGTCGTCGTTGATGACGAAGTGGTACTTTTTGTCCTGGGCCTCGGCATTCAGCAAGGGCGTGGCCAGAATCCGCATTTCCATGCCCGGAATCACGATGGGCTGGCCCAGGCTGTACTCCCCGCTCTGCTCCTGACCCCCGTAGAGGTAATTGAGGCGGATGCGCTGGGGCCCAGTGAAGATGAGGTTGAACTTGGTGTTGTAGAGGCCGGGGTCCTTGATGTTGTACTCTACCTTAAACGGAGAGGTGCCGTAGAGCTCGTTTTCCAGCACCGTGCCCTCCACGTAGTAGTTCACGTCCAGATCCAGCGAATCCTTGAGGCGGCGGTAGATGATGTTGGATTTGATGAGCTCCACTTCCCCCGAGAGCTTGTTCAGGGTTTGCTGCTCCTCAATGCCCTTGCCGAGCGGGCCGGCCAGGCCCAGGGCGCCGGCTTCGGTCTTCTCGTCAATCTTGAGCAGGGAAGTGGACTTGTAGACCGGCTTGGTGTAGCGCAAAAACAGCCAGGAAGCCGTCAGCCCCAGGGCGATGAGCAGAACTATCCAGATCAGGCTCCGGCGGGCAACCAGCAGCAGCGTCGCAATATCGAATCCGGGGTCGTCTTCGCCTTCAGCTTCCACGTCTCCACCGCCCGCGTTGCGGATCAGGTCCTCCAGTTCAGCGTTTTCGTTTACTGCCATTCGGTCGTTAGCAAGTTAGTTTTCAGAACGTAGCGCCTTGAGCTACGGCTCCGATACCTAATCTTAAGCGAATAATTAAAGTTTCGAGATCAACAGATAGGTCGTCAGCAGACTCGTCAGACCACCAATCAGGCCAAATACGGCGCCGGCATCGGTCAGGGCCTGGAAGAAGGGCCGATTGATGGGCTCGATATAGACCACATCGTTGGGCTCCACCTGCAGATTGGCCCGGCGCATGCCGTCGATGGTCGACAAATCGATGATCTGCACCTGCGGGTTTTTCAAATCTCCCCGGATCAGGCGGATGTTGTAGGAGCGGCCGCCCGAAAGCGAGGTACTTTGTATCCCACCATTGACGCCGCCGTTGAGGCCGCCTACGGCCGCCAGCACTTCCAACAGGTTCATGTTATCGTTGGCCAGCGTCACGATGCGCCCCCCGGGGGAGCCCAGCACGAAGACCCGGTTGTTGGTCACCCGCGTGGCCACAAACACGTCCTTATAGTAAGCGCTGTAGCGTACTTGGAGCAGACTGTCGGCCTGCAACAGCGAGAGGCCTGCCACGCTCACCATGTCCACCATCGGCAGCTTCACGCGGCCGTTGCTTTGCACCAGAAACTCATTAGCGCCCAGATTCTGCTGGTTGGTTTGGGCGGGCTGGCCGCCGAGGCCGCCCTGCCCGCCCATGGCCTGGGAAATGCGGCTGGTGCCGGTGCTACTGCCGCCATTAGTGCCGATGCCCGGGGCGCCGAAGCGCAGTTCCCCGTTGGGGTCCAGAATCCGCTCCCCTTTGTTGGTATAGACCTGCACCTGCAGGTAGTCGTTGGGCTGAATCAGGTAATTGCGGGCGGTGCGGTTGACGGCCGCGCGCAGCTTCATCGTATCAACTCCTTGCCCCGTGGGCGTCTGAAACATGATGCTTTGCCGGTAGTAGCGGGACGAGGCGCAGGACGAAAACAGCACCGCAAGCGGCACACACAGCAGCCAGAGGCGCAGAAGGCGGGAAATAGCAGGTTGTTGCATGCAGGCTGGAAAAGCCGGGGGGGTCATGTGGAGAATCCTCGGGAAATAGCGGCTTAAAACCAGCCATTTCCCTCTAAAAAACCTTCAAAGTAACCGAATTAGCGCGCCCTTTCAAAATCGGGTCCGTCCCGCTTCGGCCGGCAGCTGGCTTCTCTGGTGGCAAAAGCGTACTTTCGCAGACCCAAACTGGGCCCCGCCCCGTTGGCGCCGACCGAACTATCCCCTTCCCCACCCCAATCCTTCCGTTTCCCATGGAATTAGTAGCCACTGAAAACCAGACCATGATTGCCCAGATGGTGCGCGACTTCGGCGCCACCCACATCAAGCCCGACATGATGAAGTGGGATGAGAGCCAGGAGTTTCCCGTCGAGGTATTCAAGAAGCTCGGCGAGCTGGGCCTGATGGGCGTGCTGGTGCCCCAGCAGTACGGCGGCTCCGGGTTCGGCTACGTGGAATACGTGACGGCCATTGCTGAGCTGTCCAAGATTGACGGCAGCATCGGCCTGAGCATGGCGGCCCACAACTCGCTTTGCACGGGTCATATTCTGCAGTTTGGCTCCGAGGAGCAGAAAAGCAAGTGGCTGCCCAAGCTGGCCTCGGCCGAGTGGATCGGCGCCTGGGGCCTGACGGAGCCCAACACCGGCTCCGACGCCGGCAACATGCGCACCGTGGCCGTGGAAGACGGTGACTACTACGTGCTCAACGGGGCCAAAAACTTTATAACCCACGGCAAGAGCAGCAACATTGCCGTCGTCATTGCCCGCACCGGCGAAGTCGGCGACTCCCACGGCATGACGGCCTTCGTCATTGAGAAACCCACTGAGGGCTTCGCCGCCGGCCGCAAGGAAGACAAGCTCGGCATGCGGGCCTCCGAAACCACCGAGCTGATCTTCACCGACTGCCGCGTACCCAAGGCTAACATCCTGGGCAAGGTCGGCGAGGGCTTCATCCAGTCGATGAAGGTGCTCGACGGCGGCCGCATTTCCATTGCGGCCCTGAGCCTGGGTATTGCCCAGGGCGCCTTCGAGGCCGCCTTGGCCTACTCGCAGGAGCGCCACCAGTTCAACAAGCCGATTTCGAGCTTCCAGGGCATCAGCTTCAAGCTGGCCGACATGGCCACGGAAATCGAAGCCGCCAGCCTGCTCACCTACCGCGCCGCCGACATGAAGGACCGCGGCCTGAACGTGACCCAGGAATCGGCCATGGCCAAGCTCTACGCTTCCGAGGTGAGCGTGCGCTGCGCTACCGAGGGCGTGCAGATCTTTGGCGGCTACGGTTACACCAAGGATTATCCGGCCGAGAAATACTACCGGGATTCCAAGCTATGCACCATTGGCGAAGGCACTTCCGAAATTCAGAAGCTGGTTATTGCCCGGAATCTGCTCAAATAAGCACGTAACTAAGCGGGGGCTTGCGTAGTATGAAACAGCCTGTTACCTTTGCAACCCCTAAAAGAAGAAGTTTTCAATTTCACTGAGCATATGATCATCGTCCAGATTAAGGATAACGAGTCCGTTGACCGTGCCCTGAAGCGTTTCAAGAAAAAATTTGAGCGCACCGGCGTTCTGAAAGAGCTGCGTCGTCGCACCTTCTTCCAGAAGCCTTCCATCACCAAGCGTAAGCAGAAAATCAAAGCTGTTTACAAGCAGACGATGTACGCTACGGAGAACTACTAGCCCGTAGCTCCCGGCGAAGAGTCCCAACCGGCTGAATTGCTTTTCCAAGCGAATCAGCCGGTTTTTTCGCGTATTATCTTTCCGATTTAATTCCATACATTGGGTATCCGGCCCCGGCCGTAATGGCTCAGCGTATGGAATTATTTTTTGACTACCTCCGGTTTGAGCGGCGCTACAGCCCCCATACCGTTTTGTCGTACCAGACCGACCTCAGGCAGTTTTCGGACTACCTCAAAACCGCGTACGAGCTCGACAATCCCGCCCAGGCCGACCACACGCTGATCCGGTCCTGGGTGGTGGAACTCATGCAGCAGAAGCTGGATCCGCGCACCGTCAACCGCAAGATTGCCTGCCTGCGGTCCTACTTCAAGTTTTTGCTGCGCACCAACGTCATCGGCAAAAACCCGATGCTGCGCATCACCTCCCCGAAGGTGGCCAAGAAGCTTCCCGACTTCGTGCCCGAGGATTCGCTCAACGGCCTGCTCAACTCCTTCGAGTTTCCCGATACCCTGGCCGGCCGCCGCGACCAGCTGATTCTGGAGCTGCTCTACGGCACCGGCATCCGCCTTTCCGAGCTCATCGGCATCCGCCACGACGACCTGAGCTTGAGCGCCCGCACGGTGCGCGTGACCGGCAAAGGCAACAAGCAGCGCCTCGTGCCGCTGAACCCCACCCTGCTTATAGTGCTTGAGCGCTATATAGGGCTGAAGGGGGCGGAATTTGGCACCGCCGACAACGCCCGCACCACGCTCCTCGTTACAGATAAGCTCGAACCTCTCTACGAAAAGTTCGTGTATCGGACCGTGAAGCACTATTTAGGGCAAATAACGACGGCGACTTCCCAGCAGCACCCTCACGTGCTGCGACACTCCTTTGCCACGCATCTGCTCAGCAAAGGCGCCGACCTGAATGCCATTAAGGAGCTGCTGGGCCACGCCAATTTGGCTGCCACCCAAGTCTACACCCACTTGTCGATTGACAAGCTGAAAGCGGTATTTGAAAAGGCCCATCCGAAGGCCTGATGTTGTAGTTGCGTTTTCCTTTTTTCTACCCCCAAACCCCTCCGACCGATGAAAGTACAGATGCATTCGGTACACTTTGACGCCGACCAAAAACTACTTGACTTCATCCAGAAGCGCCTCGATAAGCTCGAAACGTTTTATGACCGTGTAACCAACGGGGAAGTAATTCTGAAGCTGAACAACAAAGACGGTATCGACAACAAGACGGTCGAAATCAAGCTTTACATTCCCGGCACCACCCTGTTTAGCCAGGAAGATGCGGCTTCTTTCGAAGCGGCGGCGGATGCAGCCACGGAAAACCTGCGTCGGCAGATTACCAAGCACAATGAGAAAGTAATGAGTCACTAAGGAGCCGAGGCTCTAACCGACCATAATCATAGAAAAGGCCCCGCCGGATAACCGGCGGGGCCTTTTCAGGTAGTGGGGGCAGCTAGAAGCGAGGCTTACAGGCTGAACTCGGCTTTAATCTTATCGACGTAGTCAAGCTTTTCCCAGGTGAAGGTTTCGAACGTCTTGGTTTCGCCGTTGCTCATCTTCACCTGCTTGGTGCCCGGAGGACGACCCATGTGGCCGTAGGCGGCCGTTTCGGCGAAGATGGGGTTGCGCAGGCCGAAGCGCTGCACAATGGCGTAAGGGCGCATGTCGAAGAGCTTGTTCACCTTCTCGGCAATTTCACCGTCGGTGAGCAGCTGGCCGTTGGCGCCCTTGGCCTTGGTGGTGCCGTAGGTCGTCACGTACAGTCCCACGGGCTGGGCCACGCCGATGGCGTAGGCCACCTGCACCAGAGCCTGGTCCGCGACGCCGGCGGCCACCAGGTTTTTGGCAATGTGGCGGGTGGCGTACGCTGCCGAGCGGTCTACTTTGCTGGAGTCCTTACCCGAGAAAGCGCCGCCGCCGTGGGCGCCCTTGCCCCCGTAGGTGTCCACGATGATCTTGCGGCCGGTCAGGCCGGAGTCGCCGTGGGGGCCACCGATAACGAACTTGCCAGTCGGGTTGATGTGGTAGGTAATCTGGTCGGTGAACAGAGCCTGCGTGGCGGCGTCGAGGCCGGCTTTCACCCGGGGCACGAGGATGTTGATGATATCCTCCTTGATGCGGGCCAGCATGGTCTCTTCGGAAGCATCGAAGTCATCGTGCTGGGTGCTGACGACGATGGTATCGATGCCCTCGGGCGTGTTGTCGTCGGCGTAGCGGATGGTTACCTGGCTTTTGGCGTCGGGGCGCAGGTAGGTCATTTCCTTCCCGGCCTTGCGGATCTTGGCCAGCTCGTCGAGCAGGCGGTGCGACAAGTCGAGGGCCAGGGGCATGTAGTTGGCCGTTTCCTTGGTGGCGTAGCCGAACATCATGCCCTGGTCGCCGGCGCCCTGCTCCTCATCGGAAGCGCGCTCCACGCCCTGGTTGATGTCGGGCGACTGTTCGTGCAGGCGGTTCATTACCTCGCAGGTGTCGGCATTGAACAGGTACTCGGGCTTGTTGTACCCAATCTGGCTGATAACGCCCCGCACAATCGGCTCGGCATCGACGTGGGCCGTGGACTTGATTTCGCCGGCTACCAGCGCAAAGTCGGTGGTGACCAGGGTCTCGCAGGCTACTTTGGAGGCGGGGTCCTGCCGCAGATATTCGTCGAGGATGGCATCGGAAATCTGGTCGGCTACTTTATCGGGGTGGCCTTCCGAAACGGATTCTGAAGTGAACAGGTAAGGCATCAGGTACGGGATATCAGCTGCAGTCAGTAAAACAAAAGCCAGCTTACGCGCCAACGCGCAAGGCGGGTCGCAAAGCTAACTGAAAAACACGAAGCAAGGTAAACAGGCCCCGCGCCCCGTCCAAGTGGCCGGCGGGCTTAGTAGTAATTGAGGTGGATGCCGTAGCTTTCCTTGGCCAGCACGTCTTTCCACTGCGCAATGAGCTTTTTGTAAGCCTTGCCCACGGGGCGGATATTGCGGTCCAGATCGTAGAGGCCCAGGGGGTTGACGCGGTTGTTGTCTTCGCGCAGGGCCGTGTCCCAGTCAATCTGGTCGGTGAGCGAATACCAAGTGAAGCCCACCAGCGGCACGCCGTCCTGCTTGAGGCGGTGGGCGTTGGCCCACTGCCGCCACAGCCAGTTCACGGCCAGCGGCTCCCGGATGTTGGTTTCGGTGTGCATCACGGGCAGGTGGTAGCGGTCGAAGTACTGCTTGGTCACCACGTAGTAGCCAAAAATGTCCCCGCTGGGTACGATGCTGCCGTCGAGCTTGAGCAGGTGCTCGTTTGTTTCGTAGTAGTCGTTGCCCATGATGCAGCGGGCCATAATGTCGGACTGCCCAAACCAGTGGTACTCGTCACGGGTCATGCCGTTGTCCATCAGGTACTCGTACATGGTCACCGACACGGGATAGCCGTAGGTCAGGTCGAGCGACAAAAACCGCTTCTCGTTCATGAACCGGGCCTTATCGAACAGTTCCGGGGCTTCGGGGTGGTAGTACTCGGTGCTTTCGCTCTGAATAAAGGTGGCCTCGGGCTGCACTTCGAGAATGGCCATCATGGCCATAACGTTGGCCTTGCACACGTTTTTGAGGGTGGTCACGAAGTCCCGGTCCGAGGCTTTGCGCTCGTTCCACCACCCCAGCTGGGCCGAGAAAAAGGCCGTGATGTAAATCTCGTTGACCGGCGTGTAGAGCTGAACGTAGGGAAACCGCTCAGCGAAGGCGCGGCAGTACTCGGCAAACAGGCGCGGAAAATCCGGGTTCTGGAAGCTGCCAATCCAGTCGGGCACGCCGAAGTGGCACAGGTCCACGATGGGCGTGATGTCCATCTCGCGCAAGGCCCCAAAGGTTTTATCGGTGAATTCCCAGTCGTACTGGCCCGGGCCGAGGTGGGTTTTGTAGTAGGGTGGGCCGTAGCGCAAAAACTCGATGCCCATTTCCTTGACCAGTTCAAAGTCGCGCTGCCAGTGCTCGTAATGGCCGGATTTCTCCATTTCATCCACCCGCTTTTCCTGGCCGTTGGGCAGCAGAATGGTGGGGTAGCTGTTTTCGATGCCGGTGGCAAACATGAACTTGTTCGTAGCCATAAAGTGAAATGGTGAGGTGGTGAGTTTGTGAAACGGTGAGTTTGATGCCATGAGGTTGCGGTTCCGCGCCGCTTGCGCCGCCCGGACGACAACTCGCCATTGCACCCTCTCACTATTTATAAAGCGGCCAGGCGGCCACCGTCGACGGCCAGGGTGGTACCGTGAATGAAGCTGGCTTCGGATGAGGCCAGAAAGCAAATGGCGGCGGCCAGTTCCTCAGGCTTGCCCACGGGGCCCTCAATCTTTTCGAGGCCGCTCTGCACATTGGGGTTGCTCCAGAGCATGGGCGTATCCACGGCGCCGGGTGCCACGGCATTGATGCGGGCCTGGGTCATGGCAATTTCGCGGCTCATGCCCCGCACGAAGGCTTCCATGGCGCCCTTGCTGGCCGCGTAGGGCACCACGTTGGGCGTGGTCTGGTGGGCGTGCACCGAGCTGATGGCCACGATGGCGCCGCCCTGCATGTGGGGCAAGCACAGCTGGCAGAGCTGCGCCAGGGCCCGCAGGTTCACGCTCATCAGCAGGTCCCACTTTTCCAGGGGCAGATCCACGAGGTGCTGGAAGGTCATCATGGCGGCATTGCTGACCAGCACGTCGACGCGGCCGTAGGCGGCAAGCACCTGCTCCACGGCAGCGGCAATGGCGGCGGGCTGGCTCAAGTCGCAACCGATGAATAGGGCGCGGCCCTGGGCGACGGTGATGAGCTGCACGGTGGCGGCCCCGGCGTCGGCGTCGCGGTCCAGCACGACGACCTGGCCGCCCTCGGCCGCCAGGCGCACGCAAGTGGCGCGGCCAATGCCGGAGGCGCCGCCGGTGACGAGGCAGACTTTATCTTGAAAACGCATGCGTACCGGGAAAGAGGGTAAAAGCTGGGCTATGGTGGCGTTGTACGCAGACGAAGAGAGGCCGGATAAATGGAGTCCGAATGAAGATGTGGGCCGAAGCCACTTGAGCAAATCCCTAGAAGCAGGCAATGCTTTTACGGTTATCAATATTTTATTTCCGCAAAACAGCTATTATTTATTGTTTATCAATAAATAAACCTTTTCCTTAGGCCTATTCTAAACCTTCTATGTTATGAACACTACTACTCGCCTACCCTGGCTGCTGCGGACTATTCGTAGCTTGGCTTACCTGCAATTCGTGCTTTCGGCCATCGGTGTAATCTTTTACCTGAGTGCCGATGCCAAAGCACTGATGGACGGCCTCAATACGGCTGCCGTAACCCTGGAGCTGGAACACGCTCGCAACGGGCAGGTGACCAGCGCCGGCTACGACTCCCTGCTGGTGAGCAAGCAGACCCATCCCTACCAGTTGATACCCAAAAGCGAAAAGCTGGCTTTGGTGTACCGGGAAGACAACTTTGCCAAGCGGGCCGGACTGAATTTGCTGGGCGTGATGAACAAGGCCGGGGGCCGGTCTTCCCTGCCCCTCGTGCTGTATTCGATGCTGACGGGCCTGCTGCTGTATCGTATCCTGCGGGGTTTGAGCCTGGAATCTCCTTTCACGGAAGAAAATGCCCGGCGTATCCGCTGGCTGGGCCTGCTCACCATCGGCCTAGACGTGTACCAGTACGTAGCGTATTTCTACCTGAAAGCCACCATTCCCAACATCAACGTGCCCGGCAAGTTGTATCTGGCCAGTCAGTATGTTATCCTGGACCCGGCCGGGAAAATCGGGGCCTGGAAATTCGGCTTAGTTTTGCTGGTCATTGCGGCCGTGTACCAACGGGGCGTCGAGATGGCGCGGGAGGCCGAACTGACTGTCTAGTATGCCTATCATCGTGAATCTGGATGTTATGCTGGCCCGGCGCAAAATGTCGCTGAGCACCCTGGCTGCCGCCGTGGACATCACGCTGGCCAACCTTTCCATCCTGAAGAGCGGCAAGGCCAAGGCGGTCCGCTTCAGCACCCTGGAAGCCATCTGCCGCGCCCTGCAGTGCCAGCCCGGCGACCTGCTCGAGTACGCCCCCGATTCCGCACCCGACTCTGAAACCGAGCCCGGCTAGCGGCGGGCGGGGCATCAGGAAAACGGGCCGTAGGAAATTACTTGGTAGAGATGCCAGCCCACGGCCGTGAGCAGCACCGCCAGCCGGCTCAGACGCCCGGGGGGCAGCAGTCCGGCCAGCATGGCCAGCAGCACGGGCACCAGCGTGAAAGTGAGCCGCTCGGGATAGTAGCCCAGCAGGGCGTAAAACGCCAGAAACAGTCCGAATACGAACCCCAGCACCGGCCAGCTACCCGGCGGCAGGGCGGCCCGGCGGTCCGGCACTGCGCCCAGCCCCAGCACGGCTACCAAAAACAGTCCGATGGTGCGCAGGTTAAGCCCAAACGTGAGCAGGTTGGTGCCGAGGGCCGTAAAAAAGGCCCCGGCCGACTCCTGCCACGCTTCGAGCAGCCAAGTGAACTGGTGAAAGCGCTCCGCCTCGTGGTTATAGTACGTCACGCCCTGGCTTTTCAGCAGCCCAATCCAGGCCAGGGTCGGGAGCACGAAACAGATTGCGGCCAGCAGCAGTTGCAGCCCGATTACCCACCCGCGGCGGCCGGCGCGGGAGCTCAGCAGGTGGTAAAACAGGGCGGGCAGCAGCAGCACGAAATTGCCGTAGACCAGCGGCAGCACTCCCAGCGCCAGCGCCCCGAAGCTGCTTTGGCGGGTGGTCAGCGCCCGGCCGCGGTAGCGCAGCAGCCCGTAGAGAATCAGCAGCGGGGTGAAAAAGGTGAACATCTGCTGGTGGGCGGTCCAGAAAAATGCCTTCGTGACCGGGTTCGACACCAGAAATACGCTCAGTTCCAGCAGCACGACCAAGTCGCCGCGGCCGGGCGTGAGCAGTTGGTACACGCGCCGAAACAAGAATAGGCTGGCCAGCAGCACCGCGAAGTTGAGCAGCACGTAGGCGGCGTAGTAGGGCAGAAAGTCCGGTGTTTCGGCAGCAATTCCGCCCCAGCCGGCCGCCGCGTAGGCCGAGCCCAGCACCGGGCGCAGCACGCGGCCCACGGCCGCCCCCGCCATGATATACAGCGGCCGGGACTGGCGCACCTCCTGGGCCAGCAGCAGCCGGTCGGGCTCCCGGGCATCGGTCAGGTATTCGCGCGAGTCGCCGTTGATGACAAAGCCCAGCCGCGGACTCAGCCGGGCGTAGGTACCCCAGTACTCATCGGAGCCCCCCGCCGGGGCCGGCGACAGCCAAAAGCTCACGCAGGCCAGCAGCAGCAGGATGGGTAGTAGAAGTTTCATAAGACGATAAAAGCCGCCCGCCGGGAATCCTCCGCAGCCCCGCCAGCTTTGCGCCGGCAAGTATACGACGCCTTCACGGTCCCCCGCCTGCGCCGGGCCGGCCGGCAGCCCTGAAAAAAGCCGGGCTGTACGGCGGGCGGGGCTACAATGGCGTGGGCGGGTTCTCTATCTTTACCGCCTCTATCATTTTACTCACTTATTTATTCACCCATGCATTCATCTACCCGCTTACCACTATTCATTTTGCTGCTGCTGGGCCTAACTACGGCCGCCTCAGCCCAACGCCTGGAGCCCGGCTACCTGGTCGTTAGTTCCGGCGACACGCTCCGGGGCGAAGTGGAGAATAACTTCTGGGCGGCTCCGCCCACCGAAATCCGGTTTCGCACCAGCCCCACCGCTGCCCCCACCACCTACCCGGCCCGACAGCTGCGGGCCGTGGGCCTAAACAGCGGCCGGCAGCTGCGGCGTGAGCCCCTGCTGATTGACTACGCCGCCACCACCAACCCCCACCAACTCCCGAACCAGCTTCTGCTTCAGCAGCGCCCCGACACCGTGCTGGCCGACGTGCTCGTCGACGGGCCGGCCTCTCTGCTGGGTATCCGCCTGGGTGAGGTCAAGCACTTTTTCGTGCGCCGGGAGCAGCAGCCCTACCTGGAGCTGAGTGAGCGACTCTACCAGCAGACCACCCGCGAAGGCCGCCAGCAGATTGTGGATGGCAACAACTACCGCGGCCAGCTCAAGCAGTACTTCGGCGACTGCGTGGCCGTGCTGGAGGCGGTGGAGAAAACGGCTTTCACCGGCGTCGCGCTCAGCAACCTGGTGCAGCTTTACAACCGTGAGTGCTCGGCAACCCGGCAGCTGGGGCGGGAAGTAGCCGTGACGAAGCCGGGGCTCCGGGCCCGCCTGCTGGTGGGCCCCACGGTGGGCCTGCGCTACAACTCCCTGCGCCTGCACGCGGAAAGCTCGCCCGGTCTGGAAGCCCGGACTCTGGACGGCCTGCAAACCGACGGCCGGGTGCACCCCCAGCTCGGCTTGTTCTTCGACGTGTTGTTTGGCGGCCGCCGGTTTGCGGCTCATACGGCCATTACCCGCTCCGCCTACGGCGGCAGCCGGACCGTGGCCTCCCCCAACGGGGACGCCGCCTGGCAGGGTCGCCTGGACCGGACCGGCTCCATCACCACCTTCGAAGTAGGTGTGCGGGCTCTGCGGCCGCTGGGCGCCAAGTACCAGCTTGTGGTCGGCACCGGGTTTTGCTTTCCGCCCTTCCTCCACATCAAAACGCAGGAGCTGCGCTACGGCACCACTGAAGGCACCCGCCCGGTGATAAACAACTTCAGTATCAGCACCCGCAGCTATTATCCGCTGTATGGGTTCAGCGGCACGGCCCTGCCCTACCTGGAAGCGGGCCTGCGCCGGGACCGGCTCACGCTGCTGCTCTACGCCCGCACCTACCGCAAGGAAAGCTACTCCGACCCGCTGGTGGTAGCCTCCTACAGCGCCAATCCGCCGGCCCCGTCCTACCAGGGCTACCGCTACAGTGGGCGCACGGTCAGCGTGGCGCTGAGCCTGGGCTTCCAGCTCAACGGCAACTCCGACCGCCAGACGGCGCCCAAATAAACTGCCCCCCCATTTCACTAAAAAAGCCTGGCTCCGCGCGGAGTCAGGCTTTTTTGTAAGCGGAGTTTTCCGCTTCCTGATCGGGGCTACTGCCCGCCGGCGGGGGCGTCTGGGGCCGGCTTCAGGTTGGTTTCAAACAGCTTCAGAATGCGCTTGTACTCGTCGGTCCAGGAAGAGGGCTCCACGAAGCCGTGGTCTTCGACAGGATATACGGCCAGCTCCCAGTTGTCCTTGTGCAGCTCAATCAGGCGCTGACTCAGGCGCACGATGTCCTGGAAGTGCACGTTCGTGTCGACCATGCCGTGGCACATGAGCAGGGCGCCTTTGAGGCCCGCGGCGTAGTAAATCGGCGAGGAGCGCACGTAGGCCAGGGAGTCGTTGTAGGGCTCGTTGAGGATGTTGTCGGTGTAGCCGTGGTTGTAGTGAGCCCAGTCCGTGACGGAGCGCAGGGCGGCTCCGGCCCGGAATACGTCGGGCTGGGTAAACATGGCCATGAGCGTGATAAAGCCGCCGTAAGAGCCCCCGTAAATACCGATGCGCTGGGGACTGACGCCATATTTGTCTACCAGCAGCTTGGCCCCGTCGACGTGGTCGGTGAGGTCTTTGCCACCCATGCTGCGGTAGATGCCCGTGCGCACGTCGCGCCCGTAGCCGCTGGAGCCGCGGTAGTCGATGTCGAGCACCGTGTAGCCTTGTTCCACCAGCAGGTTGTTGAACATGTACTCGCGGAAGTACTGGCTCCACCACTTGTGCGCGTTCTGCAAATACCCGGCCCCGTGCACAAAAATCACCGCTGGACCCTGAGTTGTGGCCGTTGTGGGGCGGTACAGGCGGGCGTACACGTCGGCGCCGTCGCGGGCCCGGATGGTGATGATTTCGGGCTCCCGCCAGGCGTAGCTTTCAAACTCGGGCGTGGTGCTGTGGGTGAGCGGGCGGGCTTTGGCGCCGGGCTTGTTGTCCATCACGTACAGCTCCCAGGGCTTGGTGGCAGTGCTGTAGCGCACGGCCAGCATCTTTTCGTCGGGGGAAAGCGTGACCTCACTGGCCCCGGGCAACGTCGTAATCTGGGTGAGGGCGCCACCTTCCACGGGCAGGCGGTAAAATTGCTGCTCGCCGGGGTG
Organism: Hymenobacter persicinus; assembly: GCF_004167665.1. GTDB lineage: Bacteria > Bacteroidota > Bacteroidia > Cytophagales > Hymenobacteraceae > Hymenobacter > Hymenobacter persicinus. The sequence goes on along the minus strand of NZ_SEWE01000025.1, from coordinate 20,541 downwards.
GGTTTTGTTGGCCGAGATATACCAGGTTTTCCGGTCCCGGCTGAGGCGGGTTTTCTGCACCTCAAACTTGCCGCTGGTCAGCGCCTTTTTCTGGCCCGTGGTCACGTCCAGGGTGTAGAGGTGGCTGTAGCCGGTTTCCTCGCTCTGAAACCAGATGCGGCGGTTGTCGGGCAGCCAGCCCACGGTCGCCTCACTTTCGTCGTAGCCAATGCCGGGGCCGTTGATCCAGGCTTCGTCGTGCTGGCGGTCGAGCAATTTGATGTTGCGGGTGGCTGGATCCAGGCTCACAATCCAGCGGTCCTTGTTGTCGGCGGAGCGCACCACCAGAAAGGCACGCTGCCCGTCGTCGGACCAAAACGGGCCGTAGGGCACCACCCGGCGCAGTTCGGTGGCGGGCTTTTGCTTGGCTTTCGCGGAGTCGGCGGGCACGGGGGGCTTGGCCTTGAGCTGGTACTCCTTGCGGTAGGCGGGCAGCTCGTCGAGGCCCTGCAAGTCTTTGTAGCCGAGGGCGAAAGTCGTGTCGCGGGCCACGTCGTAGAGCCCCATCTCGTAGGCCGTCTGCGGGGCGCCCACTTTGGTGCGGGTCGAAATATCCTCCGTGAAGCCCGACGCCGTGACGAAGCTGGGCACGATGGCCGTCTTATCGTTGGCGGGTTCCTGCACCAGCCGGTAGGTTACCAGGCGGCCGTCGGGGCTGAGCTGGATGCTTTCCACGGTTTTCGGGCCCAGATAAATAGCCTTCGGACTCAGGCGGGCCAGGGCTTTCTGGGTGCGCACCCGGGCTTTGGCGTCCTGGTCTTTCTGCCGGATTACCTCAAACAAGGCCAGCTGCTGGGCCCGCAGGTACTTTTCGGCCGGGTCGGTGGGCTGCCCGCTGCCGGGACGGGTGCCGCGGCGGAAGTCGGTGCGCTGCACGGTTTCGCCGGTGGCGGGGTCCCAGGTGTAGAGGTTGCCGGCCCGGGTATAACTGATGAGCTTGCCGCCCAGCGCAAAGGCGGGGCTGGTTTCCCGGTCGGCGGTGTTGGTCACGCGCCGGGTCCGGTTAGTCTTCAGGTCGAGCAAAAAGATGTCGCCGTTCTTCTCGTACACCTTACGGGCGTAGGCGCGGTCGTACTCCCCGGCGGTGGTGGGCAGGGCGCGCTGTTCGGCCGGGCTCACCTTGCGCGGGGCGCGGCCGGCCGGCGTGGTCACGTAGAGCGAGTCGCGGCGGGCCTTTTCGGGGTTCCAGTTGAAGTAAATCAGCTTGCTGTCCTCACTCCAGCCGATGTTGGTGGGCGACGAGCCAAGCCACTGGGCCGGGTCGCGCATGATTTTCTCGACCGTCAACGCCCCCAGCGCCGCGGAGGGCGCCGGCCGGGACTGGGCCACAACGCCCGCAAACGGCAGCAAACAGGGCAGCACCCAGGCAAAAGAGGAAACACGCATCAAAGTAGAGCAGCTAAAGTGTGGAAAGCGGCGCGCCGCCCGGCAAGGACGGCCGCACCCGGCCCGCGTTGCAGCCGGCCGGCAAGGGAGCGGCGGGGCTTAGTTGGCCGTTGCGGCGCCGTAGGGGTTGGGCCGGCGGCTTTCCAGGTACCGGTCGGGGGCTTCCAGGGGGGTAAAGCCGAACTGGGTGTAGAGGCCGTGGGCGTCGAGGGTAGCCAGCAGGCGGCGGCGCAGGCCCTGCAGGTCGGGGTGGGCCCACACCTCGGCCATCAGCCACTTCGACAAGCCCCGCCCGCGGAATTCGGCCAGCACAAACACGTCGCAGAGCCAGGCGAAGGTGGCCGTATCGGTTACGACGCGGGCAAACCCGGCCAGCCGGCCATCGGGGGCGTACAGGCCGAAGTTGAGCGAGTGGCTGATGGCCCGCTCCAGAGTGTCGCGCTGAATTCCCTTGGCCCAGTACGACTCCTGGGCCAGGTAGGCGTGAATAGCTCCCACGTCGAGGCGGGCCGGGTCGGTGCTGATAGTGAAGCCTTCGGGGCTGGTGGCGGAGTACGTCATGCTAACGGAAGCCCGGAGTGGGCTGATTGCTTTGTCAAAGCTGGCAGAAATAGTTTGCTCCGCAAATGAATGTGCCCGCCGCAGGCAACCCAGCCCGCCGCGGGAGCCGAATACCTACATCCGAACCCGGCTTTCTTTCGTTAGCTTCTGAACGGCATCCCTTCACTTCCAACCACCTGTCTATGAAACGCTTTGCTACTCCCCTACTGCTTGCCGCGCTGAGCCTGGCCTCGGCGGCCCGGGCCCAAACCACCACATTTCAGGTCGGCACCACCACCGTATCCGTCACGCCGCTGGTTACGGGCCTGCACGTGCCCTGGGAGCTGGTATGGGGCCCCGACAACTTTATCTGGATGACGGAGCGCAACGGGCGCATCAGCCGGGTAAATCCCACCACCGGGCAGGTGCAGTTGCTGCTCACGCTGCCCGACGTGCGCGAGGTTAGTGAAAGCGGCCTGCTGGGCTTGGCGCTGCACCCGCAGTTCACCGCCAACCCCTACGTGTACGTGGTCTACAACTACGCCGAGGGCACAGCCATCAAGGAAAAGCTGGTGCGCTACACGTATTCCCCGACGGCCAATTCACTGAGTAGCCCGCTGATTCTGCTCGGCAATATCACGGCCACGACCAACCACAGCGGCTCCCGCCTGCTGATCCTGCCCGACCTGACGCTGCTCATGACCACCGGCGACGCCGTGCAGGACCCCGAGGCCCAGAACCGCGCCTCGCTCAACGGCAAAATCCTGCGCCTCAACCTCGACGGCACTATTCCGGCCACCAACCCTACTCCCGGCAGCCCCGTGTACACGCTGGGCCACCGCAATCCCCAGGGCTTGGTCCTGGCGGCTAACGGTAAGCTCTACAGCTCCGAGCACGGTCCTAACAACGACGACGAGCTGAACCTGATTGAAGCCGGGCGCAACTACGGCTGGCCCAACGTGGAAGGCTTCTGCAACCTGCCCAACGAGCAGACGTTCTGCGCGGCCAACACCGTGCGGGAGCCCCTCACGGCCTGGACGCCCACGCTGGCCGTGGCGGGCCTGACCTACTACACCTCTCCGGCCATTCCCGATTGGCAGGGCAGCCTGCTGCTGACCACACTCAAGGCCTCCAAGCTGGTGCAGCTTCGGCTCAACGCCGCCGGCGACGCCACCACGGGCCAGAACGACTACCTAACATCGTTCGGCCGGCTCCGGTCGGTGTGCGTCTCGCCGCAGGGACGCGTGTACGTGGGCACCAGCAACCAGGACGGCCGCGGCAACCCCGCCGCCACCGATGACCGGATTCTGGTGCTCGAAAACCGGGCTTTCCAGCCCACGAAAGCCGCTTCGGCCCAGGCAATTTCCCTGCGTCTGTGGCCAAACCCAGCCCGGCAGCGAGTTGAACTGCACCTGCCCACGGCCGCGGCCACGGCTACCACCATCACCGTGCACGACGCGGTAGGCCGGCTCGTGGCATCGGCGCCACTGGCCGCTGGCCAGACCGACGCAGCCGTAAGCCTGGCCGGGCTGCGGGCGGGCCTCTACGTGGTGCGCACCCAGCTCGGCAGCCAGGCTTACGCCCAGCGGCTGGTGGTTGAGTAAGGCGCCGGGCTGAAACGCAAAAAGGGGCCGCGGATATCCGCGGCCCCTTTTTTTACGTGGTACTACGTTCCGGATTACTCCAGCACGAGCTTGCGGGTGATGATGTAGTCACCAACCTGCAGGCGCAGCGTGTACACGCCGTGGCTCAGCCCCTGCACGGCCAGCGGCGCGTCGAGGGCGCCACCAGCCAGCGGCAGCTGCTGCCGGCGGACTTGCTGCCCCAGGGTGTTGAACAGCTCCGCCGTGACGGCCGAGGCACCCGTGGCACCGCGCAGCTGCAGCGTGACCTGGCCCGTGTTGCTCGGGTTCGGGAACACGCTCACTTCGCCGCCCGGCAACTCCGTGCGCGCAGCCGTGATAAACGAGGCCGCCACAGTGAAGGCCCCGGTGCCGTCGTTAGAGCCGTAGCCAGCCACCATCATATAGTAAGTGGTGTTTGGCTGCAGACCGGGCACGGAGAAGGTACCAACCGTCTGGTTGTTGCCGGCGCTGGCTTTGCAGGCAACCTGCGTGAACGGACCCGAGCACGAGGCGGCCGAGAACACGCGGGCCTGGCCGGCGGGGTTGCCGGTGGTCGTGAACGAGGCCGTAGTGCCGGTGGCACCAGCCGGGGTGGTAAACTTAAACCACACGTCTTTCGGGTTATTCGACGTGGTGCAGCCCGGGTTTACGTAGCCGTTTGGCGTGGTAGTGGTAGCGCCCAGGTTGTTGACCGACAGCGGTACGCCGGTCGTTGGCAGCACGATGGCATTGCAGGGCTCATCGTTGGTAGCCGGGGCCAAAGCCGTGCGGAAGCAGGCTGGGCCAGTATAGGCGCTGTTGCCACTGGTGCCGCCGCAGCTCTGCCGCACGTAGAAGCAGTAGTCCGTGTCGGCCGTCAGACCGGTGATGGTAGCCGTGTTGGTGGTCAGGTTCGACACTTTCGTGCCCTGGCCCAGCGTGAAGCCCTGCGGACCGTATTCCAGATCAAACGTCCCGCTCGGGGCAGGAGCCGTTACCGACCAGATCAGCGAGGCCGAGGTGGCCGAAATGCTCGTCGTGGTCAGGCCGGCGGGCACTGGGCAGTCGCTCGGCGCCGTCAGGCAGATGGTGAAGGCTCCCAGCGCGTCGGTGGTGCGGGCGTTGGCCACCATCACATAGTAGGTCGTGCTCGGCGTGAGCGTGCGGATGGTCAGGGAAGGAGCAGCGCCGGACGTGGCCGAAGCCGAGCAGCCAACCTGCGTGAACGGACCCGCGTTGCTAGGAGCCGAGAATACGCGCACCATGCTGGCCGCACCCGTTACCGTGAGCGTGGCCTCGCCCGAACCCCGGCCCGAAGCCAGCGTCGTGAAGCGGAACCAGACGTCGCGGGGCGTGGTGGTCGTGCCGCAGCCCGTACCGGGGTTGGCGTAGCCGACCGGCGAAGTCGTGCTGGCGCCGCCGTTGGTGCCGGTCTGGGGATTGGTGCACTCCGTCACCAGCGTCAGAGCAATGGCCCCGGTGGGGTTGTCGTTAACTGGCGTGGTGGAGAAGTTGAATGGACCAACCGGCGTGCTGTTGCCCGTCGTGCCCCCGCAAACCTGGGTCACGTAGAACTGGTAGGCCGTGGTTGGGTTCAGCCCCGTCAGCGGCAGGCTGGTGCCCGTGATGCCAGTCACGCGCGTGCCGGCAGCCGAACCCGGCACAAAGCCTTGAGGACCGTAATCGACGGTGAACGTGCCGCCCCCGCCGGGCGTGGTCCAGCCCAGCGTGGCCGTAGTTGCCGTGATGCCCGTGGCGGTCAGGCCCGTAGGCTCGGGGCAATCCGACGGCGTGTGGGCGCAGATGCGGAAACGACCGAAGGCGTTGTTGCCGTATTCAAATACGCGCACGTAGAGCGTGCTGCCCGGCGTCTGGCCGGTCAGGCGCAGCAGCGAGAACAGGCCATTGGGCGAGCTGTCGTCGTCGCAGCCTACTTGCGTGAGGGTGCCGCAGCTACCGCTGTAAACAGCAATACCCGTGTCGGTGACGGGGCTGCCGCCGACCGAGTCCGTTTCGATGGTCACGATACCGTTAGACGGCACGGTCAGGGAATACCACACGTCGCCGCCGAGGTCGCTCGAGCAGGTTGGGGTGCTGGCTCCCGTCGAGCCGGTGGCGCCGACGTTGGTGCCAATGAGCGAGGTGACGCAGCTGGCGCCCCGGGGCACGGGCAGCGTAGTAGCCGTGGTGCACTCATCGTTGGCCGGCGGCAGAGCCAGCGTCTGGAAGGCAAACGGTCCCGTGCGCGTGCTGTTGCCGCTGGTGCCACCGCAGTTTTGCGTCACGTAGAATTCGTAGGCCGTGTTCGGGGTCAGGTTGGTCACGTTCAACGACGTGGTGTTGGACGTGACCGTGGTGCCCTGGGTGCCGGGCGTGAAGCCAGCCAGGCCGTAGTTGATGGTAAACACGTTGCTGCCGGAGCTCACCACCCAGTTCAGCGTGGCGCTGGTAGCCGTCAGGTTGGTAGTAGCCAGGTTGCGCGGCGCCGAACAGGCATCGGGCGGAGTCACGCAGATGGTGAAGGTGCCGGTAGCGTCGCCGGAGCCGTAGCCCGATACAAACACGTAGTACGTGGTATTAGGCGACAAGCCCGACACTTCCAGCGTACCAGCCGAGGTGTTGTTGGTCGTGCCGGCTTTGCAACCAATCTGGGTGAACGGACCGGCGCAGGTAGCGGCCGAGAACACGCGCAGCTGGCCGGCAACGGTGCCGGTTACGGTGATAAACGCCGCCTGGCTGCTGGGGCCGGTGGCCGGCGTGGTGAATTTAAACCACACGTCGATAGGGGTTGAGGCAATGCCGCAGCCCGGGTTCGTGTAGCCGTTCACCGTGGTGGTAGTAGCGTTGATGTTAGAGCCCTGGGTTGGGGAAACGCAGTCGGCCGTGATGGGCACCTGGATGGCGCCGCAAGGGTCATCGTTGGTTGGCGGCGGCGTGGGCGTGGTGACGCAGATGGTGAACGCCGCGGCAGCTGGCGTAGGCAACGTGGCCGAGTAGGAGTACACGCGTACATAATACGTGGTGCCAACGGTCAGGCCCGAGTAGAGCTTCACGTTCGGATCCGAGTACCCAACCGAGGTGAGGTTGGCGCAAGTACCCGACAGGAGCTGCTGCACGTAGTCGCCGGAACCGGTCAGCGTAACGGTATGAGCTGTGGAGGTAGCCACAAACGAATACCAGACGTCATCGTCGGCCGTACCAACCGGCGTTGCCAGGCCCGGTGTAGCCGTGGCGCCTTCCAGCGTGCCGGAAGTGGCGTTGGTGCAGGCCGCGTTAATAGCAGCCGGCGTCAGCGAAACCGCAGTGGTGCAGGCGTCGTTTGCCGGGGCCGTTACGCGGGTAGTAAACGCAACTGGGCCGCTGGTGGTGCTGCTGCCGTTGGTGCCGCCGCAGAGCTGGGTCACGTAGAACTGGTAGCCCGTGTTGGTGGTCAGGTTGGTCAGCGTGACGGCCGGAGTAGAGGAAGTCACAGTCATGCCCTGGCCGAGGGTGAAGCCCTGCAGGCCGTACTCGATGCGGAAAGTGCCGCCGCCGCCGGAAACCGTCCAGGTCAGGTCAGCGGTGGTAGCCGTGAGGTTAGTAGCCGTCAGGTTGCGCGGGGCGGGGCAGGCCGCGGGCGGAGCGGGAGCAAACGTGTACACCTGGCCGTCGGCGGGCTTGGTGTTGAGCGTCGTGGTTTCCGTCGTGGAACTGGCCGAGGGAGTGGCCGAGGTGTTGTTCAGCGACAGGTACGAGCCCGCGCCCGTGCCGACGCCGGCAATGCCGATAGAAGCGCTGCCCGAGTTGACGGGTGCGCTTTCGCCGCGGTAGAAAAATTCAATTTTGTTCGTGCCTTCGTACAGCTTGGCCTGAAAGGAAATGACGGGGCCGGTAGCGTTATAGTTCCACTCCCAATTCAGCCACTCGAATACGAACACCCGGTTGGGAGCCGTGCCCTGCACCAGGTAGGAACCCGAAGCCGTGGCACCCGCGGGGCGGCCATCCATATCATCCCAGAGCGGGGCTACCAGCGGACGGTTGCCGGCAGCCGTCGTGGCCAGGGCGTTGGTCAGGGAGGTAGAGGTGGCCGTACCGAAAGTGAGGTAGCCATCCGACGAAGCTTTCACGCTGGTGTAGGGAGTTCCGTCGAAGACGAAGGTAAAGCCCAGACCAATGGCCGGCGACAGGTAAGAGTCGGCATTCATGCCCGTTATGGGAGTCGCGCCACTCAGGGGAGTGAAGGTATCCTGCCGGGAAGAGAAGGTGTAGGTGTCGACCTGGGCCGCGGCGGACTGCAACCCCAGCCACAGGCTCAGCAGCAGTACGCCCAGCGTCCGCCACCTGCCTGGGGTCAGGATGGGCAGGCACTGCGCACGGCCGGTAGAAGTAAGTAAAGATTTTTTCATCATGTACTAAAGGGGGAAAAGGTGGAAAAATGAAGAGGGCGTAGCTAGCTCCGTGGGAGGAAACCCGGCGGGCTGACCGTCGGGCATGGGCAGGGGAGTTAGCATGGTCCTAAAGCTATGACTCTGGTTATAATTATGGAAGTATACCTATGAATTTAGATTTTGCCGAGGCTAAAAAAACTCCAATTAGGCCACTCCTGGGCGTTGGACAACTTTTTTTAATCCACGAAATCTAAAACGTTTATATATTACGGCTACGTTTTTCCCACCGCCCGCTCATCATCATCCACCACAATCTTCTCATCGCATGAAGAAAACCTTACGCATTGCTTACATTCTTGTCGTCGCCTGGTGCTTGTCGTTGGCAGGAATGCAAAGCGCCCAAGCCAGTCACATTCAGGGCGGTCAGCTTACCTACGTTTCGCTGGGCGCGAACCGCTACAAGGTGACGCTGACCGTATTCCGGGACTGCGGTGGCGCCACGTTTCCCACCACGGCCGACCTGGAATACCGCACCACCGGCTGCTCGGGTGGCCCGTGGCCGAAGTCGACGATGACGCTGGTGCCCGGCTCGCGGCGCATCGGCGACCCCTACTGCGCCACCGCCCAATACGGACCCAGTCCCTGCGGTGCCAGCCCCCGCCCCACCAACTTCGAAACCGGCCAGTTTGAGACCATCGTCACCCTGCCCCCAGCAGTGGAATGGACGCTGAGCGTGTCGCTGAATGCCCGCCCAACCCTGGGCAACATCGATACGGCCTCCGGCAACTGCTACTACGAAGCCACGCTCAACAACCTGATTGGCAGCGCCGCAGTAGGCGGTACGCGCGCAATTGAAAATACCTCGGCCCAGTACGACCCGCTCAACGCGGCCATTCCATTCGTGTGCTGGCGCCAGGACACCCAGCTGTCGTTTGCCACCACCGAGCCCGACGGCGACTCCTTGGTATATAGCCTCGCTCAGTCCCTGGAAAACTGCGGCGACACGGTGACCTACCAGCCCTACGCCACGGCAGGGATTATCAACCTGACTCCCCCCGGTACCACGAACTTCTGCGCCGCCTTCATTCCGACCGGCGCTACGGGTACCTACAAGCCTACGTTTCCGATTGCCTCCTTCGCCTTCACCGGCACCTGCCCCACGAAGATTGCTACCCCGAGCTTCCTGTTCAACCCAACCCTGGGCACGATGACCTTCAACCCGGCCTTCTTCACGCCGGGTAACAACATGCCCGAAAACAAGTATGCCGTGGTGGGTAAAGTAACGGAGTGGCGTCGGGTCCGCAACCCCAACGGGACGGTTACGGCTTACAAAATCGGCTCGGTACGCCGCGACATGCTGGTTATCGTTATCGACTGTGGCAACAACCTCACCCCCGGTCCACCCGTGGCTACGGGCGGCGTAAAAACCGGCGTGCAGATTGTCAATTCCCGCGACTCAACCTTCATCACGGCTTACACCTGCAACTACACTGAAGTACGGGTGAAGTTCAGCGACCCAAACCCGACCGACCTGCTGAAGGTGACCTACCCCGAGTTGGATCCGGCCGTTCCGACGATAGCAAACCCCACGTACCTGCCCGAAGACGTAGCCACGTTCCAGCTGTTGGGCAACGAAACCAAGACCCCGACGGCCATTTTGCGCATCAAGCCCGACGTCTCGTTTGTCGGCCGCACGTTCCGCATTCCGGTTAAAATCGAGGACAACGGCTGCCCCATCAAAGGCATCACCTACCGGACCATCGTGCTGCGCGTAGCCAAGGGCAACTTCGCCAAAGTGGTAGCCAGCTCGGCCAGCCCCTTCATCTGCGAAGGCTCGTCGGTCAACCTGAAAGCCGAGCCTTTCCGGCCCGACTCCGTGGGCCAGAACGTAGCCCGCTACGGCTACCGCTGGACCCCGGGCCCAGGCTTCACCCTGGCTGACACGGCCAAGCAGACCGCCTCGGTGCGCCCAACCCAGACCACCCGCTACAAAGTGCGTATCGTGGGCCTCGACTTCCGCATGTCGCCCACCATCACCTGCTTCGATACAGCTTCGGTACTGGTGAAAGTTCGGCCCGCCATTACGGCTAACTTCAACATCACCGGCCGCTCGGTAGCCCAGGTGGGCGGACCGAACCTGCCCAAGCGCGCCTTCACCATCACCAACACGTCGGTGAAGCGCACGGATATTGACACGTTCGTCTGGTCGTATAAGCGCGTGAAGGACGGCAAGGGCAACCCAACCGCCGACTCCACGGAAGTAACCTTCTCCGACCAGTTTGATCCGAAAGAGCTGACCTTCCCCGAAGGTACCGGCACTTACCGCGTTATTCTGCGCATCTCCAACAAGGCCGGCACCACCCAGTGCGCCACCGTGGCCAAGGTGCAGACCGTGGTAGTACCCGACCTGGAGGTTCCCAACGTGTTTACGCCCAACAAGGACGGCCTGAACGACACGTTCGTGCTATCGGCGGAAAGCGAAGGCGCTGGCAAAGTCCAGATCTTCAACCGCTGGGGTCGCCTGATCAAGCAGTACGACAACTACCGCAACGAGTGGGACGGCGCCGAGCAGCCCAGCGGTGTTTACTACTACCTCGTGACCGACAAGAACGGCACTACTTCCAAAGGCTGGGTAGAATTGGCCCGTTAGGCCAGCTTTATTCCGCCGCAAAAAAGGCGCTGCCCACCCGGGCAGCGCCTTTTTTTGTGGCCTTGCGGATTGCCCCCTTAGCCTGTGGGCAGGTGGTGCCGCTCGTTTTTCACGGCGTTGGTGGCCGTCCAGTTGACTTCGTGCCGGAAGGCGTGCTGGCGCACGGGACAGTCGGGCATGCAGCAGAGCGAGCAGGCCGCGAACGTGCAGGGGTCGGCGTGCACAAACATTTCCACTTCCACGTCGAAGCGGTGCTTGATCAGGCTTTCGATGGCGTTGAGCTCGTTGTGGGTTTCCTCCAGGCTGAAGTAGTAGGGCATCTGCATGTGGCAGTCGATGTGCAGGTTGGCCCCGTAGCGCAGCACGCGCAGGTTGTGCACGTCGATCCAGGCGGGCCGGCGGTGGCGTTGCAGCTCCGCAATTACCTGCTCCACAGTCGTCACGTCCGACTCGTCCATCAGCCCCGACACCGAACGGCGCACCATCCGAAAGCCATTGACGACGATGAACACGCCCAGCACTAGCGCCGCGCCGGCGTCGAAGAGCACGTTGCCCGTCACGAGCACCAGCACCAGCGCCAGGCACGAAACGAGCGTACTTAGCGCGTCGAGGTACAGGTGCTGTCCGTCGCCGACCAGGGCCACCGAGTTAAGCCGCTTGCCGGCCCGCAGTAGCACAAACCCCACGCCCAGGTTGATGAGGGCCGTCAGGGCTAGCAGCACCATGCCCACGTCGAGCCGCCCCACCGCGTGCGGGTGCAAGATGGCCACAATGGCGCTGTAGAAAATATACACGCCCGCAATCAGAATCAGGGCGCCCTCGAAGCCGATGGACAGATACTCGATTTTGCCGTGGCCGTAGGGGTGGTTTTCGTCCTTGGGCAAACTCGATAGGTAGATGCTGTAGAAAGCGAAGCCGCTGGTGAAAACGTTGATAATCGACTCCAGCGCATCCGTCAGCACGGCCTGCGACCGGGTCAGGTAGTAGGCGTAGAACTTGATGGTCACCAGGCCCACGCTGACTACCAGGGACAGTAGGGCGAGACGGTTCTTGGTTTTGGTAACGGACATGGAAGCTGGAGCTGGCGGAAAAAGCCTGTAAAAATCCGGCAAAAAAAAATCGGGACGACCTACGGCAAAACCTTTTTCTGATAAATCGGTATTTCAAGTAGTTTAAAAATATATTTAGACTACTCTAAATTTGTTTTCCTTTGTGCATACGTTTCTTCCTGATGCCATGCCGCCGGTAGTTGAACCAGCCCCCGCCCCCACTCCGCCCGCCGCTGAACCCGGCTGGCGGCAGGCCCGGCACGCTCCGTCATTGAGCGAGGTATACGCAACCATCAAGGTGCCGGCTGCCAGCGCTTCGTTCTGGCGCAAGCTGCTGGCATTCTGGGGCCCGGGCCTGATGGTGGCCGTGGGCTACATGGACCCCGGCAACTGGGCCACCGACATTGCCGGCGGAGCCCGCTACGGCTACACCCTGCTGTCGGTAGTGCTGATTTCCAACCTCTTCGCCATGCTGCTTCAGCACCTGGCCGCCAAGCTTGGCATCGTTACGGGCCGCGACCTGGCCCAGGCCTGCCGGGACCATTTTTCCCGGCCCGTGTCAATGATGCTCTGGGTGCTGTGCGAAATTGCCATTGCCGCCTGCGACCTGGCCGAAGTAATCGGCTCGGCCATTGCCCTGAATCTGCTTTTCGGCCTGCCCCTGGCCTGGGGCGTGGCCCTGACCATCCTCGACGTGTTCGTGGTGCTGTTGTTTCAGAGCCGGGGCTTTCGGGTTATTGAAAGCATCGTAGCCGGGCTTACGGTCGTGATTTTCGGCTGCTTCCTGTACGAAATAATCGTCTCCCATCCCGACTATTTCGGTATTCTGCAGGGCCTTGTGCCCCAGCCCAAGGTGGTCACGGACCCGGGCATGCTCTATATTGCCATCGGGATTCTGGGCGCCACCGTGATGCCCCACAACCTGTATCTGCACTCGAGCATCGTGCAGACTCGGGCCATTGAGCAAACCGAGAGCGGCAAGCGCATGGCCATCAAGTTTGCCACCATCGACTCCACAGTGGCGCTGTTTCTGGCCTTTTTCGTCAATGCCGCCATCCTCGTGACGGCCGCCGCCGCCTTTCACCGCAACGGCCTGTTTCACGTGGCCGACATCAGTGATGCGCACAAGCTGCTGGCTCCGGTGCTTGGCGCGGGAGCGGCCAGCGCCCTGTTTGCCGTGGCGTTGCTGGCCTCGGGCCAAAACTCGACGCTGACCGGCACCCTGGCCGGGCAGATTGTGATGGAAGGCTTCCTGAACCTGAAGCTCAAGCCCTGGCTGCGCCGCCTCATTACCCGGGCCATTGCCGTGGTGCCGGCCCTGATTGTGGCTATCCTTTACGGGGAGAAAGGCACGAGCGAGCTGCTGGTTTTGAGCCAGGTCATCCTGTCCTTGCAACTGAGCTTTGCCGTGGTGCCGTTGGTCTTGTTTACTGGCGACAAAGCCAAAATGGGCGTTTTCCGCAACCGGCCGGTGGTGCAAGGGCTGGCCTGGTTTGTTTCGGGCATCATCATTCTGCTGAACGCCTACTTGATGTTCCGCACGTTCTTCGGCTGATTTTTTCGCGCGCAACGATTGACCAAGTCGTTGCGCTTTTTTGCGAAAACACTTTTAGATTAATCTAAAAATAATTTTAAACTCGGCTTAAAATGCAACTACTTCGACTCTTACTTCGGGCGGGGCTGATACTGCTGGCGGGGCTGTTACTGGCGCAGCCGACCGCGGCCCAAACGGCTATGTTGCGGGGCCGGGTGACGGCCACTGGGGGGCAGCCGCTGGAGCTGGTAAGCGTGGCCCTGGCCGGCACCAGCCTTGGCACCACCACCGACGCGGCCGGCCGTTACGAGCTGCGGGCCGAGCCGGGCTCCTACGAGGTAGTCTTTTCCTTCGTGGGCTACGGCACCCGCAAGCTGTCGGCCGTGACCCGTACCGGCCAGCCCACGCTGCTCAACGCCACGCTGCAACCCACAGCCGCCAGCCTGCGGGAAGTGGTCGTCACGGGTGTGTCGCGGGCCACTGAAATCCGGCGCAGCCCCGTGCCCATAGCCGTGCTGAGCCGCCGCGACCTCAGCCTCAACAGCAGCGGCAACGTCATTGACGCGGCCGTGCAGGGCGTGCCGGGGCTGAGTGCCGTCACGACCGGGCCCAATATCTCCAAGCCCTTTATCCGGGGCCTGGGCTACAACCGGGTGCTGACGCTTTACAACGGCCTGCGCCAGGAAGGCCAGCAGTGGGGCGACGAGCACGGCATCGAAATCGACCAGTACGACATTGACCGGATTGAAGTAGTGAAAGGCCCGGCCAGCCTGATTTACGGCTCCGATGCCGTGGCTGGGGTTATCAATATGCTGCCGCGCCTGCCCAGTGGGCCCGCCGGCCAGCTTCACGGCGAAGTCCTGACCGAATACCAGACCAACAACAACCTCGGAGGCTCGTCGGTGGGCCTGCACTACCAGCAGCACGGCTGGCAGTACGCGGCCCGGGGCTCTTACCGGCTGGCCCAGGCTTACCGCAACGCCGCCGATGGCCGGGTGTACGGCACGGCTTTCCGGGAGCTGAACCTGACCACGATGGCCGGGTTGGAAAAACCCTGGGGCTCCACCCAGCTCTACGCCACGCTCTACGACAACGGCCAAGAAATACCGGACGGCAGCCGCGACTCCCTTTCCCGCCGGTTTACCCGCCAGATTTTCGAGGGCAGCCAGGACGACGTGCCGCGCCGCCCCATCGTGCCCGCCGGAGCGCTGGCCACCTACCGCCTCAACGACCTGCACCAGCACATTCAGCACTACCGGCTGCTGAGTCGTACCCACCTGCGTCTGGGCCGCGGGGAGCTCAACGCCCTGCTGGGGGCCCAGCAAAACCGCCGCCGCGAGTATAACCACCCCACGGCCCCGCAGCAGGCCGGGCTGTTTGTGGACCTTGCCACCCTCAACTACGACCTGCGCTACGCCGCCCCGACCTGGCTGGGCCTCGAGACTACGCTGGGAATCAACGGTATGCGCCAGACTAACACCAACCGCGACGCCACCGACTTCCCCATCCCCGACTACACGCTATTCGACATCGGAGGCTACGCTTTTTTGAAGCGCACCTTCGGTAAGCTCGACCTTTCCGGCGGTCTGCGCTTCGACGTCCGCACCCTGCAGTGGCCCGACTTCTACGTGGAAACCAACCCCACCACCGGCTTTGCCCGCCGGGGCCGCGCCGCCACGGCCGCCGGGCTCCCCCCCCAGTTTGCGGCGTTCCGCACCCATTACCGGGGCTTGTCGGCAAGCGTGGGGGCGGCCTACAACCTCTCGGACCGGCTACTGCTGCGCGCCAACGTGGCCCGGGGCTACCGCGCCCCCAACATCACTGAAGTCGGCTCCAACGGCCTCGACCCCGGCGCCCACATCGTGTATTTGGGCAACCGCCGCTTCGGGCCCGAGTTCAGCTTGCAGGAAGACCTGGGCCTGAGTGCCTACCTGCCCGATGCGGAAGTTAGCGTGAGCGGCTTCAACAATCATCTCACCAACTACATCTACCAGGCCCGCCTCACCGATGCCGACGGCCAGCCCGTGGTAATTGTGCCCGGCAACGTCACCTACCAGTACCAGCAGGGCCGCGCCCAGCTCTACGGGGCCGAGCTGACCGTGAACGTGCACCCGCAGGCCGTGCTGGGGCTAGAGTTCAACAACAGCCTAGCCTACGTGACGGGCCTCAACAAGGAGCCCGCTCTGCTCGAAGCCCACGGCCCGGCAGCCCTCTACCTGCCGTTTATTCCGCCCCTGCGCACCCGCTCGGAAGTGCGCTTCACCAGCCCGCAGCCCGTACTGGGCACCCTGACGCGCCTCTATGGCCGCGTGGTGCTCGACTACAGCGCCGCCCAAAACCACTTTTACGCCGTCGATAACACCGAAACCCGGACGGCCGGCTACGCCCTGCTGGGGCTGGGCGCGGGCACCAGTATCACGGCGGGGCCACAGCAGCGGGAGTTTTGCCAGGTGTTTGTGCAGCTCGACAACGTGTTCAACACCAGCTACCAGTCGCACCTGAACCGGCTGAAGTACTTCGAGTACTACGCTGCCTCCCCCGACGGCCGCCGCGGCATCTACAACCTCGGCCGCAATTTGAGCGTGAAACTGACGGTACCATTTTAGGCCGCGCGCGGTGGTTTTGCGTATGCGGCTGCATCCTTTCCTTGCCCTACGTTTATGCTGTCATTTTCCGCCCGTTGCTGGCTGCTGAGCTTGCTGCTGCCCCTGCCGCTGGCCGCTCAACAGCCCATTTCCGGTCCCGCGCCCACGCCCCGACCCCGCTACACGCTTACCAACCCCGTGCCCCGCAGCCAGCTGCGCCCGCTCAGCCCCGACCGACCCGGCGTGACGGAAAGCCCATTCACGCTCGATGCCGGGCATTTTATGGTTGAATCGGACCTGGCGCGGTACGTGGGCAGCCGCCCCAAGGCCAGCTCCCGCTCCCGCGCCTACCGCCTCGACGCGCTGGCCCTCAAGCTGGGCCTGACTGACCGCACCGACGTGCAGCTCTTCGTGGACCCGTACGTGATAGAAAAGGAATGGCCGGCCGAAGGCGGGCCCCCCGAACGCCGGGCCGGCTTCGGCGACCTCACGCTGCGGGTAAAGCGCAACCTGATTGGCAACGACTCGACCCGGGGCCCGCTGGCCGTGGCCCTGCTGGGCTACGCGCTGCTGCCCACCGGCAACCGAATCGGGGAAGGTGGCTTCGAATATGGTCTGCTGGTGCCCGCTACCTGCGCCCTGACCGAGAGCTGGAATCTGAGCGGGCAGCTGGCCACGCGGCTCAACTACGACCGCAAGGCAGGGCAGCACTACCTTGAAATGGCGCCTTCGCTCAACGTGGACCACTCCTTCACCCCCTGGCTGACTGGCTTCGCGGAGGCCGTGGCCGTCCACGATTTCCGCGAGGCCCGCTGGGAGGAAGCCGTCAACCTGGGTCCGGTATTCTTCGTGGGTAAAAACGTCCAGCTCGACTTCGGCCGCCACTTCGCTCTGACCCGCGAAGCGGAGCGGGAGTATTTCGTCGGCCTCGTGGTGCGGCGGTAGGGTCGTTTAGTTGTCCGTTGTTCGTTGTCAGGGTATGGGGGCAACTGCTCCATAACTCCAAGCTCTAACAACGGACAACCAACAACGGACAACTAACGGCTACACTAGCTCGCTGAGCCGCTCAAACTGGCTGCCCAGGATGGCCTGGTCGTCGGCGCCCAGCCAGTCGCGGAGCACGGTGGCGTAGATACTGCGAAAGTCGAGCTGGTGGCGCAGGTCGCCCTGGTCGAGGTTGAGCAGGTCGGGGGCGGCATTCCCGACGCCGGGCCGGCGCAGACCGCCGCCGAGCAGCAGCACGTTGTTGGCCGTGCCATGGTCGGTGCCGTTGCTGGCATTCTGGCTTACGCGGCGCCCAAACTCGGAAAAAACCAGCACCAGCGTGTTCTGAAACTCCCCGCTTTTCTGCAGGTCTTCGGCAAAGGAACTCAGCCCTTCCGACAGGTCGCCGAGCAGCTTGCCCTGCTGCTCCTGCTGGCGCACGTGGGTGTCGAAGCCGGTGAGCGAGACGTAAAACACCCGGGAGTCGACGCCGGAGTTGATGAGTTCAGCCGTGGTTTTCAGGTTTTTACCAAACTCGGTATTCGGGTACGTGATGGCCGATTTGTAGACCTTGGACGTCTGATAGAGGTAGTCGGCGGAGGAAGCCGTTTCGGCTAGGGTCTTGTACAGGTAGTCCATTTCGGAGCCACCGGCCGGGCCGGTTTCCTTGCTTACCTGGGCCAGAAAGTGGTTTTGGGTGACCTGGTGAAACTTGGCGGGGTTCTTCAGGGCCAGCCCCTTGCGGGCCGCGCCCTTCATGGCCAGGCTCAGCGTGTCGTCCACCTCTAGGCCGTTGTAGGGCTGCGGGCAGGTGGCGCAGCTTGAATCGAGGTAGCGGCCGAGCCAGCCGGTCGTCACGTACTGGTCGGCGGCCGAAGCACTCTGCCAGATGTCCATCGAGCGGAAGTGCGACCGGTCGGGGTTGGGGTAGCCTACGCTATTGAGCACGGCTAACTGGCCCTGGTCGAACATCCCCTTGAGGCGAGTCATGGCCGGGTGAAAACCCAGCTCGTCATTCAGGGTTAGAATTCCGCTCTGGGGCCGGATGCCGAGCGTGGGCCGGGCCTTGTAGTAGAGGTCGTTTTGGTAGGGAATAACGGTATTGAGCCCGTCGTTGCCGCCGCCGAGCTGGACCACCACCAGGCGGCGGCCGCCGGCATCGCGCAAAGCGGCCAGCCCCTGCCGGTCGAGGGCGTGCAGAAACCGGGGCACAAACAGCAGGCTGCTGGCCAGCACGGAAGTCTTCAGAAAGTCGCGGCGGGTAGTAGGCATAGTGGTGAGCTTAGATATGAGAGCCTAGAGCTTAGATTTCAACGCTTGGAGTTCGGCCTACAGAATGCTTCTGAGTTCCCCCCTCTAAGCTTTACGGCAGTTACATCAATTGATACTCGGGCAGGCTCAGCATGCTCGTGAGCATGGTGCGCAGGCGGCCATCGGTGGGCCCGGCCGCGGCGGCCTGCTGAATCAGGGCCAGGTTTTCGGGCCGAATGGGGGCCTGGAGCAGAAAGGCACTGAGCTGAGCAGCCTGGGCGGCGGGCGGGGCCGCCGCCAGCAACTGACTGATGGGGGTCAGCTGCACCCGCGTTTTCACCTGCTGCCGAAACGTGCGGTCGGCACGGGAAACGGAGGGGGCAATGTCGTTTTCGTCTTCCTTAAGGGCAATGCTGAACTCGGCATTTTTGAGCAGCACCTGCGGCAGTTGGAGCCGCAGCACCAACGACGAGGAATCGATCCAGCTGCGTCCCCCGGCCCAGCCGGCCACGTTTGGCGGCTCAAACAGCGTTTGCCCCAGCGCCTTCTGAAACACAATCAGGGGCTGCTGATTTTCCAGCTCTAGCCCCAGGGTGCGCCGCAGCCCGGCTAGCAGCTCAATCGGGGACTTGATGCGGGTGCCCACGTTGGCGGCCTCGTAAAACCAGGGCGCCGAAAACAGCCGCTCCACCAGGTCCCGAATGTCGTAGCCGCTCTGGAAAAACGCCCGGGCCAGGGGCTGCACGTGGGCCGGGTCAGGCGTGTCGTTGACGAAGAAGCGGTAGAATTTCGTGGTCAGAAACTCGGCCGTCTGGGGCTGCTCCAGGATGATGCGTAGGATATCCTCGCCGCCGAAGTTGCCGGTGCGGCCCAGGAAGGTTTTGGCGCCCGCGTCGTGCTGCTTTTCCCGGAACACGTACTGGCCGCCGGCATTGTAGCCCCAGCCGGTGAAGGCCCGGGCGGCCTCCTTCACGTCCTGCTCCGAGTAATGCCCGCGTCCGATGGTGAAGAGCTCCATGACCTCGCGGGCGAAGTTCTCGTTGGGGTGCTGCTTGCGGTTTTGCTGGTTGTTGAGAAACTGCAGCATGGCCGGCTGCTTGCTCACGGCCAGCAGCAGGTCGCCAAACTTGCCCAGGGCGCCCGCGCGCAGGGTGTTGTTGAGCTGCAGGGCCGCGTCGGGGCGGCGTACTCGGCAGGCGAAATGGCCGTGCCAGAAGAAAGTCAGCTTCTCGCGCAACTGGGCCGGCGACGTGGCCATCCGGTCGAGCCAGCCGGTGTTCATGCTGTAGAAAGCCGCCCGGATCTGCTGGTTCTGCTGCTTGCGCTGCGCGGCCGTCAGGCCCGCCCGGGCCCCCGCGCCCGCCGTTGCCTCCGTTGCCATCGGGGCTGGAGTCGGCGGACTCACCGCGGCCGTTTCGGCGAAGTGCATCTGTTCCGAGTACAGGGGATCCACCTTCTCCGAGTCCCGAAAAAGCTGCCGCAGGGCTTTGCGCGGGCTCGGGCCGGCGGCTACGTCGGCCGGCCGGGGCCCGAAGCCCGCCCGCCAGTACAGGTGCTGCAGTTGCTGTTGGGTCGTCATGGGGGTTGGACGGCGGCCGGCACCCAGGGTTTAACCCGGCAGCGTGGCGCGAGCTAAAAGCGGGCTCCCAGCACCACCGTTTTTTTGTATTCCTGCCGGCCGCCGCCGTTGGGCTCAAATAGCTGAATATGCAGCACGTAGTAGCCCACCGGTGCTTTCTGCCCCTGGTCGTTGAGGCCGTCCCACTGGAAAAAACCCTGGGTGGCCATCGTCTCGTTGCGTACCAGCTGGCGGGTGCGGCGGCCCTGGGCGTCGTACACGGTGATGCTAGCCGCGTAGCCGGGCTTGTCGAGGGTGTAGTTCAGGGTAGTGAAGTCCTGCTGGCCGTCTTCGTCGGGGGTGAAGACTTCGGGCTCGAGGCGAAACAGCCGGTCCCCGCCCGGGTCTTCCTGGTACTGGGAGTTGGGCCGGCCGGGCGTGGCGTAGCCCACGGTGCTGGCCGCCGAATGGAAGTTGGCCGCCGTGCTGGGCCCGTCGGTGCGGATGCGCTCCAACGATACCCCGTTCACGTCGCGCAACAGGGCCAGGTGCTGCTTGGCCGAGTACACTACCCGGTCGAGGGGCCGGCCCAGCGCGTCAAACACCACCACGATGCCCGCGTCGTCGGGAAAGGTGGGGAAGCTCGGCATGGTCAGAAAAGCGGCGGGGTCGTTGGTCGGGTAGCTGCTCTGCACAATGTCGGGGCGGGTGGTGAGCACCAGCAGTTGCCCCGGTGCCAGCACCACGGGCCCCAGGCTGATGGTGTTGCCGTCCACCGAGCCATCGGCCTTTTCATTGCCCAGCTGCCAGCCCTGCACGTTCAGATACTTGCCCGACCGGTTGAGCAGCTCCACAAAATCGACGCCGCCGGTGCGCGGATTGAATAGGATTTCGTTGATAACTACGTCATTGGCTACGGCCGCCGTGGGCAGGGCAAAAGTAGTCGACGTAACGGGCCCAGCCGCGTTGCCCACGCAGTCGACGGCCCGCTGCA
>NZ_SEWE01000024.1 GCF_004167665.1 Hymenobacter persicinus | reverse complement strand
CGGGCAAAAAGGCTCCCGCGGGTGCTGCCGCAGACCACGGCGTACTGCCCCGGCAGCAGGCGGGTGGTATCGGGGAAGACGGCCGCGGCCGCAGTGCTGCCGGGCTTGAACAACTGCACGCCGCCCAAATCGAGGATGTTGGCCGACGGATTGTGAATCTCGATAAACTCGGCGGCGGGCAAACCGATGGGCGGCGTTTCGTCGGCGAAGATTTCCGTAATCAGCACCTCTCCCACTTTCGGCGCCACCGGCAGCGCAAATGCTGCCGACACCGCCCCACCCGTCGCGTTGCCCACGCAGTCGACGGCCCGCTGCACGGTCACGGTCTGGGTTTGGTTGGGCAACAAAGGCGTCGTCAGGGTCAGGTCGACGGTGCGAAAGTCGGGGCCGGCGGGGCTGACCTGGGCTACGGCATTGGTCGGGCTGAGGCGGTAAAGCACCGGGTTGGCGGCTTGGGCGCTGTCGAGCTTTTCGGCAAAAAACAGCCGTACCAGCGTGGGCGTGATGGCCAGAGCCCGCAGCAGCGCCGGCGGGGTCCGGTCGGGGTTGGTGGCTTTCACGCTGTTGGCCTTGCCCGGTGTGCCCCCGCTGGGATCCACGCTGGCCGTCCAGTTTTCGATGCCGCCGCAGGGGTTGGCCGGGTCCACCATTTCCAGGCTCCAGCCGCCCTCCGACTTACTCCGGTCCTTGTACCAGGTGCTCGAATACGTTACCTCAAATAGAGTGCGGCCCGTGCGGCCCCGTAGCACCAGCTGGTCGCCGTCGTTGCTCAGGCTAGGGAAGTTGCTCAGGGCGTACACCGTGCCGTAGCGGGCAAAAAGGCTCCCGCGGGTGCTGCCGCAGACCACGGCGTACTGCCCCGGCAGCAGGCGGGTGGTATCGGGGAAGACGGCCGCGGCCGCAGTGCTGCCGGGCTTGAACAACTGCACGCCGCCCAAATCGAGGATGTTGGCCGACGGATTGTGAATCTCGATAAACTCGGCGGCGGGCAAACCGATGGGCGGCGTTTCGTCGGCGAAGATTTCCGTAATCAGCACCTCTCCCACTTTCGGCGCCACCGGCAGCGCAAATGCTGCCGACACCGCCCCACCCGTCGCGTTGCCCACGCAGTCGACGGCCCGCTGCACGGTCACGGTATAGACCTGATTGGCCGCCACAGCCCCCGTTATTGTCAGCTCCACGGCCCGGAAGTCGTAGGGCACGGGTGCCACGCGCTGCACGCCCAGCGCCGGCTGAATACTGTACAGGGCCGGAGCAGCCAGCTGAGTACTGTCGAGCTTCTCGTCGAACTCCAGCCGCAGCAGCGTGGGGCTGACCACCGTCACCCGGCGCAGCTTCGGCGGAGTGCGGTCGGCATTGGCAGCCCGCACGCTGTTGGCCCGGCCGGGCGTGCCGCCAGTGGCGTCGAGGCTGGCGCTCCAGTTGGCGGCGCCCCCGCAGGGGTTGGCGGTGTCTATCATTTCCAGGGTCCAGCCCCCGTCTTTCTTGGCCACGTCGCGGTACCAGGTGTCGGCGTAGCGCACCTCGAAAATCGTGCGGCCGCCGGGGGTTCGCAGGAGAAGCTGGTCGCCGGCGTTGTTGAGGGCGGGGAAGTTGGTCAGGCCGAATACTTTGCCGAAGGCCGCAAACTGCGCCGTGCGAGTGCTGCCGCACACCACGGCATACTCCCCGGGCAGCAGCATGGCCCCGGCCGGAAATACGGCCGGCGCGCTCGTGCTGTTAGGCCGCAGCAGCCGCACCCCGCCCAGATCCAGGGTGAGCGTGGCCGAAGGATTGTGAATTTCCACGAACTCCGAGGCCGGCAGCCCAACGGGCGGCGTTTCGTCGGCCATGATTTCGGTGATGAGCAGCTGGTTGAAGCCCGGCCCCACGGCGGGCACGGTAAACGAGAAGCTGGTCGAGAGCGAGCCGGCGGTGTTGCCGTACAGGTCCGCAACGCTTTGCACGGTCAGGGAGTGGGTACCGGTGGGCAGGTCGGCGGCCAGGGTCAGGTGCACGAGGCCCGGGTCGGTGGCGTCGCGCTGGGCGCTGAGAATAGCCACGGCGCCCGCGTCGAGCTGGAAGCGGCTGGCGCTGGGCAGAATGATGGCCTCGCTGAACAGCACGTCGACCTGCCGGGCCGAAACAGTGGTGGCGCGCACCAGGGCCGGGGCGGTGGCGTCGGTGATGCGGAAGTCGTCGAAGTAGAAGCTGCGGTTGTTGGCCGAGGAATAGGTCACCGTTACGCCGCAGTACTCGCTGCGCTGGTAGGTGGCATCCGGGGCGCTGCCCTCGCTCACGAAGGTGCTGCCGCCGGTCAGGTCGCGCTCCAGGGTCCAGACGTCCTGGGCGCTGCGCGTCACGCGCACCCGCACCGGGTTGTTGGTAGCGGAAACCAGCGTGCCATCGACGCCGTTAATCACGTACACCGGCGTAGCGGCGGCATCCTTACGAAACAGCGCCACCTCGTCGGCCTGGCCGCCCAGGCGCACGAAATAGCCCTTGGTGCCGGTGGCTTTAAGGGTCGCCTGGTCGGCCAGCAGCCACACGTCGGCGTAGTTACCGCTGCTGGTGGCCAGCTTCAGGTTGGCCCAGAACTCCCAGGTGGTGCCGGTGCTGGCCTGGCAGGGCGTGGCCAGTTCCAGGGAAGTGCCCGTAACGGCCGGACCATTGCTTTGCAGTTGTTGGGCCGTAACTTGGAACCCCGTAACGTCGCCGGTCCAGGCGGGGTTCTGGGTGAAGTCGCCGTCGGTGAACGACTCGGTGAGTTGGGCACGGGCAGGACCAGCCAGGATCAGCAGCAGGCAGAATAGCAGATGTTTCACGCGGATTGAAGGAATAGTATTTGCCGAGACGAACGATAATGGGGCTCTAATCACCCTGCATAAGGACAGTAGGCGCTCCTGACGGAACTCAGCGGGAATATAACCAGAATTCAATTCCGCCCGCCAATCTTATCTTTTCCCGACCTGAACAGGTCTTTTGAACCCTTTGCAGATGAAAGTAGCTGTCGTTGGTGCCACCGGTTTAGTGGGTGGCGAAATGCTCAAAGTGCTGGCCGAGCGCAACTTCCCGGTCACCGAACTGCTGCCCGTGGCCTCCGAGCGGTCGATGGGTCAGGAAATTGAGTACCAGGGCAAAAAGTACCAGATTGTGAGCATGGACGACGCCATTGCGGCCCGCCCCGACGTGGCCATTTTCTCGGCCGGCGGCGGCGTGTCCAAGGAGCAGGCCCCGCGCTTTGCCGAGGTCGGCACCGTAGTTATCGACAACTCCTCGGCCTGGCGCATGGACCCGACCAAGAAGCTCGTGGTGCCCGAAATCAACGCCAAGCAGCTCACGCCCGAGGATAAAATCATTGCCAACCCCAACTGCTCCACCATCCAGATGGTGCTGGCTTTGCACAAACTGCACGAGGCGTTTCAGATCAAGCGCATCGTGGTCAGCACCTACCAGAGCGTGACGGGCACCGGCAAAAAGGCTGTGGACCAGCTGCTCGAGGAGCGCGCCGGCCAGCCGGCGTCGAACCCGGCCTACCCCCACCGCATCGACCTGAACGTGCTGCCCCACATCGACGTGTTCGAGGCCAACGGCTACACCAAGGAGGAAATGAAGATGGTGAACGAAACCAAGAAGATTCTCTCCGACGACTCGATTCAGGTGACGGCCACCGCCGTGCGCATTCCCGTGATGGGTGGCCACTCCGAAGCCCTCAACGTGGAGTTTGCCCGCGACTTTGCGCTGGAGGAAGTGTACCGCATCCTGCGCGCCACCGAGGGCGTGGAAGTGGTCGACGAAATCGCCAAAAACAGCTACCCCATGCCCAAAGACGCCCACGGCAAGGACGCCGTGCTGGTCGGCCGCATCCGCCGCGACGAGTCCCAGCCCCGCACCCTGAACCTGTGGGTGGTGGCCGACAACCTGCGCAAGGGCGCCGCTACCAACGCCGTGCAGATTGCCGAGCACATGATTAAGCTGGGTTTGCTGAAAGCGTAGGCTTTTCTGATACCTCCACCCCTTCGCTTTTATGAACTACTTCGTTGTCCTGACCGTGGCCGCTGGCCTGTTGCCGGCCACGGTCTGGGCCCAGACGGCCCGGCCGACCTACTCCGATACCGTTATGGTAGCTGGCAAGGTGATGACGTACGTTGAGCAGATGCCGGTTTTTCCCGGCGGTCAGGTTGCCTTGTATCAGACCCTCGGGCAGACTATTTCCTATCCTACCGAGGCTTTGCAAAAGCGGCTCGAAGGCAGGGTTTTCGTGAGCTTCGTAGTCAGTCCCGCCGGGATTGTGGAAGATATCAAAGTGAGCAAAGGCCTGCATCCGCTGCTCGATGCCGAAGCAGTCCGGGCGGTCAGCAAGCTCCCCGCCTGGCAGCCAGGCCGGCAAAACGGGCGCTTTGTGCCGGTGGCCTATACTTTACCTATCGGCTTCCGGTTGCCGCCCAACGTGGAGCAGATTCTGGCCGAGCGGACCCAGGCCGATAGCACTAGCACGCGCTGAGGCGTATCGTATCCTACGCGCTACCAGCGCCGGGCAGATTGCCGAGCGCATGATTGAACTGGGCTTGCTGAAGGCCTACTCTTCCTCTGTTTCACCACCGTCTTACCATGCGCTTCCCTACTGTTGCCGGCTTGCTGCTCGGCCTACTGTCTCTGCCGGTCACTGCCGCATTTGCTCAGAATCCGAAGCAAGCCAAGCCCGTTCCGTGTCTTAAGCCTGGCCAGCGCGTCTACGAATACACCGAACAGATGCCGCAGTTTCCGGGGCAGCAGGCGGCCCTCAGCCGCTACTTTGCCCAGGCCTTCCGGGTGCCGGCGGTCGGTCCGGCCTCTGGAGCCGGCCCGCGGCGCGTGTTTATTAACTTCGTTATTGCAGCGGACGGGCACATTTGCAATGCTCAGGTTCAGAAGGGAACCGGTGACGCCCTGGAAGCCGAAGCCCTACGGGTAGTAGCCTCGATGCCCAACTGGTATCCGGGCTACCAAAATGGCGAGGCAGTGGCCGTCAGCTACACCCAGTCCTTTACGGTGCCGCCCACCCCCGTGGCGGCCGAAGTACCCGCACTGCCGGCCGATAAAGTCAGTCAGCCGCCTCGCTTTATCGTGGTCAAGCAGTCAAACGGGGTAGAGTTGACCCTGGAAAACCAGCTGCGCGCCAACTCCGCCGGGCTGCCCGACGGCCACGCTCCCATCACCGTGCCGGTCCAGTTTGTCATTGACACCACTGGCTTGGTGTCGCAGGTGAAGCCCCGGTCGGGTCCGGGGATTACTCAGCGCATACAACAGCGGGTGGAAGAAACCGTGTACCGGCTCCGCTGGGAGCCGGCCCGGCAGCAGGGCCGCAAAGTACCCGTCACCTACCAGGCAGTTGTGACGGTATATCCAAACTACGCGGCTCCCATCACGCCGGCTAAGAAATAGGGTGTACTGCCCTGGCCAGTATAAACAGATGGCCTTCTTATCCGGCTATTTCTTCCGCTAGTTGCAGAATAGCCCGGCGCGTTAGCTCGGGCTCCTCAAAATAGGCCAGGTGCCCGACGTCGGCCAGGAACAGGGCGTGGGCCACGGGCGCCAGCGGGGCCTGGGCTACCGACTGCTCCAGGGGCACGGCCACATCGTCCTTGCCCGCCACCAGCAGCACCGGAAACTTGGCCGTGCGCAGCACGTTGGTACGGTCAGGGCGGGCGGCCATGGCCCGCATGCCGCCGATGATGGTTTCGGCGGGCGTGGCCTTGCCGATTTCCTCCAGAAACTCCCGCTGCCGGCCCATCGACTCCCGGTGGGCGGGCGCAAACAGGGGCCGGATAAATGATTCCATGAACTTCTCCACCCCGTGGCGCTCCACGAAGGCCACGTTTTTCTCGCGGTTGGCCTTTTTTTCCTCCGAGTCGGCGTAGGCCGAGGAATTAATCAGGGCCAGGCCGGCCACCCGCTCGGGCCACCGCTCGGCAAAGGCCAGGGCCACGTAGCCACCCATGCTGTGGCCCACCAGAAGCGCCTTGCCGACGCCGGCGGCCTGAAGCTTGTCGGCCACGTAGCGGGCTTGGGCCTCCATGCTGTAGTCGCGCACGTCGTGGATGTTGGTGCCGTGACCGAGCAGGTTCAGGTTCAGCACCCGGTAGTGCTCCGGCAGTCCCGGCAGCAACTCCGACCAGATTTCGCGGCTTTCGGCAAAGCCGTGGAGAAAAACGAGGGTAGGTTGAGAGGCAGGCATACGGACAGTTGGCAGATAGAGGTGTGGAGACGCAAATATGCGTCCCGGCGGCGGTTTAAACACGAAGAAGCCGAAGCAGCAGGCGCTACTTCGGCTTCTTAAGCAGGAAGGCCGCCCGGAGCCCGTGGGGCAGATCCGCGGGCCTGAGCGACCAACAATTAGGCTTGCTTGGTGAACTGCACGCTGGCCGAGAGCTTCACGTCCTCGCTTACCACGATGGAACCCGCTTCGGTTACGCCGCTCCAGGTCAGGCCGAAGTCTTTGCGGTTGATTTTGCCCGTCACGTCGAAACCAGCTTTGGTGTTGCCGTAGAAGTCGCCGGCGGCGCCGCCGTACTCCACGTCGAAGGTCACGGGGTTGGTGACGCCGTGAATGGTCAGGTCGCCGGTCAGCTTGTAGTCTGAGCCGCTCACTTTCGTGAAGGAAGTCGACACGAAGGTCAGCTGAGGATACGTGGCCGCGTCGAAGAAGTCGGCGCCCTTCAGGTGCTCGTCGCGCTGCTCCTGGTTCGTGTCAATGCTGTTGATGTCGGCCGAGAAGCGCACTTTGGCGTTTTCAAACGAGTCGCCCTCGGTTTCGGCTTCGCCCTCGAACTTTTTGAACGAGCCCGTAACGGTCGAAATAACGAGGTGCTTTACTTTGAACTGAACTTCGGAGTGGGTTGGGTCAAGCGCCCATTTGGTCGTAGCCATGATGAAGGAAAAGTTGAAAGTGAAAAGTTAATTTTCAGGGTGAGTCCGGTTGTAGCCAGCTTACTTACTTAGCTGCTCCGGCGTTGCAAACATACGAACTAATGTACATACATCATTGTACATACATTAGTTCGCTCGGATAAATTTTGCCTCTTTAAATTCAAACCCCATACAATAATCATTATATTTTCAAACGATTACCCTGCCCCGACTACCCCAGAAAAACGCCGTTCCACAATTGGGTAGCGGAAATCGTACTGCCCGCCGTTCTTGGCTCCGGCTCACCTAACCTGTTTCCTGTCGTGCATCTTTCCACTGCCAGCCCCGTTCCTGACACCGGCAATCCAAGCTTCGCCTTGCTGGAAGATGTGTTTGCCGCCGTGGTGCTGGTCGGCCGCGACGGGCGCCTGACGTGGGCCAACCCGGGCCTGGAGCAACTCACGGGCTACGCCTCACCCCTGCCGGAACTGCTACTGCACGCCCTGGCCGAAGCGGGCGTGTCCCCCGATGAATTCCGGCGCCAACTGGCGGCAGCCCAGCCCCTGCGCTTCGATTTGCGGTTGCGGCGCGCTGATAGTCGCACCGTGTGGGTGCGCCTCAAACTCCAGCCCCAGCCCCACCCCGCCCCTTTCATCGGGCTTTTGGAAGACATTACGGCCCTCAAACAAGCCGAAGAAACCGTGCAGGCCTACGCCCAACGCTGGCGGCAGGCCATTGAGCGGTTTGGCGACGGGGCCTGGGAATTCAATTACCAAACCGGCGAGGAGTTTTTCTCGGAGGCCTACCGCGTGATGCTGGGCTACCCCGCCACCGGCCCCGACGCCATGCCTGGCACCTGGCTGCAGCACGTGCACCCTGACGACCTGGCCAAGAGCCAGGATGCCTCCGCAGCCTACCTGCGGGGGGAGGCACCCATGTACTCGGTGGAGCGCCGCCTGCGCTGCCACGACGGTAGCTACAAGTGGGTGCTCACCCGCGGCATGATTACGCAGCGCGACGAACACGGCCAACCGTTGATTATGACGGGGGTGCACACGGATATTTCGGCCGTCATCCAGGCCAATGCGGCGCTCGAAGCCAGCTCCCTGCGCCTGTCTACCACCATTTCCAACTTTCAGGAGGGCGTGCTGCTGGAGGATGAAAACCACCGGGTGGTGCTGGCCAACGAAGCCGTGTGCCGCATCTTCCACCTCCCCACCACTCCCCAGGAGCTGATTGGCTACGACACCACTTCCCTGGGCCGCGACATCAAGGGCCTGCTTCAGCACCCCGAGGAGTTTTTGCAGCGCTACAATGCCATTGTCCAGCAGCAGCAGCTGGTGACCGGGGAGCTGTTTGTGCTCAACGACGGCCGGACGCTGCAGGCCGACTTCGTACCCATCTTCGTGGAGGACCGCTACATTGGTCACCTGTGGAAATTCGTGGACATCACGGAGCGCAAAAACAGCGAGGATGCCCTGCGCCAAAGCGAAGAGAAGTACCGCGCCATCATCGAAAACATGAACCTGGGCCTGCTGGAGATGGATCTGGCGTGGCAGGTCACCTACGTCAACCAGGCCATTTGCGACATCACGGGCTTCTCGCGGGAAGACTTTATTAATGGCCTGGTGATGAGCCGGCTGGTCAGCCCCCAGGACTACGGGCTGCTCCAGGCCAAGGAAAGCCGCCGCCAGCTCGGCGACTCAGAGACGTACGAGCTGGCCATTACCAGCAAAAACAACGAGCCGAAATGGCTGCTGATCAGCGCCGCGCCGCTCTACAACGACCACCACGAGGTGCACGGCACCATCGTCATTGCCCTCGACATCACCCACCAGAAGCAGCTGGAAAACCATTTGCGGGCGGCCAAGGAGCAGGCCGAGGAGTCGGTGCGGGCTAAGGAGCTGTTTCTGGCCAACATGAGCCACGAGATTCGCACGCCCATGAATGCCATTCTGGGGATGGGGCAGCTGCTGGCTAAGACCCAGCTCACCCACACTCAGCAAACCTACCTGCACGCCATTGCCACTTCCGGGGAAAACCTGCTGGTCATTCTGAACGACATTCTGGATCTGTCGAAAATCGGGGCCAACCAGCTCCAGCTCGAGCGAATTGGGTTCAGCGTGCCCGGCCTGCTGCGCCAGATCGACAAGAGCCTGCACTTTAAAGCCGAGGAAAAAGGCCTGCTATTCCGCGTGGTGGCCGATGAGCGGCTGCCCGCCGTCCTGCTCGGCGACCCTTACCGCATTACGCAGGTGCTGCTGAATCTGGCCGGCAACGCCCTCAAGTTCACGGAGCGCGGCTCCGTGCAGGTTGCCTGCGAACTGGTAGCCGCCACGGACTCCCAGGTCGAGCTGCACTTCCAGGTCGAGGACACCGGCATCGGCATCGACGCGGAGTTTCTGGCGGATATCTTCAACGAGTTCAGCCAAGAAGACTCCTCCGTCACGCGCAAGTTTGGGGGCACCGGGCTGGGGCTCAGCATCAGCCGCCAATTGGTGCAACTCATGGGCGGCGAAATCCAAATTGACAGCCAGAAGCACCGCGGCACCTGCATTCACTTCCGGCTGCACCTACCCATCGGTCAGCCCACCGACCTGCCCCAGAAAACCGTGGTGACGGCCAGCGCCCGGGAACGGCTGCGGGGCCAGCGCGTGCTGTTGGTTGAAGACAACTACTTCAACCGTCAGATTGCCAAAGGATTTCTCCACAATGCCGGCCTGCTGGTGGAGGAAGCCGAAAACGGGGCGCTGGCCGTGGAGCTGGCGCGTCACCACGTCTTCGACACCATTCTGATGGACGTGCAGATGCCGGTGATGAACGGCCTGGAAGCTACGGCCTACCTGCGCGAGCAGCTCGGGCTGGGCACGCCCATCATTGCCCTGACCGCCAACGCCATTAAAGGGGAGCGGGAGAAATGTCTGCAGGCCGGCATGAACGATTACCTCTCCAAGCCCTTTCAGGAAGAGGATCTGCTGAAGATGCTCAGCCGCTGGACTCTGGGCGAGGTGGCCACCGAATCGGTGGTGCAGGAGCCCCTTATTGCCCTGGACTCGCCGGCCGCCGCTGCTCCTTTCTACAACCTCGACCTGGTGCGGCAGATTGGGCAAAACGACCCGGCCTTTACCGTGCTTATGCTGGAATCCTTCATTGAAAGCAGCGAGGAAGCCATTCAGGAAATGTCGGCGGCCGTAGCCCAGCAGGATGTGCAGCTGCTGCGCGCCGCCACCCACAAGCTTAAGCCCAGCCTCGACCACCTGCAGGTCTACCGCATCCTGCCCGGCGTGGTGGAGCTGGACTCCTGGCAAATGCCCTTCGATGAGGCCGTGCTGCCGCCTCTGGTCGAGCAGACGGTCCGTTTGCTCCGCCAGCTCATCACGCAACTCACCCAGGAACTGCACCAGCTGCAGCTAGAGCTGGGGTCAGCCTAGGTCCCTGCTGAGAAGTCAAAAAGCCGAAGCACCCCGGGGATGCTTCGGCTTTTTAGTTTACGGTCGGTAGGGCTAGAATAACACCTTGGTGGCGCTGGCGGCTACTTTGTCGTTGAGGGTGCGCACGGCGGCGGCAATACCGGCGGCGTCGAAGCCGCACTCCTTGTAGAGCTCGTCCTGGGTGCCGTGCTCCACCACCCGGTCCGGGATGCCCAGGCGGGTGACGGGCAGGTGGTAGCCGTGGTCGGCCATAAACTCCAGCACCGCGGCGCCGAAACCGCCGGGCAGGCAGCCGTCTTCCACGGTCACAATGGCCTTGTAGCGGCTGCATACGGCGGCCAGCATTTCCTCATCCAGGGGCTTGCAGAAGCGCATATCGTAGTGGCCGGCGCTGATACCCTCGGCGGCCAGCTGGGTCGTGGCCTTCACGGCGTAGTTGCCGATGTGGCCGATGCTGAGGATGGCCACGTCGTCGCCCTCGCGCACCACCCGGCCGGTGCCCACAGCAATCTTCTTGAACGGCAGGCGCCACTCCGGCATCACGCCTTCCCCGCGGGGGTAGCGGATGGTGAACGGCCCCATGTCGGGCAGCTGGGCCGTGTACATCAGGTTGCGCAGCTCTTCCTCGTTCATCGGCGCCGACACCACCATATTGGGAATGCAGCGCATGTAGGCCAGGTCGTAGCAGCCGTGGTGGGTGGGGCCGTCGGCGCCGGCAAAACCGGCTCGGTCGAGGCAGAATACCACGTTCAGATTTTGCAGCGCCACGTCGTGCAGGACCTGGTCGTAGGCCCGCTGCATGAAGGACGAGTAGATATTGCAAAACGGTACCAGCCCTTGCGTAGCCATGCCGGCGGAAAACACAACGGCGTGCTGCTCGGCAATGCCCACGTCGAAGGCGCGGTCGGGCATGGCGTCCATCATGATGTTGAGCGAGGAGCCCGACGGCATGGCCGGCGTGACGCCCATCACCTTGCTGTTCTGCTCGGCCAACTCCACCATCGTGTGCCCGAATACGTCCTGGTACTTGGGCGCCTGCGGGGTGTCGTGGTGCTTTTTGTAAATCTCGCCGGTGATTTTGTCGAACAAGCCCGGGGCGTGCCACAGGGTCTGGTCTTTCTCAGCCAGGGCGTAGCCTTTGCCCTTCACCGTCACGCAATGCAGGATCTTGGGGCCCGGAATGCTTTTCAGGTCGTTCAGGATGGTCACCAGGTGCTGCACGTCGTGCCCATCCACGGGGCCGAAATAGCGGAACTTGAGGGCCTCAAACAGATTGCTCTGCTTCATCAGCGTGGCCTTCATGGCCGCTTCCACCTTGCGGGCCACCTGCTGGGGGTTGGGACCAAACTTGCTGAGCTTGCCCAGCACGTTCCAGAGCTCGTCGCGCACCTTGTTGTAGGTGCGGGAGGTGGTGATGTCGGTGAGGTATTCCTTGAGCGCGCCCACGTTGGGGTCGATGCTCATGCAGTTGTCGTTGAGAATGACCAGCAGGTTGGAGTTGGTCACGCCGGCGTGGTTCAGGGCCTCGAAGGCCATGCCGGCCGTCATGGCTCCGTCGCCGATAACGGCAATGTGCTGGCGGTCGAATTCGCCTTTATAGTCGGAAGCCACGGCCATGCCCAGGGCCGCGCCGATGCTGGTGGAGCTGTGGCCCACGCCGAAGGCATCGTACTCGCTTTCCTTGCGCTTGGGGAAGCCCGACATGCCCCCGTAACGGCGGTTGGTCGGAAACCGGTCCCGGCGGCCGGTCAGGATTTTGTGGCCGTACGCTTGGTGGCCCACATCCCACACGAGCTGGTCGTAGGGCGTGTTGAACACGTAGTGCAGCGCCACCGACAGCTCGACCACGCCCAGCGAAGCCCCGAAGTGTCCCCCGTAGATGGACACGGAGTCGATGATGAACTGGCGCAGCTCCTGGCTTAGCTGCACCAACTGCTCCGGGCTGAGCTTCTTGAGGTCGTCGGGCGAGTCAATGGCCGCCAGCAGTTCACCGGGTTCAACAATCATCTTCGAATGGGACAAGGAGGGGATTTTAGCAGGCAACAAGCGGGTAGCTCAAAAGGTTAGTCCGATTCAGGCTGGCGCGCGAGGCTGGCAAAGTTACGATTTTTCCGCGCCGTCGGTTGTGGCCCCCGGCCCCACTGGGCAGCGGCACTGGCGGTCCTGGTTTTGCCCCGCTGCACCGCGCTGCCTCCCCGGCCTCCCGGGTACCGAACCGGCCTGCTATTCTTGTGCTTAACTCGGTTTTAACGCGGCCGGGGGGAATATTGCCTACTTTTGCGTCCTTCCACTTTTCGCCTGCCCATGCCGCTCACCCAGCAGAACAACCAGGAAAAGCAGCTGCTGCACAAGCTGCGGCCCTCGCGCATCGTGCTGCCGGTGCTGCTGGGCCTGAGTGTGGTGGGCTTCATGTTCTGGCGTAGCTATCAGCCCGGCGACCTGGCCCCGCTGGCCCACGCCAAGCTGCACTGGCTGCTGCTGATGCTGGCCGTGCTGGTGGCCCGCGACGCGGGCTACGTGTACCGCATCCGCCACATTGCCGAGCGGGAGCTGACCTGGCGGGCCAGCCTCGACGTGATTATGCTCTGGGAATTTGCTTCCTGCGTGCTGCCCTCGGCCGCCGGCGGTACGTCGGTGGCGCCGTTTATTCTTAACAAGGAAGGCATCAGCCTGGGCAAGTCGTTGGCCTACGTGATGGTCACGGCCCTGCTCGACAACCTCTACTACGTCATCACGGTGCCGCTGGTGGTGTTGCTGGCCGGCAACGCGCTGTACCCCCACGAGGTATTGCAGGGCGGCCTGATTACGACCCTGCGCGTGGCCTTCGTGTTCAGCTACATTTCCGTGACCGTCTATGCCGGCCTGATGCTGTACGCGCTGTTTATCAACCCGCTGGCGGTGAAGCGGCTGCTGGTGCGGCTGTTTTCGCTGCGCGGCCTGCGCCGGTGGCGGGCCAAGGCCTACCAGCACGGCAACGAGATGGTGTGGGCCTCGGCCCAGCTGCGCGGCAACGGCGCCCGGTACTGGCTGCGCGCTGCCCTGTCCACGGCCTTCGTCTGGACGGCCCGCTACGCGGTTATCGGCTGCATCATTGCGGCCTTTATCGACGTCAGTGCTGGCGAGTTTGCCCTCATTTTCGGCCGCAACCTCACCTACAAGGTCATTCTGCTCATTGCCATTACCCCGGGCGGGGCCGGCATTGCCGAGGGCGCCTTCCCCACTTTTTTCGGCAAGTTTATCGGTACGCCCACCATGACCAACTTCATCGTGTTGCTCTACCGCATCGTCACGTACTACCTCTACCTGGTGCTGGGCGCCATCTTTCTGCCCCGCTGGATTACCCGGATTTTCGGGCACCCCGAGCCGGCGGCATCCCAGCCTGCTTAGTCAGGCTGAGCCAGTGCACAACGCAAAAAAAGCCCCGCTGAAGTCATTCAGCGGGGCTTTTTTATGGAGTTAGTCGAATCAGCGGCTGCTTAGTCGGCCTCCAGCATCATGCTCGAGCCGTCGGTGCCTTTGAGGGTCATTTTCTTCTCGGTCAGGTTCGTCACGTCGAAGGCCATGCTGGTGGTACCGCCGTCGGGAGTCAGGGTGATTTTCTTGCCGGGCTGGTCGAAGCTGTACTTGCCCTGCATGGTCTGGTTGGGCGAGGTCATGTTGAAGGTACCGTTGGCGAAGAAGCGCAGCTCGGTGTCCTTGTCGGCGCTGGTCTGGGCCACTTTGTCGCCGCTGGCGGTGGTTTCCTTATCGGTCTTCCACACCTTGCTGTCGGTGCCGTAGAGCATGTTGGTTTCGCCGACTTTGTCGGGCTGGCTGCAGCTGGAGACAAACAGGGCAACGAACATCAGCAGGCTGGCCAGGTAATGCAGGGGAGTGCTTACGCGTTTCATGGAAGTGGTGTAAGGGTTGAAAAGAGAGAGAACACAACTAAATCGACCCAGAGCACAACCCTGGGTCGGCGTTTCTTACGGCAAGGGATTAAAAGAGTTAAGCTCCTATATTCTCTTTCGCCAATGGGCAACCTAATCAGTAAGGCGGCGTAAGAACGCCTGAAACCGTGAGGCTTAGGCCACTACGAAACTTCTCTCCTTTCACCCTAACCGACACACAACCATGGGACTGTTCGATTTCCTCAATAATAAAGGCGAAGAAAAACCAGTTGAGGCCCCTAAGCCCGGCACCACCGGCAACACCGACTTTTTTGGCAACAAAGACGCCGCTGCTCCCGCGGGCACTGGCACTTCTTACACCGTAGTGAGCGGGGATTCCCTGTCGAAAATTGCCAAGCACCACTACGGCGACGCCGCCAAGTGGCACCAGATTTACGACGCCAACAAGGGCATTATCGGCTCCAACCCCGACCACATCGAAGTTGGTCAGGTGCTGAACCTGCCCACGCTGTAAGGCTATTTTGCCTTTGCGCTTTGTTTGAAAAACGCTGCTCCCACCCGGAGCAGCGTTTTTTTGTGGCGCCAAAATATTCGCAGAAACTTTTCCGCGGATTTGCGCTTCTCAATTCCGGGTGTACATTTGCACCTACCAATCCGGTACTCCCCCGCTAGCGGTGGGGCAGTTTTCAAGAATTTATACAGAAGTGGCGAGAGAACAGGCTCCGTGACCCACTGGCAACCATCGGTAGTACGAAAGGTGCCAATTCCTGCCCGTTTCGGCATCTGCCGGCGGGACAGATAAGTTGAGTACCATGAAAAACTCCCTTTTCTCCGCCTTCCTATCCCCATCCGCCCTGGCTGCCTCCCTGCACGCCGGCTTGCTGATGGGTTTTCGCGTTGTGGCTTCCCTGCGGCCGGCTTCGGCCCGTGAGGCCGAGCGAATGTGCTGTTGTTGCGTGTGCTGTTGCTAGCCTGATTCCGGCTTAGCCCCTCCCCATCTTCCTTTTTGGCTCTCTGCGTCCGGCAGCCACTTCGTGTGCGCTTCCGACCGGATTCAGCCGGGCTTTGCGCAGCCTTTGTCGGCTTCGTGGCCCCCGCCGACCGGCCCCTTCAGGCGCCGCGGCTTCCCTCCCGCATCCCGTCATTTCTTCCCGAAAATCTTCTTTTTCTGCCGCCTTATGTCGACGCCAGCCTTGCACTTCGAAACCCTTCAGCTCCACGCCGGCCAGCAGCCCGACCCGACCACGGGTTCCCGCGCCGTGCCCATTCACCAGACGACTTCCTACGTCTTTAAAAGCGCCGAACACGGGGCCAACCTGTTTGCCCTCAAGGAATTCGGCAATATCTACACCCGCCTGATGAATCCCACCACCGACGTGTTTGAGCAGCGCGTGGCAGCCCTCGAAGGCGGCGTGGCGGCCCTGGCTACGGGCTCGGGGCAGGCGGCGCAGTTTATTGCCCTGAACAACATTCTGCAGGCCGGCGACAACTTCGTGAGTACGGCTTTTCTCTACGGGGGCACCTACAACCAGTTCAAGGTGGCCTTCAAGCGCCTGGGCATCGAGGTGCGCTTCGCCGACGGCGACAACCCGGCCTCGTTTGAGCCCCTGATTGACGAGCGCACCAAGGCCATCTACCTCGAAACCATCGGCAACCCGAGCTTCAGCATCCCCGACTTCGAGCGGATTGCGGCTCTCGCCAATAAGCACGATTTGCCCCTGATTGTGGACAACACCTTCGGGGCGGGCGGCTACCTGTTTCGGCCCCTGGAGCACGGTGCCCACATCGTGGTGGAGTCGGCCACGAAGTGGATCGGCGGGCACGGCACCAGCGTGGGCGGCGTCATTGTCGACGGCGGCACCTACGACTTCGGCAACGGCAAGTTTCCGCAGTTCACCGAGCCTTCCGAGGGCTACCACGGCCTTGTGTTCAACGACGTGTTCGGCAAGGGCGGGCCGTTCGGCAACATTGCCTTCATCATCCGGGCCCGGGTCGAGGGCCTGCGCGACTTCGGCCCCGCCATCAGCCCGTTCAACTCCTTCCAGCTGCTTATCGGGCTTGAAACGCTGAGCTTGCGGGTGGAGCGCACGGTGGAAAACGCCCTGCGCCTGGCTACCTGGCTCGAGCAGCACCCGCAGGTGGAAAGCGTCAACTACCCCGGCCTGAAAAGCAGCCCCTACCACACCTTGGCTCAGAAATACCTCAAGCGCGGATTCGGCGGCGTGCTGAGCTTCCAGATCAAGGGCAGCAAGGAAACCGCCATCCGCTTTATCGACAACCTGAAGCTGGTCAGCCACCTGGCCAACGTGGGCGACGCCAAGACCCTTATCATTCAGCCCTCGGCCACCACCCACCAGCAGCTCAGCGACGCCGAGCAACTGGCGGCCGGCGTCACGCCGACCTCGCTGCGGCTGTCGGTGGGCATCGAGCATTTCGACGACATCCGGGCCGATTTGGCCCAGGCATTTGAGGCCGTGCGCACTGCCGCCGCGCCTACCGACTCGGGCAGCACCCTGCTGCAGCCTGAGCCTGAGCATGCTGCTCCGCTGGAAGTATAGAGAGAGGAACCGGCGGCGGTTCGTTTGAGGGAATGAGAACCGTCGCTTATCCAGCCGGAGCAGTTTGGGGCCGGGCGGGTCGTTTCGTTGTGAGAGAGGAAACGACCTTCCCCCGGCCCCGCAATAGCCCGGGCTGAGTCGGCCGCGGCGAGAAAACTATTCCATGGGTGGGAGAACAACTCGCTGCGCGCCCGGCTCGGCCCGCGCGCTATTGCTCGAATTTGCTGCCGCCGCGCGCGGCAGCCAGAATGGATTGCACTTATGACCCACGACGAGGTATTTACGCTGCCCGCGCCGCTGTCCCTGGAAAGCGGCGCCGTGCTGCCCCAGGTGCGGGTGGCCTACCGCACGGTGGGCACGCTCCGGCCCGACGGCGCCAACGTCGTCTGGGTGTGCCACGCCCTGACGGCCAATGCCGACGTGCTGAGCTGGTGGCCCGGCCTGTTCGGGCCCGGCTGCCACTTCGACCCGGCCGACTGGTTTATCGTCTGCGCCAACGTGCTGGGTTCCTGCTACGGCAGCACTGGTCCGCTGACGCCGGTTGCCGCCGGCGCGGCGCCCCTGTACCAGGAGTTTCCGCTCGTGACGGTGCGCGACATGGTGGTGGCCCACGAGCAGTTGCGCCACCACCTGGGCCTGCATCGGATTCACACCCTGATTGGCGGCTCCTTGGGCGGGCAGCAGGCTCTGGAATGGGCCGTGCAGCGGCCGGCCGTGTTTGAGCACCTAGTGGTATTGGCTACCAACGCCCAGCACTCACCTTGGGGGGTGGCTTTCAACGAGGCCCAGCGCCTGGCCATTTTCGCCGACCCCACCTACCACGCCGCTACGCCCCAGGGCGGGCAGGCCGGTTTGCAGGCGGCCCGGGCCGTGGCTTTGCTCAGCTACCGCAGCTACGCAGCCTACGGGCTCAGCCAGGCCGAAACCGACGACGCCAAGCTCACCGACTACCGGGCCAGCTCCTACCAGCGCTATCAGGGCGCCAAGCTCGGGGCCCGCTTCGACGCCTACAGCTACGTGGTGCTGAGCCGGGCCATGGACTCCCACCACCTGGGCCGGGGCCGGGGTGGCGTGCCGGCCGCTCTATCCCAGATCCGGGCCCGCGTCCTGGTTATCGGCATCAGCTCCGACGTGCTGTTTCCGCCCGAAGAGCAGCTGCTGCTGGTCCGCCACATCCCCGGGGCCCACTACGCCGAAATGGCTTCCGACTACGGTCACGACGGTTTTTTGATTGAAACCGCCCCCATCACTCACCTTCTCGAACGATTCTATGTCCAGTCTTTCGCCTAATAGCTCCCGTTTTGCCCAACCCAGCCCGGCCCCTTCGCCGGCGGCCCCGCTGCGCGTGGGGTTGATCGGGTTTGGCTGCGTGGGGCAGGGAGTGTACGACATTCTGCGGCGGCAGCCCAACGCCGGGGCCGAGGTGCGGCGCATTGCCGTTAAGAACCCCGACAAGGTCCGTTCCCTGCCCGCTGAAAGCTTCACTTATCACGCCGATGAACTGCTCGCCGACCCTGACCTGGACGTACTGGTGGAGGTTATCGACGACGCAGCAGAGGCCTTTCGGCTGGTGAGCACGGCCCTGCGCCACGGGCGGCGCGTCGTGACGGCCAACAAGGCCATGGTGGCCGAGCACTTGGCCGAACTAGTGGCGTTGCAGCAAACCCACGGCGGCACGCTGCTCTACGAGGCGGCAGTTTGCGGCAGCATCCCGGTTATCCGCACCCTGGACGCCTACTTCGGACAGGAGCCTTTGCGCAGCGTGAGCGGCATTGTCAACGGCTCCTCGAACTACGTGCTGACCCGCATGGGCCTCGACGGGGCCGACTACGCCCCGGCCCTGGCCGAAGCCCAGGCCAAAGGCTTTGCCGAAACCGACCCCACCCTCGACATGGCCGCCTTCGATCCGCGGGCCAAGGCCGTAATTCTGGCGGCCCACGCCTACGGAGTGCTGCTGAGTCCGGCGCAGGTGCTCAACCTGGGCATCGAAAACATCAGCGCCACCGACATTGCCTACGCCGGGCTGGCAGACCAGAAAGTGAAAGTTGTGGCCGGCCTCTACCTACTGCCCGACGGCCAGCTCACGGTGCTCGTGACGCCCCAATTCGTGAGTTCTGACTCCCCACTGTACGCCGTGGATGAAGAATTCAACGGGGTGGTTATCGAAGCTGAGTTTGCCGGTTCGCAGTTTCTGCGCGGGCGGGGCGCGGGCGGGCACCCCACCGGCTCGGCCGTGCTGGCCGACTTGGCCGCCCTGCGCGGCGACTTCCGCTACGCCTACGCCAAGCTCGGCGCGCCCTTGTCTTACACCACCGACCTGGAGCTGAAAATCTACCTCCGCACCGACCACGAGGTGCTGCTCGACCAGCTGGGTTTCACCGACATCAGCGAGGAAGCCGACGAGGACGGCTACGTGGTGGGTTACGTGCCGCTCGATGCCCTGCTCCAGCACCGCGACGCGCTGCGCAAAGCCGGCGCCTTCGTGGCCCGCACCGGCAACGTACGCCCCGGCACAGTGCACTCCGAGGAAAATCCGGCGCTGGAAGAAGTAAGCTGCTAGCCGCTGGCAGGAAGCCCCGTTGAACGCCTTTCTCCGGCTCGGAGAAAGGCGTTTGGCGTATTACCCCCGCAGACTAAGTGGTGGCTTCCTCAGTGCCCATTCCGACTTTCCGGGCCTGGGCGCGTATGCGAAGTCTATGCCCGCTCCTACCACGCTCCGCCCCAGCCTCACCCAGGGCTCCATACTCAAAGCCCTGCTGACCCTGGCCGGCCCCATTGTGCTGGGCAACCTGCTGCAAACCGGCTACCAGCTCGTCGACGCCTTCTGGGTGGGCCGCCTGGGTGCCGACGCCGTGGCGGCCGTGGCCGTGAGCTTCCCGGTCAATTTTCTGCTCATTGCCCTGGGTTCGGGCTTTTCGGTGGCCGGCTCGGTGCTGGTAGCCCAAAATTTCGGGGCCCGCAACTTGGCGCTGGTCAACCACATTGCGGCCCAGTCCCTGGTCCTGATTCTGAGTCTGGCGCTACTGCTGACCGTGGGCGCTTACTTCGGCTCCCCGGCCATTCTGCACCTGATTGGCGTGGGACCCGACATCTTCGCCGAGGCCAACGCCTTCCAGCGGGTGCTGTTTCTGGGGCTGGTCTTCAACTTCGGCTTTCTGATGTTTCAGGCCCTGATGCGGGGCGTGGGCGAGGTGCGGATTCCGCTCTACATCAACATCGTGACGCTGGGGCTGAATTTCCTGCTCGACCCGCTCTTTATCTACGGCTGGGGGCCGGTGCCGGCAATGGGCGTGGCGGGGGCGGCTCTGGCCACCGTGAGCACCCAGATTCTGTCGGTGCTGGTGGGGATGGTGGTGCTGCTGCGGGGCAAGTCGGGCATTGCGCTCAGCTTCCGCGGCTTCCGCCCCGACTTTGCCCTGATGAAGCGCGCCTTCACCCTGGGCGTGCCGTCGTCCATCGACCTGTCGGCCCGGGCCTTGGGCATGTCCATGATGACGGTGCTGGCTACGGGTTTCGGCACCACGGTACTGGCAACCTACGGCATTGGCTCCCGCATTTTGGCCCTGGGCATTATTCCGGCCCTGGGCGTGAGTCTGGCCTGCTCCACATTGGTAGCCCAGAACCTCGGGGCCCGCAACCCCGACCGGGCCCTGCGCACGGCTTATTACGCCATCGGGCTGAGCTTTACCTTGCTCTTAGTGGTGGGCGCGGCCGTGTACGCGGCAGCGGACCCGCTGGTGCGCTTTTTTCTATCCGGCGACGAGGCCGTAACCCGCGACGCGGTGGAGTTTGTGCGCATCACTTCCTTTAGCCTGTGCTTCACGGGGGTACAGCAGTCGGTGTCGGGGGCGCTGCGCGGGGCCGGCAACACGCTGGCGGCCATGCTGCTGACCATCATCGGGGCCTGGGTGCTGCAATTTCCGGTGGCCTGGTACCTATCGAGCCACACCAGCTTGGGCTTCCGGGGGCTGTGGTGGTCGTTTGTGGTGGCCAACGTGGTAATGGCCATACTAGCGGGCCTGTGGTTTTGGCGCGGCGGCTGGCACCGCCCCGAGTTGGCCGACCCGCTTCAAAGCGAGGCCGACGCCACCGGCCCGCTGGCCGACAAAGCCGGGTAGCAAGCTGGTGGCGTCGGTCAAGCAGGCCGCGCGCTTATCGGCCGGTTTATTCAAATACAATTCGCTGCTCAACGCCGGTTTCCCCGCGCAGCAGGTACAGCCCGGCCCGTAGCGCCCCGCGGGACACCACCTGCTCGGGCTGCTCCCAGCGGAAGCGCCGCACCACCCGGCCCGTAGCATCCAACAACTCCAGCGGCTGGGGCCGGAAAACCATGCCCGCGGCGGCAACGAGGCGCACGGCCTCAGTAGCCGGCACCGGATACACCTGCATCAGGCTCAGGCTGACCGGGGCCCGGCGGGCCGTAACGGTGCCCGGCTCCCGCAGGATGGGCCGCAGAAAGTCGCGCAAGACGCGGAACGTGGTGTCCATGTAGGCCACGCCGGTGGCGCTGGTACCATTATAGGGCACGTGGCCGGCTCCTTTGAAAGGCTTAAGCGTGTTAGACACGCCCACCGCGTCGGCCCGGGGCTTGATGGCACCGCTGCCGTAGAGACGCTGGGGCGGCAGACCCAGGCCGGGCGTACCCACGCCATAGGGCACGGTGGCGTCGGCAGTGCCGTGCAGGCTTACCAGCGGCACGCTGCCTGCCTCCAGCCACTCCCGCCGGCCCAGGGCCCCGCACAGGTTGATGCAGCCGCGCACGGCACTCACGTAGCCCGGGTTGCCGCTGTTGCCTTCCAGCCCGCCGAGCTGGGAAATGTTGTAGTAGGCGGGCACTTCGCTGTCCTTATCAAGGTAGGCGGTTTGTAAGGCCACGAAGGCCCCGGCCGAGGAACCACCGGCGAAAATGTAGCCCGAGTGCACCCGGTACTGCCGGGCGGTAGCCGCATCCTGGCGGAAAAAGCGCACCGCAGCCCGCATGTCCTGGGTGGCCACAATGGCCTCGCGGCCCAGGGTGATGGTGTCAGCGGGGGTGAGCAGCTGCAGCGGGCTGATGAGGCGATAGTCGATGCTGGCCGTCACGTAGCCGAGCCGGGCAAAGCGGGTGCAGATTTCGGTCATGGGCTGGTCGCTCTTGGAGCCCGTGACAAACGCACCCTCGTGGGCAAAAATCAGCACCGGCCGCTGCGGATTCGTGTCGCCGGTGGGCTGGTAAATATCCATGCGCAGCGTCTGGGTGGCGCCCTGCAAGGTCACGGCCGAGCCGAAAACCACGTTCTGGGTGACGGTCACGTTGGCAAAGAGCGGCTTGTAATAGCGGCCGCCGGTGGTGTCAATCTGGGCCGAGGCCCGGGTGGCCAGCAGCAGGGCCAGCAGGGTCAGAAAAGCGGAAAGGTGTTTCATAGCGGGCAACGGAAAAGGTCTACCTGTCAGGACGAGTAGCGGGCGGGTTAGGTTCGGCCGATTTGCAGCCGGTGCGTAAGTTCGGAGCTTCTACCTTTGTCGCATGCCCATCACCCCTCCCGCTCTCCGCCCCGGCGACCAGGTCGCCATCGTCGGCACCGCCCGCAAAGTTTCGTTTGAGGAAATGGCCGCGGCCGTGGAAATCCTGACCGGCTGGGGCCTGCGCGTGGTGCTGGGCGAGTCCATCACAGCCGAGCACCACCAGTTTGCCGGCCCCGACGAGCTCCGGGCCCGCGACTTGCAGCAACAGCTCGACAACCCCGACATCCGGGCCGTTATCTGCGCCCGCGGGGGCTACGGCACCACCCGCATCATCGACCAGCTCGACTTTTCGGGCTTTGCCCGCCACCCGAAATGGATTGCCGGCTTCAGCGACATCACGGCCCTAAACTGCCACCTGCTACGGTTGGGCTACGAAAGCATCCACGGGGTCATGGCCTTTATCTTCAACCAGACCGGCGGGGACGAATCATTGGAAAGCCTGCGCCGGGCCCTGTTTGGGGAGTCGGTGTCCTATTCCGCCCCGGCCCACCCGCTGAACCGCTTTGGCACGGCCGTCGGTGAGCTGGTGGGCGGCAACCTGAGCTTGCTCCAGAACCTGACCGGCACCGCCTCCGACTGCCCCACGGCCGGCCGCATTCTGTTCTTGGAAGACATTGCCGAGTACCTGATGAACGTGGACCGCATGCTGGTGCACCTCGACCGCACCGGCAAGCTCCGCGACCTGGCCGGCCTGCTGGTGGGCCACTTCACCGACCCGCAGGACAACGCCATTCCCTTCGGCCAGACCGCCTACGAAATCATCGACACCTACGCCCGCAAGTACAACTTCCCGGTGGCCTATAGCTTTCCCGTCGGCCACGAGCCCCAGAACATGGCCCTGATCTGCGGGCGCCGGGCCCGGCTGGTGGTGGGGGCGCAAGGCACGCGGCTGGAGTACGCCGACTAGCCCGGCGGCGCCGGCTGAGCCGGCCGGTGCTCCAGGCTCACCGAATTCAGGCAGTAGCGCAGGCCAGCCGGCGCTGGCCCGTCGGGAAAAACGTGACCCAGGTGCCCGTCGCAGACGTTGCAGAGCACTTCGATTCGCTCCATGTTCAGGCTGTCGTCGAAGGCGTAGCGCACCGCGTTTTTGGTGGCCGGCTGGGTGAAGCTGGGCCAGCCCGAAATGGCGTGGTACTTCTCCGTGGCCGCAAACAGCAAGCTGCCGCACCCCACGCAGTGATAGTGCCCCGGCGCGTAGGTGCGGCAGTATGCGTTGCGGTACGGCGACTCCGTGCCCTTGTGTCGCAGCACCGCCAGCTGGGCCGGGGTAAGCTGGGCGGCCCACGCCGCGGCCGGGCGCTCCACCCGCCGGGAGGGTTCGGGGTTGCCGTATTTGGCAAACCGGAGCACGTCGATCCAGCGCAGCACGACCTGGTTTTCTGCCAACTGCCGCCGCTCTACTCGCCGTACAGGGTTTGAATCACCGTCTGGCCCACCGCCTTGAGCGTGCGCTTGTCGATGATGCTCATGTTGTCCTGGGTGGTATGGTGGTAGGCGGGAAACTCGCCGGCCGGCGAAAAGTCGATGATGTCGATGGTGCGCACGCCGGCCCGGTTGGTGTACACGTGGTCGTCGTC
Source organism: Hymenobacter persicinus (assembly GCF_004167665.1). GTDB lineage: Bacteria > Bacteroidota > Bacteroidia > Cytophagales > Hymenobacteraceae > Hymenobacter > Hymenobacter persicinus. Next base: position 44,632 of record NZ_SEWE01000024.1, on the reverse strand, counting down.
GATGCCGGGGCTGTCCTGAAACAGGAAGTAGTCGGAGTAGCCGATCTGGGAAGCCGTGTTCCAGACTTTGTCCACGATGTCGCGGGCACTTTCGCGCGACTGGCCTTCGCGGCTAAACCGGCCGCCCTTGGCGCCGACCATGTCGAGCAAAATGCCGTAGCTGGGCTTGTAATTGGCGGGCAGCATGTGCTGGCCCCAGTATTGGGAGCCCAGGCACCAGCTTTCTTTGCCCTGGGCCTCAAGCTGGTTTTTCAGCTCGCCCTGGGTGGAGGAATCGTAGCCGTAGTCCTCGGAATCAAACAAGATGAAGTCGACGCCGACGCTGGGCTGGAGGCTGTCGGGCTGGGCAGCCAGCAGGCGGGCCATTTCCAGGGCAATACCCACGCCGCTGGCCCCGTCGCAGGCCCCGTCGATGGGCGCGTTCTTTTTCACGGGGTCTTTGTCGCCAAACGGCCGGGTATCCCAGTGGGTGAAGATGGCAATGCGGCGGGCCGCGGTGGGCGCAAACTGGGCCACGATGTTGCGGGAGCGCAGCATCTTACCGTCGAAAGCCATGGCCTCGAAAGGCTGTTCCCGTACGCTCAGCCCGAAGCTCTTGAATTTCTGCACCACCCAGTCGCCGGTGGCCACGTGGGCTTTGGTGTTGGGCACGCGGGGACCAAACGCCACCTGCTTGGCGGTGTAGGCGTAGGCCGAGTCGGCGTTGAAGGCCGGGGCTGCGGGCAGCTTGGGCTCATCCGCGGCAGTGGTATCGGCGGGCGTATCGGCGTTTTTGGGTTTGTCGTCGCCGCAGCCGGTGGCCAGCAGCAGGGCTGCCAGCGCGGGGGCCAGCCAGATCCGGTTATTCTTCATATGCCCAGTCGATGCCGGTTTTGAGGTCTTTGATAATAATGCCCTGGCCTTTCAGGGCGGCCCGAATCTGGTCGACCTTGCCGTAGTCCTTGCTGGTTTTGGCTTCCTGGTAAAACCCGAGCGTGAGAGCCAGCAGATCCTCGGCGTTGGCCCGGGGCTCATCCACGAGGCCTAGCACGTCGACAACCAGCGTGCGGTAAGCCGTAGTAGCCTCGTCCAAGGCAGCCTTGCTCACCGCGGCCAGCGTGGCGAGGTTGGCGAAGAAGCCGTTGAACTTGCGCACCAAGTTAAACAAGTTGGCCAAGGCCTTGGCCGTGTTCAGGTCGTCGTTGAGGCCTACGAACACATCGGCCACGAGCTTGCGCAGCTCGGCGTCGCCTTTTTCAGTATCGGCGTCGGGCGCAACGCCCTCGGGTAGTTGGAGCTTGTCGAGCAGGCGCAGGCCGTTCATGAGCTTGCGGTAGCCCTTACGCGAGGCCTGCAGTGCGTCGTCGGAAATGTCAACGGGGCTGCGGTAGTGAGCCTGGAGCAGGAAGAAGCGCGCCACCATCGGCGAGTACGCCTGCGACAGGGTGTTGTTGGTGCCCTCAAACAGCTCGGAGATGGTCACGAAGTTGCCCGCCGACTTGCTCATCTTGGTTCCGTTCACCGTAATCATGTTGTGGTGCATCCAGATCCGGGCCTCGTCGGAGTGGGAGTGGCTGCCCTGGCTCTGGGCTATTTCGCACTCGTGGTGGGGGAACATCAGATCCAGCCCGCCGCCGTGGATGTCGGAGAGCTGGCCCAGGTACTTGCGGCTCATGGCCGAGCACTCCAGGTGCCAGCCCGGGAATCCCTCGCCCCAGGGCGAAGGCCAGTGCATCAGGTGTTCGGGCGCGGCCTTTTTCCAGAGCGCAAAGTCTGCGGCGGAGCGTTTCTCGTCCTGCCCGGCGAGGTTGTCGCGGGAGCCGGCCAGCAGCTCCTCCACCACGCGGTTGGAGAGCTTGCCGTAGGCGCGGCCGGCGGCGTTGTAGGCGGGCACATCGAAGTACACCGAGCCATTGACTTCGTAAGCGAAGCCGTTGGCCAGGATTTCCTCAATCAGCTGAATCTGCTCGGTGATGTGGCCGGTGGCCCGGGGCTGAATGTCGGGCGGTAAGCAGCCCAGCACCTCAATGTGGCGCTGGTAGAGGTTGGCGTACTGCTCGGCAATCTGCATGGGCTCGATGTGGCGGGCCCGGGCGGCCTTGGCCATCTTGTCCTCGCCCTCGTCGGCGTCGCTTTCTAAGTGGCCCACGTCGGTGATGTTGCGCACGTAGCGCACGGTGTAGCCGAGGTGGCGCAGGTAGCGCGTCAGCACGTCGAACACTACCGGCCCGCGGGCGTTGCCGATGTGAGCCTCACTGTAGACGGTCGGGCCGCACAGGTACACGCCGGCAAACGGCGCGTGGACGGGCGTGAAAAGCTCTTTTTTGCGGGTAAGGGTATTGTAAAGCGAAAGCGGGTGCTGCATGGAGCAAAAGTAGCAAGATTTGGCGGGCGGCGGCATGCAAAAACCAGGCAGTAGCCTGATCGTTTTCGGCACTATATACTCCCGCTGAGCGCTGACCGCCGCTCCTATATAGCGCCAGCCGGCCCGAATTCAGTCAAAGACGGCATTCTGAGAGTACAAAAACTCTTTTGGCCAGTATAAAAAGTTCATTTGCCAGTACACCCCGCCGCGGCTTTACTCGATAACGCCTCGCGCAACTGGCTGACGCAGCCGAATATTTTCTCCACTCTGAGCACAACTGCTATTTCAGCCGGTACTCGGCCGTGGTCGGGAAGTGGTCGGAGTAGGGAACTTCGTAGTGCACCCGAAAGTCGTCGACCACCCACTGTGGGCCCACAAACTGGTTGTCGATGCGCACGAAGGGCAGGGCCCCGTTGTAGGTGCTGCCCACGCCGGTGCCCACGGTGGCCCAGGCGTTCTGAAAGTGGTCGGCCAGCTGGTCGTAGCTGTAGCTGTAGGGCAGGTCGTTGAGGTCGGCGCAGAGCAGCAGCGGGTAGGGCGACTTTTCGAAGCGGCGCATCAGCGTGTCCATCTGCACGCTGCGGGCCACCATGCCGCGCTTGAAGCGCCGCAGCAGCCCGAGCCCCTTGGCCTTGAGCCCGGCCTTGCTGGAGTAGCTGTCCACGATATCCTTCTCGTCCATGCTCATGCTCTGCAAGTGGAAGTTGAAGACCCGAATTGTGTCGCCGGAGGGCAGGCGCAGGTCGGCGAACATGGCGTGGTTCTGGGTGAGCTTGTCGAAGGTGATGGTGCCCCGCCGCACGATGGGAAAGCGCGAGAAAATAGCCATGCCGAACTCAGCGCCAATGGAGTTGGTCAGCGTCCGGGACAAGAACACCTGCCGGCCGGTCTGCTCCCCGATGCGGTCCACGCTCTGAAACAGGCGGCCGTCGTGGCGGGAAGGGCGGGGCTCGTTATAGAACTCCTGCAGGCAAATCACGTCGGCCGGGTTCGAGGCCACCCACCGGATCATCTTGTCGGGCGAGGCCGGGTCTTTTTCGCGCAGCTGCGGATACACGTTGAAGATGCGCACGTTGGCGCTCAGCACCCGCACCCGCTGCCCGGCCGTCGCCTTGGGGGCGGCCCCGGCCAGGTGCAGCGGGTGCACGGCCAGGCCGCGCTGAAAGTGGGGCCAGGTGAGCACGGCCACCAGCGCGGGCAACGCAGCCACCCGCCAGTTGCGCAGCAGCCAGTACAGGGCGGCGGCCAGGTTCAGCCCCAGGGCCACGGGCAGCGTCAGGGCCACAAAGGCCGCGGGCCAGAACGTGCGCGCCGGAATCTGCACGGCGGCAATGGCCACCAGCAGCCACCCGATGACGAGCAGGGTACACTTAAAGGCAAAGGAGCGACGCACAGCGAAAAAGCCGGTTGGGAAGGGCGCAAAGGTAGCCTTTACGGCCGGAATGGCCCGCGCACGAGTCCGGAAAGACGACGAAACGCCCGGCTTTTCCTCGTATCTTTCCTGCCCTCCCGCTACCTTATTTTATCCGAATGATTTTCGCTGCAATTCGCCCTTACTTACTGCTCCTCCTGACGCTCGCGGCCCAAGCCGCGGCCGCCCAGACCGGCTACGGCCATTCCGCCGAGCGCAGCCTGGAGTTTGTCGAAAACAAGGGCCAGTGGGACGCCCGGGCCCGCTACGCGGCGGCGCTGCCCGCCGGCCGGCTGTTTGTGGCACCCGGCGGCTTCACCTATTCCTTCGTGAACCCTGCGGCACTGCGGGCCACCCACGACCACCAAGCCGGGGCCGCCAAGCTCACCGGCCACGCCTACTCCGTGACTTTTGAGGGCGCCAATGCCCGCCCCGGCCTGAGCGCCGTCGAGCCCACGGCCGAAAAGCGCAACTACTTTCTGGGCAACGACCCCGAGCATTGGGCCAGCAATGTGCGCGGCTTCCGCCAGCTCCGCTACGCCGATATTTACCCCGGCATCGGGGCTCAGCTCTACGAAAACGCCAGCCAGGAGCTGGAATACGACTTTTTGGTGGCGCCCGGCGCCCAACCCGGCCGGATCCGGCTGCGCTACTCCGGCGCCGACCGGCTGGAGCTGCAAAACGGCAACCTGCTCGTGCATACCTCGGTGGGGTTCGTGACCGAGCAGGCGCCCCGGGCCTGGCAGCAGCGCGGCACCGAGCGGGTACCGGTGGCCTGCGCCTTCGAGCTTCAGGGCAATACCGTCTCGTTTCGGCTGGGCCGCTACAACCACCGTCAGCCGTTGGTGATTGATCCGACGGTAATTTTCTCGTCCTTCACCGGCTCCACGGCCGACAACTGGGGCTTCACGGCCACTTACGACCAGCAGGGCAACCTGTACTCGGGCGGCATTGCCTTCGCGCCCGGCTACCCGGCCACCACGGGTGCCTTCGACGCGAGCTACAACGGCATGTGCGACATGGCCATCATCAAGTATAACACCAGCGTCAGCGGCCCCGCGGCCCGGCTGTACGCCACCTACCTCGGCGGCCCCGACGCCGACGCCCCCCACAGCATGGTCGTCAACACCCAGGGGGAGCTGGTAGTGCTGGGCTCCACCAGCTCCCCGCTCTACCCCGTGACGGCCGCCGCCTACGACCGGAGCTTCAACGGCGGCACCCGGTTTTTGCCCACCGGCGTTTCTGGTGGCACCAACTACGATAATGGCAGCGACCTGGTGATTTCCAAGCTCAGCGCCGACGGCAGCCGGCTGGTGGCCTCCACCTTTCTGGGCGGCAGCGGCAACGACGGCCTGCTCCAAGGCAACGAAGCCACCCCGCGCGGACTGGTGCAGAACTACGGCGACCAGTTTCGGGGCGACATCACCACCGACGGCAGCGGCGACATCTACCTGGCTTCCTCCTCGGGCAGCGCCAACTTTCCGGTGCCCAACGGCTTTCAGAGCACGTTTCGGGGTGGCGGCACCGACGGGGTAGTATGTAAGCTTTCGGCCAACCTGAGCAGCTTGCTCTGGAGCACGTTTTTGGGCAGCAGCAGCGCCGACGCAGCCTACTCGATTCAGGTGGATGCGGCCCGGACGGTGTACGTGAGCGGGGGCACGGAGGGCAACAACTTCCCGGCTACGGCGGGCAGCTACCAGCCCACGGCCAGCGGCGGCCTCGATGGCTTCGTGGCCCACCTGAGCGCCGATGGTACCAAACTGCTGCAGGCCTCCTACGTGGGCACCGGCGCCAACGACCAGGCCTACTTCGTTCAGCTCGACGCGGGCAGCAACGTGTATCTGCTCGGGCAAACTACCAGCGCCAATTACCCCGTCACGACCGGGCTCTACAACGTGCGCGGGGCCCAGCAGTTTATTCATAAGCTCAACGGTACGCTGTCGAGCAGCCTGTATTCCACCACGTTTGGGGCCCCGCCCACCGGCACCGGCACCCCGCACATTTCGCCCACAGCTTTTCTGGTCGACGACTGTGAGCGGATCTACGTGGGCGGCTGGGGCGGCCGAACCAACTACGACAAGCTCAGCATGGCCACTTTCCCCGTGACGGCCAACGCCCTGCAACGCACCTCCGACGGCTCCGACTTTTACCTGGCCCAGTTCACCCCGGGCATGCTGGGCCTGGAATACGCCACCTTCTTCGGCGAAAACGGGGGCCAGGCCGGGGAGCACGTCGACGGCGGCACCTCCCGCTTCGACAAGCGGGGCGTGGTCTACCAGGCCGTGTGCGGGGGTTGCGGGGGCAGTTCCCGCTTCCCGGTACCACCCGGCGCCAATACCTTCTCCACGGCCAACAACAGCTCGAACTGCAACAACGCCGCCTTCAAGATTGACTTCGGCAAAACCTACGCCGACCCCGGCCCCAACCGCTTTGTGTGCCCCTCAGCTGCGCCCATCGTGCTGGGCGGCACGCCGGCCGGCGGCACCTGGAGCGGCCCCGGCGTGACGGTGCTGCCCGGCGGAGGATACCAGTTTACTCCCTCGCCGGCCCTGGTGGGCGTCAACCTGCTGACTTACACCGTGGCTTCCACCGGCACCTGCCTCAGCAGCCGCAGCCTGCGCATGACCGTGACGCCGGACGTGGTAGCCACTTTCACCAGCCTGCCCGCGGTCTGCGTCGATGGCACGCCGGTTACGCTGGCGGCCACGCCGCCGGGCGGCACCTTCAGCGGCCCGGGCGTGGTGGGCAACAGCTTCAATCCGACCGTGGCCGGCGTGGGCACCTTCACACTGCGCTACGCCCTTGCCGATACCGTGAGCTGCGCCGCGGCCACCCAGACTATCGTCGTCAAGAAGCTGCCCGACGTGGCGGCCGGCCCCGACTCCACGCTCTGCGCCGACCAGCTGCGGGCCTTCCAGCTGCGTGGCTTACCAGCGGGCGGCGTCTGGAGCGGCCCCGGCGTCACGCCCGACGGACTATTCACGCCCCCCAACACCAATAATAAGGGGGCCAACCTAAGCCTGCGCTACACCATCGTGGCCAATGGCTGCACCAACTCCGCCGTGCGGCGCATCACGCTGGCCCCGTCCTCGCTGGCCAACGTGCTGCTGAACGTGCCCGAATGCCAGTCGGCGCCCCAGTACACGGGCCTGGCACCCTTTACCTGCACCTTCGAGCCGGTGCTGGCGGGCGGCACATACCTGTGGACCTTCGGCGACGGCGGCACCAGTACCGAGGCCGGCCCCACCCACACCTACGCCGACCCTGGCGTCTATCAGGTGCGCCTGACGGCCCGCTACGCCAACTGCGAGGTCGTGACCCAGTTTGCCCCGGTGCTGGTGGGAGAGGTTTTCGTCCCCAACATCATCACGCCCAACGGCGACGAGCTCAACGAGGCCTTCCAGCCCCGCTTCAGCTGCCGGCCCGCCAAGCTGCAGGTCTTCAACCGCTGGGGCACCAAGGTCTTCGAGACGGCCGACTACCACAACACCTGGCGGGGCGAGAACCTGCCCGACGGCACCTATTACTACTACCTACTCGACGCCGACGGCCGCAAGGCCCGGGGCTGGGTGGAGGTGAAACGGTAGGCCCCCGGCCGGGCCGGGCTTGCATTCGGCAATTTCCTGCCGTATATTTGCGCAGTAATCTGATTGTGAAGAGGGGACGTAGCGTCCCCTCTTTCTTTTATCACCCGGTTCAACTCCGAATGAAATTCGACCATTCCCGCCTTGCCGAAATGCTTCAGGACAGTATCTCTGACCTGAACGTGTTCGTCATCGACCTCACCATCTCCGATTCCGCCGTACGGCCCAAAGTCACGGCTATTCTGGACGGCGAGGAAGGCCTGGGCATTGATCTGTGCGTGAAAGTCAGCCGCCGGCTGGCCCACCGCATCGACGAGGCCTACGGCGAGGACGCCAGCTACACCCTGGAAGTGACTTCCCCCGGCGCCGACCAGCCCCTGAGCGACCCGCGGCAGTACACCCGCCACGTGGGCCGCACGCTCAAGCTGAACCTGACCGACGGCACCGAGAAAACCGGCGTCATGGAAGCCGTGGAAGCTGAGGGCATTCAGCTGGCCGAAGAAGTGAAGGTCAAAACCAAGAAAAGTATCCTGCCCGCCGTCCTAGTGCCATTTGCAAGCATCAAGGAAGCCCGGGTGGTTATTTCCTTTAAGTAAAGTGCCAGCCGGCAGCTTTTCGCCGCTGGCCTTCGTTTGAAATTCAATCTACCTCCCCGGCGGCGGCGCCGATGGTCTGGCTAACGTTAAGCCACCGACCACTGAACCGCAGCTAACAGCTTAACTACTATGAACAGCAACGTCTTAATCGAATCGTTCGCCGAGTTCGCCCGATCCAAGAACATCGACCGCCCCACGATGATGAGCATCCTGGAGGACGTGTTTCGTACGATGATCCGGAAGAAGTACACGACGGATGAGAACTTTGACGTCATCCTCAACGTGGACAAAGGCGACCTGGAAATCTGGCGCAACCGCGAAATCGTGGACGACGACTCCGAGGACATCTGGGATTTCGACAAGATTCCGCTGGCCGAAGCCCAGAAGATCGAAGCCGACTTTGAAGTAGGCGAGCAGGTGGCCGAGGAAGTGAAGCTCGAGGATTTCGGCCGCCGCGCCGTGCTCATGGCCCGCCAGACGCTGATTCAGCGCGTGAAGGACCTGGAGCGCGACAACCTCTACCAGCAGTACAAAGACCAGGTCGGCGAAATCGTGACCGGGGAAGTGTATCAGGTGTGGAGCCGCGAAGCCCTGATTCTGGACAAAGAAGAAAACGAGCTGGTGTTGCCGAAAGGTGAGCAGATTCCGAAGGACCGTTACCGTAAGGGCGACACCGTGCGCGCCGTGGTGCACCGGGTCGAAATCATCAACGGCACGCCCAAAATCATCCTCTCGCGCGCTGCGCCGGCTTTCCTGGAGCGGCTGTTCGAGCTGGAAGTGCCCGAAATCTACGATGGCCTGATCACCATCAAGAACATCGTGCGCGAGCCGGGCGAGCGGGCCAAGGTGGCCGTGGAAAGCTACGACGACCGGATTGACCCCGTGGGTGCCTGCGTGGGCATGAAAGGCTCGCGGATTCACGCCGTGGTGCGGGAGCTCGAAAACGAGAACATCGACGTCATCAACTACACCGACAACCTCGAGCTCTACATCCAGCGCGCCTTGTCGCCGGCCAAAATCGGCTCGATGCGCATTAATGAACAAACCGGGCGGGTTTCGGTGTTCTTGAAACCCGACCAGGTAAGCCTGGCCATCGGCCGCGGCGGCGCCAACATTAAGCTGGCCTCCCGCCTTGTGGGCATGGAAATCGACGTGTTCCGCGAAGCCGGCGACTACGACGAGGACATTGCCCTCGACGAATTCCAGGACGAAATCGAACCCTGGGTTCTCGATGAGCTCAAGAAAATCGGCCTTGACACCGGCCGCGCCGTATTGGCCGTGAGCAAGGAAGATATCGTGCGCCGGACGGAGCTCGAAGACGTCACGGTTGAAGACGTGTTCCGCATCATCCGCAACGAATTCGACGAGTCCGACTCCGAGGCTGAAACTGAAGAAGAAGCACCAAACTCCGGCGACGCGCAATGAATGCGCGGCGGCCGGTACGGCAAGGGCGCTGAATCATGCTAACCGGCGTGATTTAGCCCCGGCTGGCAAGATTTAATGTAGTACCTTTGCATCTGGATAAGAGTATCGTTCGCGAGCATAGAATGGCGGAAGCAGCACCTAAACGGCTCCAGCAGGCAGCCAAAGACCTGAATATTGGAATGGCTACGGTTGTTGAAACCTTGGCTAAGAAAGGACATCAGGTAGAAAATAAACCTACCACGAAGCTGACTGCCGAACAGGTGGGCATGCTGGAGAAGGAGTTTGCCTCCTCGGCACAGGACAAGATGGAAGCTACCAAGCTCACCCAGGCCAAGCGCCTGACCGAGCAGGAAGCGGCCCCGGCTCCCCGTGTCGAGCCGGTAGCGTCCAAGCCAGCCGCCGCTGCGCCCGCGCCGGCTCCCAAGCCCGTGGAAGAGCCCAAAGCGGCTCCCGCGCCGCCGCCGGCCGCTCCGGCTCCCGTCGCCGCCCAGCCGGCGGCGCCCGCCCCAGCTCCGGCTGCCGCCGAGGAAGCGCCCAAAGTACCGGGCCTGAAAGTGCTGGGCAAAATCGAGCTGGACGCCAAGGGTCGCCCAGTGCCGCCCAAGCCCGCTCTCGCCCCGGCGGCCGCAGCGCCGACTCCGGTGGCCGCCCCGGCTCCCGAAGAGAAACCAGCTCCGGCCCCGACTCCCGCCGTGGAAGCCAAGCCGGCCGCGCCAGCTCCAACTCCTGCTCCAGTAGCGGAAGTGAAGCCAGCGGCTCCGGCTCCCGAGCCTACTCCGGCCCCTGCGGCTCCCGCCGCAGCCGCTCAGCCCGCTGCTCCCGCTCCGACTCCAGCTCCCGCTGCTGAGCCAGTGGCAGCGGCTCCGGCCACGCCCGCCGCTGATGCTCCCGCTGCAGACGCTTCGGCAGCTCCAGCGGGTGAGGCCGGTGCAGAAGATACCAGCACCATTATTGCCAAAGCTGATCAGCTCAAAGGCCTCACGGTACTCGGCAAAATCGAGCTGCCCCTGGATTCCTCGCGCCGCGGGGGTCGGGGTGCCCGCCCGGTAGCCTCGTCCGATGTGCGCAAGAGCGGTCTGGGTCCTGATAAGAAGAAACGGCAGCGCATTCCCGGCGCCGCTGGCACGCCCACGACGCCCGGCCAGGGTGGCACGGGCACCCAGCAGGGTCAGGGTGGCTACCAGGGCAACCGTCCCGGTGGTCCCGGCCAACGCCCGGGTGGTCCCGGCCAGGGTCCGCGCACCGGGGCTCCCGGCCAGCGCCCCCCGTCCACGCTCCGGCCCACGATTGGTCCCGGCTCGCCCGGCGCCAACACGCCCGAGCAGAACGACAAGCAGATTCAGGAGCAGATCAAGGCTACGCTGGCTAAACTCAGCGGCGGCCGTGGTGGCAACCAGAACAACCGCGCCAAGTACCGCCGCGACAAGCGCGCCGGTGGGGCGGAAGACCGCGAAGCCCAGCGTGCTCAAAACGAGCTGGATGCCAAGACCCTCAAGGTAACCGAGTTCATCTCGGCCAACGACCTGGCCTCGCTGATGGACGTGTCGGTGAACGAGGTCATCAAGGTGTGTCTGAACATGGGCATGTTCGTTTCCATCAACCAGCGCCTCGACGCGGAAGCCATTACCGTTGTTGCTGATGAATTCGGCTACGACGTGGAGTTCCTGTCGGCGGAGGAAGAGGAAAGCGACGTAGTGGTGGAGGAGAACGAGGAAGACCTGGAGCCCCGCGCTCCGATTGTGACCATCATGGGTCACGTCGACCACGGCAAAACCTCGCTCCTGGACTACATCCGTAATGCCACGGTGGCCAAAGGCGAAGCCGGCGGTATCACCCAGCACATCGGGGCCTACGACGTGATGACGGCTTCCAACAAGCGCGTCACCTTCCTCGATACTCCGGGTCACGAAGCCTTTACGGCCATGCGGGCCCGGGGTGCCAAAATCACCGACATTGCCATCATCGTCATTGCGGCCGACGACTCCGTGATGCCGCAGACCCGGGAAGCCATCAACCACGCGCAAGCGGCGGGGGTGCCCATCGTTATTGCGATGAACAAGATTGATAAGCCGGGCGCCAACTCCGACAAGATCCGCGAGGAGCTGTCGGCGATGAACATCCTGGTGGAAGAGTGGGGCGGCAAGTACCAGTCGCAGGAAGTGTCGGCCAAGTCCGGTCTGGGCGTGGAAGACCTCCTCGAAAAGGTGCTGCTTGAAGCCGAACTGCTCGAGCTCAAAGCCAACCCGAACCGCAACGCCGTGGGCGCCGTCATCGAAGCCATGCTCGACAAGGGCCGCGGCTACGTGACGACGGTACTGGTGCAGACCGGCACGCTGAAAGTGGGCGACGTGGTCTTGGCAGGGCCGCACTACGGCCGCGTGAAAGCCATGACCGACCACCGCGGCAAGAAGATGAAGCAGGCTGGTCCGGCCACGCCGGTACAGGTGCTGGGTCTGACCGGCGCTCCGCAGGCCGGCGACAAGCTGCAGGTGATGGAAACCGAGCGCGAAGCCCGGGAACTGGCCACCCAGCGTCAGCAGCTCTCGCGTGAGCAGAGCATGCGCACCAAGAAGCACATTACCCTGGACGAAATTGGTCGCCGTCTGGCTATCGGTTCGTTCAAGGAGCTCAACGTCATCGTGAAAGGCGACGTGGACGGCTCGGTAGAAGCTCTTTCCGACTCCCTGCTCAAGCTGAGCACGCCGGAAGTGAAGGTAAACATCCTGTCCAAGGGCGTGGGTGCCATCTCCGAATCCGACGTGTTGCTGGCCTCGGCTTCCGACGCCATCATCATCGGCTTCCAGGTGCGGCCCTCGCAGAGTGCCCGCAAGCTGGCCGAGCAGGAGCAGATCGACATCCGCCTCTACTCGATTATCTACAATGCCATCAACGAGGTGAAGGATGCCATGGAAGGCATGCTGGCCCCGACGGTGCAGGAAATTGTAGTAGCCAACGCCGAGGTGCGGCAGGTGTTCAATATCACCAAGGTCGGTACCATTGCCGGCTGTATGGTGACGGAAGGCACGTTCACCCGCCGGACCCGCGTACGGGTTGTCCGCGACGGTATCGTGGTGTACTCAGGCGAAATTCAGGACCTGAAGCGTTACAAAGACGACGTGTCGGAAGTACGCCAGGGCTATGAGTGCGGTATTTCGGTGAAAGGCTTCAATGAGCTGCGCGAAGGCGACAACATCGAAGGCTTCGAAGAAAAAGAAGTGAAGCGGACGCTGTAAGCAGCCCCAGTTTCATACGTGAACAGAAAGCCCCGAACAGTAATGTTCGGGGCTTTTTGCGTTTGAAACACGCGCTACGGGCCCGCAGCAGCGTTGTCACATCATCATGCTATTGACCTCACCTCGCGGCTACTGTATTTTTGTATCGGTTCAGGAAATAATTGAACTCCTGGCCGACAGTGCCCGCTCTGCCCACCACCGCTTATGAAAACGCGCGTTTTTTTGGTTTTGCTGGCGGCCGTATCGGGTACGCCGGCCCTGGCCCAGACGGCCTCCCCATCCCCTACTCCGGCCGAGGGTGGGGAGCTATTTCGCCAAGGCACGCTCATGGCCAATCTGGGGCTGGGCCTTGGTACGGGGCTGGGTTACGGAAGCTTCTACGGTACGCTGAGCAGTGGCCCGGCGCTGAGTTTGTCGGTGGAGCGGGGTGTAGCGGAAGGCATCGGGCCGGGCACAATCGGCATCGGGGGGCTGGTAGGCTACAAATCCTACTACTACAAGTACCCAGGCACAAGCTACAAGTCGACTTGGCGCAACGCGCTGGTGGCTGTGCGCGGCACCTACCACTATAACATTCTGGCCCAGCCCAACCTCGACACTTACGCCGGCGCCAGCTTAGGCGTGCGCCTGCAACGCCACCAAGACACCTACTTCGATAGCGCGCCGGAGCTGAAGGACTACCCGGCCGGCTCAGCCCGCTTCACCACCGGCGTGTTTGTGGGTGCGCGTTACTTCCTCACCGACAAGCTCGGAGCCTTCACCGAAATCGGCTTTGACATGAACTACCTCAAGCTGGGCCTCACGGCCCGCTTCTAGCCCCTATTCCCGGCGCCAGCATTCCATTTGCAACCCGCCGGCACCCCTCTTCTCTAGTACCGCCAAGGGCGAACGGTGGCCTTGGAGTACTGGAGACGCAAAAAGCCCCGAAGTTTTGCTTCGGGGCTTTTTTTAGGAACTGACTACCTGCTTAGAAAAACAGGAAGTGCTTCTTCTTTTTGTGGGTCAGCGGCTTGCCCTTGGGGTCGATGCCACCGGCGGCGCGGCTCATGCCGCGCTTCTGCTGGGCCGTGCCGCGCTTGTCCTTGAACTTGATAACGGAGAAGCCGCCGCTGCCTTTTTCCACTTGCCGGGCTGGGCCGGCTGAGCGGCCGAAGCTGGTGTTGGCAGTGCCCCCACCGGCGCGGGCCTCCAGGATTTCCAGCTGCTGGTCGCGCTTCACCTCGTTGGGGTTCATGCTCATGCGCTGCTGCATGCGGGCAATGTCCTCCCCAGAAGCCTTGCGCGACCGGCGAGCGGCTTTCTGGGCCTGCTCAGAATCAGGGCGCAGGGCCGTCTGGGCGTGCGCGGCGTGGGCAAACAAACCGGTGGCAGCCAGCAGCGTAGCGGCAATCAGCTTTTTCATGCGAAAACGGGAAGGTGTAGGCAGAAGGTGGGATTCCGAAAAGCGCGGCCGTAAACAAGCCGGGGGAGTCGGCCGGAAAACCGAGGTCGGACAAAGATAGTTCAAATCCTTAGAACTTGTAGGTCAGCCCGATACCGAGGGTTTCCTTGAACTGAATACGGCGGCCGCGGCCGTCGGGCACTCCGTCGCCGTTGCCATCAAGGGGCACGAGCACGTCGTCGTCGTACACCAGCGTGGTGGCAATGCTGCTGCTGATGAACTTGTTGACTTTGAAGCTAATCAGGTTTTCCCAGTTCACGTCGATGTTCTGGGGGTGGTGCAGGTAGTTGCTGAACAGGTCGAGCTTGGTTTGGAATACCACGTTTTCCCAGAGCGGCTTGCGGTACTTCACGTTCAGGTAGGCCCCCAACTCCTTGCGAAACTGCTGGCCCGTGCCCGCCACCGGGCGGCCGTCGGGGCCGCGGCGGGCGGCTTTCACCCCGAAGGCCCCCGCGTCGGCCAGCCCCTGGTTGGCCACGACGGTAAACTTGCCGGTGATGGGCGACAGAAACACCGACAGCTGGTCATTGGGTTTGTAGTCGATACCGATGGAGGCCAGAATAAAGGCCGGCGAGAAAAAGCCCGACAGCAGGGAGTCGGGCCGGTTGATGGCCTTGGTGGGCGTGAGCTGGGTTTTGACGTTGACCTGGGCCGCGTAGTAGAGCACCTTGGTAAACTGGTGACCATACTTGGCATTGAACTCCAGCTTGTCGTCGTTTTTGCGCATGCGGGCCTTGCCCGACTTGAGCGTGCCGTAGAGCAGATCCAGGGACGTGTCGAAGGTGTTGTCGCCGCGGCGGTGGTGGGCAAAGGCGTTGCCGATGGCCAGCACCGACACCGAGCTTTGCCCACCCGGGGCCCAGTTAGTGAGGCTGACCTGGCTCAGGTTGAGCGTGCCCACGCCCCCGCGGCGCCAGCCCTGCACGGTATCGGGGGCGGCGGCGGTGGTTTCGGAGGTTTGGGCCCGGCCCGGCAGTGGCAGGATCAGCAGGATCAGCAGAGCCAGCAGAAGTAAGTAAAGTTGTTTCATAGCCGTAGGCGGTAAGGGAAAAAGAAAGCCGGCCCAGACTCCGGTCGGGAGCCGGGGCCGGCAGTGAAAAGTGGGCAGGCGTGACTAGCGGCTGCGTAGCGCGTCGCGGATTTCCATCAGCAGGGCTTGGTCCTTGGTCGGGCCCGGGTCTACGACTACCACCGGCGCCGGCTTCTTGAAGCGGTTGGCAAACTTGACAATCAGGAACACGCAGAAAGCAATGATGAAGAAATAGATAACGGCATTCAGGAACAGCCCGAAGTTGAGCGTGGCCGCCCCGGCGGCTTTGGCCTTCTCAATCGTGTCGTAGCTCTGGCCGTCGAGGGCGTAAAACCAGTTCTTGAAGTCCAGTCCGCCCGTGGCCAGGCCGATGATGGGCATCAGAATGTCTTCCGTCAGGGAAGTCACGATTTTGCCGAAGGCAGCGCCGATGATAACGCCGACGGCCAGATCCAGCACGTTTCCCTTGGAAACGAACTCTTTGAACTCGGAGACAAATCCCATGTGCGGATAAGGGTTATAGGGTGAAAAAGAAAGTACTGCGGCGGTAAATATATAAATTTACCAATACCAAGGCCGAGCCAAGGCAAAAAGTAAAAGCCGGCTCAGGAGCTCTCATCGGAGGCCGCCGCCCAGGCCCCGGTTTTGCTCTATCTTTGCCGCCGTTCGTTTCCACATCCGCTGCTCATGGCCTCCTTCGAAAACCTGCTCTACGCCCCCGATGCCGAATCCGGCATTCTGACCATCACCCTGAACCGCCCCGCCAAGCTCAACGCCCTGAACGCGGCCACCATCGAGGAAATCCGGCAGGCCATGCAGCTGGCCCTCGACGACCGGCTGGTGCGCGGCATCATCCTCACGGGCAGCGGGGAAAAGGCCTTCGTGGCCGGCGCCGACATCTCCGAGCTGGCGGCCCTGAACGACATCAGCGGACGGCGGGCGGCCGAGCGGGGGCAGGAAGCCTTCTGCATGATTGAGGAAAGCACCAAGCCCGTCATTGCGGCCGTCAATGGCTTCGCCCTGGGCGGGGGCTGCGAGCTGGCCATGGCCTGCCACCTGCGCGTGGCTTCCGACAACGCCCGCTTCGGCCAGCCCGAGGTGAACCTGGGCCTGATTCCGGGCTACGGCGGCACCCAGCGCCTGACCCAGCTCGTGGGCAAAGCCAAGGCCCTGGAGCTGATGATGACGGCCGACCTGATCAAGGCCGATGAGGCCCTGGGCCTGGGCCTGGTTAACCACGTGGTGCCCCAGGCCGAACTGCTCGACTTCTGCCGGCAGCTGCTGGCCCGCATCCTGACCAAGGCCCCGCTGGCCGTGGGCATGATTATCGACTCGGTCAACGCCTACTACGACAAGGAGCGCCAGGGCTTCCAGACGGAAGCCAACCTGTTTGGCCGCGCCTTCGGCACCGAGGACTTCCGCGAAGGCACGGCCGCCTTCCTGGAAAAGCGCCCGGCGGCCTTTAAAGGCAATTAATAAGTGGTAATTGATAATTAAGAAGTGGACCAGCTGCCGGAAACCAGACCAGTGCCAGCACGGGCTAGGGACCATTCTTCATTACTGATTCCGAAGGACTAATTGACTGAATGAGTATCGTCAAAAAACTGGTTAGCCAGACCGCCGTCTATGGCGTGAGCAGTATTCTGGGCCGGGTGCTGACCTTCCTGCTGGTCCCGCTCTACACCCGCAAGTTTGCCGCCGCCGAGTACGGCATTGTCACGGAGCTGTTTTCGTACGTGGCCTTTTTCAACATCCTGTTTACCTACGGGATGGAAACCACTTACTTCCGCTTTGCCCACCAGCCCGGCGCCGACCGGCCAGCTCTCTACGGCAAGGTGTTCAGCCTGCTGCTGGTTACCAGCACGCTCTTCAGCGGCCTGCTGGTGGTGCTGGCCACGCCCATTGCCAACGCCCTGCACTACCCGGGCCAGGATAAGTACATCATCTGGCTGGCTCTGATTTTGGGCGTGGATGCCGTTACGGCCATCCCATTTGCCCGCCTGCGCCTCGAAAACAAGGCCCGCAAGGTGGCCACGGTGCGCTTTCTCAACATCCTGGTGAACGTGGGCCTGAACCTGTTCTTCATCGTGCTCTGCCGCGACGTCTACGCCGGCAAGTACCTGCCCGGGCTACGGCCGTTAGTAGCGGCCATCTACAACCCGGCGCTGGGCGTGGGCTACGTGTTTTTGGCCAACCTGGTCGCCAATGCCCTCTACGTGCCCCTGCTGTGGCGGGAGCTCAGCGACTTTCGCTTCAAGCTCGACCTGGCCGTGCTGCGGCCCATGCTGAAGTATGCCTACCCGCTGATGCTGATGGGCCTGGCCGGCATGGTAAATGAAACGCTGGACCGGCCCCTGCTCAAGTACTGGCTACCCGAGGGCTTCTACCCGGGCCAGTCCAACATGACGGCGGTGGGCATCTACGGGGCCTGCTACAAGTTCGCCATGTTCATGCAGCTCGTCATTCAGGCGTTCCGCTACGCGGCCGAGCCGTTCTTCTTTTCCCAGAGCACCGAAAAGAACTCCCCGGCCACGTTTGCCCTGATTCTGAAGTGGTTCACGCTCTGCTGCGCGTTTATCTTCGTCTTTATCAGCCTCAACGCCGAAGACTTCGCCCGGTTCCTGCTCGGTCGCCCCGAGTACCGCGCCGGGCTGGGCATCGTGCCCGTGCTACTGCTGGCCAACCTGTTTCTGGGCATGTACTACAACCTGTCGGTGTGGTTTAAGCTCACCGACAAAACCTACTTCGGCACCTACATCAGCTTCGGGGGCGCGGCCCTCACCATCCTGCTCAACTTCTTTCTGATTCCGCTCATCGGCTACATGGGCAGCGCCCTCACCACCCTGGCCTGCTACTTCATGATGGCCATGGTCTGTTGGTATCTGGGCAACCAGCACTATCCCATCCCCTACCCCATGCAGCGCCTGGGCCTGTGGCTGCTGTTGGCTATTGGCTTGGTAGCCGTGGGCTGGTACGTGCCCGTGGCCGACTACTGGCTGCGTCACGCCTTCCACCTGGGTCTCAGCGCGGGCTTTGCCGGGCTGGTTTTCCTCGTGGAGCGCCCCCGCCCAGCGGCCGTTTCGGTCGGCTGACCAGCGCGGGAACACCGGGTTCCCGTGTCAAAAATCATATTCATCCGCGGTCTATCTTTACGGTCAGAACCGCCCGCTGCTTTGTTGCCGATGCAAATCCCCGTTATCAACCGTTCCCACCACCCCTTGCCCGAGTACCAGACGGCCCTCGCCGCCGGCCTCGACGTGCGGGCCAACCTCACGGAGCCCGTTACGTTGAAGCCCTTGCAGCGCGCCCTGATTCCGACCGGCCTGTTTCTGGAACTTCCCGTGGGCTATGAGATGCAGGTGCGGCCCCGCAGCGGGCTGGCCTACAAGCACGGCATCGGCATCGTCAACAGCCCCGGCACCATCGACGCCGACTACCGGGGGGAGCTGAAGGTGCTGCTGGTCAACCTGTCGGACGCGGAGTTCGTGGTGCAGGACGGGGAGCGGATTGCTCAGCTCGTCGTGGCCCGCCACGAGGTGGTGCAGTGGCAGCCCGTGGCCGAGCTCACCGAAACCCAGCGCGGCGCCGGCGGTTACGGCAGCACCGGCGTATAGTAACCGGCGGTACGCGAAGGACTGACTGCTGCTTGGCACCGTAATTCGTACCAGCTAATGCGGCGCTTCGGCGCTTGTTTTCTGGCCTGCCGTTACCCCGCTTTCGTATTCGCCCTTCTCCCCGCATTAACCTCTTAACATCTAACCTCTACTTTCATGAAGATTATCGTTCCGATGGCCGGCATGGGCAAGCGCATGCGCCCTCATACGCTTACCGTACCCAAGCCCCTGATTCCGATTGCCGGCAAACCCATCGTGCAGCGGCTCGTGGAAGACATTGCCAAGGTCTGCGGCGAGCAGGTGGAGGAAGTGGCGTTCATCATTGGCCGCTTCGGTGAGGCCGTGGAGAAGAGCCTGATCCAGATTGCTGAGTCGGTGGGCGCCAAGGGCACCATCGTGTACCAAGATGAGCCTCTGGGCACGGCCCACGCCATCATGTGCGCCAAGGACTCGCTGAGCGGTCCGCTGGTGGTAGCCTTTGCCGACACTTTGTTTAAGGCCGACTTCACCCTCGACAGCTCGGCTGCGGCCACCATCTGGGTGCAGCGCGTCGATGACCCCAAGCCCTTCGGCGTGGTGAAGCTCAACGAGGCCGGCCAAATCACGGACTTCGTGGAAAAGCCTCAGGAGTTTGTGTCCGACCTGGCCATTATCGGCATCTACTACTTCCAGGATGGCGAGTACCTGCGCAGTGAGCTGCAGTACCTGCTCGACCACGACATCAAGGACAAAGGCGAGTACCAACTCACCAACGCCCTGGAAAATATGAAAAACAAGGGCACCAAGTTCGTACCCGGCCGCGTGACCGAGTGGCTCGACTGCGGCAACAAGGACGCGACGGTGTTCACGAACCAGCGCTACTTGGAGTATCTGCAGGAGCGCGGCGAAGACTTGGTAGCTAAGTCGGCCAAGGTGACCAACAGCGTGATTATTCCGCCGGTCTACATCGGCGAAGGCGCCATCATCACGGATTCCGTGGTGGGCCCGCACGTGTCGCTGGGCGACCAAAGCAACGTGCGCAGCTCGGTGGTGTCTAATTCCATTATTCAGCAGTCGGCCACGGTGCTGCACGCCAATGTGGCCAACTCGATGGTGGGCAACTTCGCCACCGTCACCGGCACTCCCGACGATTTGAGCCTGGGCGACTATAACATGCTGCGCGTGTGATATTTTTCCCGGCCTTGCTGTTCTCAGTAGCGCGGGCTTCTGTCCGCAGATTTGTTTCTTTGGGGTAATTCCTTTTCCAAACGGCGGGCGGCCGTCCGTGCTACTGCGTTCATGAGTCGAGTTCGTATTCCTTTTTTCTTGCTGTTGAGCCTGCTGCTGGCTTTGCCCGGTTACGCCCAGCAACCTGCCGCGCCCGAGGCCGCCCCGCCCGCCAAGCCGCTCAAGCTCACCCGGCGGGAGCGGAAGGAACTGGCGCGCCGGGCCGAGCTGGACATTGCCCGCCAGCAGGTGCGGGTGCTGTCCGAAAAGGACCGGGAGATGAGCGAGTCTTTCTTCGTGGAAGGCGTCAAGTTTGTGCTGCTCGAGGACTACAACAAAGCCCTGGAGCGCCTGCTCAAAGCCTACGCCCTGAACCCGACCAACGCGGCCATCAACTACAAGATTGCCGAAACCAACCTGCTCAGCGGCAACCTCAAGGACGCCACCAACTTTGCGCAGGTGGCCGTGAAGCTCGACCCCAAAAACGCTTACTACTATCTGCTGCTGGCCCAAATCTACGCTTCCCAGAAGCAGTACGACCAGGCCGCCAAGGTCTACACCAGCCTGATCCGGGACGTGCCTGAGTCGGGTTACTACCTGTTTAACCTGGCCGATTTGTACATGGCCCAGGGCAAGCTTAGCGAGGCACTGGCCACGTTTGAGCAGGCCGAAAAGCAGTTTGGCCCTCTCGACGAGGTGTCGTTCAAAAAGCAGCAGATCTACCTCAAGCAAAACAACCTCGACAAGGCGTTGCAGGAAGGCGAGACGCTGATCCGGACCAATCCCGACGAGGTGCGCTACGTTATTGCCCAGGCCGAGCTGTACGCCTCCAACAACCGCCTGCCCGACGCCATCCGGGTGGCCGAGCAGGCCCTGAAGCAGGACCCCGACAATCCCCAGGCCCGCATGATTCTGGCTGACATCTACCGGCAGCAGGCCAAGCCGGCCGAGTCGGAAAAGCAGATCAAGCTGGCCTTCGAAAGCCCCGCTCTCGACATCGACGAGAAAGTGCGCATCCTGCTCGACTACATCAAGCAGCTGCCCAACCCCGCCCTGGGCCAGACGGCGCTGGAGTTGGCCGCCATTACCACCCGCGTGCACTCCCACGAGGCCAAGGCCTTTTCCATTGCCGGCGACATCCAGACCCTGACCGACCACAAGCAGGAAGCCCGGGACTCGTACCTGAAAGCCATCCGGCTCGACAACTCCAAGTTCCAGATCTGGCAGCAGGTGGTGCTTATCGATGCCGAGCTCAACCAGGTGGACTCCCTGCTGCGCCACACCGACCGGGCCCTGGAGTTATTTCCGAATCAGGCCCCGCTGTGGTACTACAACGGCGTGGCGCTGATGCTCAACAAGCAAACCGCCAAGGGTATCAAGGCGCTGGAATACGGCCGCAAACTTTCCCTCGACAACCCCGAGCTGCTGGTTCAGATTGACACCCAGCTCGGCGACGCCTACCACGAGGTGAAGGAGCACGCCAAGTCGGATGCCTCCTACGACGCGGCCCTGGCCTTCGACGCCAACAACGCTCAGGCCCTGAACAACTACAGCTACTTCCTGTCGTTGCGCGGGGAAAAGCTGGACAAGGCCAAGGAAATGTCGGGCAAGCTCGTCAAGCAGTTTCCCGACAACGACACCTACCTCGACACGTATGCCTGGGTGCTCTACAAGCTCAAGGACTACGCCGGAGCCCGGACGAGTCTGGAAAAGGCGCTTAAAACCACCAACGATGCCACCGTCATCGAGCACTACGGCGACGTGCTGTTTCAGCTCGGCGAAAAAGACCGGGCATTGGCGGAATGGCAGCGGGCCAAGAAAATCGGCGGAGCCTCCAACCAGATTGACCGCAAAATCAAAGACAGTAAACTCTATGAATAAGTGCTTTTTGCTGGTGCTGCTGTGCGTGGCCCTGGTACTCGGTGGCTGTAGCCACAAGCTGGTGCCGACCAAATCAGCCAAGACAACGTCAGCCAAAGCGCCCGAGCTGGTGAAAGTCACCAACGTGGACTTCCGCTACCTCAAAGCCAAGGGCAAAGTCAAGATTGACGCCCCCGGCGTGCAGCAGAGCGCCAACCTGAACCTGCGCATGCGCAAGGACAGCGTGATCTGGCTGTCGGTGTCGTTGGGCATCGAGGGCGTGCGCGCCTACATCACCCGCGACTCCATTCAGGTGCTCAACAACCTGCAGCGCGAGTATTATTCCGGCAACTTCGACTACCTCAGCAAGCGGCTCAACGTGCCCATCACCTTCGACCAGGTGCAGGCGGCCCTGCTAGGCAACTACCTCAACGCCCCCGACGGCACCACGCCCACCATCACCACCGATGCGGCCAGCCAGAAAGTGCAGTTCAACCAGGCTAGCGTGCTCGTGACTCAGCTCATTGAGCTGGCCCGGGGCCGCGTCACCCAGCTCTCGGTGGTGGACGCGCAGAGCCAGAACCAGTTTTCGGCCGACTACTCCGACTTCCGCCCGCTCGACAACTCGGCCACCCAGTTTGCCTTCGCCACGCTGGTAAAATCCCAACCCACTAAGGGCGCCGCCTCCACGCTGACCATCAACTACCGCGACGTGGACGTGGACAAGGAGCGGCTGACTTTCCCGTTTTCGGTACCCAAGGGCTATGCGCGGAAAAAGTAACCACGCCGCCGCGGCCCTGCTGCTGGTTTTCGTTTTGATTGCCCAGGGGGCCGCCACCGTGGCCCAGCAGCGCGCCCGCGCCCGGACGGCAGCCGCGCCGGCCAAGAAAAGCAAGGCCCAGCTGGAGCGGGAACGGCGGGCCAACCTGCGCCGCATCCGCGAAACCAGCCGCATTCTGGAGCAGACCCAGAAGCAGAAGCAGGCTTCGCTGGGCCAGCTCAACGCCCTGAAGGAAAAGCTGACGGTGCAGAAAAGCGTTATCAGCTCGATTTCGTCGGAGCTGAAGTACATCGAGTCGGATGTGCGGCAGACGGCCACGCAGGTGCAGCAAACCCAGCAAAGTTTGGCCCAGCTCAAGGCTGAGTACGCCCGGCTGATTTACGCCTCCTCGAAAACGGCCAACAGTTACAACCGCATCATGTTCCTGTTTGCGGCCGACTCGTTCAACCAGCTTATGCTGCGGCTGCGCTACATCCGCCAATACTCGGAAGTGCGCCAGAAGCAGGCCGCCCAGATCAGCAGTACCCAGCAGCACCTGAGTCACCAGCTCACGGGCCTGACGGAGAAGAAGCAGGAAAAAAGTACCCTGCTCACGACCCAAGTAGCCGAAAGCCGCAACCTGCTCACGCTCAAAACCCAGCAGGATCAGGTCGTGACCAAGCTCAGCCAGCAGGAAGAAGGGCTGCGCCAGGAGCTGGCCGAGCGTCAGCAGGCCGTCAGCCGCCTCGATAACCTGATTGCCGAGCGGGTGCGGGAAGAAATTGCCCGGGCCGCCCGCGTGGCCCGCGCCGCCGCCGCCCGAGCTGCCGCAGCCCGCGCGGCCAAAGCCGCGGCGGCCCGTACGGCACCCAGCGCCAACCCAGGCCGCTCGTCGGAGCCGGCCACGGCGCGCACGAATACCAGTTCGGCCGCAGCCGAGGACGCCCCGGCGGAAGAAGCCCCGGCGGAGCGTACGGACCGCGTCACGCTGACTCCGGAGACGGCCGTACTGTCCTCATCCTTTGCCGACAACCGCGGCCGCCTGCTGTGGCCCGTGGGGCGGGGCTTTATTTCCCAGCGCTTCGGCCGACACTCCCACCCGGTATTGAAAAACGTGATTGTCGAAAACCGGGGCGTGGATATTCAAACCAGCGCCGGGGAGCCCGTGCGGGCCATCTTCGACGGCAAGGTGCTGACCGTGGCCAGCATTGCGGGCATGAACAACATCGTCATGATTCAGCATGGCGAGTACTTCACCGTGTATGCTAAGCTGCGCAGCGTGAGCGTGAGCGAAGGCCAGACGGTGCACATGCGCCAGCAGATCGGGACGGTGTACACGAGCCCGGAAGGCACTTCGGAGTTGCAGTTTCAGGTGTGGCGCAACAGTGCCAACCTCAACCCCGAAAACTGGCTGAGCCGGATCCGCTAACCAGAACTACGGCCCAGCTTGCTTCCGTAAGAAATGGCGCAAAAAAAACACCGTACAGCGTACGGTGCCTTTCTGAGCTATGAAAACAAACTTAGTTATCCGAAAACAGCCGGCCCGGCAACTACCGACGGTACTTTTCCCAGGGCCTGGTACTTTCCGATAACATGACGAAAGATAGATGCAGCCCTATCTAAATGCCAGAAAATTCGCTGAACGGCGGTTTTTTCTCGGTAAAGCTCCACAATACTTATGCGGCGGACCGAGCCCAGTATCCTTATACTAAGTTGAGCCGGCTCAGCAACGCGGCCTTGTAGGAGCTACCGATGGGCACCGGCATCAGGGCGCCGGCCCGGCCCGTATCCACTACCACGGCGTCGGCCTCGATGGCCGTAATCCGGTCCAGGCGCACGATGTACTTACGGTGGACGCGGGCAAATTCGCGCACGGGCAGCTTGGTTTCCAGCTCCTTCATGGTGCTGTACACGGTGTGCCGCTCCTGGCCGGCGTAGATGTTCACGTAGTCGCCCAATGCCTCCACGTAGCGGATGTCGGCCGTGTTGACGCGCACCAGCTTGTGGTCCTGCTTAATGAAAATCTCGGTGCGGCTGGCCATGTACAAGGATTCCGCCGTGTCGTTGGCCATGCGCAGCAGGCCGTCGAGCTTGCGCTGCTCCTGCTCCAGCTGCACGCGGGCCCGGCGCAGCTCCAGGTGCGACACCACTTCCCGGGCCAGCACCCGCAGGGCCTCCCGCTGCTCGTCGCTGAGCCGGTGCGGCACCGTATCCAGGGCGCAGAGCGTGCCGATGGGGTAGCCTTCGGGGGTAATGAGGGGCGCTCCGGCGTAAAAGCGGATTTTAGGGTCCTGAGCCACCACCGGGATGTCGCCGAAGAAGCTGCTTTTGCTTAAGTCCTCAACTTCCATCACGTCCTCAGCCAACATGGCGTACTGGCAAATGGTGACGTTGCGGGGCGTGCTTTCCTGGCCCTCGAAGCCCGTGGAAGCCTTGTACCACTGCCGGTCGGCGTCAATCATCGACACCAGGGAAGTGGGCGTGCCGCAGATGTAGGCCGCCAGCTTCACCAAGTCGTCGAAGACGGTTTCCGGGGGAGTATCCAGAATCTGGTAGTTGCGCAGCGCTTCCAGCCGCTCCGTCTCGTCGACGGTTCGCAACGATACGCCGGGAAAAGGCTGGGGAGGCCGGGTGGTGGAGCGCGTTTTGGCAGGCATAAGCAGGCAGAATACAGAACTTAAGGAAGCAACGGCCGGAGCCGTGGCGGAACATTATAGGATACGTCCAAAGTACGATAAGCAAGTGGAAAATTCCCGGTTTTACCCGGTAAAAAGCTGCTATTGCCCGGTCGACGGCGGTGGACGCCCGTTGAGCCAATTTTGACATACGCGTTTAAGCGTCGCTTCGGATTGCGAATCAGAAGCGGAAGCGGGAATTTTTCCACCCGCCTAAGCGCCCCGCCCCACCCCGGCGCGTTCTGCTTATCGCCTGGTGGGTATTGCCGCCGTCGACCGGGCAAAGCTTCAAACTGGTGCGTTACTTTTGCGGCAGCTTCTTTCTCGGTGGCGCGGCCGTTTGCCCCCTTGGCTTGTTACCCAGACACCCTGGTTCCGGCCGGGCCACTCCGACGAATTCTTTTGTATTGCATACTCCCAGCCCGCCCACAGGCGGGGCCGGGTTCCGACCAGCACCTGATCATGAGAAACTCCCTTCCGTTGCTTTTCCTGCTTCTGCTCACTACCCGCCAGTGGGCCGGGGCCCAAACGCAGTCTGCGCTGACGGCTCGCCAGGATAAGGTTAGCCTCACCTTTGCACTGGCCCCCGACGGCCGGCCCAGTTACGCGGTTTCCTACGGCCCAAAGCCCGTGGTGCTGCCCTCCCGCCTGGGGCTGGCCTTCGCCGACGGCCAGGGCTTCGACGGCCCGCTCACGCTCGTCGGCAGCGACGTGAAGGACGTGGACGAAACCTGGCAACCGGTCTGGGGCGAGGTCAAGAGCATCCGCAACCACTACCAGCAGCTCACCGTCCGCCTGCGCCAGTCAGCGCCACCCGGCCGCCTGCTCACCCTCGTGTTTCGGGTGTTTGCCGACGGCGTGGGCTTCCGCTACGAGCTGCCCGCCCAGCCCGCGCTGCAGTACTTCACGGTCCAGGACGAGAAGACCGAGTTTAACCTGCCCGCCAACCACAAGGCCTTCTGGATTCCGGGCGACTACGACTCCAACGAGTACACCTACAGCACCACCCGTTTGAGCGAGGTCAACAGCGCCGGGATTGAGGCCATCCAGCTCAAGTCGGCGCCCCAGCGGGTGCAGACCCCGCTCATGCTGAAGTCCGACGATGGGCTCTACGTCAACATCCACGAGGCCGCGCTGGTGAATTATCCGGCCATGATGCTGGACGTGGATACCAACACGTTTGGCCTCCGCAGCCACCTCGTGCCCGACGCCCTGGGTGCCAAAGCCTACCTGCAGGCTCCCGAGCACACGCCCTGGCGCACCATCGTGGTGGCCGACAACGCCCCGGCCGTGCTGGCCTCCAAGCTGATTCTGAATCTGAATGAGCCCACCAAGCTCACCGAAACCAGCTGGATTCGGCCCCAGAAATTTGTGGGCGTGTGGTGGGAGATGCACGTCAACAAAGCCAGCTGGAACTACTCCGACGTGAGCAACCTCAAGCTCGCCGACACCGACTGGAGCAAACTCACGCCCAACGGCCACCACGGCGCCAACACCCAGAACGTGAAGCGCTACATCGACTTTGCCGCCAAGTACGGCCTGCAGAGCGTGCTGGTGGAAGGCTGGAACGTGGGCTGGGAAGACTGGGCCAACAACTGGAAAGAGGAAGTCTTCGACTTCGTGACGCCCTACCCCGACTTCGCCGTGGCCGAGTTGCAGCAGTACGCTCAGAGCAAGGGCGTGAAGCTGATGATGCACCACGAAACCAGCTCTTCGGTCACGAACTACGAGCGACGCCAGGATGCCGCTTACCGCTTTATGCAGGGCCACAACTACGACGCGGTGAAAACCGGCTACGTGGGCCGCATCATTCCGCGCGGGGAGCACCACGACGGGCAGTGGATGGTGAACCACTACGTGCGCACGGCCCAGAAAACGGCCGACAACCACATCATGGTCGACATGCACGAGAGTGTGCGGCCGACGGGCCTGCACCGCACCTACCCTAACTGGCTGGCCAACGAGGCGGCCCGGGGCAACGAGTTCAACGCCTGGAGCAGCGGCAACCCACCCGAGCACGAAACCATCCTACCCTTCACCCGCCTTATGGGCGGCCCTATGGACTACACCCCCGGCATCTTCCAGATCAAGCTCGACGACTGGAACCCCGAGCGCAACAAGGGCAAGCAGGTGCACACCACCCTGGCCAAGCAGCTGGCTCTCTACGTGACGATGTATTCGCCCCTGCAGATGGCCGCCGACCTGCCCGAGGCCTACGAGCAGCACCTCGACGCCTTCCGCTTTATCCAGGACGTGCCCGTCGACTGGGACGACACCCGCATCCTGCTCGCCGAGCCCGGCGACTACCTCACCACCGTGCGCAAGGCCAAGGGCAAGGAGGAATGGTACCTGGGCGCCATTACGGATGAAAATGCCCGCCGCCAGTCCGTTAAGCTCGATTTTCTGACGCCCGGCCAGCGCTACGAGGCCACCATCTACGCCGACGGCAAAAATGCCAGCTGGAACAACAACCCAATGGCCTACCAGATCCGGCGGGTGAAAGTGGACAGCCGCTCAACCCTGCCGCTTGCGCTGGCTCCCGGCGGTGGGGCCGCGGTGAGCTTCAAGCCAGTCAGCAAGTAGCCCGGGGCGGTAGTTTGGGGCCTGCTCTGCTCTGGCGCCGGGAGCGGCAGCAGCCCCGCTGGGCCGGGGCTTCGGGGGCCTGATTCCGGGGTTGGGTTTGCCTGGCCACGGAACTGTTTTGAAAATTATCGGGTACCTTTACCAATCCTGAATGACGCGCCTCCGCGTATACTAGGCTTTGCACCCCTTCTAACCGGCCCCAGGCCACCACTCATGACACTCGCCTCACTTCTCCTGGTCGGCATGTTCGGTACCACCGAAATTTTGCTGATCCTGTTTGTAATTATTCTGTTGTTCGGTGCTAAGCGGATTCCGGAGTTGGCCAAGGGCCTGGGCAAGGGCATCCGTGAGTTCAAAGACGCCTCTAAGGACGAAAAGCCCGAGTTTCAGGACCGCCCGGTCAACCCGAACGACCCCAACCGCAACCGTCTGTAATTCCTTCAGCTATGCAAACTCCCCTCTTTCTGTTTTTGGGCGACCTGGGTGGCGGCGAAATCATGCTGATCATGGTGGTCATCCTGATTTTCTTTGGCGCCAACAAGATTCCTGAGCTGGCCCGCGGCCTCGGCAAAGGCATCCGCGAGTTCAAGGATGCGTCGAGCGAAATCCGCAACGAATTTGAGAATGCCGGCCGCACCACGCCCCAGCAACCCCAGGCTCCTTACAACCCGACGCCCGCTTACCAGGCTCCGGTGCAGCCCGTAGCCCCGGTTTCCGCCGAAAATTCCGTAGTTTCGGATGCGCAGGTTGTTCCCGCCACTCCCCTTGCCCCGCCCATGGACGGCGGAATTACCCCGCCCGTTACCGAGCGGCCCCGACTAGATCAAACGACTAACGAATAGTACCACTTGAGACGGTTCAATTCTCTTACGGAAGTTCGCAACGAGCTGACGGCAGGCACCACCACCTGTCGTCAGCTCGTGGAGTATTACCTGGATAACATCCAGCAGAAAAGTCACCTGAACGCCTTTCTGGAAGTCTGGCCCGACGAAGCTCTGGCCCAGGCCGACGCCGTGGACGCCAAGCTGGCAGCCGGTACGGCCGGTAAGCTGGCCGGTATGGTTATCGGCTTGAAGGACGTGCTGGCCTACAAGGACCACGCCCTGCAAAGCAGCAGCCACATCCTCGACGGCTTCAAGTCGCTCTACACCGGCTCGGCCGTGCAGCGCCTGCTCGACGAGGATGCTATTTTTATCGGGCGCCAGAACTGCGACGAGTTTGCCATGGGCGCCTCCAACGAGACGTCCTACTTCGGGCCCGTCCGCAACGAAATTGATCCGGAGCGGGTATCGGGCGGTTCTTCCGGGGGCTCGGCCGTGGCCGTGCAGGCCGACTTGTGCCTGGCCTCCATTGGCTCCGACACCGGCGGCTCGGTGCGGCAGCCGGCAGCGTTCTGCGGGATTGTGGGCTTTAAGCCTACCTACTCGCGCATCTCCCGCTACGGTTTGATTGCTTACGCCTCTTCCTTCGACCAGATTGGCACCCTCACCCGCTCGGTGGACGATGCCGCCCTGCTGCTCGAGGTGATGGCCGGCGCCGACGACTTCGACAGCACCGCCAGCCAGCAGCCCGTGCCGCCCTACAGCGAGCTGCTCACCCCCGCGCCCCACTACCGCATCGGCTACATCCGCGACACGATGGAGCGGCCAGGTTTGAACCCGGAAATCAAGCAGGCCGTGGAAGGCGTACTCGACACGCTGCGCGAGCAGGGCCACGTCGTCGACGCCGTCGACTTCCCCTACCTCGACTTCATCGTGCCGTCGTACTACATCCTGACCACGGCCGAGGCCAGCTCCAACTTGAGCCGGTTCGACGGGGTGAAGTATGGCTACCGCGCCCCCGACGCCACCGATCTGGAGTCACTCTACAAGAAAACCCGCGCCCAGGGCTTCGGCCCCGAGGTGCAGCGCCGCATTCTGCTGGGCACCTTCGTGCTGTCGGCCGATTATTACGACGCCTACTATACCAAAGCGCAGAAGGTTCGGCGTTTGATCAAGGAGAAAACCGACGAGCTGCTGCGCCAGTACGACTTCCTGGTGTTGCCGACTACGCCCACCACGGCCTTCCGCATCGGCGAAAACCAGAAAGATCCGCTGGCCATGTACCTGGCCGACATCTTCACGGTGCAGGCTTCGCTGGCCGGCGTACCCGCCATTTCGGTGCCGGCCGGTACCGATTCGGCCGGGTTGCCCATCGGGGTGCAGATGCTGAGCGGAGCCTTCCGCGAGGAGCACCTGCTGGCCTTTGCCAAATCAGTTACGGAAACTCTTACGCCCGCCATGTGATGAAAAGGTCGTTGGGTCGCGTTGCTTTTCTGCTGCTGCTGGCAGCTGGTGTCCGCCCCGCGGCGGCCCAGGTCCAGCGCCCGCTGAATGCTGACCAGCCCACCGACACGGCCCGCGTCCAGCTTCAGGTTCCGCTCGACTCGCTCGTGGCCGAGCCGCTCGAAGCCGGCCCCGACTCTGCCCACCTGGTGTGGCTGCAAACGCCGCCTGAGTTGAAGGACCTGGTGGCCGACCGGGTGAACTGCTTTGAAACCGACGTGCCCCACGTGTTCAACGGCACGGTGATGAGCTTCGTGAACTACTTCACGGTGCGCAACCGGGCCTACACCCAGCGCATTCTGGAGCGGCAGAACCTGTACTTCCCGCTGTTTGAGAAGTACCTGGCCAAGTATAACCTGCCCCAGGACCTGAAGTATCTGGCCGTGGTGGAATCGGCGCTGCTGCCCACGGCCCGCTCCCGGGTGGGCGCCGTAGGGTTGTGGCAGTTTATGGGCCCCACGGCCGGCGACCTGCGCCTGGTGCGCAACGAGTTTATCGACGAGCGGATGAACCCGGAGAAGTCGACCGAGGCGGCCTGCAAGTTCCTGCGGGATTTGTACCGGCAATTTGGCGACTGGGAGCTGGTGCTGGCGGCCTACAACTGGGGCAGCGGCAACGTGCAGCGGGCCATCAAGCGCAACGGCACCCGCAACTTCTGGGCGCTCTACCCGTCGCTGCCCAAGGAAACCCGCAACTACGTGCCCACCTTCACGGCCCTGCTCTACACGATGCAGTACGCCAACGAGCACAACCTGCATTCCGACGAGCTCAACTACCTCTACCCCGAGCGCACCGACACGGTCATGATTTCGGGGCGGAGCCTGGATTTGCGCAAGTTCTCGGCCCAGTTTGGCCTCGACTCCGGTGCTATGGCGCGCTACAACCCGGAAATTCGCAAAACTTACCTGCCCGCTAGCATCCGCAACTACGCCCTGACCGTGCCCCACTGCGTGAGTGTGGAGCTGGCCGCGCTGGACCGCAACACCCTGCTGGATTTCTGCCAGGTTACGCTGCCCCCACCCGCCCCGATTACGCCCGTGGCCCCGGCCCTGGATGGTGCCGACTCAACCCGCACGCTGGTGGCCGCCGCCGACAAGCCCGTGGCCGATAAGCCCAAGTTCCGGCGGGTGCGCCACACGGTGCGCCGCGGGGAAAGCGTGGCCTCGGTGGCGGAGCGCTACGACGTGACGCCGGCCCAAGTGCGCCGCTGGAACGAGCTGCCCCGCAGCAAACAGACGCTGACGCCCAAGCAGCAGTTGGTGGTCTTTCTGCCCGTGGAAACCCCGGAAACCGCCCCGGTCGTAGCTGCCGCGCCCAAGCCGCGCATTCCGGCCAAGCTGCCGCTGCCAACGGAGAAAACGACCGTGGCAGCAGTGGCACCAACCGAAACTGCCGACGCCGATGCCCCGGCGGAAGCCAAGGCAGAGCCCGCGGCTAAAACCGTAGCCGCACGTCCGGCCCGGCCCGTGCGGGAAGTAGCCGCCGCCGCCGAACCCGCCGAACCCGCCGCCCCGGCGCCCGCCGACGACGACAGCCTGCCCGCCACGTACATTGTGCGCCGCGGCGACTACCTGACCAAGATTGCCCGGGAACGGGGCCTGCTGGTTGCGCAGATTGTGGCCTGGAACAAGCTGACCTCCGAAACCGTGGTGCCCGGGCAGAAGCTGGTCTTCACCGCTCCCACCGAAACCGAGCCCGGCACCTTGACCACCGTTGCTACCACGACTCCGGCGGCCAAGACCCGCCGCGCTTCGGCTCCTGCCGTTGCGCCCCAGGCCGAGCTGCCCAAAACTCACCTCGTGCAGCCCGGCGACACGCTCTACAACATTTCCCGCCGCTACCAGGGCGTGACCGTGGACCAGCTGCGCCGCCTCAACCACCTCAAATCCGACGAGGTGAAGCCCGGCCAGAAGCTGGTCATTGTGCAGAGCTGATTCTGAGTCCTTCAGCCAGCCTGTCGAGCCCCGCGCCTGCCCGGCGCGGGGCTCGCGCATTTCTTGCGCAATTAATTAGGCATGCCGCCTAAACTTTGATTCCGGCGGATTTGGCCCCAACTTGCTTACTTGCCCTTTACAGCAACCCATCCATTGCGCCCCCCTCATGCTGAAAATCAACAAGCAGGAAGCCCTCGACTATCATTCCCAGAGTCCCGCCGGCAAGATTGAAGTAGTTCCCACCAAGCCCGTCAGTACCCAGCTCGACCTGGCCCTGGCCTACTCCCCCGGCGTGGCCGAGCCCTGCCTGGCCATTGCCGCCGACCCCGACGACGTATATAAGTACACCGCCAAGGGCAATCTGGTGGGCGTGATTTCCAATGGCACGGCCGTGCTGGGCTTGGGCAACATCGGGCCCGCGGCCTCCAAGCCGGTGATGGAAGGCAAGGGCGTCCTGTTCAAGAAGTTCGCCGGCATCGACTGCTTCGACATCGAAATCGACGCCACCGACCCCGACGAATTTATCAAGATTGTGAAGTCGCTGGAACCTACGTTTGGCGGCATCAACCTGGAAGACATCAAGGCCCCCGAGTGCTTCGTCATCGAGAAGGCCCTGCGCGAGCAGATGAACATTCCACTGATGCACGACGACCAGCACGGCACGGCCATCATCTCGTCGGCGGCCCTGCTCAACGCCCTGGAAATCGTGGGCAAGCGCATCGACGAAATCCGGCTGGTAGTAAGTGGCGCCGGTGCGGCGGCCATCAGCTGCCTGCGCCTGTACCGGGAGCTGGGCCTCAAAAACGTCATCGTCTTCGACAAAGACGGCGTCATTAATAAGCAGCGCACCGACCTGGCCGAGCTACAGATGCAGTTTGCCACCGACTCGCCCATCACCACCCTGGCCGAGGCCATGAAAGGCGCCGACGTGTTTCTGGGCCTCTCGGCCGCCAACGTGCTGCCCGCCGAGCTGCTGCTGCTGATGGCCGAAAACCCCATCGTGTTTGCCCTGGCTAACCCCAACCCCGAAATTGCCTACGACGTGGCCATGGCCACCCGCCCGGACCTAATCATGGCCACCGGCCGCTCCGACCATCCCAACCAGGTCAACAACGTGCTGGGCTTTCCCTACATCTTCCGCGGGGCCCTGGACGTGCGGGCTACTGAAATCAACGAGGCCATGAAGCTGGCGGCCGTGCAGGCCCTGGCCGAGCTGGCCAAGGAGCCGGTGCCCGAAATGGTCAACAAAGCCTACGGCGACAACACCCTGGCTTTCGGCCGCACCTACCTGATTCCGAAGCCCCTCGACCCGCGCCTGATTATCACCGTCAGCACCGCCGTGGCCAAGGCCGCCATTGAAAGCGGCTCGGCCCGCCGGGTAATTACCGACTGGTTTGCCTACGAGGACGAACTGCGCAGCCGCCTGGGCGTCAACCAGAAGCTAATGAACCGCATCACCTCGGCCGCCAAGGCCAACCCCAAGCGGGTGGTGTTCCCGGAAGCCGACAACTACAAAATCCTCAAGGCTGCCCAGATCCTGTTCGACGAGGGCATTGCCACGCCCGTGCTGCTGGGCAACCGGGAGAAAATCGACGCCATTGCCCGCGCCAACTCCCTGGACCTGGAAGGCTGCGAAATCATCGACATTCTCAAGGAAGACGCCAAGCGCGAGGAGTACGCCCAGCTGCTGTTTGAAAAGCGGCAGCGCCGGGGCATCACGCTCTACGAAGGCAAACGCCTGCTGCGGGAGCGAAATTACTACGGCTCGATGATGCTCGAAACCGGCGAGGTCGACGCCTTTATTACCGGTCTGACCAAGGACTACGGCAAATCCATCGTGCCCTCGCTCCAGGTGATTGGGGTGAAGGACGGCGTGCAGCGGGTGGCCGGTATGTACATCATCCAGCACAAGAAAGGGCCCTATTTCTTCGCCGACACCACCGTCAACATCGACCCCACGGCCGAGGAAATGGTGGACATCATCGGCCTCACGGCCCAGGCCGTGCGCTTCTTCGACGCCGAGCCCCGCATTGCGGTGCTGAGCTACTCCAACTTCGGCTCCAACGCCGGGGAGTTGCCCAGCAAGGCCCGCAAGGCCACCGAGCTGGCCAAGAAGCGCTACCCCGACCTGATCCTGGACGGCGAGATGCAGGCCAACACGGCCCTGAGCCCCCAGCTGCTGCGGGAGCACTACCCGTTCAGCGAATTGGCCGAAAAGGGCGCCAACACCCTGATTTTCCCCAACGTGGTATCGGGCAACATTGCCTACAAAGTGCTCCAGGAAATTGGGGGCGCCGAGGTAATCGGGCCCGTGCTGATGGGCATGCGCAAGCCGGTGCACATTCTGCAGCTCGGCGCCACCGTGCGCGACATCGTCAACATGACTGCCATCGCCGTCGTGGATGCCCAGACCTACGGACAGACGCTGTAACCGCGTTGGCGACGGCACCGAGCAGCTTGTCGGCTGTCGGTGGTGCAAAAGAAAAAACCTGCGGACGACCTCCGCAGGTTTTTTCTTTTCTGCGGCAGCGTGGCCGGGAACCGTTTATTTCGATTTGCTGCTTATCTCAAACCAGCGCCAAAAATCCGTAGATTTGGGTTGGCTCATGCTGGCTTCATTTTCGACCCTTATCGGCCGATGAAACTTGGCCAGTCAACCCCGGCTCCCACCCCTGACCCGAACTGCCGACCCGCGTCGGCCCGACCACACGTATGATTGCCTACATAGACGGAACCCTGGCCCATAAAGACCCCACCATGGCTATCATGGACGTAAG
Source organism: Hymenobacter persicinus (assembly GCF_004167665.1). Lineage (GTDB taxonomy): Bacteria > Bacteroidota > Bacteroidia > Cytophagales > Hymenobacteraceae > Hymenobacter > Hymenobacter persicinus. Next base: position 9,835 of record NZ_SEWE01000024.1, on the reverse strand, counting down.
CGGGGTCGGCTACGAAATCAAGATTTCCCTGGCCACCTACTCCAAGCTGCCCGCTGAGGGCGAGAAGGCCAAACTCTTCACGTTTCAGCACATCAAGGAAGACGCCCAAACCCTGTACGGCTTCCTGGACCCGAACGAAAAAGCGCTGTTTATGCAGCTGATTTCGGTGTCGGGCATCGGGCCGGGCACCGGCATTATGATGGTGAGCAGCATGAGCGTGGGCGAAATCCGCCACGCCATCGTGCAGGAAGACGTGCGCGCCATTCAGAGCATCAAAGGGGTTGGGCCCAAAACCGCCCAGCGCGTGATTCTGGAGCTGCGCGACAAAATGCGCAAGGACGAGCTGCTGGCTAAGGCCGGGGTGGACACCGTGCCGATGGCCAAGGCGCACAATACCAACCGCTCGGAAGCGTTAGCGGCATTGGTGACCTTGGGCTTTGCTCGGGCCGCAGCCGAGAAGACGCTGGACCAGATCCAGAACAAACACGGCAACGACCTCAGCGTGGAAGGCCTGATCAAGTTTGCTCTCAAGTCTCATTAGATTTTACGCGGCCTGCCGCTTGATTGTTGCCTTTGAACTCTGGTAAGAAGTTACTCACTGCCTCTGTAGTTGTATTTGCGTCGCTGGTGACTTGGTGGTCGCAGGCGTCCCCGACTGGAGTCAACCGCTTTGCGTTGCGGCAGCTCTGGTCGTGGCTGCCGGCCGGCCGGCAGCCCGCGGCCTTTACGCTGGCCCCGGACACGCCCCGCGTCATCCGCCCCGACACCAGCCGCTACCGCTCCAGCCGCCGCCCCAAAGTGGCCCCTGAAGACCGGGCGGGCACGCCGTTTTCGCCCCAGCGCCGCCGCTCGCCCCTGATTCTGGGCTTGCCGGGCAACGTGAACCTGGACGTGACGCCCGACGACAGCCTGCAGTACTTCGACATCCGCGAGCGGGTGGGACAGGAAATTGACTACCGCGACCCGAGCCGCATGAGCTTCGAGGAGTACTCGGAGTGGCAGCAGCGCGAGGCCATTCGCAGCTACTTCCGCGCCAAGTCGGCCGGGGGCGTGGCCGGCGACCCGGAGTCGCCGACGGCCAAGCGCCTGATTCCCAAGATTTACCTAGGCCCGATGGCCGACCGGATCTTCGGGGGCAGCTACGTCGACATTCGCCCCAACGGGGCCGTGACGCTGCGCATGGGCGCGCGCTTCAACCGCAACCAGAACCCCACGCTCACCCTGCGTCAGCAGCGCGTCGGCGACTTCCAGTACGACCAGACGATGAACCTGAACCTCACCGGCCAGATCGGGGAGAAGCTCAAGCTCACGTTCAACTACGACACCAAGGCGGCTTTCGACTTCGAGAACAACATGAAGCTCGACTACACGGGCTACGAAACCGAAATCATCCGCAAGGTGGAGCTGGGCAACGTGAGTCTGCCCATTACCAACTCCCTGATTCAGGGCGGGCAGAACCTGTTCGGCGTCAAGACCCAGCTGCAGTTCGGCAAGCTGGCCGTGACGGCCGTGGCCAGCACCCTGCGCGGCACCGCCGACGAGGTGCGGGTGCAAAACGGCGCCCAGAGCCGCAACTTCGAGCTCAAGGCCAGCCAGTACGAGCGGGACCGGCACTTCTTCCTCTCCCACTTCTTCCGGGAGCGGTACGACGCGGCCCTGCGCAACCTGCCTACGATTCAGTCGGGGGTGGAAATCCGGCGCCTGGAGGTGTACGTGACCAACGACAACCGCTCGGCCGAAAACCTGCGCAACGTGGTGACGCTCATGGACCTGGCCGAGCCCAACCGGGTGTACCGGCCCCAGTTCAGCGCCAACCAGCGCCGCGCCGCCGCCGACAACGGCATCAACTCCGAGTTTGCCCAGGTGTTGCAGGGCGGCGAACAGGCCCGCGGCAACACCTTGGTCGACACCTACCTGCAAACCAGCCTGGGCCTGGCCAAGAGCGTGGACTACGAGCGGGTACGGGCCCGTAAGCTCGACCCGCGCGAGTTCACCTTCAACGCCCAGCTCGGCTACCTGTCGCTGAACACGCCCCTGCTGCCCGAGCAGGTGCTGGGCGTGTCGTATGAGTACCTCTACAACGGCAAAACCTACAAGGTGGGGGAGCTGCAGGGCGACTACAACAACGTGACGGCCGACCAAGTCATCTTCCTCAAGATGCTCAAGGCCACCAACCCCGGCGTGGGCCTGGCCGACCCCAGCATCAACCCGAGCAACCCGAATCTGCAGACCAAGAACCTGCCGACCTGGGACCTGATGATGAAGAACGTGTACCCGCTCAACGCCAACCAGCTCAACCGGGACAACTTCCAGCTCCAGATTGTCTACAAGGATGACCAGACCGGCGTCGACCTGATTTCGCTCAAGGAAGGGCAGCGCATCCAGAACCGCCCGCTGATTGAGGTGCTCAACCTCGACAACGTGAATCCCAACAACGACCGGAACCCCGACGGCAACTTCGACTTCTTCCCCGGCACCACCATCGACCCCGACTTGGGCAAGATCATCTTCCCGGTAATTGAGCCCTTCGGCAGCTACCTAGCCGCTCAGTTCGACACGGCTACCTCCACCAACGAGCTGGCCCTGGCCCGCAAGTACGCCTACCGGGAGCTCTACAACCAGACCCAGAGCGACGCCCAGCAGCGCCAGGAAAAAGACAAGTTCTTCCTGCGCGGCCGCTTCCAGGCCACCGCCACCGACGAAATCAACCTGCCCGGCATCGGCATTGCCGAGGGCTCGGTGCGGGTCCGCTCGGGCAGCACCCTACTGGAAGAAGGCCGCGACTACCAGGTGTTCTACGACCAGTCGAAGGTGAAAATCCTGAACCCGAGCTACCTGAACTCGGCCAACGAACTGCGCATCGAGTTTGAGAAGAACGCCCTGGTGCAGGTGCAGCCCCGCAAGCTGCTCGGCGCCCGCTTCGACTACCGCCTCAACCAGGACGTCAACTTCGGGGCCACGGTGCTCCACCTGCTCGAAAACCAGGCCCCGGGCGTGAACCGCGTCAACATCGGCGACGAGCCCGGCAACAACACCATCTACGGCTTCGACGTGAATGCGCGCCGGGAGTCGCGGGCCCTGACCAAGTACCTGGACCTGCTGCCTTTGATTTCAACCAAGGAACCGTCGTCGGTGGCCTTCAGCGGCGAAATTGCCCAGCTCGTGCCGGGCAAGTCGAAGCTGGGCCGGGGTGAGAATGGCGTATCCTACATCGATGACTTCGAGAATGCGCGCACGCCTTACTCCCTGGGCGGGCTGAGCTCGGCCACCGTGTGGCGCCTGGCCTCGACCCCGCTGACCGTGCCCGGCGGCACCAAGACCGACCTGTCGTATGCCTACAACCGCGCCAAGCTGGCCTGGTACACCGTCGACCAGACCTACTACACCGGCGGCTCGAGCAAGCCCGGCAACATCACCGACGCCGACCTGCGCAACCACTACACCCGGGGCATCAAGCGCACCGAAATTTTCCCCAACCGCGACGTGGGCGCCACCGGCAATGGCTTCGAGTACACGCTCGACCTGGCTTACTTCCCCAACGAGCGGGGCCAGTACAACTACAACCCGAACGTGTCGGCCGACGGGCGGTTTCTGAACCCGGGCAACCCGGTGCTCAACTTCGACAACTACGCCGGCATCAGCCGCGAAATCACCTTCGACACCGACTTCGACAACGCCAACGTCGAGTACATGGAGTTCTGGCTGATGGACCCGTTCATCAAGGGGGCAAACGGCCGCATCATCGACTCCGAAAACCCGGACTTCGACAACACCACCCGCAAAAGCGGCGGGGAGCTGTACCTGAACCTGGGCTCGATTTCGGAGGATGTGCTGCGCGACGGCAACCAGCACGAGTTTGAAAACGGCCTGCCCGACGGAGCCAGCATCACGGCCCAGGACGTGCGCCAGAGCGTGTGGGGCAACGTGACCCGCCAGCAGTTCCTGACCGACGCTTTCAGCGCCTCGCCCGGGGGCCGCAGCCGCCAGGACATTGGCCTCGACGGCCTCAACGACGACGACGAAAAAGCCTTCTTCGCCCAGACAAACCCCCAGTACGCCAGCATCAACGACCCCTCGGCCGATAACTTCCGCCACCACCTCGACGCCAGCTACGACCAGGCCAACACCAAGATCCTGGGCCGCTACAAGCAGTACAACGGCATGGAGGGCAACTCCCAGGAAAACAGCCAGCAGAGCTCCACGGCCTTCCCCGACAAGGAAGACCTGAACCGGGACAACGTCATTTCCGACACGGAGCGCTACTACGAGTACAAAATCACCCTCAACGAGTCGGCGCTGGTCGTGGGCCAGCAGAACATTGTCGACAAGGTCACCAACAACATCAACGGGGACCAGGTGTCGTGGTACCAGTTCCGCATTCCGATTCGTCAGCCTTCGGCCGTGCGCGGCACGCCCAACGGGCAGAGCTTCGGCTTCAAGTCGATTCGGTTCGTGCGCATGTACCTGTCGCACTTCGAGGAGCCGGTGGTGCTGCGCATGGCCCAGCCGCAGTTTGTGGCCAACCAGTGGCGCCGCCTGCTGAGCCCGATTGCCGAAGGCGGCCGCCCGATTACGAACCCCGGCGCCGACCAGACGCCCTTCACCATTTCGACGGTGAGCATCGAGGAAAACGGCCTGGCTGCCGTGGCCGGCAAGGGTGCTATTCCCTACGTGCTGCCGCCCAACATCCAGCGCGACCGGGAATACGGCTCGAGCACGGTGAACCGCCAGCAGAACGAGCAGTCCTTGCGCCTGTGCGCCGACCAGCTCCTCGACGGCTTCGGCAAGGCCGCTTACAAGAACGTGAACATCAACATGCTGCGCTACAAGCAGCTGCGGCTGTTTTTGCACGCCGAAAGTGACGACCCCAACAGCCGCAACGGGGTGCAGGCCTTCATCCGCATCGGCACCGACTACACCCAGAACTACTACGAGTACGCGCTGCCGCTGCGCTTCACCCTGCCCGGCGCCACGACCCAGGCTGAAATCTGGCCGGCCGAAAACGAAATCCGGGTTGCCTTCCAGGACTTCATCGATGCCAAGTCGGAGCGCAACAAGGCCGCCCAGCCCAACTACCTGCTGCCCTACATCAAAACCCTGCCCAACGGGGCCACGATCAAGGTGGTAGGCAACCCCGACTTCAGCGCCGTGCAGGGCGTGCTGATCGGGGTGCTGAACCCCGGCGACGACGGGGCCGACAAGTCCTTGTGCCTGTGGGCCGACGAGTTCCGGGTGTTTGACTTCGACCGGGAAAACGGCTGGGCGGCCACGGCCCGCTTCAACACCAAGCTGGCCGATTTGGCCAACATCACCGCCACCGGCAGCTTCGTGTCGGTGGGCTTCGGCGGGCTGCAGGACAAGCTGGCCGCCCGCTCCCTCGACAACGTGCTGCGCGGCGACCTGAACGCCACCGTAGCCGCTGACAAGGTGCTGCCCGAGCGTCTGGGCGTGAAGGTGCCCGTGCTGCTGCAAACCGGCCACGAAAGCCGCGCCCCCCGCTACGACCCCCTCGACCCCGACACGGAGCTCACCCAGTCGCTGGAGAAGTTTAAATCGGCGGAGGCGAGGTCGGCCTACAAAAAGGCCGTTATCGACCAGACCACCAGCCGCAGCATCAGCCTGCTCAACGTGCGCAAGGAGCGCACCAACGTGGAGAAGAAGCCCAAGCCCTACGACGTTGAGAACCTGGCGCTGAGCTACACGCTCACCGAGCGGGAGCACTCCGACATCCGGACCCGCAGCGACTACACCAAGACCTACAACGGGGCCCTGGCCTACCTCTACCAGACCACGCCGAAAAGCTACTCCCCGCTGGCCAAGATCAAGGCCCTGGACTCGCCCTACCTGAAAATCATTCAGGACCTGAACTTCACGCCCCTGCCCAGCCGCTTCTCCTTCCGGGCCGACGTGGACCGGCGCTACAACGAGCGGTTTTTGCAGCGCACCGTGACGCCCGGTGAAGTGCCAACCTCGGCCGGCATTCCGGGCATCTTCCAGAAGGTGTTCTACTTCAACCGCATCTACGACCTGAAGTGGGACCTGACCAAGAGCCTGATCTTCGACTACACGGCCAACAACCGGGCGGTGGTAGACGAAGGCGAAGGCTCAACCCGCGGCGACGACCCCATTGCCAAAGCCAACCGGGCCATGCTGCGCGAAAACCTGTTCCGCAACGGGGGCCGCACCACCAACTTCAACCAGACCGTAGCCCTCACCTACCGGCTGCCCCTGGACAAGTTCCCGCTCACCGACTGGCTGTCGGCCGACACGCGCTACGCGGCCAACTACACCTGGCAGGCGGCCTCCACGGCCCTGACTGCGCCGCTCTACCCCAACCGACCCGACAGCACCCAGACCATTCCGGTGAACCTGGGCAACACGATTCAGAACAACGCCGAAATCAGCGCCAATGGCAAGATTGACCTGGTGAAGCTCTACAACAAGGTGCGCTTCCTCAACATCATCAATAACGCCCCGCCGCCCGGCGAGGAAAGCAAGGAAAGCCGGGCCCGCTCCGACCGCAAAGGTCTGCTGCCCACCATGGGCCAGGTGCGGGCCGAGGGTGCCAAGGAAGAAGTAGCCAAGGACTCGACCAAGGGCCCCGAGCTGCGCTTTGTCAAGGCCGTGCTCCGGTCGTTGATGACGGCCCGTGCGCTGAACTTCACGTACACCCGCAGCTCGGGTACGCTGCTGCCGGGCTATCTGCCGCGCACCAAGTTCTTCGGCCTCGACGGCAACTTCGACGCGCCGGGCGTACCGTTCGTGCTCGGCCAGCAGCCCGACCTGAATGGCCTCTTCGACCGGGTCTACAACCGCGGCTGGTACACCGACCGCAGCGACCTGCTCAACACCCCGCTCAGCTCCCTGCTCACCGAAGCCCTCACGCTGCGCACCTCGCTCGAGCCCTTCCGCGACTTCAACATCCAGCTCGACGCCCGCCGCAACCTGGCCCGCAACCGGGAGGTGTTTTACCGTGCCCTGGTTGATACGGCCACGCTGGCCCCGGTTATCGGCAGCATCCCGACGGCCAGCCAGCCCCTGGGCAACGGCTCGTTTACCACCTCCATCATCACCATCCAGACTTTCTTCGGGGACCGGAGTGCCAACGGCGAAATCTCGAAGGCCTTCAACCGGTTCATCCAGAACCGGCAGACGGTACGGGACCGGCTGCGCGATGCCAACATGGCCGGCAGCGGCTACGGCTACGGCTACAACTCCCAGGACGTGCTGCTGCCCGCCTTCCTCGATGCCTACCGCGGCCAGAGCTCCGACGGCTACAAGGCCAAGCGCTTCAACCCGTTTGCCCTGCTGCCGATTCCAAACTGGAATATTTCCTACAATGGCCTGGCTGAACTACCCTTCGTGAAGCGTTACTTCCGCTCCATCTCCCTGACCCACGCCTACTCCTCGCTCTACAACGTGGCCAGCTACACCACCTCCACCCAGTACGCGGCCGAGCCCAAAGGACTGTCGAGCGTTATCAACCTACAGTCCGGCCAGCTGATTCCGTATTACGTGATTGGGCAGGTCAGCATCGTGGAGCGCCTCACCCCGCTGATTGGCGTCAACTTCCAGACCCTGCAGAAGGTAACGGGCCGGGTGGAGCTGCGCACTGAGCGGGCCGTAAGCCTGAACACAACCAACGCCCAGGTAACCGAAATTCACGCCCAGGAACTGGTTATCGGCTTCGGTTACGCCACCAACCGCCTCAAGCTGCCCTTCCGTATCGGTGGGGAGCAGAAGATCCTGCGCAACGAACTGACAGCCCGCCTCGACCTCTCGATTCGGGACAACTCCACCATTCAGCGGACCATTGAGGATTCCGTGGACCCGTCTACAACCACAGAGGGCAGCATTGGCCGGGCCCGCAGCCTGACCACCAACGGCACCCGCCAGATGCAGCTCCGTCCCACCATTGACTACACCCTGAACCAGCGCCTAAACCTGCAGTTCTTCTTTACCCGCACCGTCACCGACCCGCGGGTGCAGAACTCGTTTAAGAACTCGGCCACCGAAGGTGGCATTCAGCTGCGCTACAGCCTCTCGCAGTAGCCTGGTGCCGGGACCTAACCAGAAACCGCCGGCCAACTTTTTGCCGGCGGTTTCTGGTTAGGTCCCGGCAATTGCCGGCCCGGGCGTTTAGCCATTTACCGCGCCAAGCCGTACTTTTGAAACCAGTACCCCTGGCTCATCTTTCTTCTTCCCAAAATCATCCCCATGAATCTTCCCGCCAACCTGAAGTACACCAAAGAGCACGAGTGGATCCGCATTGAAGGCGACGCCGCGTACATTGGCATCACCGACCACGCTCAGAAAGAGCTGGGCGACATCGTGTACGTCGACATCGACACGCTCGACAAAGAGGTGGCGCAGAACGAGGTGTTCGGCACGGTAGAAGCCGTCAAAACGGTTTCGGACCTGTTCAGCCCCATCACGGGCACGGTGCTCGAAATCAACGACAAGCTCGACGGCAGCCCCGAAACCGTGAACTCGGACCCCTACGGCGACGGCTGGATGATCAAAATGTCGATTGCCAACCCTTCGGAGCTGGAAGCCCTGCTGTCGGCCGAAGCTTACGGCGGGCTGGTTGGTGCCTAAGCACCGCTCTGTGCCCCTTACCGCGCCGCCCCCGCCCCGCCGCCGTGCCCTCGTGGCCCTGCCGCTGGCGTGGGCGGCGCTGGTATTGGTGCTCACCCTCACTCCCGCGGCCGACATGCCCGCCACGCCGCCCTGGGAGCTGATTTCCTTCGACACGGCTGCCCATGCCTTCGTCTTCTTGGTGCTAGCCGTGCTGAGCTACTTTTCGGCCCGCCGGCAGACGCGCTTTCCCGCACTGCGCCGCCACGCCTTCGGGCTGATGCTGGGCGCCGGCGTTGCCTTTGGCGCTCTTATTGAAGTGCTGCAAATGACCATGGACCTGGGTCGGCACGGTGAATGGTCGGACCTTATCGGCGACTCGCTCGGCACGGCCGCGGGCCTGTTGGGCATGTGGGTCACCCGCCGCTGGTGGTAGTAATGCGGCCGTCTTCTTCTGGTTTCGCTATGGCTTTTCCGCTTTCCGCATCGTGGTTTCGACCTTTGGCGCCGCTCAGTCTGGGTACGGCCCTGCTAACGCTGACGCCAGCCGTAGCCCAGGATATGGGCCAGGTGCGCGCCACCATCACCACCCTGGCCTCCCCTGATTTTCACGGCCGCGGTTACGTGCGCCAAGGCAGCCAGCGCGCGGCCACCTTCCTGCGCCGCCGGTTCCAGCAGCTGGGCCTACGCACCTTCACTCCCCGCTACGCCCAGCCCTTTACCCTTACGGTCAACACGTTTCCCGGCGACTTCAGCCTGCGCCTCGATGGCCGGGAACTGCTGCCAGGTGTTGAGTTCATTGCCGAGCCGGCCTCGGGTGCTGGCCGCGTCAGTGGTCCGCTGCTGCCCCTCGACAGCCTGATTTTCACCAGCGAGGAGGCCGGTCAGCGGTTTTTGGCCCAGTCCCTGCACGGGCAGATTGTGGTCCTGCGCCAGCGCGACGCCGAGCGGCTGCGCACCCTGCCTGATTCTTTCGCCGAGCACCTCAACCAAGCCGCGGCCCTCATCACGCTGGTGCCCGACAAGCTCACGGCCTCCCTCGCCGATGCGCAGTTTCCGCAGCCCCGCCTGCAGGTGCTGGCCAGCCGCTGGACCGGCCCCCGTCAGCAGGCTACGCTGGCCGTCGAGGCCAAGCTGGAACGCGACTACCCCGCCCAAAACCTGATTGGTTACGTCCAAGGCCGCGTGCAGCCCGATTCCTTCCTGGTTGTCACGGCCCACTACGACCACCTGGGGCATATGGGCAAGAAAACGTTTT
>NZ_SEWE01000023.1 GCF_004167665.1 Hymenobacter persicinus | reverse complement strand
CAGCCCGACGGCAAGCTGCTCGTGGCCGGCGCCCTGATTGAAGCCGGCCTGAGCTACTACACCCGCGGCGTCACCCGCCTGCTGCCCGATGGCGCCCCAGACAACACTTTCAGCGTGGGGCAGGGCTTCAGCAACCCCGTCAAGCATCTGCTCTTGCAGCCCGATGGCCGAATGCTGGCCGTCGGCACTTTCGGCAGCGTCAATACCCTCTCGACGCTGGGCGTGGCCCGCCTGCTGGCCAACGGCACCCCGGACGCCTCGTTTCGGGTGAATCCGCCCACCGTATTTATCCGGGAGCCCCACGCTGCCGTGCTGCAGCCCGACGGCAAGGTGGTGGTAAGCGGCTTTTTCAACAAGTTTTCGGGCGGCACTACGTTCGGCCTGGTCCGCTACCGCCCCGACGGCTCCGAAGACCCCACGTTTGCCAACAGCACCGAATTTACCAACGCCAGCGGCTACGTTCCGCTCTACGGCCTGGCCCTGCAGGCCGACGGCAAGCTGCTGGTCGGGGGCGAATTCAGCCGCTACGGCAGCCAGGACGTGCGTAACCTGATTCGCCTGCAGCCTTCCGGCCAGCTCGACCCCAGCTTCGCGCCCGATCTGAGCTGGCGCCGCCTCGGCGAGGCCACCGTGCAGGCCATCCTGATTCAGCCCAACGGCCGCCTGCTCACCAGCGGGACCATTTTCTCGACCAACATCGGCAGCACCGCTCCCTTCATGGCCCGCTTCCAGCCCGACGGCGCGCCCGACGCATCTTTCTCGGCGCCCATCTTCACCGACCGGACCGGGCCCGCCAGCATCTCGGTGCAGCCCTCGGGGGCCGTGCTGCTCTATGGCTACTTTGCCCGCCTGCGCTTCGGCACGGCTGGTCCTTACGTGGAAAGCCCGCTCGTGCGCATCGACGCCGGCAACGTGCTGGCCGTGGGTGGTCCGCGCAGCCTGGCCCGCACCGAGGCCTGGCCCGTGCCAGTCCACGACGCCCTGCACCTGCGCCTGGAAGCCGCGGCTCAGCCCCGGCAACTGGCCTTAGTAGACGCCCTGGGGCGTACTGTGCGGCAGCAGCCCGTTAGCCAGACCGAGCTGACCCTGCCCGTGGCCGGGCTGCCCGCGGGCGTTTACCTGCTGCGCATCGATTACGCGGCGGGCGTCGTAACGCGCCGCATCGTGGTGGAGTAGGGGCGGCGGCCGAAATTGTAGCTTTCCTAACGCGCCCCACCGGTGCGGCAGCTTTTTTTCCAATCGAACATGAAACTCCGGTACTACTACTTTCTGACGTTGAGCTTGCTGGCTGCCGCCGTGAGCAGCGGCTCGGCGCAAACCAGCGTCCGGCTGGCCCCCGCGGCCCACGCCGAATCGGTGGCCGCCTTCCAGCGGGAGCTGAACGCCGAATACCGCGACCCGGCCCAGTCGCCGCTGCCGGCCGAGGTGCGCGCCACGTTCACGGCCCTGCCCTTCTTTCCGGCCGACTACCGCTACTACGTGGAGGCCACGTTCGTGCGCGACTCGACCTCGGCGCCGTTTAAGATGAAAACTACTGGCCTGCGGGAACCCGAATACCGCAAGTACGGCGAACTGCGCTTCGTGCTGGAAGGCCGTCCGCTGGTGCTGCCCGTGTACCAGAGCCTGGACCTGATGCACAAAGCTGGCTACGAGGATTACCTGTTCGTGCCGTTTACCGACCTCACCAACGGCCACGAAACCTACGGCGGGGGCCGCTACCTCGATTTCCGTATTCCCAAAGCCCGCCTCGTGCCCCTCGATTTCAACCGCGCCTACAACCCCTACTGCGCCTACGCCACCGGCAAGTACTCCTGCCCCGTGGTGCCGGCCGAAAACCGCCTGCCCGTCGCCATTCGGGCCGGGGTACGCAGTGACCATTAGTGCGCGTCGTGAAAAATATCTTCAAGGCGCTATACGATTATTATTGCGGCGGCACTGGGGGAATTCCGTATTTCCGGGCCGTTATGCTGCTGGTTTTGCTTGCCGTATTGTGGGTGAGTTTTCTTGTGTCTTTACTAGGGTATAAAATCTATGCTGAAAACAACCGGGGTGCATTACTTGCCCTGTTCATTTCAGTGTCAATAACGGGCTATGTGGTCGTCGCTAAAATGCTGCCGGAAGAAGTGGTGGCATCTTACGACATGGAAAAATCGGTGCGCAACGGTTATCTGTGCTTGTACGCCCTATTATTGGTGATTTCCTTTTTGCTGCCTTTTATTCCGACAAAATAAGTCGTGGGTTAGCGTAAATCAGGTGAATGATTTTGCCGTGGCAAGCTAAAGCCCTTCCGGCTTCATGCGCCCGGCCGCCTCTGGCCGTATAGGCAGGCTATGCGCTACGTTTCCCTCGACCTCGAAACTACCGGCGGCCACGCCGACCGTCACCAGATCATTGAGCTTGCCGCCGTGGTAGAAGACACGCGCCAAGTGCGGCCTTTGGCCGAGCTGCCCGCTTTTCGGCGGGTGGTGCGCCACGCCGAGTACGTGGGCACGGCCGGGGCACTGGCGTTGAATGCCCGCCTGCTGGCAGAGCTGGCCCGCCAGGACGACAACCCCGAGCTCTGCCTGCCCGCCGAACTGGTGCCCCAGCTGCGGGAGTTTCTGCTGACTCAGGGTTTCAAAGCGGACCAGCACGGCTGCGTGGTGGCCACGCTGGCCGGCAAGAACATCGGTTCCTTCGACGTACCGTTTCTGCGCCAACTACCGGGCTGGGGCACGCTGGTACGCCACGAGCCGGCGTTGCTGGACCCGGCGGCTTTCTACCTGAACTGGCGCAAAGATACCCGCCTGCCCACGATGAGCATCTGCAAGGCCCGGGCCCGCTTCGCCGACCAGACTGTGGCTCACGAGGCCCTGGCCGACGCGCTGGACGTGGTGCAGCTGCTGCGCCTATTCTACGAACTGCCGGTGTATCAGCAGGTGCGAGAGGACGGCGGAATGCTGGCCGGGCACTAGGCTGCTGTTGCGGGGTAGCTTATATTTACTGGCACAATCTGACGGTTGGATTATCCGGCCGGTTCTATCCTTAATTCCGGGGCAAAGCAACCCTATTAGGATTCCGGCGGTCAGGCGTCTGGCCACGCGTGGCCCTGCTCCGGTGCTTCTATCAGACTCGTTTCATTCTTCAGTTACCCGTTTATTTCATGAAAAAAACTCTACAGACGTTGCTGCTGGCCTGCATTGTGGCCGGCGGCGCTGCTCCGGCTTGGGCCCAGACCCTGGACCCCACGTTTGCCGCTGCTACGGGCGTGTATGCCCCCGGCACGGTGTATTCCACCTTCACCCAGGCCGATGGCCGGCACATTGTCAACGGCGTCTTTATCCGCGCCAATGGCACCCCGGTCAGCTCCCTGGTGCGCGTGGAGGCCTCGGGTGCCCTCGACCAGGCCTTTGCCCAGAACGTGGGCGTGACCTCCAACGTGTTTAAGAGCCGGCAGCTGGCCAACGGGCAATACTTGCTCATTTCGGGCAACCATTCTTTGTCGGCCGCGGGTCTGAGCCGCTACGAGCTGCTGCGCCTGAACAGCAACGGCACCGGCGACCCAGGCTTCGACATCGGGGCCGGTGCCTCCATTGGGGGCACTGAGGGGTTCGTTGACGACGTGGACGTGCAGGCTGATGGCAAAATCCTGGTGCTGGGCTGGTTCGACACTTTCTCGGGCAGCCCGGCCAACTTCATTACCCGCCTCAACGCCGACGGCACCCGCGACACGGGCTTTAACCCGGGCCTGGGCGCCAGCGACGAAGTTTTTAGTGCCACCACCCTGCCCGACGGCAAGATTCTGGCGGCTGGCTTCTTCGAGCTGTTCGACGGGCACACCTGCAATGGCCTGGTTCGCCTCAACGCCAACGGCAGCTACGACCCCACGTTTGTGTCGCCCCTGCAGCCGGGCAGCATGGTGTCGCACGTGGTGCGGCAGCCCGACGGCAAGCTGTTGCTCAACGGGGACCTGTACTTGACCAGTGGCTCGGCTACCGGCCAGGGGCTGGCGCGGCTGAACGCCGACGGCAGCCTCGACAACACCTTCGCGCCTTCCGGCTTCCCAGTGGGCAGCGTGGGCTTTTACTACTACAACAACGGCCCGAAGCTCCAGCCCGACGGCAAGATCATCGTGACGGGCTCCTTGGGCTTCGCGCCGGGTGAAGGCGGCAACACCATCGTGCGCCTGAACGCCGACGGCAGCCGGGATGCATCCTTCCAGGTGGGCGCCGGCGCTAACGCGCAGATTCTGTCCGTGGACGTGCTGCCGAATGGGGGAGTCCTGGCGGCCGGCACGTTTTCCGTCTTCAGCACCCGCGACGATTCTCCCCTGGTGCGCCTGACGGCCACTGGCGCCCTGGACCCGACTTTTACCACCACGCTGCAGACGACAGGCAACGTGTTGGCCATGGTGCAACAGGCCGACGGTAAAACGGTGCTGGGTGGCACCATCAGCGAGTTCAACGGGCAGCGCGTGCACCGGCTGGCCCGCCTCAACGCTGACGGTACCCTGGATGCCGCCTTCGCGGCCAATACCGGCATTTGGCCCGGCAGCGTGAGCACGCTGGCCCTGCAGGCTGATGGTAAGATTATAGCCGGTGGCGGCCCGCAGGTAATGCGCTACACTACCACTGGTACGCCGGATGTCACCTTCACCGCCGCCCGGATGGTGCCCGGCGGTGTGAGCCGACTCGCATTGCAGGCCGACGGCAAAGTAGTGGTGGGCGGCACGTACACCAGCGTAAACGGTGTCAGCACCAAGCCGCTGGTACGCCTGACCACCACCGGCGCGCTGGATGCCTCGTTTGCTCCCGCCCTGCCCACCGGCTTCACGAATATAGCCCGCACCGCCGCCCTGCTGGTCCAGCCCGATGGCAAGATTGTAGCTTCCACCTGGCTTCGCCCTACTCTCTCCACAACGCAGGAAAATCACCTGGTGCGCTACCTGAGCACGGGTGCCATCGACAACTCTTTCGATAACACGGCGGCCATCAAGTTCAACTCCTCCGTGGGTCAGGCTATAGCCTTGGTACAGCAGCCCGACGGGGCACTGCTGGTCGGCGGCGACTTCACCAGCTACGGCGGCGTACTCCGCAACCAGCTGGCCCGCGTGACGTCGGCTGGTGCTCTCGACCTCACGTACGTGCCGGCTGCTCAGCCCGCAAGTTCCAGCATTACGTCCCTGGCCATTCAGCCCAACGGCCGCGTGCTGGTGGGCGGCGTGACGGCCAGCACGGGCCTGCTGAAACGCGTACTGGCTTCGGGGCAGACCGATGCCACGTTTGGCACCACTGCTCAGCCTAACGGGCGGGTTAGTGCGCTGCTGGTGCAGCCGAACGGCGCCAGTATGTTGGGCGGCGCCTTCACCACCGTAGCCGGACAGGCCAATGCGACCGTAGCCCGCATCACGGCGCCTAATGTGCTGCACGTAGCGGCTCCGGCAGCCGTGGCGGCCCGCACGGCCGTGTGGCCCGTACCTGCCCACTCGGTGCTGCACGTGCTGCCCGACGCCGCTGCGCACCCGCTGTCCGTGGAGCTGCTCGACGCCCTGGGCCGCCCGGTAGCACAGCGGACTGCCGTCACCGCCGAGCTGGGCTTCACCGTAGCTGACCTGGCCGCTGGCCTCTATACGGTGCGCGTGAACTACGCGGAAGGCGTGGTAGTGCGCCGCGTGGTAGTGAAGTAGCCGAAAGGTTTGTTCATGAAAAAAAGCCCCTGTGCCGAATGGTGCAGGGGCTTTTTTGTGGTTAATAGAATGTACAAGATGAGTTGAACCCGTCCGTCGCCAGTAAGGCAGCTTGGCGAACTCAGGAGGAGTATTATTCGTCGTTTCAGATCCGAACGGGTATTAGCTTACTGCCAACGGCATCACTAGACCAGAGCCAGGACGCGTGATAAGGCTGCATTTATAGCACCCTTATCTGTAGCCGTTAGCGAGATAAGAATCGTTTGGTCGGCAGCAAAAGGTGTCTGGTGACTAGCAGTCCATTTGAAGAGTTAGCCTTAACTTGCTGGGAGTTATATTTTTTCGGTTCCCATGAAAACACTTTTATCCCAGGTTTTAACCTTAGGAGTAAGTTTCCTATTCTTAAATTCTGCCGCTGCCCAAACGCTGGACCCCGGTTTCCCACCCGCGGAATTATACCGTCCAGCTACGGTGCAAGCCGCCGTTAGCCAGCCCGATGGCAAGCGCCTGGTGCTAGGCAACTTCGCCCGCACCGATGCCGGACTGAACACGCCGCTGGTGCGCTATAATGCCGATAACACGGTCGACCAAAGCTTTGCTGCTAACGTGGCGACGCTTCAGGGCTCGTTTCGGAATGTGCGGGTGCTGACCTCTGGCAAACTTCTGCTGATTGGTAGCGGCCCTATCGTCCTCAACGGACTCACCCGACAGAGCATCATGCGCCTTAATGCCGATGGCTCTGCCGACGCCAGTTTTGACGCTGGCGCTGCCAGCCCTGCTACGCGCGTTTCGGCCGTGCAGGCCGATGGAAAAATTTTGCTCGGAGGCACCTTCACGTTCTTCAATGGCGTGGCAGCCAACCGCCTTGTGCGGCTGCTGCCCGATGGTGCGGTGGACCCCGCCTTTAATGGCGGGAACATGCTTGATGACGCGGTGGAGGAAATTACTCTACAGCCAGATGGGAAAATTTTGGTGGGCGGATCCTTCAACGCGCCAGCTGGCATTGCCCGCCTGTTGCCTACCGGGGCTCTTGATAATACGTTCAGTTCCCCCCTTACCACCGATGCGCGCATTGGGTTAATTGGGGTTCAGCCCGATGGCAAAATTCTATTCAGTACCAGTAGATCCAGTTTTCAATTTACGAGCGGTATCAGGGGACGGATCGGGCGGCTGCTTTCCAACGGAGCACAGGATACTAACTTCCTGCTGGATATTAGCGGCGCATCTGGGTCGCAAAACCCGTACGATGCCAACGAATTTAGCCTGCAGCCCGATGGAAAAATTGTGGTTGGGATTGGGGGTGGGTACGGGGGCCAAGACAGTAAGGGATTGATACGAATTCAGCCCAATGGGGCTCTCGACCCGACTTTTACCTCACCGCTAACCTCGCGCTATCCAACTGCAGTCACTGGTATGCAGCGCCAAGCAAATGGACAGCTGCTAATATCTGGAACAGGATTCTGGTTGACCGGGCACCGTGGTGCCGCTTTGCTGCTGAATGCTAATGGCTCTGTTGATGCCGCTTTCAACCCATTGTTGTTATCTAGAGGATCCGTGAGCAGTATGACGCTACAGCCTGATAGGAAACTGGTGGTAGCGGGCGTATTTGATGAGGTGAATGGGGTTCGAGCCAACAATGTGGCACGCTACAACATTGATGGCAGTATTGACGCAGCCTTCACCGGGCAAGCGGCTACCAACGTAGAGGTACGCCAAGTTGGATTGCAGCCTGATGGCAAACTATTACTGGCAGGATATTCCGCTACTACTGCGGCTGCTACGGCCTACCCCGCGCTAATTCGCCTGCTACCCACTGGGGCTGTCGATAATACTTTTCAGTGCTCGGCAGAACTAGTTGACCGTTTTGTGCTGCAGCCGGATGGCCGGATTATAACAAGTGATACGTATGATGTTCGCCGTCTGCTTACCACTGGGCAAGTAGATAATACTTTCCAGGGAAGTTCTGATGGACCAGTCTACGCTTTGGTACTTCAGCCCGATGGAAAGCTACTGTTGGGAGGCTACTGGTCTACTTTTAAAGGGACGTTGAAGCGGTCAATCGCACGTCTGCAGTCTGATGGTCAACTTGACCCCACTTTCTCTTCTCCTCTTCAAACCAGCTTCACTTCGAATGTAGACGAGTTGTTGCTGCAGCCAGATGGGAAAATTTTGGTGGGAGGCCATTTACTGTCATTCAACCAATTTAATCTCTTTCGGCTGCTACCGGATGGGGCCGTTGACAACACGTTTGCCGTCAGCAACTACGAATTTGTTCGCGGACTAGCCCTGCAGCCCAACGGCCGGGTACTGGTAGCTGCCTACAACAATGGCCTGCAACGGGTACTACCCGATGGCCAGCCGGACCTCGCATTCAGCGCGACCTTCGACGCGGACGTGGAAGACGTGTTGGTGCAGCCTGATGGCAAGATTGTGGTCGGGGGCTATTTCGGCAGCGTAAACGGGCAGCGTGCCCTGGGGCTAGCTCGTCTGACAGCCCCAAACGTGCTACGTACTGCTACCAGCGTGGTCAACCTGCCGACGGAGATATGG
Source organism: Hymenobacter persicinus (assembly GCF_004167665.1). Classification (GTDB taxonomy): domain Bacteria; phylum Bacteroidota; class Bacteroidia; order Cytophagales; family Hymenobacteraceae; genus Hymenobacter; species Hymenobacter persicinus. The sequence goes on along the minus strand of NZ_SEWE01000023.1, from coordinate 64,240 downwards.
CCTAACCCGGCGCACGAAGCGCTGCAGGTAAAAATGGATGGCACTGCGCACCCCCTTCGCCTTGAACTGCTCGACGTGACGGGCAACGTGGTACGCACTCAGGCGGCAACTCTGCCTCTGGTAAGCCTGCCGGTCGGTGATCTGACGCCAGGGGTGTACCTGCTCCGGGTAACGTACGCCGCCGGGCAGGTAGTAAGACGCGTCATGATCCGGTAGTCCAGCAACCCGCTTTGATGCAGAAAGGGCGACTCATCTGAGCCGCCCTTTTTATTTCGTGCAAATAAATGAGCCGTTTACCAGCTGCCGCTGGCCCCGCCGCCCCCGGAGCTGCCGCCCCCGAAACCGCCGAATCCGCCGCCACCTCCGCCGCCGAAGCCACCCCCAAACCCTCCGCCGAAGCCGCCGCGGCCCCCGCTGAAGTCGCCGAAGATGATGGGCGGAATCATGCCGCCGCCGAAGCCGCCGCTACGCCGCCCGCCGTTGCCGCCCCCGCGGCTGCGCAGGATGATAAACAGCACCAGCGCGGCAATGATGAGCCAGAACTTCCAACCCGACCCACTCGTGTCCGCATCGTCGCGGGTGGCGGGGGCCTGGTCGGCTTTGTACTCACCTTTGGCCAGGGCAATGAGCTCGTCGGTAGCCAGGTTCAGGCCCTGGTAGTACTGCTTTTCGCGGAAGGCCGGGACGATGGTATTGGAGATGATGCGCTTGGCCAAGGCATCCGGAATGGCACCTTCCAGGCCGTAGCCGGTCTGGATGCGGGCCCGGTGCTCCTGCTCAGCTACCAGCAGCAGCACGCCGTTGTTGGTGCCTTTCTGCCCGATACCCCAGCTTTCGTAGAGCTGCTGGGCATAGTCGGCAATTTCGTAGTCGCCGAGCGTGGGCACGGTCACGATGGCAATCTGGGAGGAAGTGGAGTCGTTGTAGGCCACCAGCTTGTCTTCCAAGGCCTGCACCTCATCGGGCCGCAGCATCCCGGCCAGGTCATTGACGAGGCGGGGCGGGTTGGGGCGCGGGGGTAGATTCTGGGCCAGGGCCGGGCGCAGCCCGCCGACGACCAGCACAACCAGCAGCAGGAGCCGGAGCCAAAGGCCGCGGGGCGGCAAAAAGGGGAGTGTTGTCATACGCGCGGCGGCTTGGCGTCGCCAAACGAGATGGTGTCGTCGAGTTCGTTCTGGTCGGTGGTGGCGTCGTAGGGGAAGTTGCGCTTGAGCTGCTCGCCCACCATCTTGATGCCGCGCTCCAGGCCCAGCACAAACTTGCCGATGCGGAACTGCTCGAGTACCGCTTCCTTGGTAATTTCCCAGAACTCATCCGACACGACGGAGTTAATGCCCGCGTCGCCGATAACGGCAAACTGTCGGGTGTCCCAAGCCAGGTAAAACAGCACGCCGTTGCGCAGGGCCGTTTTGTGCATGTTGAGTTCGGCAAACACCTGGGCGGCCCGATCCAGGGGCTCGGGCGTGGGGCAGGTGTCTTCCAGGTGCACCCGGATTTCGCCGGAGGTGGTAGTTTCCGCCTGCCGGATGGCGGCCACTAATGCCGCTTCCTGCTCGGGGGTAAGAGGATTGTTCATGGCAATGGTTTTTGGGAGTTCATTTTTGGTTTTTGGCTTCGGCCAGTCACGGCCGAAAACCAAAAACCAGAAGCCAAAAACAAGCTTAGAACTGAACCGTCGGCGCCTTCTGCGAGGCCGCGTCGGCTTCGAAGTAAGGCTTCTCCTTGAAGCCAAACATGCCGGCAAACAGGTTGTTGGGGAACGACTTGATGTAGCCGTTATAGTCGTTGGTGACGGCGTTGAACTTGCCGCGCTCCACGTTGATGCGGTTTTCGGTGCCCTCAATCTGGGCCTGCAGCTCCTGGAAGTTGGCGTTGGCCTTCAGGTCGGGGTAGTTTTCCGACACGGCCAGCAGCCGGCCCAGCCCGGCGCTAACCTGGCTCTGGGCTTCCTGGAATTTCTGCAGGTTTTCGGGCGTGAGCTGGTCGCTCGAAATCTGCACGCTAGTAGCCTTGGCGCGGGCATTAATTACGTCGGTCAGGGTCGACTTTTCGAAGTTGGCAGCCCCTTTTACGGTGTTCACCAGGTTCGGAATCAGGTCGGCGCGGCGCTGGTAGCTGTTTTGCACGTTGGCCCACTGCGCCTTCACGGCTTGGTCTTTCGACACCATGGAGTTGTAGCCGCAGGAGGACTGCGAAAGCAGAATGACCAGGCCCGCGAAGTAGAGGAGAAACCGTTTCATGTGGAAGGAAATAGGATGGAAGGGAAAAAAGGAAGGAGAAAGCAAAGGAAGGGCGAAAACCCGGACGGCCCGTGGCTGGTTACGACGGGCCACCACCCGGTGCGCTGCAAAGTACGCATTCGGGTCGTTGCGGTTGTGCCGGGGCTCACTCGACAATGATTGATTACTTTGCGGACTTACGCTAGCGTTGCTGTTCATGAAAGCTGTTATTCCTGTTGCTGGTATTGGGTCGCGGTTGCGGCCCCACACGCACACCCAGCCCAAGTCGCTGGTGCCCGTGGCCGGCAATACCATTCTGGGTCACATCATCGACCGGCTGCGGGCGGCCGGCATCGAGGAGTTCGTCTTCATCATCGGCTACCTGGGCGAGAAGATTGAGAGCTACGTGCGCCGGCAGTATCCCGAGCTGCGCGCCACCTTCGTGGTGCAGGAGCCGCGCGAGGGTATCGGCCACGCCCTGTGGCTGGCCCGCGACACGTTTCGCCACGACCAGGATGGGGTGCTCATCATGCTCGGCGACACCATCGTGGACGTGGACCTGCCCCAGTTGCTCCAACTGCCGGGCAGCATCCTGGCCGTGAAGGAAGTGAAGACCCCAAGCATGTTTGGCCTGGTTGAAACCAGCCCCAGCGGCCGGGTGACGAAAGTGGTGGAGAAGCCGCGCATTCCGAAGTCGAACTACGCCCTGGTGGGCCTCTACAAGATTGCCGACCCGGCCTGGCTGGCCTCGGCCCTGGAGCGCCTGATTGGGCAGGACCAGCGCACCCACGGCGAGTTTCAGCTCACCGATGCCCTGATGCTGATGATCAACGACGGGGCCCAGATGAGCACCGCCCCGGTCGACAACTGGTTTGACTGCGGCCGCAAGGAAAGCCTGCTCGAAGCCAACGCCCGTCTGCTGGGGCGGCCCGAGTTTCTGGAGCGCCACTACCCCGAGTTTCCCGATACCATCATCATTCCGCCCGTCAGCATCGGCAAGGACTGCCAGATTTCGCACTCCATCATCGGGCCCAACGTGGCCATCGGCGACCGGACCATCGTCAAGAACACGATTCTGAGCGACTCCATCATCGGCTCCTACTCCGAGCTGCGGCAGGCCGTCATGCACGACTGTATCGTGGGCTCCGACGCCTCGTTCCGGGGCCTGAACCATAGTTTGAACATCGGTGATAACACCGAAATCGATTACAGCTAGGCCGTTGGCTGTTCTTATGCATGTTGTTTACTAACAGCTGCTTTCTGCTCAGGAAGTAGCTGTTAGCTTTTGTGCAGCATCTAGTTGTCGTAGCGGAACCAGGCGTACCAGTGGGTGTCAAGCTGGTGCCAATAGGGCATAGGGGCAAAGTTGACCGTGGGTTTAGCGCCGGTGGAGGAGTAAGCAAAGCCCCAGAAAAAAATGCTTTCTTCACCGCCCCGCGTGAAGAGGATAGTGCTGTCCGGTAGCACCTCGTAGTATCTGATGAAGCCCGAAAGAGACTGGGTCGGTGAGAAAAGTTGAAGGCCTTCGGGCTTGTGGTGGGGTCGGATTTCAGCCACGAACTTGTCCAGTTGTCTCTGCTGACTTTTAAAGATTAGGTAATCACCGGCGCGTTGGAGGGTATCGAAGGCCGCGAAGCACAGCAGTATGATTCCCCCGGCTACCAGGAGATAAAGAATCAGGGCAGTACTACTATCCCGGGCACGGAATATCAAGATAATGGCGGTGATTACCACGCACATAAAGGCCAGAAAGTCCAGCAGGAAGGAATGATTGCGGGACATCAGTAACAACTGAACATAAGGGAAGCACAGGCTGGAAACGAATAGCAGGAAGGTTTTGCTTTTGGGCATGCGGGATTAGAAATAAGTAGCGGAAAAGTGGATAAGCAGGCGCAGAGCGCAAACAACAAAGCCCGGATTGCCAAGCAATAAAGCTGAACGGTCGGGTTGTTTTCGCAAGCGGGGCGTTGGCCAAGGTAGCGGGGCTTCCGGCTTTGTGGCACAATTTTGTCGGGGCAACTGGCCCCGCGGAACGCATCGGAACAGGTCTATATGCGGATTATGCCGTAAAATTTTATAGCCTTACACGACGTTGCCCACAACCTGCCGGCCCCGGCCGCAGTACGCAAGGGGCGACGCCCGCCGACGAACCTCACTTAGTCCGAATGCATTTGACCCGCTCTTTCCCGCTGCTGCCTGCCCTGGCCCTGGGCGTGCTGCTTTCCGGCTGCTACTCCCGCTCCGATATGAAGGGCGAAAATCGCGCTGCGGAGCCCGCCGTGACGGAAACGGTGCCGCCCGCAGAAACTCCCGGCGCCGCAGCGCCCACGGAAACCCCGGCCGCGGAAGCCGCCGCCGCGCCAGCTGGTACTGGGCCGCTGGCCCAGGTCAACGTGTTTCTGGAAGTGTCGGGCTCGATGGAAGGCTTCATGCCCAAAACCGGCGCCGATGCCGCCAACACCCGCTTTCAGCAGCACGTGGCGCAGTTTCTGTCGGAGGTGAACCGCAGCTCAGCAGCCCGCAAAACCTATTTCCGCATCAAGGAAAAACCTTACCGGGATTCCTACCAACAGCTTTCCCAAACCGTGCGCGGCGGCATTCAGCAGCCCGCCAGCAGCACCGACATTCCCACGGTCCTCGACACGCTCGTGACCGGCTACTACGCGCCCAACTCAGTTAGCGTGCTGATTTCGGACTTCATTTACTCGCCCAAGAATGCCGGGGCCATTCCCTATATCAGCACCGACATTACCGATGCCCTGAACCGCACCCGTCGCGCCGACCTGGCCGTATCGGTGTACGGCTACGCTTCCGACTTCCGCGGCACGTATTATCCGGCCCTGAAAAGCGGCCCCAAGAAAATCACGGGCTGCTGCGACACGGCTGTTCCGTACTACTTCTGGGTGATTGGGCCCGCCGACGCCGTGCGCCGCTTCGATGCCGCCCAGCTCGAAAAGCAGCCCGCCCAGCAGGCCCACTTCGGGGTGAAATACCCGGCGCCGCCGACTTCCCTGCTCAGCCGCTTCCAAAACGTGGGCGCCTGGTACTACGGGGAAAAGGACGCCAGCAAGCGCACGGCCGGGGCCTCTTATCACACGGTGGCCATCAGCAAGGTGTCGGCGAAGGAGCCGGTGGAGTTTGTGGTGGGCCTCGATCTGCAGGCCCTGCCCGGCCTGTACCGCGACCTGAACTACTTGAAAGCCAACCTGCAACTGCAGGCCCAGGACACTGACGCCAAGATTGTGAGCGTCTTTGGAGCCAGCGACCAGACAAAAAACAGCAGCGGGGCCGAAAATCAATACACGCATTTTGTCAAAGTGCGCGTTACCAAGCTCGGCGCGGGGGCCCGCCCCGTGCAGCTCGTGCTCCGGGACCAGCGGCCGGCCTGGGTAAGCCAGTGGACCACCAAGAATGACAGCAACATCAACCAGACCGGGGCCAAGACCTTTGCCCTGAGCAGCCTGCTCGACGGAGTTGAAGCCGTGGCGGGCGGGGAGCAAAAAGCTCCGGTTTTCACCATTCCACTCACGCTCCAGCCCGCCGACTAGAAGCAGCACCCGTTCGTTCCCTTTCCTTTCTTCCAACCCGTTCCACGCTTCGCAAACCTTGGTTTGCGCCACTCTCCGCTCTATGAAAGGTTTCTTCCGCTTCCTCTACGAACTCATTGGCACGCCCCAGCCGCCGTCGGAAACTCCGGTGTACCGGGAGGTGATTTTCCCGAACGTGGGTTTGCTCACCATCGGCCTGTCGTTGGCCATGGTGCTGATTTTCTACTACCTGATTAACCGCGCCATGGGCGTGGCTACCTTTAATAAGCTGCGCCACTGGGTTATCTTTTTGGTAATCAATGCGCTGCTGGCCTTCTTCATCGGCCTCTGGCAGACCAGCTCCCAGGAAGTGGCCTCGCACTCCTACGTCTACTGGATGTCGACCTGGAACGCCATCCTGGGCCTGTTCTGGTTTTTCCTGTTCTCCGTCCTGCTCAAGCGCGGCTCGACCAACGCCAGCACGACTCCTTTTTAGGAATGTAGAGACGCATACTTGCGTCTCAATCGTTGGACGACCCAACTGCTGGGCAGTCGTTATTCAACGCCAGACGCAAGTATGCGTCTCTACACGAATCTGCGCAATCCGCGCTTACTCAGCAAAATCTGCGATTCAATGGCTAAACTGTTCATTTTCGGCATTGGCGGCACCGGCTCCCGCGTCATTCGGTCCCTAACCATGCTGCTGGCCTCGGGCGTGAAGCTCGCCAACTGCGACCGGGTGGTGCCCATCATCATCGACCCCGACGCTCACAACGGCGACATGAACCGCACGGTGGACATGCTCAAAAGCTACCAGCAGATCTACCAGCACCTGGGCCCCCGTGACGACGGCTTCTTCCAGACCGATGTCAGCACCCTGAGCAGCATCTCGGCCGACACCAACGGCGGGGTGAAAGACACCTTTGTGTTCGACTTCGGCGGCATCAACCAGAGCTTCCGCCAGTACCTGAGCTACGACCAGTTGTCGGTGGATTCCAAGGGCCTCGTGGAGCTGCTCTTCACCCAGGACAACCTGGAAAGCCCGCTCACCATTGGTTTCCGCGGTTCGCCCAACGTGGGCAGCATCGTGCTGAACAAAGTGGTGGAGTCGCCGGAAATCCGGTTTTTTGCCGACAACTTCCAGGCCGGCGACCGGGTGTTCTTCATTTCCAGCATCTTCGGCGGGACCGGGGCCGCGGGCTTCCCACTGCTGCTCAAAAACCTCAAAGACCCCAACACCCGTCTCAGCAACGCCGGCTACCTGCGCAATGCCCTCACCGGCGCCGTGACGGTGATGCCCTACTTCGCCCTGCAGAGCGAAGACAACTCGGTTATCGACTCCAACTCCTTTTTGACCAAGACCAAGGCCGCGCTCAGCTACTACGAGCACAACCTGCAGGGCCTCGACGCGCTGTACTACCTGGCCGACACGCCCGACACGCCCTACGAAAACCAGCCCGGCGGCACCGCCCAGCGCAACAAGGCCCACCTCATCGAGCTACTGGCCGCCCTGAGCGTGGTCGACTTCATGCAGTACTCCGACGCCGAGCTGCGCAACGGCGCGCCCCACTTCCACGAGTACGGCCTCGGCACCGACACCCAGGACCTGAACTTCAGCCACCTGCCCGACGAGAGCCGGGAGCTGATTGCCAAGCACCTGACCCAGCTGCTGTACTTCTCGCGCTACCACAAGCAGCACCTGCCCACCGACAAGGCGCCCTACCACGACAACCTAAACCTGGACCACGCCCTGCGCAACGAGCCCATCTTCAAGGAGCTCAATAACTTCCTGCACAGCCCCGAGTACGGCGTCGACGAGTGGCTCAAGGAGCTCAGCCAGAACCGCCGCAGCTTCCGCCCCTTCGACCTGACCACCGACGACTTCAACGCCATGATTTCGGGCAAGCCGGTGGAAAAGAAGTGGAACGACTTCTTCAACAAGGGCCTCAGCCAGAACTACTTCCTCAACCAGCTCAACGACGCGGCCAAGTCCATCCACGAGCCCGACAGCTTCCGCAAGCTCGTCGCCCTGTTCGACCAGGTAACCGACAAAGCCTTCGAGGAAAAGGTGAAAGTGGTGTAAGAACGAGCCGGGCTTCGGCCCCAAACGGCCCGTTCTCCTTATCAAAGCAAACTTCCGACAATGCCCAAAGTCCTTCGTCTTCACAACAATGGTTCCCAGCAGGTGCAGGGCTGGCAGAAAACTGCGCCCATCACCAGCACCGAAATCAACACCGTCACCGACCCCACGGGCGGGCGGGCCAAGAACGTGGCGGTGAGCATCCCGACGCCGTTTGCGCGAATGCACCTGTTTGAAACCGCCTTCGACTTCCTGGCCCGGGAAGGGCAGCGCAACCCCGGCTCGGTCTACCACGAGTTGGTGTCGCACTTCTGGGACCTGTTCGAAATCCTCTACAACTACAACCTCTACACCCAGGCCGGCCGCAAAATTACCCTGCGCCGCTGGAACGTGGAGGCCGAGCTGCGCCGGATGCAGGGCGACGAAGGTACCCGCCTGCTGGGCGAAACCCTGCGCCTGTTTTTGCAGGACGACCGGTTCCGCGACTTCTCGGATATGTACCTCGTGTTCTACGAGTCGCCGAATCTGCCCGGCGGGCCCCAGCTGCTGGGCGGTACTTCGCCTTTGACCTTGCTGTTCACCGCGCCGGCCGTGCGCCAGCTGGACCTGGAGCGCGCCCAGGCCCGCGGCCACTACTTCGACAACCAGGTGGTGCTGCTCGAAGACCGGTCCCCGGCGTTCCGGGAGTTTGTCTACGAGCTGTTCCTGGCCTACCCGCAGCTGCAGCGCCGGGAATTTGCCGGCAGCGTGTTTGCCGGCCTCGACCGGAACCGTATCAACCAGATGCAGATGCAGGGCGACCACACGGCCCAGCAGTTTGCCACCAATTACCCCGCCATTGCCGACTTCCAGGGCAACCTGGCCAGCGTGAAGCACGTGCCCCTGCCCAGCCGCGCCGACCAGTCGGCCGTGACCAGCTCGGACCTGTTCATTGCGCCGACGCGGCAAACCAATCAGAGCCGACCCACCCCGCTGGTGCTGCGCCCCAACCTGACCATGCAGGGCGCCAACTACCTCAACGGCCAGCCCTGGGACGACCGCACCCCGGTGCCCTACGCCGACGAGCTGACCCTGGAAAACCGCGTGCTGCCCGGCAAAGGCTTCAAGTACCCGTACCTGACCGTCGGTGACTTCCTGGAAGATGCCCTGGTGGAGCTGCCCTACGAGCTGAATGCCCAGCGCTTCCACACCGGCAAGGTCACGTTCCAGTACGGGGCCGATACCCAGGGCCGGGCGCGGTTTCCATACCTGCTGCCCCTGCGCCAGACCTTCTTCGAGTACTTCTCCGACCACGACCTGGCCGAGCTGCTCACCTTCACCATTGATCTGAACCACGTGCGCATTGCGCTGCGGATTCCGGTGCAGGGCGGCCGCTTCATCACCTTCGAGCGGAGCTACTACCAGAACCCGCAGAACCCCAAGGACGCCCAGGGCCGGGAGATTCCCGAGAAGGGCCGCATCGTGAAGGCCAACATCGGCCTGGGCGTGTTCCCGTTCTACAAGATGCGCGCCCAGCCCGAGTACAACGACTTCTACAAGGTCATGCTCGTGGACGCCGACAACTCGCCCACCATGCTCCAGCGCCGCTACGACCTCACGTTCTTTGTGGGCGGGGAGCGGCTCACCGACCAGGGCGCGTCGAAGCGGGCCACCAAGTTTGAGCGCACCCAGAAAAGCGTGTCCACGGCCGGCAGCACCTACTACGAAATCACCGGGACGCACTTCGACCTGGCCGAGCTGACTTGTCCGCCGGCTTTCCACGGCGCGCCCCCGGCCCGGGGCCTGATCGTGCCGCGCTGGCGGGAGCTGGACCGCGGTACCCGCCGCTTCACCTTCGCCGTCGACTTTGGCACCAGCAACACCCACGTGGCGTATGCTGATGGCCCCTCGGCCCACCCGCGCCCGTTCACCATCGGGGAAAGTGACCTGCAGATGGAACTGCTCAACGCCCCGCTGCCTGACACCGGCTACTCGGCCTACCAGCGCTATATGCGTGGCCCCGGTCAGCTGTTCGACATTCCGCTGATTCAGAACCGGGAATTTGTGCCCAGCATCATCGGCGAGGCCGGCTCAGTGTATGAGTTCCCAATCCGGACCGCCGTGTGCGAGACGAACTCCTACGCCAACGAGCCCAGCAAGGTGCTCAGCAACATCAACATCGGCTTCAGCATCAACACCGAAACCGGGCAGCCGCCCCAGAACCGCTTCGTGACCAACCTGAAGTGGAGCGCCGAACTGGACCCCCAGGGCGTGAACCGCATTGCGGCCTTCTTCAAGGAAATCCTGCTGCTGATGAAGCACAAGGCGGCCATGCAGGGCGGCATCCTGGAAGACACCCGCGTGGTGTGGTTTGCCCCGCTGAGCTTTGATATGTTCCTGCGCAACCAGTTCCAGCAGGTCTGGGACGAGGCTTTCCAGCAGATTTTCCGGGCCCGCCGCCCCACCCAGTGCATTTCGGAGTCGGTGGCGCCGTACTACTACCTCACGGCTACCAACCAGGTAGTACCCAACCGCGACGAAAACGTCATTAACATCGACATCGGCGGCGGCACCACCGACCTGCTGATCTTCGCCGACCAGAAGCCCGCCTTCAGCTCGTCCTTCCGCTTCGCCGGCGACGACCTGTGGGGTGACGGCTACGCCCGCGTGCAGGGCGCGCCCAAGCAGAACGGCCTGCTCCGCCTCGGCGTGCAGTACGTGGAAAGTCTGCCCGACTCGGAGGAAAACCAGGAGTACAAGGGCTACCTGCGCGCCGCCCTGCAAAACCCCGACTTCGGCTCGGCCGACGTGACCAGCCTGCTGTTCACGTACAACGACGCGCTGCGCTTCACCCAGAGCCTCGGCCTGGGCAAGGGGCGGCAGCTGCGGGTGCTGTTTTACCTGCACTACACGGCCATCGTCTACCACGTGGCCCAGCTGGTGCAGCACCTGGGCCTCAAGCCCCCGCGCTACCTGTGCTTCTCGGGTAAGGGCAGCCTCTACCTGCGCCTGCTCAGCGGCGGCGCCAGCATGGCCGCCATTGAGAAGATCAGCAAAGCCGTGTTCAAGGCCGCCACGGGCCAGGAAGCCCCCCAGAACTTCCGCGTCATCTTGGCCGACAACCCCAAAGAAGCCACTACCAACGGCGGGGTGCTGTTCGAGGAAAGCGCCACCAGCGCCGCCGACTTCGACCAGATCCGCACCGTGAAGCTGGACGGCGCCCTGACCGGCCAGGACATCGACACGGCCCGCCTGAAAATGCCCCAGGTGGATGCCGACCTCAAGCAGAGCGTCATCGACAACACGAAACGTTTCCTGGACATCGTGCTCGACAACGACGACGTGGCCCCGCTCATGCGCGAGGTCGGCGTGGACGTGGACCGCACCCGCATCAAGGAAATGCTGCTGCGCGAAATCGAGGACAGCCTCAACCTGGGCCTGCACCAGATTGGCCGCAACCTCGGCCAGGGCGAAACCCTCCCCGAAACGCTGTTCTTCTACCCGCTTAAGCAGGCCCTGTACAACCTGAGCCGGGAGCTGATGACGAACGGGTAATGCTGGATCGGGGAGAAGCTTTTATAGTGGACGTGTTAGAGCTGATGCCGAATAATTCGGTATTCAGTTGCTATCCATATGATGAGCATCTCCCCGATTTGGAATCCACTGGCTATGTTGTGCATGAAACGGGAGAAGTCAGAATCTCGCTTCGGGATAAAGCCAACTTGGTGCATCTGATACAGCAGAAGAATCTGTTGTATCTGCCGGACCACTTCAAAATACTGGTTGGGCAAACTCCTCTTTTGGAGGCCTATGACCGGCTCATGTTTGCTTGGCTGTCGAATACAGTGTCAATTAGTGACGAGTTAATAGCTCGGTATCAATTGACGTTGCAAGGCGAATCATGGGAGTTTCTGCGGGATGCCCCGGGAACACCTGACGACTCGAAAATAGGCTGGATTCTGCTGTTAGAATAATTTCTCATCCTCAATACCCCACCTTCATGAGGATTTTCCTTTCCTGCGCCTTGCTGCTTGCCGGGCTGTTTTCTTCGACTGCCACCCACGCCCAAACCCAGCTCGGCCAGCCCACGCTCGACGAGCAGAAAACCCAGATCTGGTGCGCCACGATGAAGTTCGTGTACGGCGACACCGGCCGGCCCAACCTGCAAAGCACCCTGCGCTGCGGCGGCAGCCTGAAGGAGTTTGAAAACAGCATCAAGGCCGACAGCCAGAAGGTGTACAGCATGCTCTACCAGCCCCTAGAGGCCCGCGGCACGATGTACAAAGGGCTGGGCTCGGATAAGTCGCGCCTGCAGAAGCTGGCTACCGAAATCATCAACAAGCTCAAAGCCTCCCCGGCCCGCCGCAAAGACGCCGCCCGCATGCAGGGCGTGCAGGCCCTGGAAGCCCAGCTGAAAGGCTACGTCGAAAACGGCACCCCGCCCACCGACGTCGCCACGGCCGTGGCCTCTGACGACCAGACCGACGTTATCGACACCACCGCCACCGACGAAGCCGTGGCCGGTCCGGCCGAAACCGGGCTGGGTAGCCAGCAAATAGCCAGCGCGGCCCCGCGGGCCGCGGGCGGGGAGAGCCTGATGAGCAAGTTCTTTGCCCCGCTGGCGCTGATTATGTCGTTGCTGAGTTTGTTTCTTTACGTCATGCTGCGCCGTAGCATCAACGACCTGGGCAGCCGTGCCGACCGTCACCGCAACGAGCTGGAATCGGTGAAAGCCTCCGCCAATGGCATGCCGGCACGCCCGGTGGCTGCCGCCAAGGGTCTGACCCCGGAACTGCAGCGCGACATCGAGAAGCTGGTGCAGCAGCGCGTGGCCGAGGAGCTGGGCAAGCGCCAGCAGGGGAGTGGGCAGCCGCAAGGTCAGAACCAGGGCAAGCAGAACCAGCCGCGCCCCCAGGGCACCCAGCAAAGTACTCCGCCCCGCCAAGCGGCTCCGGCTGCGGCGGCGCCCTCATCCCAGCCCCAGCCCCAGCCCCAGCCGCGGCCTCAGCCCGTAGCCGCCCCGCCTGCTCCTGCGTCGGTACCAGCGCCCGTGGCGGCTCCCGAGTCGTTTCAGGAAGCTATGCCCCAGCCGCCGGTGCAGCCCGCCGGCTCGCCAGCCAGTACCCCCCGCGACGAATTCGAAAGCCTGATTCCGCCCGTGCAGCTGCCCGGTACCAACTGGAGCGAAGCCACTGCTCCGGCAGTACCGACCCCCCAGCCTACGCCACCGGCGCCGTCGCGCTACTACGTGAAGGTGCCCGTCAACGGGGGCTTTAGTGACTATGACCTGCAGGAGCAGCCCCAGCACGACAGCATCTACGAAATAACCCCCGACCCCCGGGTGCCCGAGCGGGCCACGTTCCGGGTCACGGCCAACTCCGGGGTGCACGCCTACGCCATCCAGAGCGCCCAATACTCCCTGCGCGATGCTTGCGCCTACCAGCAGCCCAACGGCCCCGTTTCCCGCATCGTCACCGACAAGGACGGCACGCTCATCAAGAGCAACGGCGCCTGGCAGATTGAGCAGAAGGCGGCCATTCACTTTGAGTAGGAGGCAGGCCCGATGAACCGGTATTGCCTGCTGCTACTGGGGCTGCCGTTGGCCGGCTGCTTGTCTTCCAAAGTGGGCCCTACTCAGGAAGACTCCGCTTTTATGCTCGTGCAGGACAACGGTCAACCCCGGATATCCTCGCTCAGCTCGGCCATCCAGACCCAGATTACCAAGCAGGAAATGGTGGGTGACACGCTCCTGGTTACGTACAAGCGCGGGGCTTTCCTGGGCCGGACCCGCTCGTGGACGCGCAGCCGCGTGCCGCTCAACGAGCAGACGACGACCGTGCAGTGCGCCAACCGCCGGTTCCGCGTGGTGAAAACCGACCAGGGTTTCGCGCTGGAGCCGCTGAAGTAACCAAGTTGACCGAACGGTGTAGAGACGCCTGCTTGCGTCTGCTCGTTGAACAGCCACCATCCAAACGGCGCGGCCGACGAGCCGCAAATAGGCGTTTCTACCTCATTCCGGTACGAGCCGCCGCCTTTTTTGCATCTTCCCACTTCGGTCAGCGTATTTGCGCTGACCTTTGTGCTTCGTTCCCGTTTGAAGTTTCATGCTCGAAATAATTCTCGAAGTCGTCGTGGTGGCCATTGTCGTGGGCCTGCAGATTCGCACGTTTCTGCGCACCCGCACCCAGGCCCGGCAGCTGAGCCAGCTCTACCCCGATAAAAATGCGCTGCGCGTGGAGCGCCGCCTCGTCACGCCCAGCGGCGAGGATCTGCCCGACTACGCCGCCAACGCCCCGGAAGGCTCTTTCCCGGTGGAAATCATCAAGGCCGACGCTGTGTCCGACGGCTTCCGCGAAATCATGGCCGACACCAACGGCTACCTGCGCTACAACAAGGGCGCGGCCGACTTCAGCATCCTCAAGGATATTTCCGAGCGCCAGAGCCAGGTAATGGAAAACGCGGTGCAGGCTAACGTGGCCACCCCGCTCTACCTGGGGCTGCTCGGCACCTTCCTGGGCGTGATTCTGGGCCTGGTCGGCATTGCCCGCAACGGCGTGTCGGACGATGCGGCCCTGACGCCCTTCCTGACCGGGGTGCTCATCGCCATGACGGGCTCCTTCGTGGGGTTGCTGCTCACCTTGCTCGGCAACGGCCTCGTGCGCACCGCCCACCAGCGCCTCGACCAGGCCCAGAACAACTACTACACCTTCCTGCAGGCCCGCCTGCTGCCCATCCTGCACTCCGACATGGCCGGCAGCCTGTCGAACCTGAAGGCCGTGCTCGACGCCTTCAACCAGGATTTCGTCAGCAAGGTCACCATCTTCGAGCCCGTCATCGGCACGCTCACCGAGAACGTGAAGGTGCAGCGCGACTTCCTCATGCGCCTCAACGAAATCGGCTTCGATAAGATGGCCAACGCCAACGTGGCCGTGTTCGAGAAAGTGAGCCAGTCGGCCGAAATGTTCCAGCAGTTTATCGGCTACCAGCAGCGGCTCAACCAGATGCTGGAAGACGGCACCGCCACCGCTCGGGCCGTGGGCAGTATCCTCGACCGCCTCGTGGGATTCGAGCGGGGCATCAACAACGTGGGCCAGTACATCGGCCAGCACGACAACCTGGTACAGGCCCAGCTCGACTTTTTCCAGCGCCACCAGAAGGAAATGGGCAACGTGGCCGCCCGCACCGAGCAGTACTTCGACGAGGCCACCGGCCGCCTCACCGATTTGATGCAGCAGCGCCTGAGCTTCCACGAGCGGGACGCCCAGCAGGCCTACGAGAAGTGGAGCCAGCACTTCCAGCAGCTCAACAAGGACAACGTCTTCGACCGGATCCGCCAGTACCTGGAGCCCTTCCAGCAGCTCAACGCCCAGCAGGACGTGCTCGGCCGCGAAGTATCGGCCACCCAGCGGGAGCTGCTGCGCAAAATCGAGCTGGACTCCCAGATCCAGGCCAAGCTGCTGTCCGAACTTTCCAACCTGAACACGGTGCTGGTGAAAGCCACGGCCAAAAACCGGTTCCAGCGGTTTATGGACAGCCTGTTTGGCGGGGTAAAGCCGGTGTAACTGTCATAAGGTCCTTCGCAAGCTCAGGATGACGTTCAATCAGAATATCCAATATACATGGTGCACCTGCGCGTCACATTCTTATTCATCCTGTTGCTAAGCATCAGTGCGTTCAATTCTGTCAGTGCGCAGAGCATCAGCAAAGTTGAAATTCCGCTTGAATATCGGAGCTATAGCACCGAGGAAGCAATCAAAAGGGTTTTGGCAAAACCAAGGCTCACAAAGTCCCGACATGTTTTCCCCGAGGATACCACAATTGTTGCCTTAGCCGCTTGCTCCGGTACCGGATTGTACAGATTCGGGCAAGGTGCTACCGACCATACAGCGGGCAATCTGGTGGTTGTAGTCAAAGCAGATGATGAGCTTTGGTATGTGCAGAATATGAAAAGCTACTCGCAGCATAAGAGCTTAGTAAAAGCCTTCTGGAAAGGCAAAGCGGACAGCACTTGTATGCCCGAAACCTCGCTTAACCAGTTGCAGGCCAAAATTGCCCAGTTGGTTGAGCAGAACAAAAGGCGGGTTGATACCAGCACGTTTTAAGGTTTCCTTTCCGCAATTCCTTCCCCATGAACGACCCGCAAAACCGCTCTTCCAACGACTTCTTCTGGCCCAGCTACGTGGACCTGATGACGTCGCTCTTTGTGGTGATGCTGGTGCTGTTCGTCTACAGCTTCAAGCTGTTTAAGGACCGGGAACACGACCTGAAAAAGGCCAACGGGGAGCTGAAGGCCAAGGCCGAGGAGCTGGAGCAGATAACCAAGATCCGCAACTCCCTCAAGCGCCTGGAGGGCCGCTACTTCAAGTACGACCCGTTGCTGGAGCGCCACGAGCTGCTGGTGCCGGTGCAGTTCAAGGCCGGCCGCGACGAAATCCAGGACGCCTACAAGCCTGCCCTGCTCCAGGCCGGCCGCACCCTGCGCGACGTGCTCAAGACCATCCGCACCGAGCAGCCCGTGCGCTACCTGGTTATCGTGGAGGGCATGGCCGCCCGCTACGCCGGCAACGACCCCCGCAACCGGGCCGAGGAGCAGCTCACCTACCAGCTCAGCTACCGCCGGGCCCTGAACCTTCTCAACTTCTGGAAGCAGAACGGCCTCGACTTCAGCCAGGACCGCGGCATTGAGCTCATTATCGGCGGCAGCGGCTTCTTTGGCACCGGCCGCTATGCCGGCGCCCGCGAAGGCCAGAACAAGCGCTTCCTGATTCAGGTGATTCCCAAGATCGGGCGCATGGCCACGGCCCGGTAACCCCTTATTCGTTCCAAGGAAATAGCATCCTGCCGGGAAGGTCGGTTCAGTATGGCTTCGCAGTGCCTTCGTATTCCGTTCGGGTTGCCTTCGGGTTGGCTTCGGGTTGCCCTCGGGTGAAGTGCACGGAGCGGCTAAGGCAAGGTTTTGCACTATGCCGGGCCGGTCGTTGGAGAGAGATACTGTTATGCCGAGCGAAGCGAAGCATGACAGTCTTAACTTCAGCGGTCCACTCATCCTCCTGCGGGCCGGCAACCATTGGGGGTGAAATCCTGTTTCGGGGGAAATAAAATCGGCCTGCCCGGCGTATTTGGCGTTACCTTGGGCCTGAAGCATTCGTTTTACCAGTATCCGAGCTATGCGTACCACCACCCTCGCCCTGCTGTCGCTGACCGCGCTGGCTGCCTGCCGCTCCTCCCAACCCACCCAGGAACCGGCGCTTCAAACCACCTCCACTTCGGGCACCGCCGACCGCCGCAGCGGCACCGCCGCGCCCGAAACTCCCCGCCTGACCGTGGAATACCCCAAAACCCGCAAATCCAACCAGACCGACGACTACTTCGGCACGTCCGTCACCGACCCCTACCGCTGGCTCGAAGACCTCGACTCGCCCGAAACCAAGGCCTGGGTGACGGCCGAAAACAAAGTGACTTTCGGCTACCTCGACAAGATTCCGTTCCGGGAGCAAATCAAGGCCCGCCTCACCAAGCTCTGGAACTATGAGCGCTACGGCGTGCCGCAGGTGGAAGGCGAGAACATGTACTTCTCCAAAAACGACGGTCTGCAAAACCAGGCCGTGCTCTACGTGCAGCAAAACGGCGCCAACGGCCAGCCCGACGTGCTGCTCGACCCCAACAAGTTCTCCGCCGACGGTACCACGGCCCTGGCCGGCACCTACTTCTCCAACGACCACCGCTACCTGGCCTACGCCACCAGCGGGGGCGGCTCCGACTGGCAGAAGCTCAAGGTGATGGACCTGCAAACCCGCAAAACGCTCACCGATGAGCTGCAGTGGGTGAAGGTGTCGGGGGCGGCCTGGGCCAAGGACGGCTTCTACTACAGCCGCTACGACGCCCCCAAGGCGGGGCAGAACCAGCTCTCGGGCAAAAACGAGTTTCACAAGGTCTATTACCACAAGCTGGGCACGCCCCAGAGCGCCGATAAGCTGGTCTACGAAGACAAGAGCATGGCCCTGGGCTTCCGCACCGTGGGCACCACCGAGGACGAACGGTTCTTGGTGCTCTACACCACCGACGGCAAGGCCGACGGCAACCGGGTGGCCGTGCGCGACCTCACCGACCCCAAGCAGGCCACCAAGTTTACGACCCTGATGGGCAGCTACGAGTACAACAACTCGGTGGTCGGCAACGTGGGCGGGCAGCTGCTGGTGCTCACCAACTATAAGGCCCCGCGCTACCGCGTGGTGCTGATTGACCCCAAAAAGCCCCAGGAAACGGCCTGGAAAGAGGTGATTCCGCAGAGCGAGAACAAGCTCGAAAGCATCGAGCACGCCGGCGGCCACCTCATCGTGACCTACCTCAAGGATGCCAGCAGCCAGGTGAAGGTGTACAGCGAAACCGGCAAGTTTCAGAACGACGTGGAGCTGCCCGCCCTCGGCACGGCCGCGGGCTTCGGCGGCCGCCGCGACGCGAAGAGCGTGTACTACGCCTTCACCTCGTTTACCTACCCCACCACCATCTACCGCTACGACTTCGCCACGAAGCAAAGCACCGTGCTGCGCGCCCCGCAGGTCGACGTGAACCCCGCCGACTACGTGACCACCCAGGTGTTCTACGCCAGCAAGGACGGCACCAAGATTCCGATGTTCATCACCCACAAGAAAGGCGTGAAGCTCAACGGCCAGAACCCGACCTACCTCTACGCCTACGGCGGCTTCAATATCTCCCTGACGCCGAGCTTCTCGGTGGTGCGGATGCTGTGGCTCGAAAACGGTGGCATCCTGGCCATTCCGAACTTGCGTGGGGGCGGGGAGTACGGCGAAGCCTGGCACCAGGCCGGCATGACGCCCAACAAGCAGAACGTGTTCGACGACTTCATTGCCGCCGCCGAGTACCTCAAAATCCAGAGCTACACCGATGCCCGCCACCTGGCCATTGCCGGCGGCTCCAACGGCGGCCTGCTCGTGGGCGCCACCATGACCCAGCGCCCCGACCTGGCTCACGTGGCTTTCCCGGCCGTGGGCGTGATGGACATGCTGCGCTACCAGAAGTTTACCATCGGCTGGAACTGGGCTCCCGAGTACGGCACTTCCGACAACTACCAGCAGTTCCAGAACCTCTACAAGTTCTCGCCCCTGCACAACCTGAAGACCGGCACCGAGTACCCGGCCACCATGATTACCACCGCCGACCACGACGACCGGGTGGTGCCCGCGCACTCGTTTAAGTTTGCCGCCACCCTGCAGGAAGCCAACGCGGGCCCCAACCCCCAGCTGATCCGCGTCGACGTGAATGCCGGGCACGGGGCGGGCAAGAGTACGGCCCTGCAGATTCAGGAGTGGACCGACATCTGGGCGTTTGCTTTCCAGAATATGGGCGTCAACCCGTATCCGACGGGGCGCTAATTGCGTAGGCGGGTTTCGCGGCCCGCTTCGTATCTTGCGGCCCCAAAGTCCCAAACGACTGTCTTATTTCGGCTTACCCATGAATAAAAAGCTCCTGCTCGGTCTGCTGGCCGCTGCTTCCCTCACCGTTACCTCGTGCCACAACCCGGACTACAAAACCGACGAGGACGTAGCTACCAAGCCCCTGCCCGAGATTCCCGCCGCGCCCGACACGACGGGCGGCAAAGTGGCCCCGGAAAATCCCGCGACCCGCGAAATCAACGCGGTTAACGCCACGCAGGACATCAAAAAGATGCAGCCGCAGATGTAATTCCGGCCTCCGGGCCCCGGAGTATTTTTTCAACGCCCATTTGCGCCCGCGCAGGTGGGCGTTGCTGCGTTGGTTTTTTTCGTACCGGCCGAGCAGGCGGCGCTTCCCCTTTTTTTCTATGTCTACTATCACCATCCGCCGCGGCACCGAAGCCGATTTGCCCCGCGTACACGCGCTTATCGTGGAGCTGGCCGTGTATGAGCGCGCCCCCGACGAAGTAACCAATACCCTGGCCGACATGCAGCGCGACGGGTTTGGGCCGGAGCCGATTTTTGGGTTCTTCGTGGCCGAAACCCCGACGCAGGGCATTCTGGGCATTGCCTTGTTTTACACCGCCTATTCCACCTGGAAGGGCCGCATGCTCTACCTCGAAGACCTCGTGGTAACCGAAGCCGCCCGCGGCACCGGCATCGGCCGGAAGCTGTTCGATGCGGTGGTAGCCGAGGCGCGCCGCACTCATGCCTACCGCCTGAAGTGGCAGGTGCTGGAGTGGAACGAGCCCGCCATTGGCTTCTACAAGCGCATCGGCGCCAACCTCGACCCGGAGTGGTTCAATGGCAATATGACGGCTGACCAGCTTCAGGCGTACGCCTGCGACCCGGCCGTGGAAGCAGCCGTGGGGCATAACGCCTAACCCACCGGTTTCGCCGCCGGTGGTTGCCGAAGTCAAAAGAATCGAAAAGGGCTGCCCCGAACGAAGCAGCCCTTTTTTGTGGTCCGTCGGCGCGAAGCTAGTCTACCACTTCCAGCATGGTGCGGAAGGAGGCGTAGCGGCCGCCGAAGTGCTTTTCGATTTCCTGAATCAAAGCCGGGGCGGCCACCAGCTGGTATTCTTCGAGCTGCTCCAGGCTCACGCAGTAGTACTGGGAGGCGTAGGTGATGCCGTTGTCTTCTTCGTTGAGCAGGCGGCAAAGCTGGCTTTTGAGGAAAAAGCCCGTGGCCATTACTTCCGGCATGTGGATGTCGCGCATGTAGGTAACCCACTCTTCGGCAATTTCCGGGTCGAGGCTGGTGGTAACGTTGTAGAGAATCATAAGCAGGGGCGCCTGCCGCCCGGTGACGGGAGAGCTGAACGTGAGGAATGGAAGAACTGCACCGCCCGGCCCTGTGCCGGGAGCTTACTTCAACACAAAAGTCGGCGGAAAAATCCACGCCGGAAACTTTAGTGCCCGGCTCACACCCGCAGGTAGTCGAACTGGAAGTCCTGAATCCGGGCCTGGATGTCCTGGGGGCTGAGTTTTTCGGTGATGGCCGCCTGCACCAGCGCGGGCAGCTCGGCGTCGCCGGCGAAGCGCAACGACAGAATCTGGGCCATGCTGAGCTGGCTTTCCAGCGGCTGCAGGCGCTGCCCGCTCAGCTCGAAGTAACGCTGGCGCACCTCCAGCCGGATCAGGCGGTCCTGCAAGCTCAGGGCGTAGTGCTGGCGCAGCATGATGAGCACGCCCAGGCCCACCACGGCCAGGGCCATGACCGTAAACCAAAGCCGGGCAATTTCGTCGTCCTGGCCCGCTACGCCGATATAGCGGCGGATGCCGTAGCCGGCCAGCACCAGGGCGGCGGGCAGCAGCACGAAATGGTGCCAGGGGTAGTACATGGGCTTGTTCTTGGTCGGACGGTCAGCCATAGGGCGGGGAAAAGAAGGGTAGAAGAGAGGAATGCTTAGGTAACAAAAAACTCCGGCCGAAGCCGGAGTTTTCGGAACTGACGGACCGGCGGGCGGCTTACTTCATTTCTTTGGCCCGCTTCTTTTCTTCCTTCATCTGGGTACGGGCGGCCTTTTCTTTGGCCCGGGCATCTTTTTCCGTCCGGCGCTGCTCCTTGAGCTGGGCACTTTGGGCGCGCATCTGGCTTTTCTGTTCGCGCAGCTGCTGCTTGCTTTCCTGCATGGCACTGCGGGTGTCGCGGGAGGCTTGGGCGCTGGCGTTGGCCTGCTGCTTCTGGGCGTCGTAGGTGGTGCGGGCCTCGGCGGCGCGCTGCTCCTGCATGGCGGGCGTCAGCGCGGGCTGCTCGGGCGTAGTCGACATGGTGGGCGCCGGAGTTGGGGTCGTAGTCTGGGCCTGGGCAGCACCGGTCAGCAGGGTAACGAAGGCAAATAGGGCAAGAATCTTTTTCATGGCAGGGCCGATGGTACGGCTGCGTCTGTAACGGCGCGGGCCCCGCATGGTTGGGAACCAGCCGGCTTATTCTTCCACGTAGTCGAGGTCTTTGCCGTAGCTCTCGGGCAGGCTGCTCACGGCCCAGAAGGCTACCAGCAACGAGACCAGGCCAATGGTGATGGCGCTGCCGATAAAGCCCAGCGGCCCGGTCAGGCCCTTGAACAGCGGCACGAGTAGCACCACCGAGCCCCGGGCGAAGTTGGGCGCCGTGGTAGCCACCGTGGCCCGCAGGTTGGTCCCAAACTGCTCGGCGGCCACGGTCACAAACAGCGCCCAAAAGCCCACCGACAGGCCCAGCAGAAAGCACACGGCGTAGAAGACGGTAGGCGACACGCCGCGGGTGCCGAAGAGGTAAGCTGCCACCATCACGCCGCACAGCCCCAGGAAAAGCTGCAGGGCGCGGTTGCGGCTGCGCAGCAACTGGCTGAGCGTGCCGCTGGCAAAGTCGCCGAAGACGAGGCCGAAGTAGCACCAGAACACGGCCAGGCCGGCCGTCACGGCGCCCGTCACGCCCAGCTCCCGGCCAAACTCCGGGGCCAGCGTAATCAGGATGCCGACCACGAACCACAGCGGCACGCCGATGAGCAGGCACTTGAGGTAGCGGGCCAGGCGGGGGCCGTTGGTAAAGAGGCTCAGAAACTGCCCGCGGGGCGCGTCGGTCTGCTTGGTTTGCTCAAACATGCCCGACTCGTACACGCCCACCCGCAAGGCCAGCAGCGCCAGGCCTAGGCCGCCGCCCACGAAGTAGGCATTGCGCCAGCCCAGGGCCTCCCCCACCCAGTAGGCCAGCATGGCGCCCGAAACGCCCACGGTGGCCACAATCATGGTGCCGTAGCCGCGCTTTTCCTTGGGCAGCGTTTCGGACACCAGCGTGATGCCCGCGCCCAGCTCCCCGGCCAGCCCCACGCCGGCAATCAGGCGCAGCCAGGCGTACTGGTCGATGGTTTGCACGAAGCCGTTGGCGAGGTTGGCCACCGAATACAGCAGAATCGAGCCGAAGAGTACCGACAGCCGGCCGCGCTTGTCGCCCAGGATGCCCCACAGAATGCCGCCGAGCAGCATGCCGCCCATTTGCATGTTGATCAGAAACAGGCCTTGGTCGGTGACTTCGGCCGCGGCCGTGATGCCCAGCTCGTTCAGGCTTTTCACCCGCACGATGCTGAACAGGATCAAATCGTAGATGTCGACGAAGTAGCCCAGCGAGGCCACAATGACGATGGCGCTGAACAGGGAGGCGGTTTTGACGGGAGTTTCCGGCAGGGTGGGCGTGGGCATGCAGCGAAGCGAAACGGGCGGATAGAAGCCGCATATTAGTCAGATTTCGCTGATGTTGGGTTCAGGCCGCGTCCTCCTCGTCGCAGCAGCCGTGGGGCCCGGCTAGGGGCGAGTCCTGCTCAATCTGGACGGTGCTGTGCCCGATGTTGAACTCGTGCTGGAGGGCGTGGTGTAGCTCCTGCAAAAAAGTATTAGCCGGACCGCTGCCGCTGGGGCGCACCAAGTGCACCGTGAGGGCCGTTTCCTGGGTGCTCAACGGCCACACGTGCAGGTCGTGCACGTCGGTCACGCCGGGCCGGGCCAGTAGAAACTCCCGCACTTTTTCCAGGTCAATGCCCGCGGGTACGGCCTGCATGCTCAGCTGCACGGTTTCGCGCATTAATCCCCAGGAGCCGTAGGCCACAATGCCCAGAATGCCCAGGCTGATAACCGGGTCTAGCCAGAGCCAGCCGGTCCAGAGCACCAGCCCCCCGCCGATAACCACGCCCACCGATACCAGCGCATCAGTGAGCATGTGCAGGTAAGCCCCGCGCACGTTTACGTCGCCCTTTTGCCCGCTGCTGAACAGCCAGGCCGTGAAGCCGTTGACTACAATGCCCAGGCCGGCCAACAGCATCACCAGCTTGCCGTTCACCGGCTCGGGGTGGCGCAGGTGGCTGATGGTTTCCCACAGAATACCGCCCAGCGCCGCGTAGAGCAGCGCCGCATTCAGCAGTGCCGCCTGAATCGTAATGCCCTTGTAGCCGTAGGTGTAGCGGGCTGAGGAGCGCCGCTTGGCCAGCAGCGCCGCGCCCCAGGCCAGGGCCAGGCTCAGCACGTCGCTCAGGTTATGACCCGCGTCGGAAAGCAGGGCCGAGGAATTGGCCCACAGCCCGCCCGCGGCTTCCAGGGCCACAAACAGCAGGTTCAGGGCAATGCCCCAGCCAAAGGCCTTGCTGAAGTTGCCGTCAGGCGGGGGGCCGTGGTGATGACCGGCGTGGTCGGATCCGTGGTGGTCGTGGGCCATGGGAAGAGCAGAAAGCGGGGACAGGTAAAACTGCGGCACAGCGCCGGCTCGTTCACTACTGGGTGCCGGGCAGCAACGTAGCGGCAACGAGCTCTGCTCCTTACTCCGAACTCAGCCTTGGGGTTCAACTCGGCCGGTGATGCTTTTAGTGGCTGGTCGGCTTCGCTACCGGCTGGGGCTTAAACACGGTGCGAAAGGCCTGCAGGGCCGCCGGATGATAGATGGTGGCGTGGGTTTCCTGAGGCATGGGCGCGTAGTACCACTTCAGGGCGCGGCCGGCCTTGGCTCGCATAGTTTGGTCGAGGCGCTGGGCGGCGGGACCCTGCGCATCGCTGCTGGTGGCCACGTACAGCGTTTTGGGCGCGCCGTCTTCCTTAAGCTGGAGGCTACCAGCCTGATTTACGAGCTGCTCGTTGTTCCACCAGATACTAGGGTCAATGGCCACGTAGGTGTCGAACAGGGCAGGCTCCAGAACCATTGTTTCCAAGACAAACAGCCCTGCCAACGACTCGCCCACAATGGCTTTTTCGGACGTGGTGCGGTAGCGCCGGGTTATTTCTGGCATCAGCTCCGTGCGGATAAACTGCCGGAACGTGGCCGAGCCGCCCACTTTAGGCGCAATCTTCTTGTCCTCGGCGTTGGTGGTGGGGCCCGTCATGTCGCGTCGGCGCTGGGTATTTTCAATGCCCACCAGGATAAAGGGCCGCATGCCTTCGTTGCCGGTCAGCACCTGTACCAGCCCGGCCACGTGGAGAAAATCCTCCTTGAGGCCCCCGTCCGGCATATAAAGTACCGGCAGCCGCAGCGTGGCCGAGTCCTGGTAGGCCGCCGGCAGATACACGTTGATCCGGCGCATTTCCCCCATCACTTTGGAGTTCAGGGTAAACGTCTGGCCGATAACCAGAGGGGCGGCTGCGGGGCTTTTAACGGCGTTTTGAGCGTTTGCAGCGGAAGCAAACCCGAACAGCAGCGCGAACCAGAGAAAGGAGAGTCGGAACATGGGATGGGGGAAATGACGGCCCGGCTGGCCGTGGGTGGGCCCGGAAGTAAGGGAATAGATGGGCGCCAAAGTACGAGCGTTTTACCATTCCGTTCGGTCCTGTCGTCGCAGTAGGTGGCCAGGCCACACGGCAGGCGTGTCACACCCACAGTAGATGGGCTTACTTGGTTGGCGCCAGTAGCTGCTCGGCCTCGGCTACCTCGGCCGTGAGAGCCGCCAGCCGCAGGCGCAGCAGGGCCTGAGCCGTGGTGCCGCTGCGCGCCAGCTCCTGCCGGGCGTCGGCTTCGAAGGTGGCCAGCCAAGCTGGTGCGGCAGTACCCGGCGGCGCTAGGGCCGCCAGCAGGGTGGGCAAGGCCGCCAGCCGCCGCCGGGCCCAAGTAGCCCGCTCCAGCATTCCGCTCAACTCAAAAGCCAGCTGGTTGGCCCGCTGCTGGCAAGCCTGCTGACGCTGAAGCACCGCTTGGGCGTCCAGCGGCTCCGGACTGGGGTCGGTAGCGGTGGAATGCAGGGCCAGCGTGAGGGCCGCCTGGGGCATAGCGGCCCGCCCCGGCAGTCCCCGCACCCCGCGTTCCACCTGCGACACCATCATCTTACTCAGCCCCAGGCACTGGCCCAGACCAGTCTGGCTCAGCCCAAACCAAGCCCGGAGCCGGGGCAGCAGGCCCATGTTTGCCGCAACGTTTTGCATACTCAAGCTGGTTGTGCTTTATGATGTTGGAAATCACAAAAAAAGTAAAGCAGATCCAAACAGAACCTGCTTTACTTTTAGGTATATTCCGTAATACGTAAAGCAAGGCCTAATGTTGGGCTTGCTCTAATGGGCAGTGAGCTTAGTTGAAAGCCAGGGGCACCACCAGCTTCACACTCACGTTGCGGCCCTGATTGAACACACCGGTGCGGCCGTTGGCGGCATTGAAGGCGGCGTACTTGAGGCGGCTCAGGTGGCTTTGGTAGCCCACGTCAAATAGGTTGTTGCCGGCCAGAAACACCGAAAAAAGCGTTTTGCCCGCGGCGTTCTGCACGTCTGAGCCCAGGCCCAGGTTGACGAGGGTATAGCCCGGGGTGCGGGTTTCAGTATCAAAGGCGGAGAAGAAACGGTTCTGGGCGAAGGTGTGCTCCACGCCCCCGCGGGCGTAGAGGTTGGCCAGGCGGGTGGTGCCCACCTTCCGGAAATTCACCCGCAGCTCCGATTGCAGCCGGTCGGCGGGAATGAAGGGCAGGTATTTGTGGTCGGCAGACTGGCCGAGCTGCACGGCGCGCACCATCGAAAACGAGTTTTCGAAGTGCAGCCAGTCGAGCGGGTGGGGGTGCAGGTCGAGGCTGATTTCGCCGCCGGCCAGCCGGGCCGTACCCTGCCCGTAGCGAAACACTGGGTCACCTTCGGCCGAAATGGAGTCATTGAGCCGGCTGGGGAAGATGTAGTTCTGAATCTGGTTGCGGAAGGCATCCACGCTCAGGCTGACGTGGTCGGTGGTGTAGCTCACGCCCCCGTCGAGCTGGAGGCTGGTTTCGGCCTTGAGGTTGGTTTCCCCGATTTCGTAGCGGATGGTGCCCTCATGCTTGCCGTTGGAGGCCAGCTCGGCAATGTTGGGCGCCCGGAAGCCCCTCGACACGTTGGCTTTGAGCACCAGCTTGTCGGTGGCGCTGAACGAGCCGCCCGCGCTGCCCGATACGTTGCGGAACGTGCGGCGGAAGCCCGCAAACTTCAGCTCTCCATCGGCGGCCGGCTGCTCGTCGGCATTCAGGTACAGCGCGTCGCCGGTGATGGTGCGCACGTCTTCGCGCAGACCGCCGCTGAGGTCGAGGCGGCCGAAGCTTTTCTTGGCCACGGCAAACACGCCGTTGTCGAACAGGCGGTAGGCCGGAATCAGGAATTCGACGCCCTTGTTCACGTTTTGCTGCTGCATGCCACTGGTGCCCAGCGTGAGGTTCCAGCCGCGCATTTCGGGCAGGTAGTAGCGCACAGCGTAGTCGAGGGTGCGGAGCTGGAAAAACAGCGAGGTTTCGGCCGGGTCCACTACGTTGCCGAATTCCCGGCGCAGGTTCTGCTGCCAGCCCACGTTCACCGTCAGCCGGCTCTGGCCCAGAATGAAGTTGTTGTCGGTGCCGATACGCAAGTGGTTGATCTGCTGCTGGGGCACGGCCAGGCCGTAGCCGCGCAGGTCGGCATCCGTCACGGGCACGCCCAGGGCGGAGTCGCCGGAGGCCACCTGCTTAAGGAAGCGGCCGGTGGTTTCGTCCCGGTCACCTTCTACGAGGCCCACGCGCTGATTAAACGACGACACGGTGAGGTGGGAGTAGCCCCAGCTTTTGTTCAGGCCCACGTAGCCATTGGCGTCGAGCTCCCGGAAGCCGGAGTTGTAGACGCGGCCGTCGTAGCGGTTGCGGTAGTCGCCGGCCAGCTTGCTGCTGCCGCGTACGAGCCAGTTGAAGCCATTCTTGTTGCCGGCATTGAGCAGGGAATAGCCCTGCAAATGGTTGTTGGTTTGGTAATTGGCCGCTACCGAACCCAGGATTTTACCTTCCTCCACCGGGTCGGGGGCCAGGAAGTTGACCACGCCGGCCATGCCGTCGGAGCCGTAGAGCAGGCTGCCGGGGCCTTTGATGACCTCGGCCCGGTCGATGGCGTACTCGTCTATTTCGATGCCGTGCTCGTCGCCCCACTGCTGGCCTTCCTGCTTGGCGCCGTTGTTGAGCGTAATCACGCGGTTGGAACCCAGCCCTCGGATAACGGGCTTGCTGATGCCGGCGCCGGTGGTAATCTGGGCCACGCCGGGCGTGTGGGCAATGGCATCGACGGCATTGCTGGCCGCCGTCTGATTGAGGCGGGTCCGGTCGATAACGGTGGTCGGAACCGGGGAGCGGCGCAGCTCGGTGGCCGCCGACACGCCCGTGACGACCACCTGCCCAATTTCGGTGGCGGCCGAAGTCAGGGCAACGTCCAGGGCCTGGGGGCTGCCCACGTCTACGGTGCGCACCACGGTGTTGTAGCCCAGAAAGCGCACCTGCATCAGGAAGCGTCCCCGAGGCAGGCTGTTGAATTGAAATGTGCCGTCGGGGCCGGTAGCCGTGGCCTGCTTGAGGTCGGGAAACAATACCGTGGCGCCCGGGAGGGGCTCTTTGGTGGCGTCGTCGATAACGCGGCCGGTAACCGGCAGGGTCGCCACGCGGGCGGGCTTAGGCGCCGGAGCCGACTGGGCCCAGGCAGCAGTGGCCGGCCCCAGCAGCGCGGTAGCCAGAAAAAATCGGAACATATCAGCGGGAAGTGAAAATCAGAAAATGAAGCGGCAAGGGGGCGCAGCCCCGGGGGAAGAAAACGCCAGCCAGTGGCCGGCGCCTTCCCCGTTTCTCCAACCAAACCAGGAGAGCCGGCGCCGGGCTCCGCGCGGGAGCCGGCATACCAAGCGGCAAGCCGCCGCCCACCACCCAGCGGGGCGGCTGAGTGGCGGGCGGGCTGGTATCCGCAAAAAAAAAGTGGGAGTGGGCCGCCGGTGCGCAGCCAAGCCACGCACGCGCCGGGGCGGCAAAACAGGCGGGACGCTAAGCGCGGGCCGGGGGGCCGCGCAGCAGGGCTGCCGGGGCCGAAGCTTTGCCCCAGGCCACAAATGGCCGGATGGAATGGGGCTGGTAGTAGGCCGCGGCCACTCCAAATTCGAGCAGCGGTGCTACCTGAAACGGCAGCGTGCAGAAGTGGTCAGTCTGGCAGTGCTGGTGCTTGGCCGTCAGGATAGCCTTGGCGGTCTTCAGCTCCCGGCTAGGTTCCTGCTCGGTGTGCTTGTGGGCGTGCAGGGCCAGTATCAGCGCATCGGGCAGCAGCACCCGCACGAAGCACAGGAGCAGCAATACCGCCAGATGGGACCGAAAAGCACGCATTTGCAACAATGTGTCAGAAAGTGCCCAAAGGTAGTAGATTTTTACTTGCAGCAACGTGCGTACCGGGGCTCGGCTTTTCACCAAAGCATAATGGTCGGGAAACGCGCAGGCAACACCGGCGCCCCACCTTTGCCAGCGTAATTCACCCTAACTGCTTTGCCATGAAAAGCCTGTCCCGCCGTTTGCTGTGGTCGTTGGTTTCCTCCCTGCGTCCGGCCCGTCAGCGGCCCCGCCCGGCCGAAGACGTAGCGCTGTTCGTGTAAGGCCCAGACCCGCCCGATGCGGTGAAGCTCAGCCGCAGGTGCGGGGCTTCGCGGTGTTGTGCTGCTGGGTATTGTTATATAAATAATTGATTGTTCGGAATGAGGGGAATATAAAATAAAACAGGGCCGGGCAAGGTGCCAGTGAACGGCGTACGGCGGATGAATCCAGCCTTTGGTCGACTAATATCCGGCGCTGGGCTAATGGAATTAGGCGTAATGCATTGCACGGTAGTATATTTGTTCCCGATTGACCGCGCTAAGGCGGCTGCGTAGAGGGGATGATTTACACACTGGATTCACTTTGTTTTCAATATGACATTTCAATGGATTTGCTGCGCTGGAAATGGCGCGGCTCCATTGATTTGATCAAATTTAGCCAGGCCCTGGACTACCTGGCCGACTTTTCCCAACAGCACCACGTCACCCGCTGGCTGGCCGATACATCGGACATGCCACTGGTCGGCATCGATGAGCAGGTATGGCTGGGGGAAGAATGGCTGCCGCGGTTTGTTCGGCTGGGCGTGAGCAAGATCGGGCTGGTGCTGCCGCTGAGCCTGCACAATGTGCTGGTGATTGAGCACCTGATGGTGGACACCCAGCGCTACACGCCGGCCAACCTGCAGTTCTTTTCCGACTCGCTGGCCGGCCTGGACTGGCTCACCGACTCGTCCCCGCAGATTATGGCGCTGGAGCAGCAGTGGGAGCAGTCGGTGGGCTGCCGGGAGCCGCGGCCCTTGGTCGCATAGTGTGCCGGCGGCTGTCAAACTGACAGCGCGCAGCGGCGTGGAACAGCTTTTGAAACACGAAACCAAACGAACCCCGGCTTGTAGAGGCTGGCGTTTCGTCCGGTTTTTTAGTTTCACCACCCTTAGGCAACGCGCTATGCAAGAGAAAGGTAGCATCTCGATTCACACCGAGAATATCTTCCCCATCATCAAGAAATTCCTGTACTCCGACCACGAAATCTTCCTGCGGGAGCTGGTTTCCAACGCGGTAGACGCCACTCAGAAGCTCAAGAGCCTGGCCCAGCTGGGCGAGTTTAAGGGCGAGCTAGGGGAACTGAAGGTGAAGGTGAGCGTGGACAAGGAAGCCCGCACCATCACCATCTCGGACCGCGGCCTGGGCATGACGGCCGAGGAAATCAAGAAGTACATCAACCAGATTGCCTTCTCCGGGGCTTCCGAGTTTGTGGAGAAATACAAGGAGCAGGACGCGGCCACCAAGGACCAGATCATCGGTAAGTTCGGCATGGGCTTCTACTCGGCCTTCATGGTGGCCGACAACGTGGAAATCTTCTCCAAAAGCTACCAGGAAGGCACCGAGGGCGCCCACTGGACCTGCGACGGCAGCACGGAATTTACGCTCGAAACCACCGATAAAGCCGACCGGGGCACCGACATCGTGCTGCACGTGGCCGCCGATTCCGACGAGTTCCTGGAGCCGGCCCGCCTCCGCACCATCCTGAACAAGTACTGCAAGTTCCTGCCCGTCGAAATCGAGTTCGAGGGCGAGGTTATCAACCAGACCCAGCCCATCTGGACCAAGCAGCCGGCCGAGCTGACCGACGAGGACTACAAGAAGTTCTACCACGAGCTGTATCCGATGAGCATGGACGAACCCCTGTTCTGGATTCATCTCAACGTGGACTACCCGTTCAACCTGACCGGCATCCTGTATTTCCCCAAGGTGAAGGACGAGCTGCAGTTCCAGCGCAACAAAATCCAGCTCTACTCGCGGCAGGTGTTCATCACCGACGAGGTGAAGGACGTGGTGCCCGAGTTCCTGATGCTGCTCCACGGCGTGATTGACTCGCCCGATATTCCGCTGAACGTGTCGCGCAGCTTCCTGCAGGCTGATGCCGCGGTGAAGAAAATCAATACCTACATTACCAAGAAGGTCGCCGACAAGCTGGCCGAGCTCTACCGCAAGGACCGCGCGGGCTTCGAGGAGAAGTGGTCGGACATCGGGCTGTTCGTGAAGTACGGCATGCTCTCCGACGAAAAGTTTTACGACAAGGCTAAGGACTTTGCCTTGGTGCAGAACGTGGCCGGCAAGTTCTTCACCCTGCCCGAGTACCAGGAATTTGTGCAGGCCAACCAGAAGGATAAAAACGAGCAGACCGTGGTACTGTACACCACCGATGCCGAGGCTCAGCACGCCTTCGTGCAGGCCGCCCAGGACCGCGGCTACGACGTGCTCAAGCTCGACGGCCCGCTGGACTCGCACTTCATTGGCCAACTCGAGCAGAAGCTGGAGAAAACCACCTTCAAGCGCGTAGATGCCGAGACCATCGGCAAGCTGATCGAGAAGGACGACACGACCGAGAGCGTGCTCAGCGACGACGACAAAACTCGTTTGCAGGAGCTGTTTACCAAGGCTATCCGCAACGAGCACATGCACGTGCAGGTGGAGGCCCTCTCGCCCCAGGACTCGCCGGTGGTCATCACGCTGCCCGAGTTTATGCGCCGCATGAAGGACATGCAGCGCACCGGCGGGGGCGGCGGCATGCAGATGTTCGGTAACCTGCCCGACTCGTACACGGTGAGCGTGAATGCCAACCACCCCGTGGCCCAGCGCGTGCTCAGCGCCGAGGGCGAAGCCGGCGAGAAGCTGGCCCGTCAGGCCTTCGACCTTGGCCTGCTGGCCCAGGGCCTGCTGAAAGGCGAAGCCCTGACGGCCTTTGTAAAGCGCAGCGCCGATTTGCTGGCCGCCGAGTAGCCGCCCGCCGTTTTTGCTACCTAGGTAATAAGGAGCCCCTGGCCGTTGGTCAGGGGTTTTCTTTTTAGGCGGGCGGGAACAAGCAGACTATGTAACTTTGGCTGCCGTCGTGGCCGACGGCTTCATCTGCTTTCCTCGTTATGTTTGATCATCTATCGTACCCGGAACCGCTGCGCAAGACCATTGCCTGGGGTGGTCTGGTTACTTACGCGGCGCTGGTACTGCTGGTGCGGGTGGTGCACATCGGGCTGGTCCACAAGCCTTATTCCGAGCGACTGCAGTGGGCCGAGCACGTGCTGCGCCGCACCGAGCACCTGCCCCAGCGCAAGCTGCTGTTTGCCGACAAGGACATTCGCATGGATACGGTGATGATGACGTTTGCCACGTCCTACGAGTTCTGGCTGCTCTCGTCCCTGGAAAAGCCCTACCAGGCCCGCTCTATCTGCATCAGCGGCAACCCCGATGAGCACGCCGGCGGCCTGAACAAGCGGCAGGCGTTTATTGCCGCCTAGGGCGTGTTTGATTATGCTTTGCTGCCGCCCAAGTACTTCCCGTTTCCGGCCAGCGACACCACCACCTACCAGCGCGCCGACTACAACCAGATTATGAACCAGCCGGTGAAGTGGTAGGGCGGGAGCTCCGGTGCCGGTCGGGCACCAAATCCCTCTACCATTACGTTTGCCCTTCCGAACCGCTTTTCCTCGTTGATGCGTCCATTTCAGCTTTTACTGCTTCTGCTCACGGCTCTACTGCTGGCCACTGGGGCCTGCTCTAAAAAGACCGTTTCCTTCAACAGCAAGCCGGATTCCGGCCTGGCGGGCGGGGTGGTGCGCGATTCGCTCACTACGGCCCGCGACACCACCAACGCGCCTTCGCTGGAAACCAACCGGGTGGTGCTGACCAAGGAGCAGGAGCGGGCCGCCAAGGAAAAGCAAAAGGCCGCCCAACGCGCCCCGAAAAAGAAGAAGAACGTGTTCCTCGGGGAGCGAATCAAGAAGGGCTTCACCAAGTCGGGGCCAAAGGGACGCAACCAGATCATCGAGGTGTTCTACTACCTGCGCACGTTTCAGCAGCCCAACGACTTCGCCCCGGCTCGCTACTATTTCGACGCGCGCAAGCGTAAAATCTTCAAAACCACCGACGAGCTGGACCCCGCCACGGCCAAAGTGCTGCACGGGCCCTACAAGAAGCTCCAGGGCGGTAAGGTTATCGAAACCGGCTATTTCGCTCTGGGTACCCGTCACCTGCGCTGGGAGAAGTTCAACAAGGACAACGTGCTGCTCAGCAAGAACCACTACGAAATGGGCTTCCCCCGCGACGCCCAGGTGAGCTACTACGCCAACGACAAAAAGCGCCTGAAGGAAGTGATTCCCTACACCCAGGGCAAAATCGACGGCGACTATGTGAGCTTCACCGAGCACGGCAAGCGGGAGTGGGAAGGCCAGTTTGAAAACGGCAAGAAAGTAGGGGAGTGGACCAAGTACTGGGGCTTCCGCAACACCAAGGACCGCCGCCACTACGTGTATCAGTACGGCGAATCAGGCTACGAGCCGGAAGTGCAGGAGCCGGTGCTGCTCAAGGAATACAACCGCAACGGCGTGCTGGTCTACGAAAAGGACAAGCTCGACAAGCGCGACGCCGTTACGGACCGTCCCGGGTCGAAAAAGTAAAGATAACTAGCTCTCAAAAGAAGCCCGTCGGCACCCCGGCGGGCTTCTTTTGTGCCTAAGTCTGCTCGTCGGCTCTAGTAAAATGCATCCTCAAAGTGCTCGAGGCGAAAGCCGCCGGCCACCTGCTGCAGGGCCAGAATGTCGAACCGAATGTCGCCGGCCCAGTTCACTTCCTCCTGGTACTGCTCAGCCGCCAGCCGAAACAGCGCCCGCTTCCGCTCCGTCACGAATTCCTCCGGATGGCCGAACCGGGCCGAGGACCGGGCCTTGACTTCCACGAAAACCAGCAGCGCATCGCCCAGCCGGGCAATCAGGTCGACTTCGGCGCGCCGGAAGCGGTAGTTGCGCTCCACGATGGTGAAGCCCTGGGCCTGCAGGTGGGCGGCGGCGGCCTCGCCGGCTTGGCCGAGCAGGTGGGCAGAACTGGGCATAGGAGGGAGGGAGCGAAAGGGGGGAAGTAGAGGTTGGAGCTAAATCTAGTACCTTTGCGCCTATCTGCGGGTCGGCTTGCGCCGCTCGTTAGACTTCCGGCCAGGGTTGACCGGGCTATATAAAAACACCGCTATGGATCTGCTATCCGCCTGTGTAACGCCGTTTGCTGCCCCCGAGGCGGCGCTGGTGCCCGATGCCAGGAAGCCGGGGCAGAACCGGCAGATTCGGGTGGAAAAGTTGGGGTTGGTTGGCTACGAAGCCACCTGGGCCCACCAGGAAGAGCTGCTGGCGGCTACGGTGGCCCTCAAAAACCACAACCGGCAGGCGGCCGAGGCGGGGTCGCCCATCACCCCCACTCCTAATAGTATAGTGCTGTGCCAGCACCCGCACGTGTACACGCTGGGTAAGAGTGGCAAGCCCGAGCATTTGCTGCTCAGCGAAGCCGAGCTGGCCGAGCACGGCGCCACTTACCACCGCATCAACCGCGGCGGCGACATCACCTACCACGGCCCCGGTCAGCTGGTGGGCTACCCCATTCTGGACCTCGACAATTTCTTCAACGACATTCACCGCTACCTGCGGGTGCTCGAGGAAGCCGTTATCAATACTCTGGCCGAGTATGGGCTGCGGGCGGGCCGCATTGCGGGCCTGACCGGCGTCTGGCTCGACTTTGCCGAAGGAGCCGCCAACCCGCGGAAAATCTGCGCCATGGGCGTCAAGTGCAGCCGCTGGGTGACCATGCACGGCTTTGCTCTCAACATCAACACCGACCTCGCGTACTTCGGCTACATCGTGCCCTGCGGTATCACCGATAAGGCCGTGACCTCGCTCCAGCAGGAGCTGGGCCGTGCCGTGCCCTTGCCCGAGGTCGAAGAAAAGCTGCTCCGGCATCTGGCTACCCTGCTCGATGCCGAGCTTATCCGTTAAGCAGGCATGAAAGACGATATCAAGTTTGATCCGGTTGAGGGCGTATCCATTGCCGTGGTGCCGG
The DNA here is from genome assembly GCF_004167665.1 of Hymenobacter persicinus. Lineage (GTDB taxonomy): Bacteria > Bacteroidota > Bacteroidia > Cytophagales > Hymenobacteraceae > Hymenobacter > Hymenobacter persicinus. The sequence continues at coordinate 29,348 of NZ_SEWE01000023.1, read as the reverse complement.
ACGATAATCCTACCCCCGGGGAGGGCAAGCAGGTGTGGCAGGTGTACCTGCTCAACCACAACCCCTTTCCCCTGAGCAACGTCATTGTCAGCTCCAACGGCTACGGCACCCGCGAGGGCGGCGAAGTGGTGCGGACATCTACGCTGCGGCACGTAATGATGGAAGTGGAGCCCCAGAGCGCCGTTCCCATCGAGCCCATCGACCCTGACCTGTTTCACCTCAACAACCAGTACTGGGTGAGCTACTACCACGGACCGCAGATTTTCGACAAGAAATTCATCTTCGTGCCCGATTCCATTGTTCCAGCTAACCTAATCCACATTGCCCTGCTCAACCGCGAAGGCGTACTGCATAGCTAGGCACTGATCCGCAAAAGCCCGGCGAGCGTACATCTTCGGGCATATTTGCTTAATTTTGAGTCGATAATATGAATCCAATCGGAATTCAGTTGGGCCTGTCCTTTCTCTGGGCATTTCTGGTGGCACTGTTTGCGGTGCCCTCCATCATCTATATTGCCCACCTGAAAAACATGCTCGACACGCCCAACGTGCGCACCGTGCACGAGTCGCTCACGCCGCGGCTGGGTGGGGTGGCCGTCTTTGCGGGCTTCATGTCGTCGCTCACCATCTTCGCCAATCTCAGCAATGGTATTCAGCAACTCCTGGCTGGCTGCATCGTGCTGTTCTTCGTAGGCCTCAAAGACGACCTGGTTAGCATTACGGTCGGCAAGAAGTTCGTGGGCCAACTGCTGGCTACTGGCATCGTCATGATTATGGCCGATGTGCGGGTAACCAGCTTCCAGGGAATTCTGGGTATTCACGAGCTGCCCATCGGCATCAGCTACGCCTTCACCTTTCTGGCCATTGTGGGTATCACCAACGCCATCAACCTCATTGATGGCCTCGACGGTCTGGCCGGCACCATCGTGCTGATTATTACCAGCACCTACGGCTACTACTTTCTGCGCTATGGCGGGCCCAACTACGGCAACTACGTTTTCGTTTCCGTCTGCCTGATTGGCGGTATGCTGGGCTTCTTGCGCTACAACTTCCACCGCGCCAGTATCTTCATGGGCGACACCGGCTCCCTGGTCTGCGGCTTTATCGTCTCGATCCTGACGATTCAATTTATTGAGATGGGGGGCAAAATCGGGCAGCCCTTCGGTGCTTCGTCGCCTGCGGTGGCCATCGGCATCCTGTTCGTGCCCCTCTTCGACACGCTGCGCGTCTTTATCGTGCGCATGATGGCCGGCCGTTCCCCCTTTGCGCCCGATAAAAACCACATTCACCACCGCATTCTGGCCATGGGCTTCCAGCAGATTAGCACCGTGATGCTGCTCGGGCTGCTCAATCTGGTCGTGATTCTGTTCGTTATCAACTTCGCGGCCGTCGGCAATACGTGGCTGATTGTGGGGCTGGTAGCATTTTCGCTCGTGCTGAGCGTGTTTCTGGGCGTGTACCAGAGCCGGAGCGCCCAGCAGCGGGTGGCTTCCTAGCGCGGAGCTCCGCCCACCATGCAGGGGAAAAGTATGTTGCTGTTCCGCTTCCATTGGCTAATCCCTCTCCTGGCTCTGCTGCTGACCCAGCTTCGGGCCACAGCTGCTGAGTACCGGCCCTTGCCGCCGGCACCCCGCGGGGGCCTCACCGCCGATTGGCTGATCTACGATACGGCCCGCAACAGCCTTATTCTCTACCTGCCGGACTACCACGCCCCAGCGGCAGCCTACTACCAGTGGGTGGGGTTGCGCCCCAACAAGCCCTTACTTATCACGTTTGCGGCCCGCAAAAACCTGAGCTTGTTTCTCGACAACCGGCTGGTGTTTACGGCCAGCCGTCCCGCCTCCTATACTCTGGACCTGGCGGAGCTATTGCCCAAAACCGAGCGGCTAGGTAACCACCTACTCTGCGTGTGGCAGCCGGAAGTACCGCCTAATCTGGCGTCTTTCACCAATGCTACCGTGGTTCCCGTCGCCCAGAGCGGTAAGGGCACCGCTACGGCCGCTCTGCTCGCTCAGCCCCGGCCGCTGGGGCACCAGGGCCAGAACGTATTTCTGTGCTTTCTGCTGGTCATTGGGCTGCTCTACGGCGGTATCCGGGCCACCTACCAGCCGGGCTTTGCCCGAATCTACCAGTTTGAGGGTCTCTGGAGCAAGCAGTCCAACGACCAGGACTTCCTGACCAAGCCCACGCTGACCTGGCTCAATTTGCTGCTGGTCATGGTTTTTGCGCTGTCCTTTGCCCTGCTGCTGGTGGCCATTCACACCAACATCCAGACCATCGTTATCCTGCGCCGCCTCTTCGACGTGCCCGAGTCCGCCATTGTGCTGCGGGTACTGCTCTACGCCGCCCTGATTGCGGGGTTCGTGCTGGGTAAATACCTGTTTCTGGAGCTGATGGGCTATATTTTCGATGTTACGCCCCTGGTGATGGTACAGTACCGCGAATTTGTGCGGACCATTCTGTTCATGGGTCTGTTTCTGCCTCTAGTGATGCTGCTCTACCTGGGGCTCAACCAAACCCTGCCCGAAACGGTGCTGTGGGTTTCCAACGGGGTGGTTTCCTTGATGTTGGTGGGCACCGTGGTTCGCATTGCGCGCACGCTGCACCGCCGGGCCTCCCTACTTAATCTACATTTGTTTTCGTACCTTTGCGCCACGGAAGTGATTCCACTGGTCATTTTGCTGAAATTGATCGTTTTTACCTACTAATGCCCCGAGTGTCAGTGGCTTGAACGCTGATTTCTCCCAACGACCCACCTATTGCCCGAAATTTACCCTTCTTTTAATTTTATGGCCGAAAGCAAAGACAAACCGGGTACGGGCCGGCATGCAAAGCGCATTTCCAGCATTCTGGTAACCCAGCCTAAGCCGACGAACGACATCAATCCTTACTTTGCCATTGCCGAGAAATACGGTATCAAAGTGGATTTTCGGGAGTTCATTCAGGTTGATCCGGTTTCTTACAAGGACTTCCGCAAGGAAAAAGTCAACATTGCTGAACACACGGCAATCATCTTCACGAGCCGCAACGCGGTTGACCACTTCTTCCGGATCTGTCAGGAGGCAAAGCTGGAGATGCCCGCCGAAATGAAGTACTTCTGCATCTCGGAACAAACTGCCAACTATCTGCAGAAATACATCGTGCTGCGTAAGCGCAAGCTCTTTGTGGGCCAGCGCACGGCCGTCGATCTGTTCGACGTTATCAAGAAGCACAAGACCGAGAAGTTCCTGTATCCTTGCTCCGACATCCGCAAGGATGATATTCCGGAGTTTATGCGCGCCAACGGTTTCAAATTCACCGAGGCCGTTATCTACCGCACGGTGGCCAGCGACCTGTCGGACTTGACCGACGTGAAGTACGACTGCCTCGCGTTTTTCAGCCCCTCGGGCATTAGCTCCCTGTTCATCAACTTCCCTGATTTTGAGCAGAATGGCACTCGCATAGCGGCTTTTGGCCCAACGACGGCCAAAGCTGTGCGCGACGCGGGCTTGGAATTGGACATTGAAGCGCCGCAGCCCAATGCGCCCTCCATGACCGGGGCCATTGAAGCCTACATCCGGCACCACCACGGAATCGACGCCTACAAAGACAAGAAGGCGAGCGGCAAGCAGAGCGCCTAGACAAGGTACCTAATTGAACAAACAGGCGAGTCAGCTCCTTCGGAGTGATTCGCCTGTTTTTTTTAGCGTATTTGTTGCAGAGGGTTTTTTCCATACATTTGGAAACACTTGCGTTGTCCACCCCAGCGCGTAACAAACCCCATATCAGTCGCTTCTATGAAGGGAACTCTACTTGCCACCCTCCTGCTATCGGCAGTTGCCGGTTCAGCCCTTGCACAGCAGCAGCCCCAGTTTAGCCATTATGGCTTTAACGGGATGTATCTGAACCCTGCCTACGCCGGAATAAAAGGCCAAGGTGAAATTACCACCCTTGGTCGGTACCAGTATCTTGGCTACAACGCCACCTTCGACGATGGAGGCTCTCCGCAAACCTACATGCTGAGCGCCTCCCTGCCCGTGGCGGCCATTGGCGGTGGCATCGGCATCAGCGTATTTCGGGATAAAGTGGCGCAGTCGAATATCACCAACGCCCAGCTGTCCTATTCCAAGCACATCAAAGTTGGGGAAGGCCGTCTCGGTATTGGGGTGCAGGGTATCTTCAACCACCTGAGCAAAGGTCTGTACCGTCCAATCGATAAAAACGACGGCAGCGTGCCCCGGGATGGTTCCGACCAGAAGATTGATGCCGGCGTCGGCGTCTGGTACGAATCCGATAAGCTGTACGTGGGCTTGAGCGCCAACAACCTGCTGCGTTCCCAGTACAAATTCAAGAGCGAGGGCGGCGACAATACGGCCCAGGTCATTGGCGAAAACCACGCTTACCTCACGGCCGGTTATAATATCGAAGCCTCCTCGTCGGTTGTCGTCACGCCGACAGTGTTGGCTAAGCTGGTGATGCCGGGCAAGTTTGGCGACAGCAACAAATTTACCTTTAAGAATAATTCGTATGAGGCCGGCGTGCGCGCTACCTTTAATGATAAGTTTTGGGGGGGCGTAGGATACCGCTACGATGAATCGTTTACGGGGCTTTTGGGCATGAGCTTTGCTAAAGACAACGCTCTGCGCTTTGGTTATGCATTCGACTTTATTGCATTCAACCAAGACGCACGTGCATTTAGTTCGCACGAAATTATGCTCTCCTACCGTCTGCCCAAGCCCGGGCTGGCTATTCGCCCGGCTATCCGGACTCCCCGTTACAGCTTCTAAATTACGGGCTGTTGCGGACCAACTCCACCCTCTGATTACGTGCTGACTGGTTTTCTGGTGTTGCTGTACTAAGTCGCTAAGTTTCTTCGTTTAACCGGTAAGTTGTCTAGTTCGTAGACACTTGAGCGGTATTAAACGATATGCTTGCGGACGAATGTAAGATTCACTAAATTTGCCAGCTCATTAAATTGTAATCTTCGGGTATCGCCGCCTAAACAGTCTTTTTTTTCTTGACATGAACAAGTTACTCGTATTGCCTCTCTTCGCCCTTTCGGCGCTGTTCTTGGGAGGCTGTGGTTTTGGAAAAGGACCGCAGGGCGACCTGGTCGGGGCACAAGACCGCCCCGAGTTCAATCCCCAGGAAGTGCCGTTCGGCATGGTTCCTTGCCCAGGCGGCACCTTCCACATGGGTCAGACGGACCAGGATATCTCGGCTTCGATGGTCAACATGAACAAGCAGGTGACTATCGCCGGCTTCTACATGGATGAGACGGAGATTACTAACAATGAGTACCGGCAGTTCATGAATGCCATCCGCCAAGACTCGATTGACGTGCTCGGCGAAGAGTATGTGATGACGGAATTGTATCCGGATACCACCGTGTGGGTGCGCGACTTTACCTACCACATGGGTGACCCGCTGATGGAGTACTACTACACCCACCCAGCTTTCGACGATTACCCAGTAGTGGGCGTCGACTGGTTCGCGGCGAAGTATTTCTGCAACTGGCGCACCAAGAACAAGAATGCGGCTAACGCCGAAGCCGGCCTCGCGCCAACGCCAAACTTCCGTCTGCCCTCCGAGGCTGAGTGGGAGTACGCCGCCCGGGGTGGTCGTAACCTTGCTACTTACCCTTGGGGTGGTCCATACCTGCGCAACTCGAAAGGCTGCATGCTGGCGAACTTCAAGCCCGGCCGCGGTGACTACGCCAGCGACGGGTATGCCTACACCGCTCCGGTCGGTTCGTTCTTCCCCAACGACTTTGGTCTCTACGACATGTCGGGCAACGTAGCCGAGTGGTGCGACGATGCTTACATGGAAGCTTCGGTACCCGTGGTATGGGACATGAACCCAACCAACCCGGACGACAACGAGCCTCGCAAAGTAGTTCGTGGCGGCTCTTGGAAGGACATTTCGTACTTCCTCGAAACGGGCTCGCGCAACTTCGAATACCAGGACTCGGCTCGCTCCTACATCGGTTTCCGCACCGCTATGATCCAGATCGGCCAGGGTACCAACAACGCTCTGAACTAATTCCGCCTACAGCAGCCTTTTAGATTTCCGTTTCAACACGTTTTCGCTTCTCAACTTCATCCAATCCAATTCTTTCAACTCAAGTAAAATGGCAGCAAAAGGCGGTAGCTTCATGTATGACGTGGTTATGCCCAAGGTGTATGGCATCGGGGCCGCAGTCGTAATCATCGGGGCATTGTTTAAGATTCTGCACTGGAAAGGTGCCGACGTAATGTTGATGGTAGGTCTGGGCACGGAAGCTCTGATTTTCTTTCTGAGTGCTTTCCAGCCAAACCCCAAGGAAACGGATTGGTCGTTGGTATACCCCGAGCTTTCGGAAGGCTACGACCCCTCGACGAATAGCAACAGCCTGTCGGCTAACAACAACAGCCAGGGTCTGACCCGCAAGCTGGACGACATGCTGAAGGACGCCAACGTAACCCCAGAGGCTATTGCTTCGCTGGGCCAGGGCCTGAACCGGTTGAGCACCACTACCCAGCAGCTTTCCTCGCTCGGTGATGCTACCAACGCTACGGAAGAGTACACGACCAAAGTGCGTTCGGCGGCTCAGTCGCTCGAGAAAATCAACGAAGCTTACTCGCAGACCGCCCAGGCTATCGGCGCTATGTCGGATGCTACTTCGGATGCCCGTGAGTACCACCTGCAGGTGCAGAACGTAACCAAGAACTTGGGTGCTCTGAACGCAGTCTACGAAATGGAGCTCCAGGATGCTAACACGCACCTGAAGTCCATGAATAAGTTCTACGGCACGTTGAGCCAGGCTATGGAAAACCTGACCGAAGCTGGCAAAGAGACCGACCAGTTCAAGCAGGAAGTGACTCAGCTGACCACCAACCTGGGTTCGCTGAACCGCGTCTACGGCAACATGCTAAACGCCATGCGCGCTACCAGCTAAGGCTGATAGCAACTGCATAGAACGTTTCTGTCCAATAATTTTATCGACTAGGAAAGAACACGATGGCGGGAGGAAAAGAGACTCCACGGCAAAAAATGATTGGCATGATGTACCTGGTACTGACTGCCCTTCTTGCCCTACAAGTTAACTCAGCAATTCTGCTCAAGTTCAAATTCTTGGATGACAGCCTGTTCGGTATCAACGAAAAGGTGTCCAAGGCGAACGAAGGCACGGTAAAGGGGATTCAGGCACAAGTCGTGAAGAACCGCAATACGCCCCAGGATGTGGCCGTATTGAAACAAAGCGAAGAAATCCGGACCCGCTCGCAGCAGATGGTTGCCTATCTGCGCGACATCCGGGACAAACTCGTAACGGCCACGGAGAACACCAAAGGCAAGAACGAGTACAAGAACATGTCGGCCGAAGACAAGGTGGCCATCACCATGCTGGGCGGTAGCAAGAACGGTGCTGCCTACGCTATGAAGGATGAGCTCAACAAGTACTCGACCTACATCAAGCAGTTTGTACCAAACGCTGCTCCCCTGGCCCTCGACGCCAAGGATGACGCCAGCATCATGGAGCCCGAGCAGAAAAGCAAAAACTTTGCTGAGCTGAACTTCGAAAACACTCCGCTGGTAGCTGCTTTGGCAGTACTGTCGCAGAAAGAGGCCGAAGTACTGAAGTACGAGTCGGATGCTCTGGCTGCCCAGTCGGCCAAGGTTGGTGGCAACATCATTGTATTCGACAAAGTGGGCGCCTTCGCCAGCGCGGAGTCGAACACGGTAGCAGCTGGTACGAAGTACAAAGCTGAGCTGTTCCTGACGGCTTCGGCTTCGGGGCTGAACCCGTCGATGACGCTGAACGGCTCGCCGCTGCGCGTGAATTCGGACGGTCATGGTCTGGTTGAGTTCACGGCAACGCCCGGCGGCTTCGACGCAGCCGGTAACGCCAAGAAGAGCTGGACGGGTACGATTCGCTTCAAGCAGAACGGCCGCGACACCACTTTCACCAAGAAAGTTGACTACGTGGTTACCAAGCCCGTTATGCAGATTCAGTCGGCTTCGGTGCAGGCACTGTATTTCAAATGCGGCAACAAGCTCAGCGTACAGGTTCCCGCACTCGGGGCTCAGTACAAGCCAAGCTTCGGTGCTTCCGGGGCCTCGGTTATCCAAGGTTCCAAGCTGGGTGACGTAACGCTGGTGCCCAACTCGCGCGAGGTGACCCTGAGCGTGAGCAGCGGCGGCAACGCCATCGGTTCCCAGACTTTCCAGGTCCGTCCGATTCCTAAGCCAGAGATTCAGTGCTGGGTAGGTGGTCGTCCGGCCAACGAAAAGCAGGGCACTCCGATTACGGCCGTGCGCAATATGATTCTGAAGGCTGTTCCGGATGCTGGTTTCGCCACCTTCCTGCCCGACGATGCTCGCTACCGCGTGACGCGCTACGAAGTAACGTTGGTGCGGGGTAAGCGCCCCGCCATGCCAACGATGACGTTCAACAGCCCCGATGCTAACCTGACTTCCGTTGTAAACTCGGGCCGTGAAGGTGACCGTCTGTACATCGAGGTGAAGGAAGTACGCCGCCTGAACTTCCAGGATCAGCAGGAAGAAGTTAAAGTGTCGAAGCAATTCAATATTCCGCTGCTGTAAAGCGTTACACTGCTGAACTAACCGATGCGCTTTTTTGATTACCAGGGTATGAACAAATTCCTTTCCTTCGCCGCCCTTTCGGCCGGTCTGATGCTGTCGGTGGCAGCTTCGGCTCAGGAGCAAGCCACCACCGCGAGCAGCAATGGCTCGTACCGTCCGATTCCGAATTCGGACATCATGTTCCGGAAGACCATCTGGCGGGCTGTTGACCTTCGTGAGAAGCAAAACAAGCCGATGTTCTCCGAGGGCAAGGAAATCAGCCGCGTAATCCTCGAAGCGGTAAAGCGTGGAGAACTCCAGGCTTACCGCAACGACTCGCTGACGACGACCTACACGCCATCCGAAGTGTCCGGCAACATGTCGTACGCTGAAGCTAGCGCCGGTCTGAGCGACGAGGAAAAAGCGGCCGGCTTCAGCGATGACGCTGCCGCTGATGACTGGGGAACTCCTAAGAAGTCGACGAAAGGCAAAAAGGTAGCTGCAGCTCCTAAGAAGCCCGTTGCGCCACCAAGCTACGAGTACCGCTACAAGGACTTGTATCAGATGGAATTGAAAGAGGATATGATCTTCGACAAGAAACGGTCGCGGATGTATCACGACATCAAAACCGTAACGCTGCTGGTTCCTTCGACCTTGGGCTCGAACACTTCGGGCATTGAAAAGCCGATTGGCACGTTCAAGTACAGCGACTTGGTTCGCGTATTCCGCGCCAACCCGGACAAGGCTATCTGGTTTAACTCTCAGAACGACGCCCAGCACAAGAACCTGGCGGATGCCTTCGAGCTGTGGCTGTTCAACTCCTACATCGTAAAGGTTTCCAACCCGAACGATTCGCGTCTGGACGAAATCTACGGTGGGCAGCAGCAGGGTATCCTGGCTTCGCAGCAGGCTGCTTCGGACCTGATTGAGTACGAATACAACCTCTGGAGCTTCTAGTTTTTAGAGTTTCCCAAGGCAAAGAAAAAGCCTCTTCCATTACGGGAGAGGCTTTTTCTTTATACTGCTGATTCTATTCCTGAGGCTTAGCGGCCGGCGTTTCCTGCTCGTTGAAATAGTTGATCAGAATCCGGGCTTTGGCTTTGCCGACTTCTTCAATAAGTTGGGCTTCGGTGAGCTCCCTGATTTTCTTAACCGACTTAAACTTGGTCAGTAGCTTGTCGGCGGTGACCGGGCCGAGGCCTTTCACGTCGGTCAGCTCCGTTTTGAGGGTGGCCGCGTCGCGGCGGCTGCGGTGGAAGGTGATGCCGAAGCGGTGCACTTCGTCGCGCATGCGCTGAAACAGGCGCAGGGATTCGCTCTTCTTGTCGATGTAGAGCGGGAGCGGGTCGTTGGGCACGTAGATTTCCTCCAGACGCTTGGCGATGCCGATGACGGCCATCTGGCCCCATAGATTCAGGTCCTTGATGGCTTTGACGGCCATGCTCAGCTGGCCCTTGCCGCCGTCGACAATGACGAGCTGGGGCAGGGAGGCACCTTCGTCGACGAGGCGGCGGTAGCGGCGCGTGACGACTTCGTACATCGAGTCGAAGTCGTTGGGGCCGATGACCGTTTTGATGTGGTAATGGCGGTAGTCTTTCTTGCTGGGCTTGGCGTTGCGGAAACACACCATGGCGGCCACCGGGTTGTCGCCCTGGAAGTTGGAGTTGTCGAAGCATTCGATGTGCTTAGGCAGCTCCGTGAGGCGCAAATCCCGCTTGATGCCTTCCATGATGCGGACCTCGTTGACGTCCTTGCTCCGGTCGTTCATGCTTTCCTTTTCCTTGCGCAGGTAGAGCACATTTTTAAGCGAAACTTCCAGCAGCTTGCGCTTGTCGCCAATCTGGGGCACGGTGACCGTCACGCCGGGTAGGGGCAGCTCATCCACGGCCGTATTGACCAGAATTTCCTTGGATTGGCTCTCAAATTCGTCCCGCATCTGCATAATCATCGGGGCCAGAATCTCGGCATCGGTTTCATCAAGCTTCTTTTGCACCTCCACCGACTGGGTGAGAATAATGGAGCCGCTCATCACCTTGAGGTAGTTGATAAAGGCGCTTTTCTCGTTGGAGGCGATGCTGAACACGTCGATGTTGGACAGGGAGGCATTCACCACCGTCGATTTGGCCTGGAAGTCGTCGAGGCGGTCGAGCTTCTGCTTGATGCCGTGGGCCAGCTCATACTGCTGGTCCTGGGCGGCAGCCATCATCCGTTCCCGAAAGTAGGTTTTGGGTACCGTCAGGTTGCCGCTGAGGATGTTGCGGATTTGCTGAATGTACTGGTTGTAGGTTTCCTCGTCCTGCAGCCCTTCACAGGGGCCTTTGCAGTTGCCGATGTGGTATTCCAGACACACCTTGAATTTGCCGGCTTCCACGTTGGCCGGGGAAAGGTTGTAGGTGCAGGTGCGCAGCGGGTACAGGGCCCGGATCAGCTCCAGCACCACATTCATGGCCGTCAGGTTGGCGTAGGGCCCGTAGTAGCGGGAGCCGTCGTTGATCTTGTTGCGCGTCGGCAACAGGCGCGGAAACCGCTCATTGGTGATGCACAGGTACGGATACGTCTTGCCGTCCTTGAGCAGGATGTTGTACTTGGGCTGATTCTGCTTGATGAGGTTGTTTTCGAGTAGAAACGCGTCGGACTCACTGTTGACGATGGTGAATTCGATGCGCCGGATATTCTTGACCAGCTGCTGGGTTTTCTTGTTGTGGTCCTGCTTGGTGAAGTAGCTGCTGACCCGCTTGCGGATATCAATGGCTTTGCCGACGTAGATGATGCCTTCGTCGTCGAAGAACTTATAGATGCCGGGCTGGTGGGGCAGCTGGCGGATTTGCTCCTGGAGGTGGGCGTTAGCGGCCATAAGGGTCGTGAGTCGCGGATGATTTCCTGAGTACTCCGCCCGGCCGGAATTGTTTGGCGGCCGACGGCAGCAAAGCGCCCAGGCGAGGCGTAAAGAAACAAAAAGTGGCAGGTGTAGAACACCTGCCACCGGCAATTTGCGCCCGAAAGCCGAACTTAAATATCCTGGTCCTGCAAGTCCTGCAAGTCGGTCTGGTTGAGCTTCTGCTCGTACGGAATGGTGTCGCGCTGGCCACCGTAGTAGCGGCTGCAGTCAATTTCGATGCTCAGCGGTTCGGTGGGCTTGGGAAAGGGCGCGGTGCTGACGCCGATGTTCTTGTCGGCGTACACCTTACGCATAAACACCCCGTAGATGGGTAGTGCCAGGCGCGCGCCCTGCCCGTAGGCCCCGGTGCGGAAGTGAATGCTGCGGTCTTCGCCGCCCACCCACATGCCGCAGACCAGATCCGGGGTGATGCCCATAAACCAGGCGTCGGAGTAGTTGCTGGTCGTGCCGGTCTTGGCCCCGATTTCGTAGGGAAACTTAAAGCCCGTTTTCAGAATAACCGACGTACCGCCCTTTTCCGTGGTGGACGCCTGGAGCATGTAGGTCATGATATAGGCCGTTTCCTCGCTTAGCGCTTCCCGGGTCTGGGGCACAAATTCACGGAGCACGTTGCCGTTTTTGTCCTCAATGCGGGTCACCATCATGGGCGCGGTCCAGACGCCCTTGTTCACAAACGTGCCGTAGGCCCCGCAGAGCTCGTACATGCTCACGTCGGAGGAGCCGAAGCCCACGGCCGGCACGGCCTCGATGGGGGAGGTGATGCCCAGGCGCTTGGCGTAGGAAACCACCGTTTCAGGGCCTACTTTCTGCACCACCCAGGCCGTAATCGAGTTCATGGACCGGGCCAAAGCCTGACGCAGGGTGAAGGTGCGGCCCGAGAAGCCGCCCTCGAAGTTTTTGGGCGTGTAGGCGGGGCGGCCGGCCACCGGCGGGAAGGTCGTGGCCACGTCGGGGCGCTGGTAGCAGGGCGAGAAGCCCTGGTCGATGGCCGCCGTGTACACGATGGGCTTAAACGTGGAGCCCGGCTGGCGCTTACCCTGCTTGACGTGGTCGTACTTGAAGTATTTGTAGTTGGTGCCGCCCACCCAGGCTTTGATCTGGCCGTTGAGCGGGTTCATGGCCATAAAGCCAGCCTGCAAAAACCGCTTGTAATAAGCCAGCGAATCCAGCGGCGACATCACCATTTCCTTTTCGCCCTGCCACGAAAACACCGTCATCTTGTACTTCTTGCGCAGGTAGTAGTTGATGGAGTCCTTATTGCCCTCAAAGCGGTTGCTAAGCGACTTGTACCGCTCGGTGCGGCGGATGGAGGTGTTAATGAAGTTAGGAATCACCTTGCCGTTTTCGTCGCGCCAGGGCTGCTGACCTTTCCAGTGCGCATCAAACCACTTCTGCTGGAGCTTCATGTGCTCCGCAATGGCCGACTCGGCGTACTTCTGCATCCGCGAATCAATCGTGGTGTAGATTTTCAGACCGTCGGCGTATAGGTCGTGGTCGGTTTCCCGGGCCCATTCCTTGAGCATCTTGCTGACCTCAACGCGGAAGTAAGGAGCAATGCCTTCGTTCTGGTTTTCAACGCTGTAGTCGAGCTTGATGGGCTTGAGCGTATCGGCGCGCAGGGCGGCCTCGTCGAGGTAGCCGTACTTGTTCATTTGCAGCAGCACCCAGTTGCGCCGCCGCTTCGAGCGGGCCGGGTTGAACCGCGGGCTGAAGCGCGACGGGGCATTGAGCACGCCCACCAGCGTGGCGGCCTCGGGTACGGTCAAATCCTTGGGCTTCTTGTTGAAGAAGGTCTTCGAGGCCGTGTTGATACCAAAGGCGTTGGAGCCGTAGTCGTTGGTGTTGAGGTACATGCGCAGGATTTCGCGCTTGGTATAGTTGCGCTCCAGCCGGATGGCCAGAATCCACTCCTTGGTTTTCGTAACCAGCATCCGCACGCCGGGCACATCGTTGAGCGTGCCGTCGTTCAGGTCGCCGCGGGTGCGGAACAGCACTTTGGCCAGCTGCTGGGTCAGGGTGGAGCCACCGCCGCCGCTACCGCCAGTGAGTAGGCCCGCCGCTACCCGGCCCGTGGCCTTGGGGTCGATACCGGAGTGCTGCTCGAAGCGGGAATCTTCGGTGGCAATGAGGGCGTCAATCAGGTGCTGGGGCAGGTCTTCGTATTCGGCCGGAGTGCGGTTTTCGTGGAAGTACTTGCCCATGAGCACACCATCGGCGGAATACACCTCGGAGGCCAGCTCGCTTTTGGGGTTTTCGAGGGTTTTGAGGTTGGGCATCCGCCCAAACAGCCCCAGAAAGTTGACGCTCACCGCCAGCACGTACAGCACAAAGCCGAGTACTCCGCCGCCGAAGAGCAGCCAAAGAGTGCGGGTGAAAGCCGAAAAGCGGCCCGGCCGTTGCGGTTTGCGGGTAGTGGGTTTGTTTTTAGTGGCAGGGTAAGCCATGAATTCACTTCTGAATGATGAATTATGAATTCTGAATTATGGCTTGAACTGAGCCTGTAATGCAGAACAATTCATAATTCAGAATTCATAATTCAGAATTATTTACCGTACGTCTTCTGGTAGAAGCGCTGATACTCCTCTACGTCCTTGCTTTGCAGCAGCAGCGGAATGTTATCAATACCGATGATCAGGGTTTGGTAACCCGCCCCGCGGAGCCGGCTCAGCGGCGATTGGGGCCCCCGTAGCTTCAGGGCGTAGCTCTGCGCGACCTTGGCGCCCGGCAAAGGTTGCACCACCACTAGGTCCAGACTGTCGCCCAGCGTCGATTGTTGCACCTGCAGATTGTTGGCCTTGAAGTAGCGGCCGTTGTACGTGCCCAGCAGGGCCGGCAAATCCTTCAGCGGCGCCGCGCCCTTCGGAAAGGCCAGCACCACGGCGTGGCCGGCGTTCAGGTTGGTAGAATACGCCGTAGCTGGCTTCGCCGGCGCCACGGGCTCCGTCCCGGTGGGTGGGGTAGGAGTGGGGTCGGGTACGGGCAGCGGGGTGGGCTCGGCGCCCTTGGCGGGCGTTTTGCCGGCGGCTTTGGTTTTCGTCGGGGCAGGAGCAGGAGCTGGGGCGGGAGTCGGCGCCGCTACCGGGGCTTTATCCGTGGTTGCTTTTTCTACTGGCGTTGGCGTGGGGGCAGGCTGGGGCGCTTTGCTGGCCGGCGTTTCACTATCGGTATAGAAAATCCGCATGCGGTTTTCCACTTCCCCGGGTCGGAACACCGATACGACCGGCTTGTCGGTGGAGGCCAGGGCACCGGAAATCTGTCCTTCCTCGTAGCGCTTGTAGCTGCCCAGCAGGGCGTCGGCCCGGCTTTGCAGTGGGCTTTCGGGGTAGTCCTTGCGGAACTTGTCAACGGCGGCCCGCGCGGCCACTGGCGGCTGGGTGCGGATGATGATTAGCGTGTTCAGGAAAGCGGCCCGGTCGTTTAGGTCGGTTGTCGGATACTGCTTCTTGGCCCGGACCAGCACGGCGGAGGCTTTCTTGAACTCCTGCTTTTTATAAAACGTGAAGGCCGAGTCCAGTAGCACGCCCACCTGGGCATTGGCCACCGAAGTGCGCCGTAGGTATTCGGGGTCGGCCACTAGGCGGGCATACGAGGAATTGGGAAACTCCTGGCGCAGCCGCTGGGCGTAGGGCTCAGCTTTCGGGTCGTTCTGCTCTTTATAAATCAGGTACAGGCTGTAATAGGTTTCGGGCAGGTGGGTGCTGGCCGGAAAGCGCGCCACGAGCTTTTCGTAGGTTTCCGCGGCCCGCGCCGTTTCCCGCAGCTGCTGGTTATAGATGGCGCCCAACGCAAACAGGGCGTCTTCCACCTGCTTCTGCGAAACCTTCATCTTGTCTGCCGTCAGGGGCAGATTCTGGCGGTAGCCCGCCACCAAGCCCTGAACCTGCGCCTCCTCGCTCAAAGGGGCCGTAGCGCCCCCGGGAGGATTCACGCTCGTGCTGCCGGCGCCCGCAATGGCCACGGGCACGTTGCCGCCCTGGTTGGCCACTGGCGAAGAGCTGGCCTGGCTGGTCGTGCGCCAGTTGTCCTGGAGCTGCCGGTCGCCCCACTTGCGGATAAAGTCGGCGCGGGCGGCGGCCAGGGAAGTCGGATTATCGAAGTACCACACGGCGGCGCCGGAGTTGGCGGCGGCCAGCGGATCGAAGTTGGCCGTTCCAAAGGCGGAAGTAGCGTTGCTACTGGCAGCATCGTCCCGCCGGGCCTGCTGAGCCAGCAGGGCTTCCTGCCGCTCGGCTTCCTTCTTACGGGCGGCCAGCTCGGCGGTGGCATACTCGGTCAGGCGGCTGCGCAGGGCGGCCGTATCCAGGCGTGCCAGGGCCTGCAGGCTGTCCTGGTTTTCGACGGTCGTAATCTGTCGGGCGAAATCTTTCAGAATGGTGCTCCGCTCGGCCGTAGCGGCGTATTCAGGGGCTTCCCGGGGCATATTCTGCACGGTGCTGTCGTAATAAGCCGCGGCCAGCCGGTACTTCTGCAGGTTCTCGTAGTAAATGCGCCCCGCCAGCAGGTAGGTGTACGACTTCTGGGCTTTGTTCGTCGTGGTGGCCCGCGCCGACTTCCGCAGCAAGGCCAAGGCGTTGTCGTAGCGCTGCTGCCGGTATTCGAGCCGGCTCATTTCGTAGTAGATCTTGTCGCGGTACTCCTTGTTCTTGGTGTCCTTGAGCAGCTTGGCGAAGTACTTGTCGAGGCGGGCCTTGTCCTGGTTGTTGAGGTCCGATACCTGCCCCAGCATCAGCTTCGAGAAGAAGTCCAGCTCGTAGGGCGGGTTGCGCTTCAGGATCTTGTTGAGTTGGGCGTAGGCTTCCTTGTCCTGGTTGTTGGCCTGGTAAAGCTGGGCCAGGATGTAGCGCGTGCGCGACAACTCGTTTTTGGGCGTGATGTAGGGCAGGGCCCGGTTCAGGTTGTCAATGGCCTTGGCCTGGTCGCCGGTCTGCAGAAAGTACTCGGCGCGGGTCAGAAACAGCTCCCGGGCATTCTGGCCGGTGCCCTGCTCCTTGTCGAGCAAATCGGAAACGGCGGCGGCGCTTTCCAGCTCCTTGGTGGCCAGAAACGTGCGCATCAGCCAGATCAGGGCCTCGTGTCGCGCGTTGGCGTCCTTGCTGGTGGTGTTGACGTACTTAAACGTCTTGGCCGCGTCCTCAAACTCCTTTTTATAGAAGCGGGCCTGCCCGATGAGCAGATAGCTGTTGTCAGTCCAGTCGGAGCCGGGACGGTGCTGAATGGGCAGCGAGGCTTTCTTGATAATATCGTCGAGGTCGGCCGTGACCCGGGCTACCGTCGCGTCGTCGAGCGTGGGAAACAGCGGCAGCACCCGGTTGTAGTCGTTCACGCGGGCCGCGTACAAGGTGGCTTCCGTGGCGCGCAGCTTCTCGCGGGCCAGGAAAAAGCCATTGTCGCGGGCCACGATGTTCTCGTAGCCGTGCCCGATAATGGACTTGCGCTCCGAGGAGCAGGCGCCCACGGCGGCAGCGGCCAGCAGTAGCACGACGGGCACGTAAAGCAGGCGGAAAAGCGGATACTTTGTCAAAGCAGAATGATAGGCGGGGCCCTAAGTTGCAAAATCAAACGCGTGGGCTCCGCCGTTTCGTTCGTCGCGGGGGCGCCTGCGTGTTGATAACGTAGCCAATTGGGTAAAATTACGGTTTTTCCCCAGCCCTGCTGGCAGTTCAGCCAAATGCTGACGATAACCGTAGGCTACTGCGCCGAAAATCAATACTTTCGCAGCCCCAAACCGCCCCGTGCCATGCCCGCCGACGTTCCCCAGCCGCCCAAATCCAACGACTCCGACCGGTTGCGCAGTTTCGCCAAGTACTCGGGGCTGGGCTTTCAGATGCTGGCCATCATTGGGTTGTGCACCTATGGCGGGCTCAAGCTCGACGAGCACTACCACACCCGCAACCCGTGGTTTACCATTGGCCTGATGGTGTTCGGGCTCGTGGCGGCCACCTATCAAATCATTCGCGCCGTCTCGCGCAACGAGTAAGCTCTCCCTAGTGGCCGTTTTTCTTCGCTCCCTGTTGTTTTTCTCCGTCGTCGTGTGGGCCATTCTGTATGGCTTGCAGCTGCAGTACGGCGCGGCCGTCATTCATCCGCTGGCCTATTCCATCTTCGGCTTCTTCGCCCTGCTCACCGCCATTACCTACTGGATTACGCTCCGGCTCGTGCGCGCCAGCCCCGACAACTTCATGGCGGCCTACTTCAGCTCCATTGTGCTGCGGCTTTTGCTTTCCATCGGCATGGTGATGATCTACTTATACAAGGGCGGGGCCCACGAAGGCCGGGGCACCTGGACCTTCCTCGGCTGCTTCTTTATTCTGTATTTCTTGTACGCCGGGTTTGAAGTCTGGAGCATCCTGAGTAACTTGCGCCCGTTTTCAAAACCGGGTGAAAATCCAAAATGAAGGTTTTGTGAAATTTACCTTAATCCCCACTGAATGAAGCGCTTACTGATAGCTCTCTTTTGCATTCTTACGCTTCCCGTTTTTGCTAACGAACCAGCTACCGCGGCTGAGGGCTCCAAAGACAAGGCTTTCAACCCCGGGGAGATGATTCTGCACCACATCGGCGACTCGCACGAGTGGCACTGGTTCTCGACCGACAACGGCCACTTTGTTGCCCCGCTGCCCATCATTGCCTACCGTCCCGGCAAAGGGTTGTCGACGTTCTCGTCGGCCCGCTTGGCGGAAGACCAGTCCTACGACGGTCTGAAGCTCGAGCACGAGCATCTGGTGTCGGAAGACGGCAGCAAGGTATACGATTTCTCGATTACCAAAAATGCCGCCGCCCTGATGGGCAGCGGAATTATCCTGCTGCTGGTGTTCACCGCCGTTGCCCGCGGCTACAAGAAAAACCACGGCAAAGCCCCCAAAGGCATCCAGTCGTTCTTCGAGCCCATCATCATCTTCATCCGCGACGAGGTAGCCAAGAAGTCTATCGGCCCCAAGTATGAGCGCTACATGCCCTACCTGCTGACCGTGTTCTTCTTTATCTGGTTCAACAACCTGCTCGGTTTGACTCCGGGGGCCGCCAACCTGACCGGCAACATTGCCGTGACTTTCACGCTGGCCATCCTGACGCTGATTATCACCCTGGCTTCGTCCAATAAGTACTACTGGGCCCACATCTTCGCCACGCCCGGCGTGCCCAAGGCCCTGCTGCCCATCATGAGTCCGGTAGAACTCATCGGCATCGTGGTAAAGCCCTTCTCGCTGATGGTTCGTCTGTTTGCCAACATCACGGCCGGCCACATCGTTATCCTGAGCTTCATCAGCCTGATCTTCATCTTCAAAACGGCGGCCCTGGCCCCGGTGTCGCTGGCGTTCGGCTTGTTCATCAACGTGCTCGAATTGCTGGTGGCCATCCTGCAGGCCTACATCTTCACCCTGCTGACCGCCATGTACATCGGCGGGGCCGTGGAAGACCACCACGACGCCGACCTGCAGATGGGCTACGACGATGGTTCGGCCTCGACCCACGTTAGCCACTAACGCGCTTTTCTCACCCGACTTTTTTCTGTTTTACATTTCTCTCAAACCTCTGTTTTATGCTTCTTTCTCTGTTGTTGCAGGTTGTTAATGCCGCTGGTCTCGCCGTAATGGGTGCCGGTATCGGTGCTGGTCTGGTTGCTCTGGGTGCTGGTCTGGGTATCGGCCGCATCGGTGGCTCGGCCATGGAGGCCATTGGTCGTCAGCCTGAGGCTTCCGGCAAGATCCAAACCGCTATGCTGATCGTAGCCGCTCTGATCGAAGGTCTGGCGCTGTTCGCAGTAGTAGTCTGCCTGCTGATTTCGTTCAAACTCCAGTAGAGGAGGCACCGCAAGAGCAGCCCGCTGCGCGTCGCTTCGGCGCACGGCGCAGCGGGCTGACTTGGCTTTTTTGAAGTAGGTTTTCAGCCGCCCCCGGGCGCTGATTCTATTTCCTCCTTTCATCTGTTGGCCTGTATGGCCAACGCAGAGTTTAAAGCGCTATGCAAATCGTAACGCCCGAATTTGGTCTGATCTTCTGGCAGTTGGTGATTTTCCTCACCGTGCTGTTCCTGCTGGCCAAGTTTGCCTGGAAGCCCATCCTGCTCTCCCTCAAGGAGCGCGAAGATTCTATCGAAAGTGCCCTGCGCATGGCCGACCAGGCCAAGCTGGAAATGCAGCAGCTCAAAGCCGGCAACGAACGTTTGCTGACCGAAGCCCGCATGGAGCGCGACAAGATGATGCAGGAAGCTTCGCAAATGGCCAATCAACTCGTTGAGACCGCCAAAAACAAAGCCACTGAAGAGGGCAGCCGCATGATCATGCAGGCCCGCGAAGCCATTCAGAACGAGAAGAACGCCGCGCTGACCGAAGTGAAAAACACGGCTGCCAAGCTTTCCATCGACATTGCTGAGCGCATCCTGCGCCGGGAGCTGGCCGATTCCGGTTCCCAGCAGCAACTCGTGGACTCGTACCTGAAGGATGTAAAGCTTAACTAGTTGTTATCAGTTGCCGGTTGCCGGTTACCAGTTGCCAGTTGATGTGGAATCGACAGCCAACTGGAATCTGGCAACTGACAACTGGCAACTCGCAACTGAAAACCAATGTCTGAACAACGAGTTGCCTCCCGCTACGCCAAGTCCCTGCTGGACCTGGCCGAGGAACGCGGGACGCTGGAGCAGGTAAAGGCCGACATGGATTTGTTCCGCACTACGCTGGAGCAAAGCCGCGACCTGCGCCTGTTGCTGCGCAACCCCATCGTGAAGCACGATAAGAAGCTGGCCATTCTGAAGGCAATTTTCGGCGGCAAAGTGACGGAAATGACGGAGAAGTTTTTCTCCATCATCACCCAGCACAACCGCGAGAGTGCCCTCGAATGGGTGGCAACCGAGTTTCAGAGCCAGTACGACGCGCTGCGCGGCATGCAGGTTGCCCAGGTGACCACCGCCGCCCCGCTCGCGCCCGAACTGCGCGAAGAACTCAACAAAGTGGTGCGCCGTCAGTCCGGCTTGCAGAACGTTACCTTGCAGGAATCGGTTGATGAGTCGCTCATCGGCGGGTTTATCCTGCGCGTAGGCGACCGTCAGCTCGACGAATCGGTGCGTAACAGCTTGCGCAAGCTGCGCAACACGTTTAAAGAGAACCCCTACCAACCCCATCTATAAACAAAAACATGGCAGACGTACGTCCGGATGAAGTATCCGCCATCCTGCGGGAGCAGCTGTCCAACTTTAAGACCGAAGCCGAACTCGAAGAGGTTGGTACGGTACTCCAGGTTGGCGACGGTGTAGCCCGCATCTACGGCCTGGGCAACGCCCAGTCGGGGGAACTGATTGAATTTGAAAATGGCCTGCAGGCCCTGGTGCTCAACCTCGAGGAAGACAACGTAGGGGCCGTAATGCTCGGCGACTACAGCGACATCCGCGAAGGCGCCACGGTTCGCCGCACCAACAAGATTGCCTCCATCAAAGTCGGTGACGGCATCATCGGCCGCGTCGTGAACACGCTCGGTCAGCCCATCGACGGCCGCGGCCCCATTGCCGGCGACACCTACGATATGCCCCTGGAGCGTAAGGCGCCCGGCGTTATCTTCCGTCAGCCCGTAACCGAGCCCATGCAGACGGGTATCAAGGCTATCGACGCCATGATTCCAATCGGCCGGGGCCAGCGTGAGCTGATCATCGGCGACCGTCAGACGGGTAAGTCGACGGTAGCGCTTGACGCCATCCTGAACCAGCGCGAGTTCTTCGAGCGCGGCGAGCCCGTGTTCTGCATCTACGTAGCCGTAGGTCAGAAGGCTTCGACCGTAGCCCAGGTGGTAAACGCCCTGACCAAGGGCGGCGCCATGGACTACACCGTAGTGGTTGCCGCTTCGGCTTCCGATCCGGCTCCGATGCAGTTCTTTGCTCCCTTCACCGGTGCTGCCATCGGCGAATTCTTCCGCGATACGGGTCGTCCCGCCCTGGTGGTATACGACGACTTGTCGAAGCAGGCCGTAGCCTACCGCGAAGTGTCGCTGCTGCTGCGTCGTCCTCCCGGACGTGAGGCCTACCCCGGCGACGTATTCTACCTGCACAGCCGCCTGCTCGAGCGTGCCGCGAAGATCAACTCTTCCGACACGATTGCAGCCGACATGAACGACCTGCCCGACTCCATCAAGCACATGGTGAAAGGCGGCGGCTCGCTGACGGCTCTGCCGATCATCGAAACCCAGGCTGGTGACGTTTCGGCCTACATCCCAACGAACGTAATTTCGATTACGGACGGGCAGATCTTCCTCGAAACCAACCTGTTCAACTCGGGTGTGCGTCCCGCCATCAACGTAGGTATCTCGGTATCGCGCGTAGGTGGTAACGCCCAGATCAAGTCGATGAAAAAGGTGGCCGGTACGCTGAAGCTCGACCAGGCTCAGTTCCGCGAGCTGGAAGCCTTCGCCAAGTTCGGCTCCGACCTCGACGCCTCGACCAAGCTCACCATCGAGCGGGGCCGTCGCAACCTCGAAATCCTGAAGCAGCCCCAGTTCTCCCCCGTAAAAGTGGAAGACCAGGTGGCCATCATCTACGCCGCTACCAACGGTCTGCTTGACCTAGTGCCCGTAAACAAGGTGCGCGAGTTCGAGACGGAATTCCGTCAGGTGATGCAGACGCGCCACCCCGAGGCGCTCAAGTCGCTGAAAGCCGGTAAGCTCGACGACGAGATTACGGGTGCCATCCGTCAGGTTGCCAAAGACCTGTCGGCGGTATACGCTTCGAAGTAATTCATCGGTTGTCAGTTGCTCGTTGTCAGTTGTCAGGAGAAGGACGTTAAGTCTGGCCCAAACTGACAGCTGACAACGAGCAACTGACAACTTATTTTTCACAAGAATGGCAAGCTTAAAAGAAGTCCGCAACCGCATTGTATCGGTGCAGAGCACGCAGCAGATCACCAAAGCCATGAAAATGGTGGCGGCGGCTAAGCTGCGGCGCGCCCAGGACAACATCCTGCGCATGCGTCCCTACGCCCAGCGGCTCAACAGCATTCTCAGCAACCTGACGGCCCAGGTCGGCGAGGGCGTGGAGAGTGACTACACGGCGCAGCGCGAGGTGCGCCGCGTGCTCATCATTGCCATCACTTCCGACCGCGGCCTGGCCGGGGCTTTCAACAGCAACATCTTCAAAGGTGTTAATGCCCTGATTGCCCAGCGCTACGCGGCGCAGGCTGCCGCCGGCAACATCACGGTGATGGCCATCGGCAAGCGTGCTCACGAGTATTTCTCGAAGCGCGGCCCGATCCTGGGCAACTACACCCACGTGTTTGGCCAGCTTTCCTTCGACACCGTGCGCGAAGCGGCCGAGCAGGCCATGGAAGGCTTCAGCGCCGGTCAGTACGATGAGGTGACAATGGTCTACAACGAGTTCCGCAACGTGGCCACCCAGGTGGTGCAGGCCGAGCAGCTCCTGCCGCTCGTACCCGCTGCCGCCCCTGTCACGGCTGCCGCTACCTCGAACGTGGACTACATCTTCGAGCCCTCGAAAGAGGAAATCGTGCAGACCCTGATTCCGCAGTCGTTGAAAGTGCAGCTCTACAAGGCGGTGCTGGAAAGCAACGCCTCGGAGCACGGCGCCCGCATGACGGCCATGGACAAAGCCACCGAAAACGCCGGTGAGCTGCTCAAGTCGCTCAAGCTAACCTACAACCGCACGCGTCAGGCGGCCATCACGACCGAGATTCTCGAAATCGTGGGGGGCGCCGAAGCCCTGGCCGCCAGCCGCGGCTAAGGACACGCTCAGTTCTGATTCAGAAAGGCCCGCTTCCGCAAGGAGGCGGGCCTTTTTTTGTGAGCAGTGGCCCGACCACTCAGCTAGACACTTTGGGTGGCAGCATGCGGTGCGGCCGGGCCCGGTTGTAGCGCGGTTGTAGCGCGGTGGGAGATGCCAGGCGGTTATCGGCAGGGTCGGTCAGGGGCCGGCACGTGGCCGGGCCTGCGCTTAGCGCAGCTGCTGCGGTTGGCCAGCGGCAACTGGTCCGTCATCGGCAATGAAATGGTCGTTGGCATCGGCGGCAAACGGCAGGTAGAGCCGCTCCCAAGTGGGGCCCTCAATCAGGTCCCAGGTATGGCCGGGGCCGCTGACATCCTTGGCCACGAGGATGATTCCCGGCTCAAGGAGGAACGTGGCTCCATTGCTGACCCGGAAGCGCAGCCTGCCCTGGAGCGTAACCACGTACTGCGTGCGCGGGGCGGCGTGCGGGCGATGCTCGTGGTGAACCTGGGTTTCCGCAAAGCAGGTGCTGACGGCCCACTGGGTTTGCGTGGGCAGCCAGCCGGTTTGGAACGTGCAGCCGCCGTCGGCCGTGTTGAGAAGCCGGATGGCTTTGAGGAAGGCTGGCTCTGCGGGCGGGTGGTGCTGTGACGGGTTCATAGGCTTGGCTAGTCGACTTGTCTGCTGGTGATGGTACCAGTACGGGAGCTGGGGCGGAGCGCGGCAACAAAGTCGGTAAATCCTCGATGCCCAGGCCGCTGACCCGGCCGCCGAGACGCTGGCCCTGGAGACGCAGGTCGATGCGGCGGGGGCGGCCCTTTACGGGGGGGCGCTGCCGGCGGCTCCGGCCCCCGTGGGTGCGGCTTAGCGCGGGCATGCCCCCCGAAATCGAAACGCCCCACCCGCCGCGAGGCAAGTGAGGCGTTTCTTCTAAATTGCAATAGGCGTACGGATAGCGGAAAAGCCCCGGCCGACGGTCTTAGGCGGGCAGCGTGGCCTTGTGGCTTTCGACCTGCCCGATCAAGCTCACGGCCTCGTCGTGGGCCTGGATGAGGGTGGCCTGCTCAAACTCGAGCAGCACCCGGTCGTCGGAGCCCTGAGCGTCGCTCTGGTTGAGCAGTTGGTTGCGGCGCTTGGTGTTGGTGGCCAGCTCGTTTTCGAGGTCGCGCTTGGTTTTGCCCTCCGGCAGGGTGGGCAGGTCGGCCTGGGCATCGGCAATGCGGCGGTTCAGGCGCGAGAGTTCCGCGTTGCGCCCGGCCGGGTCGCTGAATGTCTGCAGCTGAAAGGCCAGATTCGACCGGCGGTTAGCCGCCTGGTCGCGTTTCTGCGTCAGGGGCACCAGCACCAGGTCGCAGTCGGCCTTGGTGGCCAGTTGGGTAATAGAGTACGCCATAATAAAAAAGATAAAGGAGTGAAAGAAAATTACTCTCCTAATATAATAATTTGTCTTAGTAGCTAAATGCTCCACACTCGGAAAAATAATCCATAGACCACGCCCGTAACTGCCGAGTGAATTTGGAATTATTTATTGCCTGCCTGGGTACGACCGGCAACGATAGTTGCGCGCTTTAACGTGCCGACCGCCGTGCTGAGCAGCACCGCCCAGCTATTCAGGCTGCGTGCACAGAAAGGCTCTCAAAAGACTTGAAAAATTGTGAAACAGTACGTATGAAAAGATTTTTGCTCCTATTTGTTTTCCTTGTTTGCAGCGTAAAAACATTCTCGCAGCAGATTATATGCGTTGACACGGTTACTACCACCGGCTTTTTCTTCAAAACTATGGTGAAGATCAAGAAAGAGAAGCCTAAGCCTGGCATCATCACCTACGCCATTGATGGCCCCAAGCCTAGTGCTGCCTACTACATAGCCAAAAACACGGCGTTAAATCAAACGATTGATGCTATCTGTGAAAAAGCATTACATGATATGCACGACACCATAAAATATGCTGCCGTACTGCCTGATCGTGGGGACTATATAACCGGTCTATTTGCTGACTCGTGCTTAGCCGAGTATCTCAAGTGTATTCCTATTAACAGTATGATAAATCCCCAAATATATTTCAAGGTAAAAGACTCGCGCAAGTATGATAACCACCATCTGATTGGATTTGCGGAGGTCAGAGTTATTTGGCTTCATCTAAAAATGGACGACTGGACAGCTGTGCGTAATTTCAACTATCCTTATACTCTGTCAAATGCTAAGGTGGTAAGCAGATGGTATGATATATACTTGCCGCTGCGGGTGGAAAGTATCGACAACAACGTGTCAATCACTTCCAGTCGGCGGCTGATTTCGAAGTCCCGATAAAAAGTAGCTTACCAGCATCGATTGCATGCTAGCTAGGGCTTCACCTCTAGCTGGTCACCCTTCAGCATTAACCTCGGCCAGCATCTGAGCCAGCGCGGCCGCCTCGGCTTCGAGCCCGGCCAGGCGGGCGCGCAGCAACGCCAGCGGCGTAGGGCCGCTGCGGTCTTCCAGCTCGGTGCGGGCCGCGTTGAGCAGCAGCGTGAGCTCGGCCTGCCGGTCTTCGAGCTTGCGCGGGGGCAGGGGCGCATCGGCCTCGGCGGCGGCCAGCGCGGCGGGCAGGCTTTGGGCGTGGGCCAGGCGGTGCCGGGCGGGTAGGGCCCGGGCGGGCAGTTCGTGCTCAAGGCGGAAGCGCAGGCGGCGGGCCTGGTCGAGGCAGGCGACTAAGCGGGCTTCGAGCGGAGTGTAGTCCAGAAGTGGGAGCGGGGGCTCGGGCGCGCCGGGCGGGGGCAGCAGTTGGGCCAGGGCGCGCAGGCGGTAGGAGGCATCGGCGGGCAGGGGGCGGGTGCCCGCTTTGGCCTGAGCCAGCCGCGCCTGCGGTATGCCGAGCAGTCGGCCCAACGCTTCTTGCGACAGCCCCCAGTAGATCTGCACCGTCTCCTCCAATCCTGAGCTATCGACGGTATGCTGGGCTTTTCTCATCGTGGGGTGCTCTATCTGGAAGATTTATCATCGGTGACTACTCGATACCTAAAGTAAGCAGCTTTGCACAAGGGGGTATAACTTTTTGACCCCCTTAAAAACTTATACCCCCATGCGTATGGTGGGCGTGGGGGTATAGCTTTTTAACCCCCTCAAAAAGTTATACCCCCCTACTGGTTCTGGTGCGCTGGTCTGGGTGCTGCCTGCTTCGTTGCGGAGGTGAAGATTCCCAGGATGTAGTCTTGGGCCTCCCCGGCTTTGCGCAGCCATAGCAAAGCAGAGGCAGAGTAGTCGTACTTTTGCCGTTCGCTTTTATTGCTCTTCATCTATCGTACTTCTAACTGGCTCTGTGCTCGCTCGGACTTTTTCCGAATACAGCGCGGCCTCGATTACATGACTACATTTTCTACTGCTCTTTTTCGGCACAGTCTGCGTGCCGCGAGTGTTCCTGTGTCGCGCCCGACCGAGCATCGCGGCCCCCAACAGTCCCTGTCAACGCCCCGGCTGCCTGTTTTTTTGCTGCTGCTCTGCCTGTTGCTGCCCTGGACGGGCCGGGCGCAGGCACCGGCCGGCGGCAAGGCGCCCTCGGTGGGCACCATGCTCAACGCTGACGGCACGCTGCGCCCCGGCGGGGCCGGTTCGTTTGATGCCACGGGTTACCGCATGACGCTCGACCCGGCTTCGGGTGAGCCCTCGTTTCGCCCCACCGGCGCGGGCGACGAAAACTGGCAGGAGGGTTTTGGAGCGAACGGTGCCACGAATAGCGTGTATGTGGTGGCGCGGGCCAGTAACGGCGACCTGTACGTTGGCGGCCGCTTTACGAGCGTAGGCGCGGTGCAGGCCCGCCGGATAGCCAAGTGGAACGGCACAACTTGGAGCGCGCTGGGCAATGGCGCCGCTCGCTCTAACAGTGCCAACAACGGAGTAAATGACATAGTCACCGCCCTAGCCGTAGTAGGTACCGACCTCTACGTGGGCGGTGATTTTACCGCTGCCCGCTCTAGCAGCGGCGTAGTGGCCGTCAACTACATTGCCAAATGGGACGGTGCCACCTGGAGCGGGCTCGGCAATGGTACTGATGTCGCTACTGCTACTAACAATGGGCTAAACAGTAGACCAGATGTCCTAGCCGTGCTACATAACGACCTCTACGCGGGCGGCTTCTTCACCGCTGCCAACAACGGTGATAGTCCGGTGCAAGCTAATTATATAGCGAAATGGGACGGAACCGCCTGGAGCGCGCTGGGCAACGGCACAGCTCCCGCTACCAGCGCTAACAATGGAGCAAATGAGGCAGTCTTTGCCCTGGCCGTACTAAACAACGACCTCTATGTAGGCGGCCAATTCACTGATGTTCGCAATGGGAGCAGTCCGGTGGCCGCCAGTTCCGTTGCCAAATGGGATGGCACGGCCTGGAGTGCGTTGGGCAATGGCACGGCCGTCGCCACGAATACCAACAACGGGGTAAATCCCCAAGCGGTCTTCGCTCTGACCGTCATGGGCACCGACCTTTACGTGGGCGGGCGCTTCAGCGCGGTTCGTAATGGCAGCACTGCAGTGGCGGCTAATAACATTGCTAAATGGAATGGCACGGCCTGGAGCGCGCTGGGTAATGGCACGGCCGTCGCCACCAGCACTAATAACGGCGTGAGTGATGGGGTCTTCGCCCTGGCGGTATTGAACAATGAGCTTTACATAGCCGGGTATTTCAGTACCGTCCGCAATGGCAGCAACCCGGTATCGGCCAGTTCCGTTGCCAAATGGGATGGCACGACCTGGAGTGCGCTGGGTAATGGCACGGCCGTTGCCACCAGCACTAATAACGGGGTGAATTACACGGCCGGTTGCTTAGTAGTGCTAAGCAATGACCTCTACGTAGGTGGGGACTTCACTATTGTGAACAATAGCAGCAGTGAAGTGGCAGCCAGCCGCATAGCCCGGTGGAACGGTACCGCTTGGAGCGCGCTGGATACGGGGCAAAATGGTGCCGACGCCACTATATATGCCGTGGCACGAGCCAGCAACGGTGACCTGTACGTGGGCGGGGAATTTACAAGCATAGGCGCAACCGTGGCCAACAACGTGGCCAAATGGAACGGCACAACTTGGAGCGCGCTGGGTAATGGCTCTGCTGTTGCTACTAGCATCAACAACGGGGTAAATAATAGAGTCAATACCCTGGCTATGTTGAACAATGACCTCTACGTGGGCGGCTACTTTTTCAGGGTTTTCAATGGCACCAGCGAGTTGGCCGCCGGTCAGATAGCCAAATGGAATGGCACTGTCTGGAGCACGCTAGGGAATGGTACTGCCATCGCCACGAGTACCAATAATGGGGTGAATGGTTTTGTACTTGGTTTGGCCGTGCTGAACAACGAACTTTACGTGGGTGGCACCTTCAGCGCAGTCCGCAACGGAACCAATCGGATATCTGCAAACCATGTAGCTAAGTGGGATGGCACTGTCTGGAGTACGCTGGGTAACGGTACCGCGCTGGCTACTAGCACCAACAACGGTACAAGCGGTAATATCTCAGCCCTGGTCGTGCGCAGCACCGACCTCTACGTGGGCGGTAGTTTCACCACGGCATTCAACGGCAGCAGTGCAGTAGCGGCTAACAGCGTAGCCAAGTGGAACGGCACTTCTTGGAGCGCGTTGGGCAATGGCACGGCTGCCGCCACCAGCACGAATAATGGAATTGTTAATCTTAACTTCCCTGAATACGGCGTCAATGCCATGACATTCTGGGGCAATGACCTTTACGTAGGCGGCAACTTTACTACTGCCCGCACTAGTAACAGTGTGGTGACGGCTAATAATATCGCCAAATGGGACGGCATAGCTTGGAGCGCGCTGGGGAGTGGTTCGGCTACTGCTACCAGTACCAACAACGGGGTGAGTGACGTCGTCAATGCGCTGGCCGCGGGGAGCGGTGAACTCTACGTGGGGGGCTACTTCCTCACAGTTAATAACAGCAGCGGTGCGGTGCCCGCCACTATGATAGCCAAATGGAATGGCACAACATGGAACACGTTGGGTACGGGCTTAAATGGAAACGTCCGGGCACTGGTCGCCTCCGGTAACCAGTTGATAGCCGGCGGCGACTTTACAGTTTCTGGTGATGGCAGCAAAGTCAACTCGCGCTTCGGCATCTACAATGTTGTGGCTAACCCGCTATCGGTTGTTGCGGGCAGTAATGCGGCGGCTCTGCATCTATATCCCAACCCGGCATCTGGTCAGGCCACGCTCACAGGCGCGCCACGCGC
>NZ_SEWE01000022.1 GCF_004167665.1 Hymenobacter persicinus | reverse complement strand
GGCGGCCACGGCCACGCAGTCGGCGGGCGGAGCCTTGAGCAGTTCCCGGTAGTCCACGTCGCGGCCCGGCACCAGAGCGGCCCGCACAAACGGCCGCTGGCAGATAACGGTGTGGCTGGGCTTGTGGGTGGCCTGCTCAATGGCCGCGTCGAGCAGGGGCTTGTAGGGAATGACTTTATCGAGCTCCATGCCCCCGGCCGCGGCAATGACAACCACGGGCTCGGCGTCGTCGATGCGCACGGCCAGCTCGTGGGCCGCAAAGCCGCCAAACACGACCGAATGCACCGCCCCCAGGCGGGCGCAGGCCAGCATGGCCACTACGGCCTCGGGCATGTTGGGCATGTAGATAATGACCCGGTCGCCGGGCAGCACGCCCAAATCGTGCAGGCCGCCGGCGAAGCGGGCCGTCAGGTCGAGCAGCTCGGCGTAGGTGTAGCGGGCCTTGGTACCCGTCACGGGGGAGTCGTAGTGCAGGGCCGGCTGGGTGGCGCGGCCCTGGGCCACGTGGTAGTCGAGGGCCAGGTAGCAGGTATTGAGCCGGCCGCCCGCAAACCAGCGGTAGAAGCCGTTTTCGTCCTGGCTGAGGGTCTGGGCGGGCTCCTGAAACCAGTGAATCTGCCGGGCCTGCTCGGCCCAGAAGGCGGCCGGGTCGGCGAGGCTGGCGGCGTAGGCTTCAGCGTAGGTTAGAGGCGAAGGTTCCATAGCGGGTGGGAAAGGCGGACGGCAGCTCCGGAGCCGGCCCCGGTGGCGGAAAGCAGGTACTGCGGAGCGAAACTGCTTTACTGTCGGGCGTGAACGAGATACTTGGTAACGTGAATCAGCTTCTGCAGGCCGTGAGAGGATTACTGAGGGGCGTGAGTGACTTACCGTAGGGTGTGAAGGATCTACTGCAGGCCGTGAAGGATGTAGTGCAGGGTGTGAAGGAGCTTAGAAGCAGCGTGAACCAAGGTAGGGACGGTGGGAAGAACCGCAGAGATGCCGTGAATGAACGCAGGGCCGGCGTGAATGAAGGCAGGGATGCCGTGAATGAACGCAGGAGCAGCATGAATGAACGCAGGGGCAGCGTGAACGAGTGCAGGGCTGGCGTGAACGAACGCAGGGACGGCGGGAGCCACTCTCAGGCCGGGGCGGCCAGCAGCTCTTTCACTTTCTCCATGAGCAGGCGGGTGCTGAAAGGCTTGGGAATGTAGAGGTCGGCCCCGACTTCGTAGCCCTTGATGACGTCGGAATCCTTGCTCTTGGCGCTCAGAAAGACCACCTTGGCCGCGGGCTGGGCCCCGCCCCGCTTGATGTGCTGGCAGACCTGGTAGCCGTCCACGTCGGGCATCATGATGTCGAGCAGCACCACGTCGAAGCGCACGCGGTCCACGGCTTCCAGGGCCTCGGTGCCGTTGCGGGCAATGCTGACCTGGTAGCCGCTCTTGCGCATCAGAAACTCCAGCGACATGACGATGTTGGGCTCGTCGTCGACAATGAGGATGTGGGGACGGTTCATTTGTATCAAGCAAAGGGTAGTTCGAAGGAAAAGCTGGCGCCTTGGTCGGGCTGGCTTTCCACCCAGATGCGGCCGGCGTGCAGCTCCACGATTTTCTTGGTGATGGCCAGGCCCAGCCCCGAGCCCTCGGGCTTGCGGGTGGTCTGGTTCTGGGCCTGGAAAAACTTGTCGAAGATCAGCTCGTGGTAGGCCGGGTCGATGCCCTTGCCGTTGTCCTGGATGCTGATGCGCACCGTGCGGGCGTCGGCCGCGGCCTGGGCCCCCACCCCGATGCGGCCGGTGCCGTCGAAGCGGCACGACTTGATGGCGTTGGACAGCAGGTTCACCAGCACCTGCATCAGCCGGTCCCGGTCGCCGGGCAGGGGCGGCAACCCCGGGGGCACGTGCACGTCGAGCTGAATGTGCTTGTCGCGCAGCAGCTGCCCCACCGACTCGATGGCGTCGCCCAGAATCTCGGCCACGTCGAGCGGCTCGGTGTCCAGGGTCGTCTGCCCCGACTCGTACTTTTCCAGATCCAGCACCAGGGTGATGAGCCGGCTCAGGCGCTCCGACTCCCGGATGATGGTGCCCAGGAAGCGGTGGCGCTCCTCCTCGTCCAGGTCGGGGTTGTCGGCCAGGATTTCGGACAGGGCCCGGATGCTGGTCAGGGGCGTGCGCAGCTCGTGGGTGACGGTGTAGAGAAACTCGTCTTTGCGCTGGTCGAGCTGCTGCAATTGGACGTAGGCCTCCTGGAGCTGGGTGGTCAGGCGCTGGAGCTGGCGCGACTGTTTCTGCAGCTGGCGGTTGGCTTCGAGCACCTGCTGGGACTCGCGCAGGATGCCCACCACGTTGTCGAAGCTGATTTCCTCTACCCCCACCGACGAGGCCAGCAGCAGCCGGGCCGAGGCCGGACCGATGGAGCCGGCCAGCAGCTTTTCGGCGTAGGCCAGCAGGCGCGGGTCGGCAGCGGTAGCCACGGTTTCGGCCGGGTGGGCGTCGGGGAAACGGTCGGCAAAGCTTTTCAGGGCCTGGGAGGTGCGCTTCTTGCCCAGAAAGCCAGTGAGCAGGGCCCGCAGGTCGGGCAGCGGCGCGGCGCCCTGCCAGCCCGCGTCGGCCGGCCCTTCAAACACGGTGCGGTAGTGAAACACATCGACGAACAGGCTGGCCTGCCGCTGCTCCAGGGCCGAGGGCTGCCCGGCCAACGACACGCCCACGTAGAGGCCCACGTTGAAAAACCAGCTCCAGAACAGCCCGTGCGAGAGGTAGTCGAGCCCTTCGAGGCCAAACAGCGCGAAGGGCCGCAGGCTGTCCAGGCCCAGCAGGCCGTGGTCGAGCAGCGCGGCCGGCAGCATGCCCGGCCCCACCATCGTGGGCAGCACCAGGGTGAAAAACCAGATCAGGAAGCCCGCCAGAATGCCGGCCGTGGCGCCCTGCCGGGTCCCGCCCTTCCAGTAGAGCCCGCCCAGCAGCACGGGCACAAACTGGGCCACCGCCGCAAACGACACCAGCCCGATGTTGACCAGTGGCAGCAGGTGGCCCACCAGGGTGTAGTAGCCGTAGGCCAGCAGCAGCACAATGATGACGGCCAGGCGGCGGCTTTGCAGGGCGGCCTGGCCCAGGTAGGCAAACCAGCGGGTCTGGCCCTGGTCGGCCGTGGCCGGGATGCGCACGAGCAGGGGCATGAGCAGGCTGTTGCTCATCATCACGCTCAGGGCAATGGTTTCGACGATAATCATGCTGCTGGCCGCCGACAAGCCGCCCAGGTAGGTCAGCAGGGCTAGCCACTCGTGGCCCGCGTCCAGGGGCAGGGCCAGCACGAACGTGTCGGCGTCGAGGCCGCGGCCGGCGTAGAGCAACGCCCCGCCAAAAGCCACGGGCAGCACAAACAGGTTGATGATAATCAGGTAGAGCGGAAACAGCCACATGGCCTTGCGCAGGTGGTCCTCGTTCACGTTTTCCACCACCGACACCTGAAACTGCCGGGGCAGCACCAAAATAGCCGCCACGCTGAGCACGAGCAGCGTAAGCCACTGCGGGCCGCTGGTACCGGCCCCGTGCAGGGTGAAAAGTCGGCTTAGGGCGGGCACCGCGGCAGCCTTTTCGAACACGTCGCCGAAGCCCCCAAACAAGCCGAAGGTTACGAACACGCCCACGGCCAGAAACGCCACCAGCTTGACCAGGCTTTCCAGGGCCACGGCCAGCACCATACCCTCGTGCCGCTCGGTGGCCTCCACGGAACGCACCCCGAAGATGATGGTAAAGAAGGCCAGCGCCGCCGTGGTGTAGAGCGCCGAGCCCACGCCCATCAGCCCGCCGGAGGCCGCCGGAGCGGCGCCGGGGCCGCGGGTCAGGATGTCGAAGGAGGCGGCAATGGCCTTGATCTGGAGGGAAATGTAGGGAATGATGCCCAGCACGCTCACCACCGTCACCAGCGCGCCCAGGGAAGCGCTTTTGCCGTAGCGGGCCGAGATGAAGTCGGCAATGGAGGTCAGGCGCTGCAGGCGGCAGATGCGGATAATTTTGCGCAGCACCAGCCACCAGGCCGGGGCCAGCAGCGTGGGGCCGAGGTAGATGCCCACGAACTCCAGCCCGAAGTTCGCCGCCCGCCCCACCGAGCCATAAAACGTCCAGGCCGTGCAGTATACCGCCATGCTCAGGGCGTACACGTAGGGGTTGCTCACCAGGCTGCGCCGCTCGGCCAGCCGCCGCTCGGCGGTGTAGGCCACGCCAAACAGCAGGGCCAGGTAGCCCAGCGAGAAGCCAATGACGAGCAGCTTATTCATATGGTGAGATGGTGAAATGGTGTGATAGTGAGCGTGATGTTCGGGTGGGCCAGCCGGAGCCAACTGCGCCATGAGCGCCGTCAGCCCGACAACTCACCAGTTCACCATCTCACCATTTCACCTTGACGAGCCGCCAGATGAGCAGCACCAGGGTGACCCAGGCGGCCAGCACGTAGAGGTAGAGCACGGGAATGCCCCCTACCCGACCCTCGTGGTCGAAGACGGCCAGCAGGGGAAAGTTGAGCAGCACGGCAAACAGCAGACTCACGAACAGCAGACGCTGGCCGCGGCGCTGCTCGGCCTGTTCCGGGGGCGACATGGGTAACATAAGGCGGGGCGGTTAAGGGTGGGCGGATGGCCGGGCGCAGGGCCCGTAATGAACTTGGATAAGCTAGTGAATTGCGGGCACAACGCCGGAGCGGCCGGATCCGGGGCGGGGCGAAACGGGAAAGTCCGCCGAACCAGCGGCACGACGGACTTTTCACCAGTTCAGCGGGTTAGCCGCTCAGTCTTCCATCAGCTTCACGTTGCGCACGTCCTTCATCAGCGCCTGCCCGATAAACCAGCAGAGCAGGGCAATGCTGACCGGATACACCAGGCCGGCCAGGGTGCTGTGTTCCTTGATAAAGGGCGAGTCGGAGGCGGCGGCGCGCAGGGTCAGGGCCGTGGCAATCAGCGGCACGAAGCCCCCGAACACCCCGTTGCCGATGTGGTAGGGCAACGACAGGGACGTGTAGCGCACTTTAGTGGGGAACAGCTCCACGAGGTAGGCGGCAATGGGGCCGTAGGCCATGGTCACGAACAGCACCAGGCAGAACACGAGGGCCGTCATGGCCACCAGGTTCGGGGCCAGGGCCTTCATCACGGCGGGCACGGCCTTGCCGGTGGCGTCCACGGTGGCGGCCGTAACCTCGGTGAGCGGGCCGGCAAACTGCTTCAGGCCGTAAAAGATCGGGAAGGTGAACAAGGCCCCGCAGAGCAGGCCCATCATGATGATCTTCTTGCGCCCGATCCGGTCAGACAACGAGCCGAAGTACACGAAGAACGGGGTGGCCAGAATCAGGGCGCTGCACAGCACCAGGCTGGCATCGACGAGGTCGAGCTTGAGCGTGTTCTGCATGAAGGAGTAGGCGTAAAACTGCCCCGTGTACCAGACCACGCCCTGGCCCATGGTGGCGCCAAACAGGGAAATCAGCACCAAGCGGCGGTTGACGGGGTTCACGAACGACTCCCGCAGCGGGTTGGCGCTGGTCTTGCCCTCCGATTTGGCCTTGGCAAACAGCGGGGACTCGTGCAGCTTACGGCGGATGTAGTACGAGGCAATGACGAGCAGGCCCGAGAGCAGGAACGGAATCCGCCAGCCCCACTCTTTGAACTCGACTTCGCCCAACGACTTGCGGGTGACGATAATAACCAGCACGCTCAGCAGCAGGCCAGCCGTGGCCGTAATCTGGATGAAGCTGGTGTAGTAGCCGCGGCGGTTGTCGGGGGAGTGCTCGGCCACGTAGGTGGTGGCGCCCCCGTACTCGCCACCCAGAGCCAAGCCCTGCAGCAGGCGCAGCAGCGTGACGATGATGGGGGCGGCAATGCCGATTTTGTCGTAGCTCGGAATCAGGCCCGTCACAAACGTGGCCCCGCCCATAATCAGCAGCGTGAGCAGGAACGTGTACTTGCGCCCGATCATGTCGCCGATGCGGCCGAAGAACAGCGCCCCGAACGGCCGCACCACGAACCCGGCCCCGAATACGGCCAGCGTGCCCAGAATCGTGTCTTCAATCTTGCCCGTGGAGCCAAACAGCACCGGCCCGATAATGGCGGCCAAAGAGCCGAAGATGTAGAAGTCGTACCACTCGATGACGGTGCCGACCGAGGAGGCCGTAATCACCTGCCAGATCTTGCTGGTCGAAACGGAGTTGTTGTCGTGGGCCACGGCCGCGTCGGGGGCCCCGGCCAGCGGCCCGGTCCCGGCGTAAGCGGCCGCGTCGCGCTGAGGAAGGTTCTGGTTCATGGTGAATGGTGGGAAGTGAAATGATTGGACGCGGGAAGGAAGCCCAGGCGCGGCCAGGGCAGTGAAAAGCCCGAAACGGAGTCGGGGCCGAGCAGGCGGCTTACAGGAAAATCTGCGTCTGCAGGGTCACCTCGGGCCGGTACTGCACGCTGTTCACGTTGGTGAAGTCGGGCCGGGCGCGGTAGTTGAGGGTCACCTTGGCGTTGTGGCCGTCAAGCAGCACGTTCACGCCGGCATCGTACACATTCACGCCTTTCACGTCGCCGCTGGCGTCGCGCAGGCCCTCGTAGTTGCTGTGCAGGTACGCCACGTAGGGCTGCAGGCGGGCCTTGGGGCCGAGCGTGTTTTTGGGCAGTAGAAAGCCGGCCTGCAGGTAGACTGCCGAGCCCGTACCCGACTGCGGAATGGCATTGCCGCGGGCCGCGGCCGTGCCGTAGCCGGGGTTTTCGGGGCCCACAAAGCGCACGTAGTTGGGGCCCATGTTGAAGTTGTAATACACCCCGTAGAGCGTCAGGGCCGTGCGCGAGGCGGTGTCAAGGGGCGCATCGTAGAAGGCATCCACCCCGAACATCTTCATGTCGTGCTTGGTGGTGGCAATGGTACCGAAAGGGTCGGCCGTGACGGCCGGCGTCAGGGTCACCACGCTCGAGGTGGGCCGCGAGTACATGGCGTCCTTGTTGTAGAGGAAGCCCGCGCCCACGCTCAGCACGCGCTTGGTGCCGAGGTAAGTGCCCTGGAAGTAGGGCAGCAGGTTGGCCTCGGGCTCCAGGAAGTTGTAGCTGAAGTAGCCCTGGTACACGTGGCTGGTGTTCTGGGGGTTGTAATTGGCCACGCCCGTGCCGGTGCTCACGCCGCTGGTGGTAGTGCCCAGGCTAAGCGGCGTGCTGGCCTGGTTCGTCAAAAAGGCGTCGTTCATCGACACGCGGTAATCGAACTTGCCGATCCGGCCTTTGGCGTAGATGCCCAGCCAGCGCGCAAACTGGTCGGTCTGCTCGATGGTCGGGAAGTTGGTCAGCGGCAGGTCCATGGTCAGGATGCTGGTGGTGCTGGCACTGGTCAGGCGCGAGATGCCATTGAAGTAGTGCAGCCCGGCGCCCAGGTTGAGGTACTTGTTGACCTTGTACTCGGTCACGGCCTCGTGAATGAAGAATTGGGGCTTTTTGCCGTCGGCGGTGGGCGCCACGCCCCCGCTCACCGAGTTTTGGTTGTTGATGCCCAGGTGGGTGTAAATCAGAAAGCGGGGGTTCAGCTGAGCCAGAATTACGAGGCGGGAGCGGCGAATACCGAAGTCAACCTGGCTGGCCTTGGGCTGATTCGGCGCCCGCAGCGTGCCGGTATTGTTCTCGTTGTAGCGCGCGTATATCTGGTGCCAGGTCATGAAGCGTAGGTACTTCGAGCCGTCGGGGGAGATATTCACCTTCATGCCCGCCCCGTAGGGCGCCGACTTCGCCGGGGCCGGGGCGGCCGGGGGCGGCGGCGTGGGTGTGGCGGGCGGCGGGGCCTGGCCGGTGGGCGGCGTAATTACCTGGGCCGAAGCGCCGGCCGCAGCCAGCAGAGCAGTCAGGGTCAGCGCGTAACGAGCGTTTCGCATGGTCGTGGTGGGAATGGGTTGGGGAAGGTCGGGGCAACCAGCCGCCACCCGGCAGGGCGACGAACTGCCCCCAAGTAGAACAATCCCGCACCGGAAGTCACGCCCGTGCTATAGTTCTGCTAACTCCTATAGCCTCACCCCTGCCGAAACCGCTCCCAGCGGATCATCATGTACTTATCCCCGAGTTCCGTAACGACCAGCCCCGCTCCTTTCAGGTTGGCCGGATTCTGAAAATACTCGGCTAGCTCCTTTTGGTTCAAGATTTTGTAGGTCGGGTGGTAGTCGGTCTGCCGCGGGGCCTTCATGCCGTACTTCTTCACCCAGTTCATCACGCTCACGTGGCTCACGCCCAGCAGGCGCTCAATTTCCCGGTAGCTCACACCCTCCACGTAGAGCTGCAGGGCCTTGATAACGTAGTAGGTGTTCACCTCCCGGCCCACCTTGGCCACGGAGAAGTGGTAGCCGCAGTTTTTGCACTTAAACCGCTGCCGACCGCCTACCACGCCGCTTTTGGTGGCTTCCGTTGATTCGCACTTAGGGCAGGCTGGCTGGGACATGACAGAGTATACGAGCCGAATCGGCTAAAAGCTATATCATTTTAGTAAAGATATAGTGGATTAGCAAAAAAGGCATGACAGGTCCCTTTCTTACGCTCAGCATAGCCTGCACCAACCTTCAACGCCCACTGCCTGAACCACTTCGACTCCGCGTCAGCTACCTACCCGGTTCTTGCATCATCAGCACTACGGCCAGGGCGGCGTCCACGGTCAGGCCCAGGCGGCGCATATCCAGCCGGTCGAGGGTGTCGGTGGGCTCGTGATAGTGCTTGTTGCGGTAAAAGGCCGTGTCGGTGAGCAGCACGGCCGGGTAGCCAAACTGCCAGTAGTTGAGGTGGTCGGAGAAGTCGATGCCGGGCAGCCAGGCCGGGGCCTTGAAGTGGCGCACGGGCAGGGAAGCAGCTGTTTTGTAGCGGCGCGCAAACTGGCGGCCGAAGCGGCCGTTACCGAATTTCTGGGCCACCGTCACGTAGTTGCCCCGGCGGCCATACACAAGCTTGAGCGGCCCAAACGGATAGTCCTGGCTGCCGGGTTGGTCGTCGTAGTAGCCCAGCATTTCCAGGGCCACCATACCGGTTACGGGCACGCCGGCGTCGTGCATGGACTTGGCGTGGATGTAGCTGCCCATGCTTTTGGTGCGAAAAAACGGCGGCTCCTCCAGCGTGTAGGCCACCAGATCAATGCGGGAAGCCAGGGGCTGCTGACCCAGCAGGCGGGCCAGCTCCAGCAAGGCGGCCACGCCGGTACCGTTGTCGTCGGCGCCCGGCTGCTCCCCGCACACGTCGTAGTGGGCCCCGAGTATCAGCCGCGGGCCGGCTTGCGGGCCGAAAGAGCCGATTATGTTGCGGTAGGTGGTGCCACGCACCTGGTAGGGCTGCTCCGTGAGCTGGGCGCCCGCGCTCAGCAGCTGTTGCCGGATGTAGTCGGCAGCTTGGTTTAGGCTGGCCACGTGCTGGTAGTTGCGGGGCTCGGGCGTGGTGGTCAGGGCCACCAGGTGGTGGCGCAGGCGCAGGGTGTCGGCCGGGCCGGTGGGCTGAGCCGCGGCGCTGCCGCTCGTCAGCAGCCCGAGACCAAGAATCCAGCCGGTGAGCAAGCGCATCGTCATGGACAGAAAGAGGTTAGCGCCGAAGGTAGAAAACCGGCCACCTCGGTTATGTGGGCTGCCAGGGCTCATGCAGGAACTCCGGCGGCACGGCGTCGGTGAGCCACACCCCATTGGCTGACAAATAGAACGCAGCCCCGCGCTGATGCAGCTCCCCGGCCCGCACCGTCAGCACCAGCGGCTTACCGTGGCGGCTACCGACGGCCACGGCCGTGGGCACGTCGGCCGACAGGTGCACGTGCTGCCGGGTGCCGCGTTGCAGGCCACTGGCCCGAATGGAGTCCAGAAAGCGCGTGGCCGTGCCGTGGTAGAGGTGTTCGGGGGGCGTGGCGGGCGTCAGGCCCAGGTCCACGGCTACCGAGTGGCCCTGGTTGGCCCGAATCCGGCCGCCATCATCCGACAAGCCGAAGCGCTGTTTCTCACTGCTGGCTACCACTTCCAGCAGCTGGTCGTGGGTCACGTCGGGGTGGCGCCGCCGGATGGCGGCCAGCAGCAGCGGCACCGCAACCCAGCCCTGTTCGTCCAGGGTTAGGTCCAGCTCCTCGGGCTTATGGCGGAGCACGTAGCTCAGCAGCTTGCTTAAATCGTGGTTGTTCATAAGTCGACGCGAATTCCGTAAAGTGTAAAAAATACCCCCGCCTACCCCTTCTCCACCAGCCGGGCCTTTTCCGGGGCCACGCCGATGGTGGCAATGGCGCCGGAGTTGAACTGCAGAAAGTCGGCCTCCACCCCGTCGGAGAAGATAACGCCGTTGGTGGGCATCAACGACTCAACAACGAGCGGCTCCGGGGCGGCCAGGATGCCAGCCGTGAGGCTGGCCTGGGTGCGCTGGCTTAGAAAGGCCTCGCGCACCACAAACATCAGTTCCGTGTCGGCCAGGGTCGGCGGGGTCGGGCGCATTTGCCCCGCGTCCAGAAAGTGCGCCATGCCGGCCGTCATGTTGAAAATAGAGCTCAGCCAGCCCGTCGAGCCCGACTTGGTGGAGACGATGACGCCCGACGAGGAATGCTGCTCCTGCTGCCCGTCGAAGCCGATGCGGTAGCGGGCCGACACGTGGGAAGCCGCCCCGATAAACAGGTCGTTGAAGGCCAGCAGGCGCTGGCCGTCGTTGAGGCGGGCCTCGGCCAAGGTGGCCTCGCGCGCGCCAAACCGGCCGCTGAGCACCCGGCGCACGGCGGGCAGAAAGTCGTCCGGGGTGAAGGGCAGCAGCACGCCGTCGTAGCGGGCCGGCTCGGGGTTGACGGCAATAATGGGAATGCCGCCCACGTACTTGGCCGTATTGGCCACCAGCCCGTCCTGGCCCACCACGACCACCAGTTGCTTAGGGCTAAAGAGAAACGAGGGCAGAAAGGCGCGCTCCACCACCTTGTTTTTCACCACCGCCGACAGCTGGCGCTGCACCAGCGAAAAAGCCGCCTGAAAGTGGGCGTTTTCGGCCTCGTAGTCGGCAAACTCCCCGCCCAGGCTTTCGATGTAAAACCGGGCCTGGGCTTTGGTGTTGAACCGCTCGACGAGTTGCTCCAGCCGGGTTTTGTTGCGCACCAGGATGGCGTAGTCGATGCCGGTGCTCATCGGGTGCGCGGCGGATTCTGGGGCTGGCCGGCATCGGTGAGCAGGGTGTCGAGCAGGTCGGGGGAAATGTTGAGGTTACCGATTTTGGCGGCGTTTTCGGCCAGCTCCCGGAAAGCCAGGGCAATGTTGAACTTGGGGTCGGGGTTGTTGTTCAACGCCACCAGCAGCTTCCAGTCCATGTCCTTGTAGGGGCGCAGGGTGGTTTCGAGCACGTAGCCGCGGGTGTCGGCCTCGCGGCGCTGGTTTTCGGCGTTCTGCTCGATGAGC
Source organism: Hymenobacter persicinus (assembly GCF_004167665.1). Classification (GTDB taxonomy): domain Bacteria; phylum Bacteroidota; class Bacteroidia; order Cytophagales; family Hymenobacteraceae; genus Hymenobacter; species Hymenobacter persicinus. The sequence continues at coordinate 68,679 of NZ_SEWE01000022.1, read as the reverse complement.
AGCTTGCGCTGCTCCTCCACGGCAATGTCGGCCTGCACTTTCATTTCGCGCAGCTTGCGGGTGCTGTCGGCCTGCTGCATCTGGCCCTCGATTTTCTTCTCAGCAATCTGCTTGTTCTTTTCCTCCACCGCAATTTCGGTGTTGAGCTCACTTTCCCGGATTTTGCGCTCCTGCTCCACGGCGAAGTTGCGGCGCTCGAAGATGGCCTGGTCGGCTTCCTGCTGGAGCTTCTCGCGGGTTTCAGTTTCCAGGGCCCGGCCCATTTCCGGCGTCGCCTTCACGGCCAGAATGTTGACGCCCAGCACCTCGATGCCCAGCAGGGCAATGGCCTGGGAGGCGGCCAGCCCGGCCACGATGTTGACCTCAATGGCCTTGGCCGCCCGCATGGCATCCTTGAGCGTGAGGCTCTGCACGAAGGTGGCCGTGGCGGTCTGGGCCTCGTTGATGATGCGCTGGTGCAGCTTTTCCAGGTCGTTCTTCTTGTACACGCCCCGGCTGTCGACGGTGAAGTCGAGCACCTCGGCCAGCTGCTTGGGGTTGCCGGCCTTGTAGGTGATCTGGCCCTGAATCGAGACGGTCTGGTAGTCGTGGGTGGTTTCGTTGAAGATGAAGGGCAAGTCGTTGCTGCCCATCGGAATGGCCACAATGGAGCTGTTGGGCCCGAAATAATAGAACGATAACCCTCGCCCCTCCTTGGCAATGCGCCCGTTGCGGTAGTGGATGGCGTAGGTCATCGAATCGAACTGGATGTGGTTTATTCCAAACATAGCAGCGAGGTAAAATGGCGGAGGCGGGGTAAAAGTATCGATAGTTGCGAATACAACCGAAACCTGGCCCGGGCCACCCCAGGCTCATCAAAATCACCCGGCCGCGCTTTTTTCGGGCCCGATTCCGCACAAACTCTGAACTTCGCCCCTCAACCCCAGCCTCCCGCCATGTCCACCGCGTCCGCCGTCCCGTTCCGCACCCTCGACCCCACCCAGCTCACGCCCGCCGAGCTGCACCCGTTTATGGTCGGGGCCATTGCCCCGCGCCCGGTGGCCTTCGCCAGCACCGTGGCAGCCGACGGCAGCGTGAACCTGAGCCCCTACAGCTTCTTTAACTGCTTCGGCTCCAACCCGCCGATCCTGGTGTTTTCGCCCGCCAACCGGGTGCGCGACAACTCGCAGAAGCACACCCTGCAAAACGTGCGCGAGGTGCCCGAGGTCGTCATTCACATCTGCGACTACGCCATGGTCGAGCAGATGTCCCTGGCCAGCACCGAGTACGAAAAGGGCGTGAATGAATTCGTCAAGGCCGGCTTCACGGAGCTGCCCAGCCGGAAGGTGAAGCCGCCGCGCGTAGCCGAGGCGCCCGCCGCCTTCGAGTGCGTGGTCGAGCAGGTCATTGAGCTGGGCCAGAACAACGGGGCCGGCAACCTGATCATCTGCCGGGTCGTCATGGCTCACTTCCGCGAAGACATCGTGCTGCCTGCGGGCACCGGCATCGACCCGTTCAAGCTCGACGCCATTGCCCGCCTCGGCGGCGACTGGTACTGCCGGGCTTCGGGCAGCAGCCTGTTCGAAGTGCCCAAGCCCAACCGCAGCCTGGGCATCGGCATCGACCAGCTCCCGGCCCACATCCGGGAATCCGACATCCTGACCGGCAACAACCTGGGCCGGCTGGCCAACATCGAGCAGCAGGCGTTGCCCACCCCGGAGCAGGTGGACGAGTTCCGCAACGAGCCGCTGGTGGCCTACACGCTGAATAAGTACCAAGCCGACGCGGCGGAGCTGAAAAAGCAGCTCACGCTGCTGGGGCAGCAATTTTTGGCGGAAGGCAAGCTGCTGGAAGCCTGGAAAACGCTGCTGCTGGCCGGGGAGTAACGGGGCCAGCCGGTTACGCTCCCAGCGGCCGCACCATCTCGAACAGCGGCAGCGGCACCAGCTCCCAGCCCGCGGCCGTCAGGAAGTCGTAGCCCGGGCCCGGGGTTACCATCGAAATCGTCAGCGACGGGCCCGGGTAGGCGGCTTCCACGGCCTGCAGCAGGCGGCGGCCCCAGCCCTGGCGGCGGTGCGCGGGCCGCACCAGCACCGTGAGCAGCAGCGTGCGGGTGGGCTCGGGCCGCAGTATCACGTAGGCCTTGTCCTCAAGGTGAAAAGCCCGGGCGGGCGCAGCCGCGGCCGCCAAGGACTCGGCGGCAAACATCCAGGGCAAATCCGCGGATCCTTCCCGGGCTACCAGCCGGGCCACGTCCAGCGGGTCCAGTTCGGTGAGCATCCCGCCCGGAACCCCGGCGGTGGGCGCGCGCTGGAACGTGAACAGCTCCCGCTCGTTGCGGAAGCCCAGCCGCTCGTAGAGCTTCCGCGCCGGCTCGTTGGCCTGAAAAACCTCCAGCAGCATCGCCCGGTCGCCGCGGGCGGTGGCTTCGTCGATGGCCGCTTGCAGCATGGGCCGGCCGTAGCCCTGCCCGCGGGCCTCCCGCACCAAGCCCATGGCCGCCACCCGGCAGGTGTAGCCCCGGCGGGCCAGCAGCGTCAGCCCAATCAGCTCCCCGTCCCGAAACCAGAGCCGGCTGGCCGCCGCGTCCAAGTTTTCGGAGCGGAAGCGCCGCTCAAACGTTTCGGGCGTGAACACCAGGGGCACGAAGTACTCCTCGAAGGAGCGGTTCATGGCCTCGGTCACCTCGGCGGAGGTAAAGTTGAGGACCGGGCGGGCGGTGAGGGAAGCGGGGCTGGAAATAGAATCCATAACTAGGTATCCGGGTTGAGGAATCTAAAAAAGCAAAAAGCCCGCATCGAAATGCAGGCTGTTGCAAGATAACCTGAGCCAACGGAAACCAGCCGGCCCCTCACTGGGCAAAGAATAGAGCCCGAAAGCGCCAGTATCTGCCTGCATCCAGAAACCCTACATAAGCAGCGGCGTGGGTACCCAGGAAGATACCGTACAACGGCCAGTTGCTTTTCATAAGCATCCAAAAACTGTCGTTACTCAACCAAGCGTGCCCACCAACCATGACCAGGGTAGCGACAACTGCCGCAACCAGAAACCCCGGTTTAAAACCGGCTTTGAACACGTATCGATTCAATGAGGCTACTAACAACAGCGCGAGCAGTCCAATCAAATATAGTGGTACAGTAAAAACTACAAACACAGCCTTGTTAACTGCCTTATCAGCCACTGTGAATAGCACCGCTGTCAGGAAAACGGTTAGCAGAAAGGCTAGGATTGCAGTAAATCTGAACATGCACGAAAGCGTAAGGCGACTTACTGTTGTTTGCCGCAACTAGTTCCGCACGGCAATCATCAAACTCAGCTCCTTGTAGCGCATGTTGAATTTCTTGGCAATGGCGGCGTTGGTCAGGGAGCCCTTGTAGACGTAGACGCCGGAGCGGAAATGCTCGTTGGTGAACAGCACCTCGTTGATGCCCCCGTGCTGGCTGATTTCCTGCAGAATCGGGGTAAAGATGTTGCTCAGGGCATTAGTGGCGGTGCGCGGCACCCGGGAGGCAATGTTGGGCACGCAGTAGTGCACCACGTCGTACTTGCGGAATACGGGCTTGCTGTGGCTGGTCATTTCCGAGGTTTCGAAGCAGCCGCCCTGGTCGATGCTCACGTCGATGATAACCGAGCCGGGCGCCATGCTGGCCACCACGCTTTCGGGCACCATGAACGGGATGCGGCCGTCCTCGGCATTCAGCGCCCCAATCACCACGTCGGCGCGGCGGATCTGCTGGTTGAGCACTACCGTATCCAGCGTGCTGGTGTAGAGCATCATCGTGCCCAGGTTGTGCTTGAGCCGGCGCAGCTTGTAGAGGTGGTTGTCGAACACCTTCACCTCGGCGCCCAGCCCGGTAGCGGCGCGGGCGGCGTACTCGGCCACGGTGCCGGCCCCCAGAATCACGACCTGGGACGGGGGCACCCCGGTGATGCCGCCCAGAATGATGCCCTTGCCCTCGTTGGAGCGGGCCAGGTACTCGGCCGCAATCAGCATCACGGTGGAGCCGGCAATTTCGCTCATGGCCCGCACCACCGGCCGGGCCCCCGAGGGGTCCTTGATCAGCTCGAAGCTGATGGCGTTGATCTTCTTGCGCGTGAGTGCCGAGATGAAGTCGGACGTGAGTGAGCCGAACTGCAGCGCCGAAATCAGGGTCTGATTCGAGCGCATAAACTCGATTTCGGTCTGGGTCGGGGGCGCCACCTTCAGGATGATATCGGCCTCGTAGACCTCCTTCTGCGAGTAGGCAATGCTGGCCCCGGCCTCGGAGTAGTCGTGGTCGGAGTACTTGCTGGGCTCACCGGCCCCGCTTTCCATCAGCACCTCGTGGCCTTCCTGCACCAAGTGCTTCACCGCTTCCGGGGTCAGGCAGATGCGGTTTTCCTGCAGGGAGGTCTCGCGCGGCAGCCCAATGAACAGCTTCCGCTTCCGGGTTTCCACGGCCAGCATGGATTCCTGCGTGAAGTAGGCGCGGCTCGTGGCCAGCGACTCAAATCCGGGTGGTACTGCTTCGGGCATCGTTATGTAATTAGTAATCAGTAATGAATAATTGGCAATGAGCCGATTGCAACTGTCTGCTCGACAATGGCAAAACGCCTCATGACTAATTACTAATTACCAATTCCCTGGAAGTGGGGCCAGTGACGGTGAGCGTGAGGAGCAGCCGATCCGGGGGCAATAAGGCCTCCACCCGGCTGGGCCACTCGATCAGACAAAGATAGCCAGAATCAAAGTACTCCTGCGCCCCGATGTTGACGGCCTCCTGGGGGTCGTCGAGGCGGTAGAAATCGAAGTGGTAGATGGGCTGATTCCGACCGTCGCGGTACTCATTGACCAGCGCAAACGTGGGGCTGCTCACGTCGTCTTGCACGCCCAGCTGCCGGCATAGCGCCTTGATAAAGGTGGTTTTGCCCGCCCCCATCTCCCCTTCCAGCAGCACAATAGAGTGGCCCGGCAGCGCCGCCTGAACCTGGGCGGCTACCCGGGGCAAATCGTCGAGCGAAGCAATGGTGAAGTGCTGAGGCATGAGCAGAAGGGCAGCGGCGCCGAAAGTTTCAACCGCGAAGCTAGCGCATCCGCAGTTATTTCGCTGGCCAAAGCAACCTTTATGATATATCATACATCTATAGCTTAACCAGCCGTTTCCCCGCCCATGCTTTCTTCTATCGTCTTCTACTCCCTCGACAAAGCCATCAAAAGCTACCGGCAGATGGCCCAGGCTTCCCTCGACGCGGCCGGCCTGGCCATCACCATCGACCAGTGGCTGGTGCTGCAGGTGCTGCTCGAGCACGACGACCTGACTCAGGCCGAAATCGGGATGCGCGTATTCAAGGACCAGGCATCGGTGGCGCGCATTCTGCGCCTGCTGCTCGGCCACGGCTACCTGACCGAAGAAGCCGCTCCCGATGGACGCCGCCGTCGGCTGCGGGTATCGGCGGCCGGAGAGCAGATGCTGGCCGCCGTGGAACCCCTCGTGCTCAACAACCGCCGCCGGGCCCTGCAAGGCCTCTCACCCGCCGATACCGAGCTGCTGCAGCGCCTGCTGGAGCAGATTTCGGCCAATTGCGCCCCGCCGGACTAAGTTTTGGCCGGGGTCGGCGCAGAAATTTTCTCCAGCTCACTTGTATATACGAAAAGCTTCGTATGTTTACTACGAAATCATTCGTAATAACTGTTCCTAGCCGCGGCGCCCGGCGGGTGGCAGCCCCTGCCCCGGCCACCCCTGGCTTGGCTTTACTCCCAACTCCGCTGCGGCGAGTGTTCCGTCCGCGCCCTACTCACTTACCCCTTACTCCCATGAAACCACTTGTTTCTGGCCGCGCCCGGCGCTGGCCCCGGCCGCTTATGCTCGTCCTGCTGACTCTGTTCGGCGCCCTGCAAGCCCGGGCCCAGACCCGGGCCACTCTGACCGGCACCGTGCAAACGGCGGCCGGGGCCGCGGTGGAGTTTGCCACCGTCACGCTGCACCGGCCCGACTCGGTGGTGGTCAAAACGGAGTTCAGCGACGAGAAAGGTGCCTTCCGGTTTGAGCAGGTGCCCGCGGGCCGCTACCTCGTCTCGACGGCGCAGGTGGGCTTTGTGCGGCGCTGGACGGGCCCAGTGGAGCTGCCCGCCGCGGGCCTGGCCCTGCCCGTCATTGCCCTGCAGGCCAGCGGCGCCACGGCCCTGAAGGAAGTAACCGTGGTGGGCCAGAAGCCGCTGTTTGAGCGCCAGGCCGACCGAACTGTGGTGAACGTGGAGGGCTCGACGCTGGCCGCCGGCAATACCAGCCTCGACGTGCTGGCCCGCTCCCCCGGCGTGACCGTGGACGGCAACGACAACCTGGCCTTGCGCGGCAAACAGGGCCTGCTGGTGCTCATCGATGGCAAGCGCCAGCCCATGAGAGGCACCGAGCTGGCCGACTACCTGCGCGCTCTGCCCGCCGACCAGCTCAAGAGCATCGAGCTCATCACCAACCCGCCGGCCAAGTACGACGCCCAGGGCGGGGCCGGCATCATTGCCATCAACCTCAAGAAAGACCAGCGCCAGGGTACCAACGGCAGCGTGAATGCCGCCTACGGCCGGGGCTACTACGGCAAGTTCAACGGCGGCCTGTCGATGAACCACAAGCAGAAAGACCTCAACCTGTTCGGTTCCTACAGCTACGCCAACCGCAACGGCCTGGCCAAGCTCGACATTCACCGCGACTTCTACGCCGCGCAGGACGGCGGTCAGCGCCGGCTTATTGGCAGCAGCGACCAGGTCAACCGGCTCTACCCCGAGTCGATTTCCAACTCCTTCAAGGTGGGCGCCGACTACAACCTGAGCGAGAAAACCGTGGTGGGCGCCGTGCTCACCGGGCTCGACTCGCGCATTGTCCGGATGCCGGGCACCAACTTTACCACGCTCTATGCTGCCGACGGCACCGTGCGCGACCGGTACGCCGGCACCCTGCACCGCAGCTTCTCCTCGCCCAACGGGGCGGCCAACCTGAACTTCAAGCACACCTTCGCCCCGGACTCGGCCGGCAGCGCCGAGCTGACGGCCGACGCCGACTACGCCCGCTACCGCACCAGCCGCCTGCAGGACGTGACGACCGTCTACGCCCTGTCGGGGCTGCCGACCAAGCTGGTCAACAGTGACCAGCGGGGTACGCTGACCATCCAGTCGGCGAAGGCGGACTACACCCGGCCCCTGACGAAGGAGGCCCGGCTGGAGGCGGGCACCAAATTCAGCCGCGTCTCGTCCGACAACGATGTGCGCTTCGACAACACGGTGGAGGGCGTGCGGACCCCGGACCTGAATCTGTCGAACCGCTTCACATACGACGAGCGGATTTCGGCCGCCTACCTGAACTTCAACCGGAGCTTCGGCAAGCTCAGCGCCCAGGCTGGCCTGCGGGGCGAGCAGACCGCGGCCACCGGCCGGCAGGTGGTCGGCGACAGCAGCTTCTCGCGCCGCTACTTCCAGCTCTTTCCCAGCGCCTCGCTCAAGCAGACGCTCAACGACCGGCACGAGGTGTCGGTGTCGTTGAGCCGGCGCATCGACCGGCCCTCCTACTCCCAGCTCAACCCCTTCCGGGTGATTGTGGACCCGACCACCTTCGGCAGCGGCAACCCCAACCTACGGCCTCAGACCAGCTACAACATCGAGCTGAATCACACTTTCAAGCAGAAATTCACCACCGGTCTGAGCTACTCCAACACCCGCAACCCCATCATCGACGTGGTGCAGCCCGAAACCGACAGCACCGTGCTGTCGACGCACGTGAACCTGGGCCGGCAGCACTACTACGCCCTGACGCTGACCGCGCCCGTGGAGGTAGCCAAGTGGTGGACAGTCTACAACAACGGCGTGTTCTACTACAACCGCTTCACCGGCGCCTTGGCCGGCACCGCCCTAAACCGGGGCCGCATGGCCTACACGCTGAGCAGCAACAGCACCTTTACCTTCGGCAAGGGCTGGAGCGCAGAAGTCAATGGCATGTACCAGTCGCGGGAGCAGTACGGCTTTTTCGACCTGCGCCCCAACGGCCAGCTGAGCCTGGGCGTGCAGAAAGCAGTCTGGGACCGGAAGGGCACGCTCAAGCTCAACGCCACCGACATCTTGTTCACGAACAAGACCCGCGCTATTTCGGCCTACGACAACTACGTGGAGCGCTTCTACCAGCGCGGCGACCAGCGCATCGTGACCTTGGCTTTCTCCTACCGCTTCGGCAACGACAAGCTGGCCCCCTCCCGCCGCCGCAGCGGCGGAGCCGAGGACGAAAAGCGCCGGGCCGGCGGGCAGTAACGCCGCCGCGGCTCGGCCCCGTGCAAAAGGCAACCAGTTCGGGTCGGAGCCCAGCTGGTTGCCTTTTTTCGTGAACTGGTTCAGATCGGACCCGAACCAGTTCACCTCTGCAGTCAACTGGTTCACCTCTGAACCGAACTGGTTCACCTCCGAAGCCAACTAGTTCCGGTCGGACCCGAACTGGTTGAGGATTGACCTGAATTAGTTCACCTCTAAGCCGAACTGGTTTACCTCCGAAGCCAACTGGTTCGGGGGTAACCCGAACTGACTGGCCTTTATTCGGCGCGCGTTGGCCGCCTAAAGCCGGCGGACCAGGCACGAGGGAGGGAGCGGGCAAGGCGGGCGGCCCCGGTACAGATGGGGCTAGGCGCTGACCGGCAGCTCGGGAATGGCCAGCAGGTCGTCGACGGTGTGGGTGGGCGCCAGGGCCTGGCACTGCCCGGCGTCGCCGAAGCCAAAGGAAACCCAGCAGGAGTCGATGCCGCAGTTGCTGGCAAACTCCAGGTCGGCGGGAGTGTCGCCCACCATCAGGATCTGGTCGGGGGAAACCTGTTCGAAGTGGGGCTGCACGACCTCGTGAAACACCATGGGGTCGGGTTTGCGGGCCAGCTGCTTCTCGGGCAGGCTGCCGTCGCCGATAAGCAGGCTCACGTAGGGCAGCAGCCCGTGCTGGCCCAGGGACGCTTCGAGCACCGCAGCGCCCTTGTTGCTGAGCACGCCGATGGCGCGACCTTCGTCGGCGAGGCGGGCAAACAGCGCCAGCGCGCCGGGAAAGGGCGTGACCAGGGCCTCGGCCTCCTGTACGTAGAACTTGCGGTAGGTCAGAGTCCACTCGGCTACCTCTTCCGGGGTCAGCGCGGGCCGGAATTCGCGGAGCATGTCGCCGAGCACTAGGCCTTGCTTATTGGCGGCCTCAAACTCGCCGAGCGAGGGCGGCGGCACCCGGTAGTGGGCAAAGGTGCGGCAGAAGCTGTAGTAAATAGCGTGGCGGGTGTCGCAAAGGGTGCCGTCGTAATCGAACAAATACAGGGAGTAGGCCATACACAAAGCTACGCGGGCCGGGCCGGTACCGTTGGAAAAAAGCGCGTGGGCGGCAAAAGATGCCGCGGGGGCCCGGGGAAACCCGCCGCTACAGGAGTTGCTGCAGTATCAAACTCTAGCTGGCCGCTTTTATCTTGCACGCAGGCAACTCAACCTGCTGTCAGTTTTGAATTGAAGAAAATTCTCATGAAGCGTCACGACACCACTTGCCACGAGCTGTAGGTACCAACCTACAACTCGCATGAAACAATCAAAAAAACGCTGGGCTTGGACGGCCCGTCAACGCGGCCGCATTCGGCTGTACAAAAGCTTCAGCTACCGCCACTATCAGCCCAGTAAGGATCTGACCAAAATTCTGTGGACTCACCACCGTACCCAGACTCGCACTGCCCTGCACCAGATTCTGCGCGGCGCGGAGGAAACGGAAGTGCAGTTTCCTTATCACCACAAACAGCTTGGCCACTGGCTCTGCTGAAACTGAAAAGGGCGGCCTAATTGGGCCGCCCTTTTTCTTTACCTACTCTCCCGCTACCCTTTCGGGCTCAGCGTGACGAACGGGATAATCACCTCCTCCAGGGAGATGCCGCCGTGCTGGAACGTGTCCTTGTAGTAGTTCACGTAGTAGTTGTAGTTGTTGGGGTAGGCGAAGAAATAGTCACCCAGGGTGAAGACGTAGGCGGTGCTCACGTTTTCGCGGGGCAGGAAAATCCGCTCCGGCTTGCGCACCACGTACACGTCCTTATCGGTGAAGCCCAGGTTTTTGCCGTGCTTGTAGCGCAGGTTGGTGTTGGTATTCCGGTCACCCACGATTTTAAAGGGGCGCTTCACCCGGATGGTGCCGTGGTCGGTGGTGATGATCATCTTGCCCTTCTTCTCGGCAATCTGCTGGATGATTTCATACAGCGGCGAGTGCAGGAACCACGACTTGGTCAGGCTGCGGTAGGCCGATTCGTCGGCGGCCAGCTCCCGGATCATGGCCATGTCGGTGCGGGCGTGGCTGAGCATGTCGACGAAGTTGTAGACGATGACGTTGCACTTGTACTGGTTGTGCAGGTTGCTCATCTTGCCCACCAGGTCCTTACCGGCCTGCAGGTTGGTGACCTTGTTGTAGCTGAACTTGTACTTCTGGTTGGCCTTCTGGAACATGATTTCCATGAACTCGGCCTCGTTGAGGTTCTTGCCCTCGTCGTCGTCGTCGGTCACCCACAGGTTGGGGTACTTCTTCTGAATCTCGCCCGGCATCATGCCCGAGAAAATGGCGTTGCGGGCGTAGGCCGTGGTGGTGGGCAGGATGGAGTAGTACATTTCCTCCTGGTCCACCGTGAACAGCTCGGCAATGATGGGCTCCAGGGTTTTCCACTGGTCGTAGCGCAGGTTGTCGATGAGCAGGAAGTACACGGGCGTGTCGCCGGTTTCCTTCAGGTACGGGAACACCCGCTCCTTGAACAGCTCGTGCGACATCAGGGGTGCGTCGTCGGCCTCCTTGTTGACCCACTCCTCGTAGTTGTCCATGATGAACTTGGAGAAGTAGTTGTTGGCCTCGTCCTTCTGCATGTTGAAGACCTCGGCCATGCTCTTGCCCTCCGTTTCATCGATTTCCAGCTCCCAGTACACGAGCTTCTTGTACACGTCGGCCCACTCCTGGGGGCTGAGCCGGTCGCCGAGCTGCATGCCCAGCTGGCGGAAGTCGCGCTGGTAGCTGCTGTTGGTTTTCTCGCTCACCAGGCGCTTGTTGTCGAGCACGCGCTTAACCGAGAGCAGAATCTGGTTGGGGTTGACGGGCTTGATGAGGTAGTCGGCAATCTTGGAGCCGATGGCGTCCTCCATGATGTGCTCTTCCTCGCTCTTGGTAATCATGATGACGGGCAGCGTTGGCTTGGCCGTCTTGATTTCGGTCAGGGTTTCCAGGCCCGAGAGGCCGGGCATGTTCTCGTCCAGGAATACGATGTCGAAGTTCTGCTCCTGCACCTGCTCGATGGCGTCGGCGCCGGAATTGACGCCGGTCACGTCGTAGCCTTTTTCGGTCAGGAAGAGAATGTGGGGCTTGAGCAGGTCGATTTCGTCATCGGCCCAGAGAATGGAGTAACGTTGCATATGGGGAATTTGGGAAGACTTAAATGGAACGTCGTGGCGGGGCGCCCGGCGCTGGGTGAAACCAGCCGCAGCTGCTGCGGAAGCCGGCCCCGCTGGGCTTCCTAGAGAAGCGAAACGGCGCGGGCAAGTTGCAAATGCGGTGCAATAAGTAGCTTTACTCCCAATCCCTGGTTTTTGGTTGTGAAAAATTACGGTTCGCCGATATTGCGGCGCTAACTCCGCCGTAAAGAAGCCGAAAAATGTTGGGTTGAGTTCCGGGCCCCGGCCGGCCGAACTTTTGCGGCCTGCGTATTCGGGCTTCCCGGCCTTCGCTTTATTAGACCTTCCGCACGGCGAAAAGTTTGTGCGCCAGCCCTGCTCCCTTGAACAAAAAGAAAATCTTCAACGACCCGGTCTACGGCTTCGTGACCATTTCCACCGAGCTGCTGTTCGACCTCATTGAGCACCCCTACTTCCAGCGCCTGCGCCGGATTCAGCAGCTCGGCCTCACCGGCTTCGTCTACCCGGGCGCCCTGCACACGCGCTTCCACCACGCCCTGGGTGCCATGCACCTGATGACGCTGGCCCTGCGCACGCTCAAGGACAAGGGCGTCAAGATTTCGGCCAAGGAGGGCGAGGCCGCCCTGATTGCCATCCTGCTCCACGACATCGGCCACGGGCCCCTCTCCCACGCCCTGGAAACGGCTATTTTCCACGAAGTCCACCACGAGCACCTGAGTTTGTACCTGATGCAGAAGCTCAACGCCGAGCACCACGGCCGGCTCGACTTGGCCATCAAGATCTTCCAGGGCACCTACGAGCGGGGCTTTTTCCACCAGCTCGTCAGCTCCCAGCTCGACATGGACCGGCTCGACTACCTCAACCGGGACTCGTTCTACACCGGCGTGCAGGAAGGCCGCCCCGGCGCCGACCGCCTCATCAAGATGCTCACCGTGGTGGACGAGAAGCTGGTGCTGGAGGAAAAAGCCGTGTACAGCATCGAGAATTTTCTGGTGAGCCGGCGGCTGATGTACTGGCAGGTGTATTTGCACAAGACCGTGACCAGCGCCGAGCAGATGATTATCCGCATCATCCAGCGGGCCCGCGACCTGGTGCGCTCCGGCCACGACGTGCCCGCCACGCCCGACCTGCACTTCTTCCTCTCCAAGCCCGTCACCATTGCCGACTTCGAAGCCGACGAGACCATCCTGCAGCGCTTCGTGCAGCTCGACGACACCGACGTGTGGAGCGCCGTGAAAATGTGGGCCGCCAGCCCCGACAAGGTGCTCAGCTACATGTCGCGCAGCATGCTGGACCGCCGCCTGTTCAAAATCATCCTCCAGACCGAGCCCTTCGACAAGGAGTTCAAGGAGGGCGTGGTCGAGCTCATTGCTGAGCACTTCGAGCTGAGCCTCGAAGACGCGGGCCAGCTCATGCTCACGGGCCGCATCAGCAACAACGCCTACGACGCCGACGGCAAGGACGCCATTGAGGTGCTCACCAAGCGCGGGCACGTGGTGAACGTGGCCGAGGCCTCGGACCTGCCCAACATCCGGGCCCTGGGCCAGCGGGTGGAAAAGCACTACATCTGCTACCCCAAGGAAATTGCGGGGTGAGTTGGTAGTTGTCAGTTGTTCGTTGTCAGTTGTTAGGTCGTTCAACGGCAAAACCGTTAATCTATAACTGGCAACCCCTAGAGGGTGTGTTGGTTGAACGAGCTGACAACGAACAACTAGCAACTGACAACTAGCAGCTACCAACTCAGCAAACGATATTTCTCTACTTTTGCCGCATGGAATTTACGGTAGGCCAGATTGCAGAAGTCTTGCGCGGCGATGTCGAAGGCGACGCCACGCAGCGTATTGACCGATTAGCAAAAATCGAGGAGGCCCAGGCGGGCGCGCTGTCGTTTCTGGCCAACGCCAAGTACGAGCCCTACCTCTACACCACGGGCGCCTCGGCCGTCATCGTGAGTCGGACCCAGGTGCTGCACAAGCCCGTGCAGGCCGCCCTGATCCGCGTCGACGACCCCTACACGGGCTTTACGGCCCTGCTCGAATTCTACCAGCAGGCCACCCGCACCGGCCGCCGCGGCGTGGAAGAGCCGTCCTTTATCGGGGCCGGCTCCGAAATCGGCGACAACCACTACCGCGGGGCGTTTAGCTACATCGGTGAAAACTGCCGCATCGGCCGCGACGTGGTCATCTTTCCCCAGGCCTACATCGGCGACCGGTGCGTGATTGGCGACGGCACCATTATCTATGCCGGGGCCAAGATCTACGCCGAAACCGTTATCGGGGCCCGCTGCACCGTGCACGCCGGCGCCGTCGTCGGCTCCGACGGCTTCGGCTTCGCGCCCCAGCCCGACGGCTCCTACCGCGCCATTCCGCAGATTGGCAACGTGGTGCTCGAAGACAACGTGAGCATCGGCGCCAACGCCACCATCGACTGCGCCACGATGGGCTCGACCCGCATCCGGGAAGGCGCCAAAATCGACAACCTCGTGCAGATTGCCCACAACGTGGAAATCGGGCGGCACACGGTGGTAGCGGCCCAGACGGGCATCTCGGGCTCCACCAAAATCGGCGACTTCTGCGTGCTGGCGGGCCAGACCGGCATTGCCGGCCACCTCTCGCTGGCCAACCGCACCACCGTCACGGCCCAGTCGGGCGTGGGCAAGTCCATCAAAACCGAAGGCATCCTGCTGCAGGGCTCCCCGGCCTTCCAGCTCCGCGACAGTCTGCGGGCCAACGCCATTTTCCGCCACCTACCCGAAGTGGAACGCCGCCTGAGCGAACTGGAGAAAAGAAACCAGACGCCGGAAAAGTCCTAGCTTTGCAGCCCTATTTAGTTGTCAGTTGCTCGTTGCCAGTTGTCAGGTCCGTTCTGTTGAGGATAGCCCGGTAGCTGACAACCGGCAACTAACAACTGACAACTCACCAGATGAACGACAAGCAACACACGATTAAGGCGCCCGTGACCGTCAGCGGCATCGGCCTGCACACCGGCGTTACGGCCAACATGACGTTTTGCCCGGCCCCAGTCAACCACGGCTACAAGTTTCAGCGCATCGACTTACCCGGCCAGCCCATCGTGGATGCCGACGTGGACAACGTGGTGGATTTGAGCCGCGGTACGACCATCGAGCAAAACGGCGCCCGCGTCAACACCGTGGAGCACACGCTGGCCGCCCTGGTCGGGTTGCAAATCGACAACGTGCTGATTCAGCTGGACGGCCCCGAGCCGCCCATCATGGACGGCTCCAGCTACGAGTTCATCAAGGCCATCATGACGGAAGGGCTCGAGGAGCAGAATGCCCTGCGCAACTACTTCGAGATTCCCGAGGAAATCCGCTACGTGGAGCACGGCCGGGCCGTGGAAATTGCTGCCCTGCCCCTGAATGACTACCGCCTGACGGTGATGGTCGACTATAACTCCCCGGTGCTGGGCTCCCAGCACGCTTCGCTGAACGACATTTCGCAGTTCACCAACGAAATTGCCACGTCCCGCACGTTCTGCTTTCTGCACGAGCTCGAAACCCTCTACAAGAACAACCTCATCAAGGGTGGCGATTTGAGCAACGCTATTGTGGTCGTGGACCGCGTGGTAAGCGACGAAGAGCTTTCCGACCTGGCCACCATGCTGGGCAAGCCCAAGGTGGCCGTGAAGAAGGAAGGCATCCTCAACAACGTGGACCTGCGCTACAAAAACGAGCCCGCCCGCCACAAGCTCCTCGACCTCGTGGGCGACCTGGCTTTGGTGGGCCGGCCACTGAAGGGCCAGATTTTGGCTGCCCGCCCCGGGCACGCGGCCAACGTGGCCTTCGCCAAGAAGATCAAGAAGAAAATGATGGAGGCCAACGCCTCCTCGGTGCCCACCTACGACCCCAACCGGACGCCCGTAATGGACATCAACCAGATCATGCAGGTGCTGCCCCACCGCTACCCTTTCCTGCTGATCGACAAAGTCATTCACCTCGACGCGACTACTGTTACGAGCATCAAGAACGTGACCGTGAACGAGCCCTTCTTTCAGGGTCACTACCCCGGCAACCCCGTTTTCCCGGGCGTACTGCAGGTGGAGGCCATGGCCCAGACCGGCGGCATCCTGGTGCTGAACACCGTGCCCGACCCGGAAAACTACACGCCTTACTTCATCGGCATCGAAAACTGCCGCTTCCGGAAGATGGTAAAGCCCGGCGACACAATCATTTTCTGCTGTGTGTTGTTAGCTCCCATCAAGCGGGGCATTGCCAAGATGAAAGGCCAGGCCTTCGTGAATGGAAAAGTGGTGATGGAAGCCGAAATGAGCGCCGCCATCGTCAAGAAAGAAGCCTAATTAAATTCTGAGTTCGGAAGTATGAATCCGCAATGGTCTAAGGCTCGATAATTGCCGCCGCCCATTTCCCGATTCAGAATTCGGAATTCTTAATTCAGAATTACTCCCAGAATGAACCAGCCGCTCGCCTACATTCACCCCGAAGCCAAGATTGCCCAAAATGTCGTCGTGGAGCCGTTTACGACCATCGACAAAGACGTGGAAATCGGGGAAGGCACCTGGATTGGCCCGAACGTGACCATCATGTCGGGCGCCCGCATCGGCAAAAACTGCAAGATCTTCCCCGGCGCCGTTATCGCCGCCATGCCCCAGGATCTGAAGTTTGCCGGCGAGAAAACCACCGTCGTTATCGGCGACAACACCGTGATTCGGGAGTGCGTGACCGTGAACCGCGGCACCGTGGACCGGCTCAAGACCGTGGTGGGCGCCAACTGCCTGCTGATGGCCTACGTGCACGTAGCCCACGACTGCATCATCGGCAACAACTGCGTGCTGGCCAACGCCGTGCAGCTGGCCGGCCACGTCGAAATCGGCGACTACGCCATTATCGGCGGCACCTCGGCCGTGCACCAGTTCGTGAAAGTCGGGCAGCACGCCATGATTTCCGGGGGCTCGCTGATTCGCAAAGACGTGCCGCCCTTCGTGAAGGCCGGCCGGGAGCCGCTCACCTACAGCGGCATCAACTCCATCGGTTTGCGCCGCCGCGGCTTCACCGACCCCAAAATCAGCGAGATTCAGCAGCTCTACCGCCTGCTGTTTCTGACCGGGCTCAACAACAACGACGCCCTGGACAAGATTGAGCTGGAGCTGCTGCCCTCCCCGGAGCGCGACGAAGTGGTGAATTTTGTGCGCAACTCGGGCCGCGGCATCATCAAGGGCTACTCCCGCAACGGCAACAACGCCGAGTAGTCCGTGCGCATCGAAGCCACCGGGCTGGGGAAGCGCTTCCAGCGGGAATGGATTTTCCGGGGCCTGACGTACATTTTCGAGCCCGGCTCAGCCACGGCCATCCTGGGCCCCAACGGCTCGGGCAAAAGCACCCTGCTCAACACCATTTCCGGGCAGCTGCTGGCCTCGGAAGGCGCGCTGACCTACGAACACGCCGGCCGGCCCGTGGCCGTGGAAGACGTGCCCCAAGTGCTGGCCTACTGCGCCCCCTACCTGGAGGTGATTGAGGAGCTTACCCTCACCGAACTGCTGCAGTTTCACACCCGTTTCAAGCCCCTGCGGCCCGGCTGCAGCCCCGGCCGGCTCATCGAGCTGATGTACCTGGAAAAGTCGCGGCATAAGCTCGTGCGCGACTTTTCCTCCGGCATGAAGCAGCGCCTAAAATTGGCCCTGGCCCTCTACGCCGACTCGCCCCTGCTGCTGCTCGACGAGCCGACCACCAACCTCGACCGCGCCGGGGTGGCCTGGTACCGGGAGCACGTGCACGCCACCGCCCCGGGCCGGCTGGTGCTGGTGAGCTCCAACGTGCCCGAGGAATACGACTTCTGCTCCCAGCAGCTCAGCATCACCGATTTTGGGGCCCAGGCCGCGCGGTAGGGCAGTATCAGGCACATGCGCGGCTTGAGCGGCCGCAACAATATTTTGGCTTGGGGGCTGGCCAGCCCCCACTCACTATCCGCTACTTGACACGCTTCACCCAACGGGGTACTGCCGGTTTTTCAGGTCTTTATGCTTCCCAACTGGCCGCAGGCGCGTCGGTTCGCCAGGAATCTAGGCCGGTTTCGGGGCGGGACCCAGGGGAAACCGGCCGAAATTTTCGGCGCCTTCCGGCAACTTATTTTCCTTTCCGACAATTAACCGAAAGCTGCTTCCCCCGTATCTTCGCAGCTGTAAACCTTTGGGACGTATTACCCCCCATTTTTCACCCATTATTGCCCTTACCCGGCCATGAGACAATACGACGACCTCGACGATGATGATCTGCTCGGCGACGACGACGAGTTAGATACCTTCGCTAAAACGGGCGGCAACGCCACCCGCGGCAGCTCCGAAGACCGCCTTTCGGCCAAGTATGCCGACTATCTGATGTGGCGCGACACGGGCTCCTCCCACGATGAGGCCCTGGATTTGGCCAGCATGACGGAGGAAGAATACACAACTGCCGAGGCCGCCGAAGACCCCGACGGCAGCCGCGGCTTTGCCAGCCTCGATGACGACGACGATGATTTCGCCGACGATGACGACGAGGAAGACTCCTACACCAGCCGCGGCCGCAGCAAAGGCCGTTACGACGACGACGATTACTAGGGCTTAGATTGGCCCAACAACAGGAAAGCCGTTCTGCATTGCTGCAGAACGGCTTTCCTGTTTTGGCGGCGGACCGGCTGTAGCCTAAGCCCAAAGACCGAATGCCTCTTTACCCTTTCGAGCCGAACACGCGGCGCAGAATTTCGGTGGTGCGGGCCACGGGGTTTTCCCGAATGTTGGCTTCTTCCTGGGCAATGAGGGTAAACAACCCGCCGATGGCCTTGTCCGTGGCATACTGGTTCAGATCGGTCTGCACGGGCTTCACCAGCGGAATCTGGTTGTAGCGGGTTGTCAGGGTGGTGTAGTACTGGGTGGCACTCACCTTGTCCAGGGACTGCTGAATGATGGGTTTGAAGGCCGTGGTGAGCTGGGCGGTGGTCGTGCGCTTGAGGTACTGAGTGGCCGCGTCTTTCTGTCCGGTCAGAATACCCCAGACGTCGCTGAAGGTGAGGCTCTTGATGGCCGACAGAAAAATGGGCTTGGCGCTTTTCGCCGCATCCTCGGCCCCGCGGTTCAACGACAGCTCGAACTTATCGACCTGGGAGCCCAGGCCAATAGCCCGCAACGTGGTGGCCACGCGCTGGGCGTCGGGCGGGAAGGGAATACGGATCAGCTTGTTGAGGTAGAAGCCGTCTTGCTTCGAGGCTTGGTCGGCACCCTTGGAAATCCCCTGGGTCAGGGCTTCCTTCAGGCCCATGGCCGCTTCATTCTGACTCAGCGTGCCCTTGGTGGTAGAGCCGGTCGTGGTAGTGCCCACGCCGGGCTTGTTTTTCAATAGGTCCCCGATTTTGGGCAAGCTGAATATCTGAGCCGAGGCACTCAGGCTCAGGGTGAGGCCGGCGGCCACGAGAAGAGAATAGCGCAGAGTTTTCATATCCGGAAGCGGCAAAAAAGGCGACCAACGCAGCCGCTGCGTTCCGTTAGACAGAAACCGGACCAAAAGGTTACGGCCCACTTTAAAGCAAACCGGTCCGCCAAGCTCCCCGTGGGCTTAGCGGACCGGTTTGCTTGGGAGCAGAACCTCGCGGCGTTACTTGCTGCGGCCAAAGGTGCGGCTTAGCAGTTCGGAGGTGCGGGCGGCGGGGTTGAGGCGGATCCGGCCTTCCTCGGCGGCCATCAGCGCAAACAGGCCGTTGACGGTTTGCTCGGTAGCGTAGCTCGTCAGGCTGGGGTTGAGCTTGGTGACGAGCGGGATCTTGTTGTAGCGGGCCACCATTTCGGCGTAGAGCCGGGTGGCACCGGCCTGCTCCAGCGAGGCCTGCATGACGGGTGTGAAGGCGGCCACGAGCTGGGGCGCGGTTTTCTCGTTGAGGTAAAGCGTGGCCGCATCCGGCTCCCGGCTGGTGAGCAGGCTCAGCGCGTCGCTGAAGCTGATGTTCTGGATGGCATTCACGAAGATGGGCTTGGCCTGGGCCGAGGCAGCCTCGGCGGCGTGGTTGAGCGCCACTTCGAAGTTGTCGACCAAAGCGCCCAGGCGCAGGGTGCGCAGGGTAGTGGACACCAGCTCGGCCTCGGGCGGAGTCACCAGGCGGATGTCGGCGTTGGCGTTGAAGCCGTCGGGGGCACTAGCCTGCGCTACGGCCTTGCTGATGCTGGTCGTCAGGGCCTCGTGCAGAGCGGCGTTGGCGTCGTCAGCGGTGAGCGGGGGCAGCACCGGCACCACGGGCGTAGTCGTCTTGACGGTGGTTTTGGTGGTCGTGGCGGGCTTGGCTACCACTTTGGTGGTCGTTTTCTTCGCCGCCGTGGTCTTGCTGGCGGTGGTCGTCTTTTTGGTCGTGGTGGTTTTCTTGGTCTGGGCCGTGGCGGCCTGCGTGCCAACCACCGACAGGGCCACCACGGCGGCCAGCATGCGGAAACGAGTCATAGGGAGAAAAAAAACGAAAACCAGACGCCCTTCGTGGTGGTCTTATTCGCTCAAGGGCCCAAATTGCACCAAATTCCCACCCCTTCCTAACCCGAGACCCATGCCCCAGCTGCCCAACGCGGAAATCATTACCATCGGCGACGAACTGCTCTACGGGCAGGTTATTGATACCAACTCGGCGTTTCTGGGTCAGGAGCTGGGCAAGCTCGGCATCCGGGTGCGGCAGATTACCAGCGTCTCGGACCGGGCCGACGAAATCGTGACGGCCCTGGATTTGGCCCGCACCCGCGCCGACGTGGTGCTGACTACCGGGGGCCTGGGCCCCACCAAGGATGATCTGACCAAGCACATCCTGACCGAGTACTTCGGCACTGAGTTGGTCCTGAACGAGTCTTCCCTGCGCGACGTGGAAGCCATCTTTGCCCGCTTCAACCGGCCCATGCTGGAAGTGAACCGCCAGCAGGCCTACTTGCCCGCTACCTGCACGCCCATCCGCAACGCGGTGGGCACGGCCCCAGGTATGTGGTTCGAGGACAAGGGCACCGTGTTCGTGAGCATGCCCGGCGTGCCTTTCGAAATGAAGCGCATGATGACCGACACCGTGCTGCCCCGCCTGGCCCGGCACTTTCAGGTCCCGCCCATCGAGCACATTGTCATTCAAACCGTGGGGCTGGGCGAGTCGTTTCTGGCCGAGCAGATTGCCGACTGGGAAGATGCGTTGCCCCCGAATATCAAGCTCGCCTACCTGCCCTCGCTGGGCGCCGTGCGCCTGCGCCTGACCGGGCAGGCCGACGGGCAGCCCAACCTGCGGGGTCGCATGGAAGCCCTGTTGCCCGAGCTGCGCCGGCGCCTGGGCAACCATATTTTTGCCGAAACCGATATTCCCCTGGAGCAGGCCGTGGGCCAGCTGCTGGCCGAGCGGGGCCTGACGGTGGGTACGGCCGAAAGCTGCACCGGCGGCTACGTGGCCCACAAGCTCACCAGCGTCCCGGGCTCGTCGCGCTACTTTTTGGGCAGCATTGTTTCCTATCATAACGATATCAAAATCAAAGAGCTGGGTGTGCTGCCTGAAACCTTGGCTGCACATGGAGCCGTGAGCGAAGAGGTGGTGCGCCAGATGGCCGAGGGGGCCCGCCAGCGCCTAGGCGTAGACGTGGCCGTGGCCACCAGCGGCGTGGCCGGCCCCGACGGCGGCACCCCAGAAAAACCCGTGGGCACCTTCTGGCTAGCCTACGCCGACGCCCACCAGACGGTAGCCCGCAAGATCAGCTTCAACCGCGGCCGCCAGCTCAACATCGACTACGCCACCAACAGCCTGCTCAACCTGCTGCGCCTGAGTCTGCCCGTTTCGTAGGCGGTGCTCCGCGGACCGGAACCCGGCGGCCAGCGTTGCATTTGGGAGCCATTCGGGCCCATCGGCGGGCTGCTTGGCAGGAAACGGCGCCGCGCTTGCGGCTTTCTGCTACCTTTGCGGCACTAAACTCCCCACCCAACAATCCCAACCCAAGAAAACTACCGCATGGCACGAGTGGAAATGGTGATGCCCAAGATGGGCGAAAGCATTATGGAAGGCACCGTTCTGAAATGGCTCAAGCAGGTCGGCGACGCCATTGAGCAGGACGAATCAGTGCTGGAAGTAGCTACCGACAAGGTAGATACCGAAGTTCCCGCCATCTACGCCGGCGTACTGCAGGAGATTCTGGTCCAGGAAGGCCAGGTGGTGGCCGTGGGCGCTCCTATTGCCATCGTTGAAACCGATGCCGCCGCCGCGGGTGCTTCAGCCCCGGCCGCCGCTCCAGCTGCTCCCCAGACGGCTCCTTCAGTTAACGGCACCGCGCCCGAGGTTCCCTACGTACCCGAGGCCCAGGCCCCGCAAGCCGCCAAAGCTGCGGCCGTGGCCCAGCCCGGCCGCTTCTACTCCCCGCTGGTGCTCAGCATTGCCCGCGAGGAAGGCATTTCGATGGCCGACCTAGACTACCTGCCCGGCACCGGCAGCGAGGGTCGCGTCACCAAGAAAGACATTCTCGACTACGTGGCCGGCGGCAAACAGCCGCTGGGCCAGGCCGCCGCGCCGGCACCAGCCGCTGCTGCTGCTGCTCCCGTGGCTCAAGCTCCTGCCCCGGCTGCCCCAGCTGCTGCGTCGGCACCAGCGCCAGCCGTGGCTTCCAAGCCCGCGCCTTCCGTGAGCGGCGGGCAGGAGCTGATTGAGATGGACCGCATGCGCAAGATGATTGCCCAGCGCATGGTCGACTCGAAGCGCATTTCGCCCCACGTGACGAGCTTCGTGGAAGCCGATGTAACTGACATCGTGAACTGGCGCAACAAGCATAAGGATGCCTACAAGAAGCGCGAGGGCGAGAACCTGACCTTCACGCCCATCTTCATCCAGGCCGTGGCCCGCGCCGTCCAGGACTTCCCGATGATTAACGTCTCCATCGACGGCGACTACATCATCAAGAAGCGCGACATCAACATCGGCGTGGCCGTGGCTTTGCCCTCGGGAAACCTGATTGTGCCCGTGATTCACAACGCCGACCAACTCAACCTGAACGGGCTGAGCAAGAAAGTCAACGACTTGGCTTCCCGGGCCCGGGCCAACAAGCTCAAGCCCGAGGATCTGGAAGGCGGCACCTACACGCTCAGCAATGTGGGCTCGTTTGGCAACGTGATGGGCACGCCCATCATCATGCAGCCCCAGGTGGCCATCATGGCCGTGGGGGCTATTAAGAAGAAGCCGGCCGTGATAGAAACCCCTCAGGGTGACCTCATTGGCGTGCGTCACTTCATGTTCCTCTCGCACTCCTACGACCACCGCGTGGTCGATGGTTCGCTGGGCGGCATGTTCGTGCGCAAGGTGGCCGATTACCTCGAGCAGTTCGACCCGAACACGGCTATCTAACCCCTCGTTGCCTTACCCGAACGTCATGCCGCCCCCGGCATGACGTTCTTTTTTGCCTGCCCCGCTTTATGAAAAACGCGCTGACCATTGCCGCCCTGGTGCTTTCCCTGGGCCTGATCCTGTACCTCTACCAGCAGATAACCCGCCTGGAGGAAGCCCTGAAAGTCTCGGAGAAGCGCTTCGCCGACTGTGAACAGGTCAGCTTCCAGCTTCAGATGAAGGCCAACGGCAACGTGCCCCGCGGCAACCTGCCGGCCACCGACACTGCCCGCAGCCGCTAGAGAGTGTGCCCAAGGCATTTCTAATAGCAACAACGCCCCGCCGTGCGAACATGGCGGGGCGTTGTTGTTACTGACAGTCCGTGCGTGCCTAGGCGGGGCGGCCAAGGAGCAGCAGCAGAAAGGCGTACTGCCGGGCCACGTCGTGGATAGATTTGAAGCGGCCGGAGGCGCCCCCGTGGCCGGCATCCATGTCGGTGTGCAGCAGCAGCAGGTTCTGGTCAGTTTTCAGGGTCCGTAGCTTGGCTACCCACTTGGCCGGCTCAATGTACTGCACCTGGGAGTCGTGCAGGCCGGTGGTGACGAGCATGTTGGGGTAGGCCTGGGCCCGCACTTGGTCGTAAGGCGAGTAGGACAGCATGTAGTTGTAAAACTCCCGCTGGTTGGGGTTGCCCCACTCGTCGTACTCGCCGGTGGTGAGCGGAATGGTGTCGTCGAGCATAGTCGTGACTACGTCCACGAAGGGTACGGCGGCTACCACGCCCCGGTAGTACTCGGGGTGCAGATTGACCACCGCGCCCATCAGCAGCCCCCCGGCCGAGCCGCCCATGGCAAAGAGCCGGTCGGGGGCCGTATAGCCTTGCTCAATCAGGAAGCGGGAGCAGTCGGTGAAGTCAGTGAAGGTGTTCATCTTCTTGAGCTTCTTGCCGTCTTCGTACCACTGCCGGCCCAGCTCCTGCCCGCCCCGGATGTGGCAGATAACGTAGGCAAAGCCCCGGTCAAGCAAGCTCAGGCGGGCCGAGCTGAAGGCCGCATCCATCGACAGGCCGTAGGAGCCGTAGGCGTACTGCAAGAGCGGGGCGCTACCGTCCTTCTGAAACCCGCGGCGGTAGACGATGGACAGCGGAATCAGGGTGCCGTCGGTGGCCGGGGCGTAGGCGCGCTCGGTCACGTAGTCCTCCTTGCGGAAGCTGCCCAGCACGGCCTGCTCCTTGAGCAGGGTCTTGGTCCGGGTGGCCATGTCGTAGTCGTAGGTCGAGGTCGGCGTGGTCAGGGACGAATAGCCGTAGCGCAGCACCGGGGTGTCAAACTCGGGGTTGATGCCGATAAAGGCCGTGTAGGTGGGCTCGCCGAAGTTGAGGTAGTGCTCCGCCCCGTCCTGCCACCGAATCACGCGCAGGCGCAGCAGCCCCTCCTGCCGCTCGCCCAGCACGAGGTAGTCGCGGAACAGCTCCATGTTTTCCAGAAACACGTCCGCACGGTGGGGAATCACTTCCTGCCAGTTCGCCTTGGCCGTATCCGCGACGGGCGTTTTGAGCAGGCGGAAGTTGGGCGCCCCGGCGTTGGACAGCACGTAGAAGTCGGGCCCGAAGTGCTCGACTTCGTAGAGGTGGTCGTCCTCGCGGGCCAGAAACACCCGGGGCTCGGCCGTGGGCGTAGCGGCCGGCAGGTAGCGCACCTCCGCCGACATCGTGCTGCCCATGTGCAAAAAGATGTACTCCCGGGACTTGGACCGACTCACGCCGGTGTAGAAAGTATTGTCGGTTTCCTCGTAGACCAGCACGTCGAGGGCCGGGTCGGTACCGAGGGTATGACGGTAGACCTGGTAGTCGAGCAGAGTGGCCTCGTCCTTTTTGGTGTAGAACACCGTCTGGTTGTCGGTGGCCCACACGGCGTTGCCGCTGGTATTCGGAATCTGCTCGGGATACTGCTCCCCGGTCACTAGGTTGCGGAAGCGCAGGGTGTAGAGGCGGCGGCTGACGGTATCCTCGGAGTAGGCCAGCACCGCGTTGTCGTCGCTTACCTCGAAGCCCCCGATCTGGTAGTAGGCGTGGCCCGCAGCTAGTTCGTTGGCGTTGAGCAGCACCTGTTCGGGTGCCGACAGGCTGCCGGGCTTGCGGCAGTAAATCGGGTACTCCCCGCCCTCCTCGTAGCGCACGTAGTAGTAATAGCCGTTTTCGCGGTAGGGCACGGACTCATCCTGCTCCTGGATCCGGCTTTTGATTTCCTGAAACAGGGCTTCCTGCAAGTCTTTTACTGGGGCCATCTGCTGCTCGAAGTAGGCATTTTCGGCCCGCAAGTAGTCGAGCACCTCCGGGTCCTGGGGCTGGTTGAGCCAGTAGTAGTTGTCGGTGCGGGTGCCGAAGGGCGAAACAAGCGCTTTGGGCTTGGGAGCGGCTACGGGAGGATTAATCATAAAAAGTCAGGCGCTTTGGAACGGGAGGTCAGGTGGCGGGCCGCAGCGGGTGGGCCCGGCGCCGGTGTACGTAGGCTGGGGTAGGCAGGGCCGAACAGCCCCGGGGGAAAAAGCCGAAAGAGCTGCTCCGGGTTGGGAACAGCTCTTTCGGGCGGCGGCGACAGGGCTTTACAGGGCCGCCAGGCTTTGCTCGAGGGCCGTGATTTTGGCTTCGGCGTCGGCCAGCTTCTGCCGCTCCCGCTCCAGCACGTCGGGCTTAGCGTTGGCCACGAACTTCTCGTTGCCGAGCTTTTTCAGGACCGAGTCGCGGAAGCCGCGGGCGTAGTCGATTTCCTTTGCCAGGCGCTCCTTCTCGGCGCCCAGGTCAATCTGGCCTTCCAGGGGTACGAAGTACTCCACGCCCCCGGCTACGAAGCCCACCGCGGCGGCCGGCGCGGCCTCCACCGTACTAATGTCGGTCAGGGCGGCCAACTTGCGAATCACCGCGTCATAATCCTGCAGCAGACTGGCATCGGTGGTTTTGGCGGCCAGGGTCAGGGGCTTGTTGGGGCCCAGACCCTTCTGGTTGCGAATCACGCGCACCCCGGCGACGATGTCGAGGGCCTTGCTCATGCGGGCAATCAGCTCGGCGGCGCCGGCGGCGGGCTGGGCCTTGGGCCAGGCCGCTACGCACACGTACTCTTTGGGGCCCCGCTCGGCCAGCTCGTGCCAGATTTCCTCCGTGATGAAGGGCATGAACGGGTGGAGCAGCTTGAGCAGGGTTTCGAGGAAGCCGGTGGTGTGCTTGAGCGTTTCGGCGTCGATGGGGGCCTGGTAGGCGGGCTTCACCATCTCGAGGTAGAACGAGCAGAAGTCGTCCCACACCAGCTTGTACACGGTCATCAGCGCATCTGAAATCCGGAACTTCTCGAAGTGCTCGTCCAGCTCGGCAATGGCCGTCTGCAGGCGGGACCCGAACCATTCCACGGCCTTTTCATTGGCGAAGGGCAGCGTGGCGTCCACTTCCCAGCCCTGGGTGAGGCGGAAGGCGTTCCAGAGCTTGTTGGTGAAGTTACGGCCCTGCTCCACCAGCTTCTCGTCGTAGAGCAAATCGTTACCGGCCGGGGCCGAGAACAGCATGCCGGTGCGCACCCCGTCGGCGCCGAACTGCTTGATCAAATCGAGTGGGTCGGGGGAGTTGCCGAGCTGCTTGCTCATCTTGCGGCCCTGGGCGTCGCGCACGATGCCGGTCAGGTACACGTTGCGGAAAGGGACTTCCTTGCGGTACTCCAGCCCGGCCATGATCATGCGGGCCACCCAGAAAAACAGGATGTCCGGACCCGTGACCAGGTCGTTGGTGGGGTAGAAATAGTTAACGTCGGCGTTGTCGGGGTCCTTGAAGCCGTCGAACACCGAAATCGGCCACAGCCACGACGAAAACCACGTGTCAAGCACGTCCTCATCCTGGCGCAGGTCGCTGAGCTGCAGGTCCGGGTTGCCGCTTTGCTCCCGGGCCAGCTCCAGGGCTTCTTCGGCCGTGAGGGCCACCACGTAGGAGCCGTCGGGCAGGTAGAAGGCCGGAATCTGCTGGCCCCACCACAGCTGCCGCGAGATGCACCAGTCGCGCACGTTCTCCATCCACACCCGGTAGGTGTTCTTGAACTTGGCCGGGTGCAGCTTCACGGTGTCGTTTTCCACCACTTCCAGCGCCGGCCCCGCCATCTGCTCCATTTTCAGGAACCACTGCATGCTCAAGCGCGGCTCAATGACGGCCTTGGTGCGCTCCGAGGTCTGCACGATGCTGGCGTACTCCTCCACCTTCACCAGGTGGCCGGCCTCCTCCAGGTCCTTGACGATGTTGCGGCGGGCCGCAAACCGGTCCTGGCCCACGTAGAGCACTGCTTTTTCGTTGAGCGTGCCGTCGTTGTTGAGAATGTCGATAACGGGCAGATTGTGCTTGACGCCCAGCTCGTAGTCGTTCAAATCGTGGGCCGGCGTCACCTTCAGCGCGCCCGTGCCGAAGTCGATGCTCACGTACTCGTCCAGAATCACCGGGATTTCGCGGCCCAGCAGCGGAATGCGCACCTTGGCCCCGTGCAGGTGGGTGTAGCGCGGGTCGTTGGGGTTCACCGCCACGGCCACGTCGGCCATGATGGTTTCGGGCCGCGAGGTAGCCACGGTCAGGTAGTTGTCAGTTGTCAGTTGTTGGTTGTCAGCATCGTTCTGCTCACTAACAACTGACAACGATTCCCTGACAACTTCATACCGCAGGTGGTACATCTTGGCCATCACGTCCTTCGGAATCACTTCCTCATCACTCAGCGCGGTCTGGCCCAGCGGGTCCCAGTTCACCATGCGGATGCCGCGGTAAATCAGGCCCTTCTGGTGCAGATCCACGAACACGCGCAATACGGCCTGGGTCAGCTCGGGCTCCATGGTGAAGCGGGTCCGGTCCCAGTCGCAGGAGGCGCCGAGCTGCTTGAGCTGCTCGAGGATGATGCCGCCGTACTTTTCCTTCCAGGCAAAGGCGTGCTCCAGGAATTGCTCCCGGGTCAAATCCTTCTTCTCGATGCCCTGCTCCTTGAGCAAGGCCACTACCTTAGCCTCGGTGGCAATGGAGGCGTGGTCGGTACCGGGCACCCAGCAGGCTTCCTTGCCCTGCATGCGGGCCCGGCGCACCAGCACATCCTGAATCGTGTTGTTGAGCATGTGGCCCATGTGCAGCACGCCCGTCACGTTGGGCGGCGGAATCACGACGGTGTAGGGCTGCTTGCGGGGGTTGGCCTTGGCTTTGAAAAAGCCCTGCTCCTGCCAGCGCTGGTACCACTTGGCTTCCACGTCGGCGGGGGTATAGGTTTTGGCGATGGACATCGTCAAGGGAATATCGGTGGGGGAATAAGGGCAAAAGTAGGCAATTCGGGCCGGGGCGGGAAATCCGGGGCTGCCGGACCGGTGGCGCAACCTTTCCCCGCGGCATTAATCCGATTTTAATACCGCGGCCTGCAGATTGAAGCTACCTTTGGAACCGACATTGCCTGGCACGCCGTAAAGGGATTTTGTCTAACTTCTCCTGTTTTTTCCACCCATTTACCGGAAGTATGGCGGGAATTTTCTCTTTTCTGAAGCCGCAAAAGCCAGTTCCGGCCGCCGGAGCCGGACCCGTGGCCGCCCCGGCCCCGACCGTCCGCATCGGTATGGGGCAGCTGCTGGTGGAAGGCGGCGAGCCGGAGCGCAACCTGGAGCGGGCCGCGCGCATGATTGAGCAGGCCGCCCAGCAGGGCTGCGACATCGTGCTGTTGCCCGAAACCCTGGACTTCGCCTGGACCCATCCTAGCGCCCTGACTGAGGCCCAGCCCATTCCCGGCGCCTTCAGTGACCAACTCTGCCAGCAGGCTCTGCGCTACAGCATTTACGTTTGCGCCGGTCTGACTGAGCGCCGGCACGGCCGCAACTACAACGCGGCCATCCTGATCAATCCCCAGGGCGAAATCATCGTCACCTACCACAAAATCAACTTGCTGACCGTCGAGCAGCCCTTCTACGCCGTAGGGCAGACCCTGAACGTGGTGGATACGCCGCTGGGCAAAATCGGCGTCAATATCTGCGCCGACAACTACCTCGACGGCCTGGCCATCGGGCACACGCTGGCCCGCATGGGCGCCGAGTTTATCCTGGCTCCCGCCTCCTGGACCGTCGACTTTTCCATCACCGAAGAGGCGGACCCCTACCGGGAAAAGTGGGTGACGCCGTTTTCCATTCTGGCCCGGCTCTACAACGTGGCCGTTATCAGCACCACTTCCGTCGGCTATGTGGTAGGCGGGCCCTACGAGGGCAAGAAAAGCGTGGGCTGCTCCCTGGCCGTCGATGCGTCCGGCGTGCGGGCTCAAGGCACGTTCAACGAGTTTGCCGGCGAGCTAATTGTGGCCGACATTCCCCGGCCCGTCCGGCCTGAGCAGGGCACCGCCATCGGCGAGATGCTGCGCACCAAGGGCTACCGGTTCGACGAACTCCCAACTTCCTGATTTGACTTCCGTTACCTCTCCTATTCTTCCGCCGTCCGCTACCCTAGTGTCAGTGCCTATACCGCAGAGCCCGCAGTGCTGCATCCGTTGCATCATGGATACCACGGTGCCCGGCATCACCTTCGACGCCGCGGGCGAGTGTAACTTCTGCGCTTTGCACGACAAGCTCGACCGGGCCTTTCCCCTCGGCGCCGCCGGCCGGCAGAAGGTGCAAGAGCTAGCCGCCGACATCAAGCGGCTCGGCCGGGGCCGCAAGTACGACTGTATTCTGGGCGTGAGCGGGGGCCGCGACAGTTCCTACACGCTCTGGTACTGCGTCACGCAGTTGGGGCTGCGGCCCTTGGCGGTGCACTTCAACGACGGCTTCGGCAACCCCGTGGCCGGGGAAAACATGGTGACGGCCTGCCGCAAGCTGGGCGTAGAGCTGCGCACCATCACCTCCGACTGGCGCGAATCCAAGGACCTGAAGCTGGCGTTTCTGAAAGCTTCCACGCCCGACATGGAGGAAGGCACCGACTTGGGCATTGCCACGGCCCTCTACGGGGTGGCGGCCCGGGAAGGCGTGCAGCGCATCATCATCGGGCAGTCGTTTCGGACCGAGGGCATTGCCCCGCTGTCGTGGAACTTCCTCGACGGCAAGTACCTGAAGGCCGTGCACCGGCAGTTTGGCACCGTGCCCCTGCGCCCCTGGACGCCCAACGACCCGGGCTTCAACCTGGGTCTGAAGGAAATGTTCTACTACACTTTCGTGCGCCGGATCAAGACCGTGACCCTGCTCTACCACGTCGACTACGTGCGCACGGAGGTGGATGCGCTGCTGGAGCGGGAGCTGAGCTGGCAGAACCCCGGCGCCCATTACTTCGACGACCTCTACCAGAGCGTTATCTACTACCTCAACCGTACCAAGTTCAACATCGACCGGCGGCTGTTCAACTACTCGGCCCTGGTGCGCTCGGGGCAGATGCCGCGGGAAGTGGCCCTGGCTCGGGTAGCCCAAATCAACTCCATCGAGGATGAGCGGGTTATCAATTTGTGCATCAAGCGCCTGGGGTTGACCCGGGCGGAATTCGACCGGATTGTGGCCGCCCCGCCCCGCACCTTCCGCGACTACCCCAATAACTACGGCCTGATCCGGCTGCTGCGCTGGCCCATTAAGGTGTTCAGCCGCCTCAACCTGCTGCCCGAATCCGCCTACGACAAGTACTTCAACTGCGGCACGTAGCGGCGAGGTGGTGAGTTGTCGTTCTGGCGGGCCTGTCATGGCGAGGAGGCACGACATTCCGCGCCACAAGCGGCAGCAATCCGTCCTTGTGGCAGTTACCCACTGCTCTTTTACTAGAAAGCCCTTTCCTGTTGACACGGGAAAGGGCTTTTTGCATTACCTGAAGTAAAGAACCAGTTGAGTTTGCCCGAACGACAACTCACCAGTTCACCTTACGCCTCGGCGTGCAGCCACTCCTTCTTTTTGAGCAGGGCTTCCTGGGTTTCGCGGTAGTCGGGGTCGTCCACGCAGCAGTCGACGGGGCACACGGCGGCGCACTGGGGCTCCTCGTGGAAGCCCACGCACTCGGTGCACTTATCCGACACGATGTAGTAGTACTCGTCCGACACCGGCGTCTGCGGGGCCGTGCCCGCCACCGTTTCGCCGCCGTCGACCTGCACTTGCTTCAGGGCCGTGCCGTCGGCCCAGCGCCACTGGGCGCCGCCTTCGTAGATGGCATTGTTGGGGCATTCCGGTTCGCAGGCACCGCAGTTGATGCACTCGTCAGTTATCATGATGGCCATAGCCGCAGTCCTCTTTTTTTGGGTGATGCTGTCCTAATACGGGAGTCCTTACGAAAAAAACGGGCGCGGGGACCTCCTACAGCCCGGCAAAAGTAGAAACTAACCGCTACTCTTGCGAGTTTTTTAGCTGTTCCGCTCATTTGCCGGTTTCCTGCCACTTTTGCAGCACGGTTCTTTTACGCCGTCCGGCCGCTTCTCCCCTAGCTTGTCCTTGTTCCCTATGAATCATTCCGACCGCCTGGCGGCATTTATTGCCCTGGGCCACCGCCTGCAAAACCTGTCCGCCGCCGAAATCACCGAGCTGGCCGCCCGGGCCCGCAACCAGAACAACTGGTTTGACGAGCCCAACGTGCAGGCCGCCCTGCTGGGCGTGGCCGCGCTCCTGGAAGAGCATACCCTGCGGCAGTGGGCCAGCCGCTACCCCGCCGAGCCCGCCGAAAGCCGGCGCGTGGGCGTGGTCATGGCCGGCAACATCCCGCTGGTGGGTTTCCACGACTTGCTCTGCGTGCTCGTGAGCGGGCACCAGTTGCTGGCCAAGCCCAGCTCGGAAGACCGGCTGCTGATGCGCTGGGTGGCCGACGAGCTCATCAAGCTGGAGCCGCGCTTCGCCGAGCGCATTGCCTTCGTGGAGCGGCTCAACGAGGCCGACGCCTTCATTGCGACCGGCTCGAACAATACGGCCCGCTACTTTGAGTACTACTTCAGCAAAAAGCCCCACCTCATTCGCCGCAACCGTACCAGCCTAGCCATTCTCAACGGGCAGGAGTCGGCGGCGGCACTGGCGGCGCTGGGCCGCGACATCTTTCAGTACTACGGGCTGGGCTGCCGCAACGTGAGCAAGCTCTACGTGCCCGAAGGCTACCGGTTCGACGCCCTGCTCGACGCGCTGGAGCCCTGGCACACGGTGCTCCACCACAACCGCTACCAGAACAACTACGACTACAACAAGAGTATTCTGCTCGTCAACTCCGTGCCCCATTTCGACAACGGCTTTCTGCTGCTCACGCCCGGCGCGGCCCTGGTTTCGCCGATTTCGGTGCTGCACTACGGTACTTACCAGAGCGAAGTCGACCTCGTGGACCAGCTTACCGACGTGGCCGAGCAGATTCAGTGCATCGTCTCGGACGCCCACCAGTATCCGGGCAGCTTCGCCTTCGGGCAGGCCCAGAGCCCAACCGTGAGCGACTACGCCGATGGCATTGATACCATGGCCTTTCTGGCGGAAATAGCGTAGCTTCCACCCCAAATTTCCGGCGCGGCTCCCGCGCCGCTCATACTTTCTTCACCGCCGGGATATAATCTTCTCGTTTTTCCGGCCCTCACGCCCCCGCTCCCTACAACCGCCTATTGCCCCATGAATTCTGACCTGCCAGTTCCCGAAACCGTCGAGAAGGAAGTGCTCCCCGACTTGCACTACCCCGCCGCCGACGTGCTCAACAATCCCGTCACGCGCCAGCAGCGCCACCACGACGCGGAGCGCGCCGCCACGCTCGGCAACGCCTACCACGGCAAAGTCGACATCTATTTTCAGACTGCCGACGGCGCCACCAAGCGCGTGTACACCACCGTCTGGGCCGCCGACCAGGAGCACCTGACCCTCAAATCCGGCGGCTCGCTGCCGCTGCGGGCCGTGCTGCGCTTCGAGTTTTACTAAGCTCCTTGCCTGCGCTTCGCCAATTAAAAAGCCCCGACGTTCAGCAACGCCGGGGCTTTTTAATGAACAATGCGCGGTTGCCGAAGGCTAGATCCGGTCGAGGGTCTTGGCAATCAAATCGTTGACGGCGGCTTCGGCGTTGGTGGCAAACTCGCCGGTGGCGCGGTTGGCCACAATGGCGTTCAGCGACACCACCTCGTGGCCCAGCATCCGGCCCAGGGCGTAGTAGCCAGCGGTTTCCATCTCGAAGTTGGTCAGGCGGAACTCGCCCTCGGCGCTCTGGTGGCGGAAGCCTTGGAAGCGGCTGATCAGGTCGGGCAGGCGCAGATCCAGGCGCAGCACCCGGCCCTGGGGACCGTAGAAGCCCGGGCAGGTGAGCGTGTTGCCCACGATCATGCCCGCGCCGAGCTGCTCGCGCAGTAAGTCGGCCCCGCGCACGGCGTAAGGGCGGTACGGCAGGTCGAGGGCCTGCTGGATGCCGGCGGCCACTTCTACTTCCAGCCCGGTTTCAACGAGGGGGTAGAACTGCATCAGCGAATCGAGGCCGATGCCGTGCTCCGAGACGAGGTGGGAGCCCACGGGAATATCGGCCTGCAGGGCGCCGCTGGTGCCCACGCGCACGATGCGCAGCTGAATCCGCTCCTCCTGGGGGCGGGGCTCCCGGGTCACGAAGTCGATGTTGACCAGGGCATCGAGCTCATTCATGAGAATGTCGATGTTGTCGGTGCCCATGCCGGTGGAAATTACCGTCAGGCGCTTGCCCTGGTAGTAGCCCACGTGGGTCACGAAGTCCCGCTTGCTGATGCGCGTCTCGATGGAATCGAAGTGCTGACTGATCAGCGGCACCCGCTCCGGGTCGCCGACGGTGATGATGGTGTCGGAGAGGTGGTCGGGCAGCAGGTTGAGGTGGTAGATGCTGCCGTCTTTGTTGAGAATCAGCTCGGAGTCAGGAATGGGCATGGGGAGGGCGTTTAGAAAAGGAAGGTGCAATGGTACGGAAAAGCGCCGGGATGGTCCGGCAAAAAAAAACTGTCATCCTCCGCTGGCCGGGGCCGCGCGAGGATGACAGCGTGCAGGCAGAAGAAAATTAGCGAACCGGGGCGCGGTAGGAAAGCAGGCCCTGCTCGGGATTGTAGTTGTTGCTGAGCTTGGGATAGGTGCCCGTACCGTCGTAGGGGCGCTTGTCGGGGTGCTGCTGGCAAGTGGTGGAGCAGGCGCCGTCGAGCTGCTGGCTGCAGGTTTCGCAGAGCGGCACGTGGGCATTGCAGTGCGGATTGGCGCAGTTCACCATCCGGTCGGAAGGCGTCTGGCAGTGGTGGCACTGGGAAATAACGGTCGGGTTGACGCGGTTCACGTCCACGGTCACGCGGGAGTCAAACACGTAGCACTTGCCCTCGAAGTCCTCGCCGCCGGTTTCGATGCCGTATTTGATGATGCCGCCGTGGAGCTGGTACACGTTTTCGAAGCCCTGCTCGAGCAGGTAGGCACTGGCCTTTTCGCACTTCACGCCGCCGGTGCAGTAGGTCAGGATTTTCTTGTCCTTGAACTCGCGCAGCTTCTCCACCCGCTCGGGGAAGTCGCGGAAGTTCTCCATGTCCAGGGTCACGGCGTTCTTGAAGCGGCCCACGTTGTATTCGTAGTCGGAGCGCACATCCACAATCACCACGTCGTCGCGGTCCTTGAGGTCTTTGAACTCCTGGGGCGAAAGGTGCTGGCCGGTTTTCTCGTGGGGCTTGGTGTGGTGCAGGCTGCTGTGCACGATTTCGGGCTTCACGCGCACGTGCAGCTTCTGAAACGTGTGGGCGTCTACCTCGTCCACCTTGAACTCCAGGGCCGCAAAGCGCGGGTCGGCCTTGACGATGCGCATGTACTCCTCGCAGTCGGCCGCGAGGCCCGATACGGTGCCGTTGAGCCCTTCGTGGGCCACGATAATGCGGCCCAGCAGATTCAGCCGCAAACACAGGCGGTGGTGCTCCTCGCGGAACGCCTCCGGGTCCTCGATGGGCGAGTAGCAGTAATAAAGCAGAACGCGGTAATCCATGTCACTTAGAACTAAGATCGTAGAAGTGAGGTCTTAGAAGTGAGAATCCAGAACGACATTTCGCAGCTCTAGGCTCTCAACTCCAAGTTCTCTGTTTTAAACCTTCTGAGCCGGGTTGCCAAAGACAGTCTGGTTGGCGGGCACGTCGGCCACGACCACCGAGCCGGCTCCGACGCGGGCCTTGGCGCCAATCTTGACGCCGGCCACGATGACGGCCCCGGGGCCAATGAAAGCCTGCTCGGCTACCGTAACGTCGGCGTTGATGATGGCTCCGGCCCCCACTTGCACGTAGTCGGCCAGCTCGGCCTTGGCGTCCACCACGGCGTTGGGCCCGATCAGGCAGCCGTTGCCCAGCTTGCTATTGGAGGCTACCACCGCCCCGGCGCCGATCAGGTTGCCGTGACCCAGCCAGGCGTGCTCCGACACGCTGGCGCGGGCGTGAATGGCATTCACGGGCACGGCCTGGTACTCGTCGTGGAGCATGGTGGTGAGGCTGCGGCGGCTGGCCGTGTCCTCGGTGGCCACGAATACCTCGCACTTCTTGCCCAGCAGCTGGAGCAACTGCTTGTCTTCGGTATTGCCCATCACGGGCACGTCGTTGAGCTCGGTGTTCTGAAGCTTGGCATCGTCGTCGAGCAGGCAGTACACGACTACGTCGTTGCTGGTGAAAGCATCGAGGGCATTGATACCCAGGCTCTGGGCACCCAGAATGATAACCGGATTTTCCATAGGAACAGCACAGCGCCGGCGGGCGGCGGATTTTGGCGAAACCACAAAGATACGTGCCCCAGCCCGGGGCACCAAGCCCGGTTTGCTCCGCTCGCGCAAAAGCCCCTGTCTACAGCCCCAGGCGCCGCAGGAAGCGGGCGGCGTACTCATTTTGCAGGCTCAGCAGCAGCACGAAGGGCAGCAGTACCGAGCGGTAGCGGTTCAGCGTGCCCAGGTTGGGCGTGCTCAACCCGATCAGTACGCCCAGGGCCAGGCAGTAGAATCCCAGCGCCAGCACCAGGGCGAAAGGCAACTGCCCGCCCCGCCCCCGCAGCACCGCTCCTACGGCCACCACCACCACGACCAGCAGCAGCATATTTTCCAGCCCGGCAGCCCCGTACAGCAGGCCGGTGCCCTCCCAGGGCCAGGGGCGCACCAGCACGTTCAGCAGCGCTGCCGGGGCGTTGTGCAGCATGCTGGGCAGCGTCGGGCCTAGGTCGGCGTACTCAATGTGGGGTTGCTGGTGGGAGTTGGCAAGCATATCGGAGTAGGCGTGCAGCAGCTGGCTGGAAAACTTGTTGAAGCGAAACACCGGACTTATTTCGCTGCCCACCCACGCCCCGCCGGCCACCACCAGCGCAAACAGCAGCGCCTGCACCCCGCGCGACTGGGCCCCGCCCAGCTGCTGTACCACCCGGATCAGGGCCAGCCCGCCCAGGGCCGCAAACAGCAGGGCCGCGAAGAAAAACCGCATCTTGAACTGAAGCCCGGCCAGCAGCAGCGCCCCCAGGACAGCCAGCGGCCGCGGCCGGCCCGGGGCGTACAGCCAAGGCAGCACCAGGGCCAGCAAGCCGGCCGCGCTGCCCAGCAGCAGGCTTTCCTTGGTCAGGCCGCTGGTCCAGTACACGGCGGAGGGCCAGGCCAGCAGGGCCAGGAGCGCCGCCCCCCGCGGAACGGCGGGAAACACCGCGTTGACGCTACGCACCAGATGCCAGCAGCCCACGAAGCAGAAAAGCGACAGGTACAGGCTATTTAGGCACGCGGCCCCCAGGGATGCCAGGTTCAGGGCCGAGAGCAGTTTGATGAGAAAGAACGTGTTGGAGTAACCGTGGTAGACTAGGCTTTGGCCGCCGAAGTGCAGCTCGTCGCTGAGCAGGGTGCGCAGCCAGCTGCCGGGCGCCGCCCAGAGCTGCCGGGTCAGTACCCGGGCCCACTTCTGAAAATAGACGGCGTCGCCGCTGAGCAGAAAACAGTCGCGCAGGCTTACCAGCAGCCGCACGCCCAGCAAGGGCAGCAGCCACCGCCCTAGCTCAGCCGTGCGCCGCTGCCGACGCAGCCACGCGCCCAGCGCCAGCAGCAAACCCAGATTCAGCGCCAGGGCGACGAGTAATTTCATGATCGAACGGGATTTTGCTGCAAAATACGGCTTCCGATGGCACAGTGCAGGCAGCGGCGCGGCTGGCAGTAGCCGTGGCTCAGGGCCAGCAGCCCCTGGGAGTCGGCGGCGGTGCGGTGCCGGAAGCCCAGCCGCTCGTAGGGCTCGGTCAGGTGGTTATGTTCGGCGGGCAACTGCTCGAGCAGGCCCACCGCCGACTCCACCAGTTCGGCCTGCCCCGTCTGCCGG
The DNA here is from genome assembly GCF_004167665.1 of Hymenobacter persicinus. Classification (GTDB taxonomy): domain Bacteria; phylum Bacteroidota; class Bacteroidia; order Cytophagales; family Hymenobacteraceae; genus Hymenobacter; species Hymenobacter persicinus. The sequence goes on along the minus strand of NZ_SEWE01000022.1, from coordinate 31,732 downwards.
GCGTAGGCCACCCGCAGGGGCACTACCACATTGGTAACCAGCAAATGCACGCTGCTGCGGCCCAGGGCCGGTACCTTGCCCGGCTTGCCCGGCCGGAAGTGCTGCCGCCAGTAGTCGGATACGGGGGCCTGGAAAAACTGCTCCAACACCGCTACGCTGCCCGCGCTGAGCAGGGGCGCAAACAGCGTGGGGCGCGCGTGCAGCACCGCCGCCAGCTGGCCCAGCCGCACGGGTGGAAAGTTGGCCGGCCGCAGCCGCAGGAAGTTCCACTCGTGTCCGGGTAGGGCCGTCGGCAGCTGGTACTTGTGGCGCATAAACGAGTATTCTTTTCGCAGACTGCCGATGTACTCATCCGCCGCCGTGGCGGGCTGCTCGGCCAGAAAGCCCGCTTGGCCGAACAGCAGGGCCTCGGTTTGGAGCAGGTCGTGGCGGTGGCGGCGCAGCACGCTCAACGGCAACGCTTTGGCCAGCCGGGCCAGGGGCTCACTGTTTTTCTGAAAGCCAAAGCCCGCCGCCAGCGCGTGGTAGGCCGTGGCTTCCCAGTCGTGGGCCAGGGTTTCGTGCAGGGCTGCCACCACGACGGCTTTCTGCTCCACGCGCTCCAGCAAGGCCCGTTCCGCCATCATGGTGCGGGTAATATCGGGCACCACGGGCAGCAGCGGAGCGCAGGGCAAGGCCGCGGGCTCCGGCTGCTCTAGCAGGCGGTGGTATGTATTCAGCATTTCCGGCGAGAGGCGCCACGCCAATGCCAGCACCGGAATAACCGAGCCGTTGGTGCGCTGCACCTCCTGGTCGGCGGCGTACACCACGTGCAACACCACCTGGTCGTACTTGGGGTCGGTCTGGTGCTGGTGGCGGTGCCAGTCGGAGGCGCGCAGGTGAATTTCGACGGCCCCATTCCACTCCACCTCCCCGAGCTGCAGGCGGGCGTTGAGAAAGTCGGGGCCGGCGTCAGCGTTGCGGTAGCCGGGCTTCAGCACTGTTACGGATTCTCCCGCTTCGGTTTGCAGGTTGGTCTTGTCGAAGTACTGGTGCTGCCAGACATAATGGAGAAAATCTTCTTTCATAGAATATTCGATAGGGATAAGGGATAGAGGGGGTAAGATAGATAATCCGCTTAAAACCAAACCGGCCCGCCCCCGCACGAAGCGGAAGCGGGCCGGCTGATGGGCGGCTTCGGACGAAAGACCTAGCGCAGGTCGATAACCTTGACGCCCTTGTACTTCGTCTTGTCGAAGTTGAAGGTAGTGGCGTCAATTGGCGGGTTGGGCTGGAACTTGCGGATGGTGTAGGTGTAGCGGTTGCCGTTCTTCTTGAACATCTTCCAGCTTTTCACCGACTTATCCACCTTGCTCACCGTCACGCGCACCTTATACACGGGGTTGTCCTTGTTCTCGGGCGAGAGCTCAATCACGTCGCAGGCCTCGCCGGCTTCCTTGGTTTCCTGCACGTAAGCGTACTTGTAGCCCTTCTTATAGAGCGTGAAGATCTGCGTGGGCGACACTTCCTGGTCGGCCGGGTCATAGTCCGAGATGTTGACCTCGTTTTCGGCCTTCATGTAGGTCCACATGGTCTGGCCGTTGTTGATGATTTCCTGGCCGGCGAGCTTGACGCGAAACTTCTGCCCGCTCACGGTGATGTCGCCGGTGATGTTTTCCTTGAGCTTGGCGGCGTCGTTTTCCAGGGTCTGGGTGAAGTTGGCCTTGAACGCTTTCAGCGCCTGATACTTGGCGCTCATCTGGTCGAGAATCTTGCCGGCTTTGGGGTCCTGCTGCGCGGAGGCAGTCGACAGCAGCGACACGGACAACGCGAGCAGAGAGAGGATTTTTTTCATTGCAAAGAGAGGTGATACGGAAGAGTAGCTACAGAGACGTACGAATCGGGCCTTTGTTTGGTCCTTAACCGAAAAAAGGCCGAAAAGGTCGCTTTCCCCGGTGTTTTTCGCCGTTGCTACCGGCTATTTTGGCAGGTTATTCAACAACTGTTCCAAACTGTACTCGTCCGGAATCAGGACCTCGCGGGCCTTGCTGCCTTCGAAGGGCCCCACGATGCCAAAGTGCTCGAGCTGATCGATGAGGCGGCCGGCGCGGTTGTAGCCCAGCTTGAGGCGGCGCTGCAGCAGCGAGGTGCTGCCCTGCTGGTGGGTGACGATGACGCGGGCGGCCTCCTCGAACATGGAGTCGCGCGAGGACGGGTCGAAGTCCTCGGCATCGCCGCTGCCGGAGCCACTTTCGCCCACTACTTCGGGCAGCAGGTAGGCGTCGGGGTAGCCCTGCTGCTCGCCGATGTAGTCGCAGAGGCGGTCGACCTCGGGCGTGTCGATAAAGGCGCACTGCACCCGGATGATGTCGGAGCCCTGGGAAATCAGCATGTCGCCCTGCCCGACCAGCTGGTCGGCGCCGCCGGCGTCGAGGATGGTGCGGGAGTCGATTTTGCTCGTAACCTTGAAGGAAATCCGGCAGGGGAAGTTGGCCTTGATGATGCCGGTAATCACGTTTACCGACGGGCGCTGGGTGGCCACAATCAGGTGAATGCCGATGGCGCGGGCCAGCTGGGCCAGGCGGGCAATGGGCGTCTCGACCTCCTTGCCGGCCGTCATCATCAGGTCGGCCAGTTCGTCAATCACCAGCACGATGAAGGGCATGTAGCGGTGGCCCTTCTTGGGGTTGAGGCGGCGCTCGATGAACTTGCGGTTGTACTCCTTCAGATTGCGGCAGCCGGCGTCCTTGAGCAGGTCGTAGCGCCGGTCCATTTCCATGCACAGCGAGTTGAGCGTGTTGACCACCTTCTTGGTGTCGGTGATGATGGCCTCGTCGGTGTCGGGTAGCTTGGCTAGGAAGTGGCGCTCAATCTTGTTGAAGATGCTCAGTTCCACCTTTTTCGGGTCGACGAGCACAAACTTGAGCTGGGCCGGGTGGCGCTTGTAGAGCAGCGAAGCCAGAATCACGTTCAGACCCACCGACTTCCCCTGGCCCGTGGCGCCGGCCATGAGCAGGTGGGGCATCTTAGCCAGGTCAACCACGAACACCTCGTTGGTGATGGTGCGGCCGAAGGCAATAGGCAGGTCCATTTCGGTGCTGGCAAACTTATCCGTGGCGAAAACCGAGCGGATGCTCACCATTTCCTTCTTGGTGTTGGGCACCTCGATACCGATGGTGCCCTTGCCCGGACTGGGCGCGATGATGCGGATGCCGAGGGCCGCGAGGCTCAGGGCAATGTCGTCTTCCAGGCTCTTGATCTTGGAGATGCGCACCCCGGCATCGGGCACGATTTCGTAGAGCGTGACCGTGGGGCCGATGGTGGCTTTGATGCTGGCGATGTTGATGCCGTAGTGCCCCAGCGTTTCCACGATGCGGTCCTTGTTGGCCTCCAGCTCTTCCTTGCTGACCTGGGCCTTGGCCACGCCGTAGTCGTTGAGCAGCTCCAGGGTGGGGTACTGGTAGCGGGAGAGGTCCAGCGTGGGGTCGTAGTTGACGGCGGGCATGGTTTCCATGTCCTGGTCATCGTCGGCAATGGCAGCCATGTCGGCGCCGGCGGCGGGGTCCAGCTCGCCGGGCTGGCTGTCGATCTGCAGGGCCGGGCCGGCCGTTTCGCGGGGCGCGGAAACGGGCAGCGGGGCATCGTCGTCGGCCAGGTCGGCCATCGACAGCGGCGTGGGCACGCGCGTCGGCAGGGCCGCAACCGGCTCGGGGTCGGTGGGCGTTTCGAAGGAGAAGCTCGGGCCGCTGGCGGCCGGGGCGGCCGCGGCGCTGGCGCCGGCCGCCGCAATGGCCGCGGAGGCACTGGCCAGCGTGGCCGCTACCGACGACGAGGCGACGGTCAAGGGCACGGCAGCCGCGGCGCTCAGGGCCGGCGAGGGGGAGTTGATGGGCCCGGAGGCAATGGCCGGCGCGTCGTCCAGCTCTTCTTCCTCGGGCTCGTCGAGTTCGGGCGCGGGCACCGCTTGTACGGGCGCCGGAGCGGGCGTAGCGACCGGGCCGACGCGGCGCAGGGTCATCTGCGGGGCCGGGTCTTCCTCTTCTTCCTCCTCATCGTCGGCGGTAACCACTGCGTTGAAGCCGTTGATAGAAGCCGCGGCCGTCTGGGCTTGCGCCGCCGTGCCGAAGGCAGGCTCGTCGTCGTCCGCTTTGCTGCGGCCCAGATTCAGGGTGGTCACGTTGAAGAAATAGACCACGAACGAAATCAACAGAAAGGCCAGCAGCAGCACCGTGCCCCAACCGATGAGGCTATCAAGCCAGAGGGCCGCTTCGTAGCCCACTCCCCCACTCAGGAAGTCGAGGCTGTGGGCCAGGGCGGGGTCGGCATCGGGCGCTTCCAGGGTGAGCACCACGTAGCCCAGCAGCAGGCTCAGCCAGCCCATGGTAAACAGGCACAGCGCCAGCACGTAGCTCAAGGACAGCTCGGCGCGCCGGAACACGATTTTGTAGCCCAGAAAGAACACGATGGGAATGACGGCAAACGCGGCCACCCCAAAGCCCTTGTGAATCAGCAGCTCGGCCAGCATGGCGCCCAGCAGGCCCAGCCAGTTGCCCGACTCCTGCCCGGCTTCCTTGACTGGCGTCGCGTTCAGGCTCTCGACCACGCTCTGGTCGGCGTGCCCGGTAAAGAGGAACGAGACGAAGGCAATGGTGAGGTAGATGGACGTGAGCAGGAAGAAGAAGCCCAGAAACAGCTGGAAGCGCCGGTCGCGCAGGAAGCCGAACACGTTGCCCAGCTTCACAGAAGGCAGCTTCAGGGGCTGGCGCGGGGCCTTGGGGGCCGGTTTGGGCGCGGCCTTGGCGTCGTTGCGACGCGGCTCGCGCGCGGGCTCCGCATTCTGGCGGGGCTGGTTGCGTACCGGCCGCGGCTCATTGGTCCGGGCCGGCTCAGGAGAAGAAGTTTGTCTGTAGGTATTTTTTGCCATTGCCCCGCACTAAAAGGCCAAATCTAGGGATTTTCAGCGGTTTTTACGGCCTCGCCCCGGCCGGCGCCCCCCGCTGGATTGCGGACTGCGCTTCGTAAAGATACAGGTGCCAGTACGCCGTCCTAGCCGAAAATTCGCCGCGGGCTACCAACCCGCTGCGGGCCGGCGCCGCCAGTCGCGCCGCCGACAGCACGAAGCGGCCGCCTAACTTCCGGAAGGCCACCGCGTCGAAGGCGAAATCCTGCACCACCCGCCGCTGAAACGCCGCCACGCGAAAATCCTTGCCCAGCTCGGCCGAAAACAGGTAGCAGCGGTTGCCCCAGGCATCGAAGTAGGTGCGCAGGAAGTCGTCCTTGGCCAGCTCCCCGGCAATGAGGGGGCGGAACTGGTGCTTGTAGGTGACGGGGTAATTGTTCTGGTAGCTGTCGAGGGTGTAGAAGCCGTTGAGCTGGGCCACGGCGGGCGGAAAGCCCAGGCAGGCTACCCGGTAGGCCGCCGGCCCCAGCCCAGTCTGCTCCCGGATGCCGGCCTGCACCTGCCCAAACAGCGCGGGTGCCACGTAGGCCTGGTAATTCGGCTCCGTGGGGGCTGCCCGCCCGGCCAGCTCGCGCAGGTTGTTGGTCCACTCCGAATTCATGCCCAGCCCCAGCGCCAGCTGCAGGGCCACGAGGCCCGTCCGCAGCCCCCCGGCCGGCAGCGCGCGCAGACTCAACGCCAGAACCACAAACCAGAGCAGCGGGGTCAGGAAGTGGAAGCGGCTCAGGTTGAAGGTGCGCAGCGGGGGCAGCGCCTGCTGGACCAGCTCAATAAACTGGGGGTAAAAGCCGCAGAACAGCGCCACCGCCGCCAGCACGGCCAGCAGCCCCAGCAACAGTCGCCGCTGGTTCCCAGCCCGGCCCAGCGGCTTCCAGGCGGCGGCCACGGCCAGCAGCATCACCGCGCGCGAAACCAGGCTGGCGTGGTACTGCCCCGTAAAAAAGTAGCGCCCCGCGCTAACCAGCCCCGCGCCCAGACCCGGCTTGCCGAGCTTGCCGAGGTCAAACTCCAGGCGGTGGGGCACAAACTGCTTGGCCACCAGCAACGAGTAAACCAGCGGGTACTCGACCACCAGGTACATAGCCGTGAGCAGCGCCAGGGCCCCGGCAGCCCGCCAGGCTACTCCCCGCCCCTGCGCCCAGTCGAGCAGCAGCAGGGCCGCGCCGGCCGCCCCGGCGACGGGCCCGATAAAGACGAACATCGACCAGAGCGGAAACAACGCCACCAGCAGCCAGTCGGTCCAGCGGCCGGGGCCGCGGCGCAGGTTCAGAAACGCCAGCAGCAGCCAGGGCTGCCCCAGCACGGTGAGCCCGTAGATGGTGTAGGCCGGCAGCACGGCCCAAGCCAGGGCTAGGCCCGCCGCCAGGCGGCGCTGGTCGGGCTCCCGCAGAAAGTGGCGGCGCAGCAGCAGGTACAGCCCCAACAGGGCCAGCAGGCGCACCAGCGCCTCATGCATGAGGTAGGCCGGCAGCGGGTCGAGCAGGCCGAAGAGCAGCACGGTGGCACTGAGTCCGGGCCGCAGGGCGTTGCGGGGCAGGCCGTTCATGATGGGCTCGACCACCGCCGTGGGCCGGTAGTCCAGCGCGACGTGGTGGCGGGTGAGCAGAAAGGGCACGCTCAGCTCGGCGTCGAGGTTGTCGTCGATGAGCACGTAGCTGCGCTCCTGCAGCAGCAGAAACGGCAGCAGAAACAGCAAAAGGCCCAGCACCGCCCCGGCCAGGGGCGTGCGCAGACGGGAAGCAAGCGGCATAAGCAGAGTCGGAAGGCCGCAAAAGTACGGTTTCCGGCCGGGCCCGGGGCACCGGAATCTGGTTTCGACAACCGACGCCGGCTGCCGCGGCCATTACCGCCCCGCGAACCGCGGCCGAAGGGCCCGCAGCATCTAAAAAAAGCAGGTCCGACCTAGAAAAAAGGTGGTCAGACCCACTAAAAGGTACCGGCGAAGCAGAAAAAAGTAGGTCGGCCCCTAGTAAAAGGTCCTTCGCGAGGAGTAAAAAGCAGGCGGGAGCTAGTAAAAGGTCGTTCGGAAGCAGTAAAAAGCAGCTTGGCCCCACTAAAAGGGGCTGCGGAGGAAGAAAAAGGTCCTGCGGAAGCTCTAAAAGGCACTTCCCTCCTACTAAAAAAGTATTCCGCTCCCCTAAAAGCGCCTTGCCCAGCGGCGCCTAGCTGCGGGGGTGAAACTCGGTGATAACCTGCTTGAGGTAGTCCCGGTCGAGGTGGGTGTAGATTTCGGTGGTCGTGATGCTTTCGTGGCCCAGCATTTCCTGCACGGCCCGCAGGTCGGCCCCGCCCTCGATGAGGTGGGTGGCGAAGGAGTGGCGGAACGTGTGGGGGCTGATGGTTTTGCGGATGCCGGCCTGGGCGGCCAGGGCTTTGATCATGGTGAAGACCAGCACCCGGGACAAGCCCGTGCCGCGCCGGTTCAGAAATATCGTGTCTTCCGAGCCCCGCTGAATGTCGAGGTGGCAGCGCACTCCGCTCAGGTAAAAGCTGATGTACTTGAGCGCGTCGCGGCCGATGGGCACCAGCCGCTCCTTGTTGCCCTTGCCCGTCACGCGCACGAAGCCCTGGTCGGCGTAGAGGTTGGAGAGCTTCAGCGTAATCAGCTCCGACACCCGCAGGCCCGACGAATACAGGGTTTCGAGCATGGCCCGGTTGCGGGTGCCCTCGTTGGTGCTCATGTCGACGGCCTCGAGCAACTGGGTGATTTCCTCGTAGCTGAGCGTGTCGGGCAGCTTGCGGCCGGTTTTGGGCGCTTCGAGCGAGTCGGTGGGGTCCAGGGTGAGCAGGTCTTCCATGATCAGGAAGCTGTAGAAGGCCTTGATGCCCGAGAGCGTGCGGGCCTGGGAGGTGGCACTCAGGCCCAACTCGCCCAGCCAGGCCAGAAAATCCCGCAGGATGCGCGTCGTGACCTGGGCCGGGCTGGCCGGCAGCTTCGAGATGTCGAGGTACTGGCGCAGCTTGCTGATGTCGCGCGAATACGCTTCTACCGAGTTGGCCGACAACGACTTTTCGAGCTGCAGGTAACCCTCAAACTGCTTGATGCTGGTGTTCCAGGTGGACATTTTCGGGGCTTAGATGTTAGAGCGTAGGGCAAAGGTAGCTGCATCCTTGCTACGTTCCAGATGCGACTACCTTTGCCCCAACGCCCCTCCTAGCCACACCCCGCCATGCAAATCCTGATTCTGAACGGCCCCAACCTGAACCTGCTCGGCCAGCGCGAGCCCGGCATCTACGGCACCCGCAGCTTCGACGACTACCTGCCCGAGCTGCGCGCGGCCTTCCCCGACCTCACCCTCGACTACTTCCAGAGCAACCACGAAGGCGAGCTGATCGACAAGCTCCACGAGGTGGGCTTCACCTACGCGGGCGTGGTGCTCAACGCCGGCGGCTACACCCACACCAGCGTGGCCCTGGCCGACGCGGTGGCCGCCATCCACACGCCGGTGGTGGAAGTGCACCTCTCCAACCTGCACGCCCGGGAGGAATTTCGCCAGCGCAGCCTGCTGGGCAAAAACTGCGTGGGCAGCATCAGCGGCTTCAAGCTCGACTCCTACCGCCTGGCCGTGCAGTACTTCGAAGGCCTAAAGCCCAAGCGCGTGGGGTTTAAGGTGAAGTAGTGGAATGGTGAACTGGGGAGTTGACGTTCTGCTGGAGCGGCCCTGCACAACCTGCGCCGCTGGCGCAGTCAGAACAAAAACTCACCATTTCACCACCTCACCATTTCACCGTCCCTACCTTTGCGTTTCCCCTTTTGACTCCCACACCTATGTATACTTTCAATCCCGGGCCTTCCGCCGTGTATCCGGCCGTACGCGGCTACTTGCAGGACGCTTTCGACGAGGGCTGGCTCTCGGCGCCCCACCGCGGGGAGCGGTTTACGGGCCTGATGCGGCAGACCGTGGCCGACATGAAGGCCAAGCTCAACATCCCCCAGGACTACACCATCTTCTTCCTGAGCTCGGCCACCGAGTGCTGGGAAGTCTTGGCCCAGAGCCTGACGCCCACCAAGAGCTTCCACCTCTACAGCGGGGCTTTCGGCGAGAAGTGGTTTGAGTACGCCAAAGCCCTGCGCCCCGCCTCCACCGGCCAGCAGTTCGGCGTCGATGAGGCGCCCGAAATCTACACCCTGCCCCTGCCCGACGAGTCCGGCCAGACTGACCTGGTCTGCATCACCCAGAACGAAACCTCCAACGCCACCCAGTTGCGCGACGGGTTCGTGCTGAACCTCTACAACCGCCTGGGCAACGCCCTGCTGGCCGTGGACGCCACTTCCTCGCTGGCCGGCATTCAGCTCAAGTACATCAAGGCCGACATCTGGTTTGGCTCGGTGCAGAAGTGCTTCGGGCTGCCCGCCGGCCTGGGCATCATGGTGTTGTCGCCAAGGGCCGTGGCGCGCCTGCGCAGCATCAATGAGCGCAGCCACTACAACTCGCTCACGGCCCAGTACGAGAAGATGCTCAACTTCCAGACCACCCATACGCCCAACGTGCTCGGCATCTACCTGCTGAGCCGGGTGCTCCAGGACCGGGAGCCCATCAAGGCCGTGCACCAGCACCTGCTCGACCGCGCCGCTAAGCTCTACGACTACTTCGAGCAGGCCACCCAGCTCACGCCCCTGGTCACGAACCCCGAAACCCGCTCTACTACCGTCATTGCCCTGCAGGGCGCCCCGGCGCTGATTGACGAGGTGAAGCGCCGGGCCCTGGCCCAGGGCCTGCAGCTCGGTAACGGCTACGGCACCTGGAAAGCCAACACCCTGCGCATCGCCAACTTCCCCGCCATCCCCGACGCGGCCTACGAGCAACTCGTCCAGTTCTTCGCCCGGGAGTTTTCTTAAGTAGTGAAATCGTGAGATGGTGAACTGGTGAGTTGTCATTCCGTCTGCGTAAGCGGGGCGGCTCCGCACCACCAACACCTCAACCTCACCACCTCACCAGTTCACTATCTCACCATGTTCAGCCTCAAGGAAATCTTCTCCGTTACGCTCACCCTGTTTGCCGTGATTGATATTCTGGGCTCCATCCCGATTATCATTCAGATCCGGCAGCGCGAGGGCAAGATTCACTCCGAGAAAGCCACGCTGGTGGCTGGAGTGCTGATGGTGGTGTTTCTGTTTCTGGGGCAGAGCATTCTGAGCTTGTTCGGCGTCGACTACCAGTCGTTTGCCCTGGCCGGGGCCATCATCATCTTCCTGATCGGCATGGAGATGATTCTGGGCATTGAGCTGTTCAAAAACGACCCGACCACCCGCACGGGCTCCATCGTGCCGCTGGCCTTCCCCATCATCGTGGGGGCCGGCACCATGACCACCCTGCTCTCGCTGCGGGCGGCCTACTCCCTGCCCAACGTGCTGGTCGGCATTGCCCTGAACCTGGTGTTTGTGTTCATCGTGCTCAAAAGCTCGGCCTGGATTGAGCGCAAGCTCGGCAATGCCGGCGAGGACATCCTGCGCCGGGTGTTCGGCGTGATCCTGCTGGCCATTGCCATCAAGCTGTTTAAATCAAATTTCTGAAGCAGTTGACGGTTAGTTGTTGGTTGTCAGTTGTTGGTTGTCAGTTGTTGGTTGTCAGTTGTTAGGTCCTTCAACCCTTACTAACAACTAACAACTAGTAACTGACAACTAGTAACTGACAACTAGTAACTGACAACTGGCAACTACCAACTGACAACCAAGTTGATTCATCTCTTCACCGACGGCTCTTCCCGCGGCAACCCCGGCCCGGGCGGCTACGGTACCATTCTGCGCTACGGGCACCACGAAAAGGAAATCACCCAGGGCTTCCGCCTGACCACCAACAACCGCATGGAGCTGCTGGCCATCATCGTGGGGCTGGAGGCCGTCACGCGCCCCGACATCCCGATTACCGTCGTCACCGACTCGAAGTACGTGGTCGACTCGGTGGAAAAGCGGTGGGTGTTTGGCTGGGTGAAAAAGCCGGATTTCGGCAAGAAGGCCAACGAGGATTTGTGGCGGCGCTTTCTGAAGATCTACGAGCAGCGCAAGGTGCGCTTTCAGTGGGTACGCGGCCACAACGGCCACCCCGAAAACGAGCGGTGCGACCAGCTGGCCGTGGGCAGCGCCACCCGCGGCCCCCTGCTCATCGACGAGGGCTACGAAAGCCAGATGGCGTAAATGACGGCCGCGCGCACCCACCTTCCGGCCCTGACGGGCGTGCGGGCCGGGGCCGCGCTGCTGGTGTTTTTATTTCACTACCGCACCTCCTTGCCCGCCCCCGCCCCGGGTTGGGCCGCGGCGCTGCAGGCCGTAGGCAGTGAGCTGCACGTGGGCGTGTCGGTCTTTTTCACCCTCAGCGGCTACCTGCTTAGCCGCCGCTACTTCGCCACTGCCCACGCGGGCAGCTTCGGGCAGTTTCTGCTGCGCCGGGTGGCCCGCATCTACCCGCTGCTGCTGCTGCTGACCACGGCCACGTTCGTATTCGGCCATGCCCAGCGCGCCCTGCCCGCGGCGCAGTGGTGGCAGCAGTACGCGCTGAACCTCACGCTGCTCAAGGGCTTGGCCGCCCGCTGGTACCTGACCGGCATCGGCCCCAGCTGGTCCCTGACGGTGGAAGAGTCGTTTTACCTGCTGCTGCCCCTGCTGTTTGCCCTGGCCCGACGCTTCTCGCCGCGGATCTGGGTGGGCTGCGTGGTGGGGCTGGCGGCGCTGGGCTTGGCATTGGGTTCCGTGCTGAGCGGCCGGGGTTGGCTGGAAACGCCGCTGTTTGTGCTGAGCGCCACCTTTTTCGGGCGCAGCGCCGAGTTTTTGTTCGGGGCTGCGTTTGCCCGGCTGGCCCCCGCCCGGGTGCCCCACGCTACGGCTTTGGGTGGCTTGGTGCTGGTCGTCGTACTGGGGTTAATGGTGGGCGTGCAGCAGCAGCTGGGCGTGGGCTCGAGCATCGAGAGCCTACCGGGCGTGGCGGCCAACAACTGGCTGCTGCCGCTGGGTACGGGGCTGCTGCTGCACGGGCTGGCCAACCAGCCCAGCTGGTTGCAGCGCGCACTCGGCAGCCGGCCCCTGCAGGTGCTTGGCCGCAGCTCCTACGCTTTTTACCTGCTGCACCTGGGCCTGCTCCCCGACTTTCTGCTGCCCCGCATCATTCGTCTGGCGCCCTTGTTGCCGCCGGTGCCGGTGCTGCTGCTGCTGCTCGTGGGGGCCGCCATCGGGCTGCACTACGCGGTGGAAGCGCCCCTGCACCGCCTGGTACTCCGCCTGGGTGCGGCCCGGCGTGGGCCCGGCGCGTAAGCGTTGCGCCCGCGGCTACGCCTTACCTTTGCCCCAACCTTTCGTTTCCGCGTGGCTAATTCCTATTTCCAGTTCAAACACTTCCGCGTCGAGCAGGGGCAGTGCGCCATGAAAGTCTGTACCGATGCCTGCGTGCTGGGTGCCGTGGCCGACCTGACGGCCGCCACCCGCATTCTGGACATTGGTGCCGGCACCGGGCTGCTGGCGCTGATGGCCGCCCAGCGCAACGCCCGGGCGCGGGTGGAAGCCGTGGAACTGGACCCGGCCGCGGCGGCCCAGGCCGCCGCCAACGCGGCCCGCAGCCCGTGGTCCGCCCGAATCAAGGTGCACGCGGCCAGTCTGGCGCAGTACGCGGCCCTCGCCCCGGCCCGGTTCGACCATATTCTCTGCAACCCGCCGTTTTTCCGCCACTCGCTCCGCTCCCCGGATGCCCAGCGTACCACGGCCCGTCACACCGCCCCCGACACGCTCAGCTTTCCTGAGCTGGCCGAATTCACTGCCCGCTTCCTCACAGCCGACGGGCGGCTGACGGTGCTGCTGCCCCCGCCCGAAATGCTGCACTTCGAGCGGGAAGCTGCCCTGGCCGGCCTGTTCTTGGCGGCCCGGCTCACGCTCCGCCACCGGCCCGGCAGCAAGGCCCTGCGCCACATCAGCTCCTTCACGCTCCGCCCCCAGCCTCAGCTGAGCCGGGAGTTGGCCATCCACGAGGCCGACTCGGAAGCCTACTCGGCGGAATTCCGGACTTTGCTCCAGGATTTCTACTTGGCCTTTTAACGGCTACCCCAGCGTCTGCTCCTGCTCCACAAAGTGGATTCCGTAGTCGGTGGCCAGCTCCTGCAGAATGGGCTCGTAGAGGTCGGGCTGGGTCGGAATCACGACGCCGCGCTGCTGGAGGTGGCCTTGGGCCAGGCGCCGCACGGCCATAGCTACGGGCAAACCCACGGTTTTGGCCATGGCCGTGTGGGTGGCATCGTCGCCGAGCACGACCAGGGAAGAGCTGCGCTGGAAACGCTGCCCCTCGATTTCGAAGTCAAACAGGTGCTGCATCACAATCATGTCGTGGTCCCCGTCCTGCAGAGCCCACTTGGTGGTCAGCAGCCGCTCGAGCAGCTGGGCGGGCGTGGCGTCGGCCAGGCCCACGGGCAGCTCGGTAAAGATGCCCAGCCAGCTCAACCGCTGCATTTCCGGCCCGTCGGCGGCTAGGCCCAGGTAGTCGGCAAGCTGCTGGGGCAGGCTCCGGCCCGCTTCCGCCGCGGGCAGGTAGGATTCAAGCAGCTGGGCCCAGGTCATGGCCGCGTCGTTGGCCAGGTGCACGGTGTCGTCGGTGAGACCCAGGCGCACTAGGGCCTGCCAGGCGGCGCAGTAGCCCGGGCGGCGCAGGGTGCCTCGCAGCATGGTGGGAATGTCGTGTAGGCCGTAGGGGGCGCGGTAGCTGAGCGAGTCCCGGTTGGCGTAGCCCTCAAACTGTCCGTAGCCCGGCACCTCCAGCGTGGCGAGGCGGGTAAACAGGTGCTGGTAGGGAATAAAGCGCAGGCGACCATTTTCGAGGTACTTGGCCGTGCTCTGCCCGGCCAGCACCACGTTGCGCGGGTTCCAGGTGAACTTATAGCGCCAGGGGTTGTCGCCCTCGGAGTCGGGCGCCATCAGGCCGCCGCAATACGACTTAAACGAGGTGAGCTTGCCGCTGCGGCTGCGGATGTGGCCCAGCGCCTGCATGGCCGACATATGGTCGAGGCCGGGGTCGAGGCCGCACTCCATCAGAATCAGGATGTCCGCCGCCCGCGCCTCGGCGTCCAGGGCCCGGATTTCCTCACTCACGTAGCTGGCCGTCACCAAATGGCGGGCGTGACGCACGCAGGCCTGGGCCACGGGCAGGTGAAACAGCGCCGGCAGCATCGAAATCACAATATCGGCTTGGGGCACCAGCTCCTCGAGCAGCTCGGGGCGCTGAATATCAAACGGCACGGCGCGGGCGTAACCGCTGTGGGCGGCCAGCACGGGCACCAGGTGGGCCGGGTTCACGTCGGCCACCGTGAGCTGCCAGCCTTCGGTGGGCGCGTGCTCCAACAAATAGGAAATCAGGGACGAAGCCGAGCGGCCGGCACCGAGAAGCAGAATACGGGACATGGGCGGAGGGGTGGGAAAGAAGTTGGCGGCACGAAACTAGGGCTTTACCCCGCTACTGTCGGGATTTAAGCCTCATTTATTCCCAGACCGCCCCCGATTTGGGCGGCCGAAGTTGGATAAAAGTTATTTGGTCCGCCAGAATTGTAGTACATTCACCGCCCCTTCCCGCCCGGGGCCGCCATTCGGTCTCGGAATTTGTTTCTTTTATTCCCCGATGGCCCATCCGCTCCATCTGACCATCACCGTCGAGGTGCTGGATTCCGAAGCCGAACTTTCCCCCGCTGAAGCAACCGTCTGGCAACAGGCCCGCGCCGCTACCGAACACGCCTACGCCCCTTACTCCCACTTCCACGTGGGTGCCGCCCTGCTGCTCGACAACGGCAGCGTGTTTCGGGGTACCAACCAGGAAAACGCCGCCTACCCCTCCGGCCTCTGCGCCGAGCGCACCGCCCTGTTTGGCCTGGCCGTCAACCAGCCCGACCGGCACATTGTGGGGATGGCCGTAGCCGCCCGCCCCGCCGATGGCGCCTTCGGGCCGGCCATGCCCTGCGGGGCTTGCCGGCAGGTGATGACCGAGTACGAAAACCGCCAGGGCCGCCCGATTCCGCTGCTGCTGCCCGGCCCCAACGGCAGCATCTACCGCTTCCGCTCCCTGGCCGACTTGCTGCCGTTCCAGTTCAACGCCGACGACCTGCCGAAGGCGAAATAGTGCGCTGGTGAACTGGTGCGTGGCGGTGCCGCTGGCGCCAGTGACGCAGTATCGACCAGGTAGAACGCCACCTCACCAGTTCACTAGGTCACCACCTCACAGATGGAACAACAGCTGATCGTGAGCCGGACGGCGCGGTACTTTCAGGCCGGGGAGCTTGGGCCCGCGACCCGGCAGGTCTGGTTTGTGGGCCACGGCTACGGGCAGCTGGCCAAGTATTTCATTCGCCACTTCCACCACCTCACTGCCGCCGACCCGACGTTGGTCGTGGTGGCGCCCGAGGGCCTGTCCCGCTTTTACCTCAACGGCACCAGCGGGCGGGTCGGGGCAACCTGGATGACGCGCGAAGACCGGCTGGCTGAAATTGAGGACTACGTGGGCTACCTCAACCAATTGGCCCAGCACGTGCTGGCGGGCCTCCCCGCGGACGTGGCCGTAACGGTGCTGGGCTTTTCCCAAGGGGCGGCCACGGTGAGCCGCTGGCTGGCCCGGGCCCGGTTTCGCCCGGCCCGCCTGATTCTGTGGGCCGGCGCCTTTCCGCCCGACCTGGAGCTGCCCGTGGCTACCCGCCTGCTTCGGCAGCTGCCCGTGGTGCTGGTCTGCGGCACTCAGGACGAATACGTCAGCGCCGAAGACCTAACCCGGCAACAACAGTTTCTGCGGCAACTGGGCGTAGAGCCGGAGCTACTGCAGTTTGATGGCAAGCACAGCCTCGATGCGGCTGTGCTCCGGCAGCTGCACACGTCCCTGCCAACGGCAACGGGCCCCGCCACCTAAGTAGCAAGGCCCGTTGGTGGCTTTAACGGTAAGTTCCGGCTTAGTCGCGCCGGATCAGCGTGGCCGCGCCCTGAGCCCCGGCGAAGATGGTGACCTCGGCAATGTGCACGTTGGCGGGGCGGGTCACCATAAACTGGATGACTTCGGCAATGTCCTCGGGCTTGAGTGGGTCGAAGCCCTCGTACACTTTGGCCGCCCGGGCGGCGTCGCCCTTGAAGCGCACCTCGGAAAACTCCGTTTCCACGGCCCCCGGATTCACTTCCGCCACCCGAATGTGCAACGGCAGCAGGTCGATGCGCATGGCCTTAGTCAGGGCCGCTACGGCGGCTTTGGAGGCGCAGTACACGTTGCCGTTGGCGTAGACCTCGTGGCCGGCAATGGAGCCGATGTTGATGATGTGGCCCTGCCGCCGCGCTTTCATGCCCGGCAGTACGGCCTGGCTCACGTTGAGCAGGCCTTTCACGTTGCTGTCCACCATCACGTCCCAGTCGTTGGGGTCGCCCTCCTGAATCGGGGCCAGCCCGTGGGCGCCGCCGGCGTTGTTGACCAGCACGTCCACGTCCCGGAACTCGGCGGGCAGACTAGCTACGGCCGCATCCACGGCCGCCCGGTCGCGCACGTCGAAGGTGAGAATGTGCACGGGCGTAGGGGTGAGCTGCTGGGCCAACTCTTCCAGCCGCTCCCGGCGCCGGCCGGTAACAACGAGCTGAAAGCCGGACTGGGCCAAAGCCACCGCGGTGGCGCGGCCAATGCCGGACGAGGCGCCGGTAACGAAAGCGGTACGGGTCATGTGGGGAAGCAAACGGCGGCTAAAACGCCGGTTATTCGATGTTCAGGTAGAGCGTCACGGTGTTGCTCTTCATGCTCTGCAGGCTGCGGCTGTACACGTCCTTGCCCGGCACCAGCAGGTTGGTCAGGCCATTGGAAAAGCGCAGCTCGGGGGCAAACTTAAACAGCGGGTAAAACAGGTCCAGGCCCACGCCGTACTCGATGGCGAAGTCGCTGGCCGTGGCCCGGAGCAGGTTGCGGGCCGGGTCCTTGCGGCGGTTGCCGACACCCACGCTCGAGCGGACGCCGCCCACGACGTACACGCGGGTGTTGCGCCGCCGGTCCGACTTGAACTTGAGCAGCAGCGGCAAGTCAATCTGGGTACCCCCGATTTCCTGGGTCAGAATGGAATCGGCGGGCGAGTAGCCGAAGGGCTTGAACTCAACCTGCCGGGTCACGAAGCTGGCGCCCGGCGTGAAGCGCAGGTTGAAGTTGGGCGCCAGGCGGGCGTCGGCAATAAAGCCCACCGACAGGCCGGGGCTGATGATGGAGTTGGCCGACACGTTGCGCGCCTGGGTGTAGGCCCTCGACTGCTCAATTTTGTAGCGCGAGAAGTTGGGCGCAATGAACATGCCGGGGTGAAACCACTTGTCGTCGTAGCCGGGCAGGTTGTCGACCGTAATCGACTTGACCTGCCCCCGGTTGCCCTTGCTGGCCCGGCTCGACTTCTGGGCCTGCGCGGCTAGCGGCAAGCCGCAGGCAACGAGAGCCAGCAGCGCCAGACGGCTTATTTTTGAGCGGTGTAGATGGAGCTTATACCGAACGTGAGGGGTTGCCATGCGGGAGTTTTGAAGCCGACTTGTTGAAGGATAGCCAGAAAGTCCGGGCCATCCGGGAAAGCCTGCACCGACTCGGGAAGGTAGGTGTAGGCGGCGCGGTCCTTGGAAATCATCTTGCCAAAGACCGGCAGAATATTCTTGAAGTAGAAGTTGTAGGCCTGCTTCATGGGGAAAGCCGTGGGCTTGGAAAACTCTAGAATCACCATCTTCCCTCCCGGGCGCAGTACGCGGTGCATTTCCTGAAGGCCCTTTTGCAGGTTTTCGAAGTTGCGCACCCCAAACGAGGCCGTTACGGCGTCGAAGTGGTTGTCGGGAAACGGCAGGTTTTCGGAGTCGCCCAGCTCGAGTTGGATGCGGTGGCTGAGGCCTTTCTCCGCCAGCTTGCGCCGTCCTACTTCCAGCATACCCTCCGAGATATCCACCCCCGTCACCGTCGTTTCCGGCGACAGGCGCAGGCTTTCGATGGCGAAGTCGGCCGTGCCGGTGGCAATATCCAGAATGCGGGCCGGCCGCAACTCCTTCAGCTCACCGACGGCCTTGCGGCGCCAGTAGATATCGGTGCCGGCACTCAGGAAGTGATTCAGGAAGTCGTACTTACCCGCAATGCTGTTAAACATCTGGGCAACCTGCG
The DNA here is from genome assembly GCF_004167665.1 of Hymenobacter persicinus. GTDB lineage: Bacteria > Bacteroidota > Bacteroidia > Cytophagales > Hymenobacteraceae > Hymenobacter > Hymenobacter persicinus. The sequence goes on along the minus strand of NZ_SEWE01000022.1, from coordinate 13,696 downwards.
ACTTCTTGCCGGCGGCATCTTCTTTATAGGGAACAACGGACATACTTCTGAGGCGAAGAACGGAAAAAACGAAGCGGAATTGCCCAAACATAACGCCCCGCGGCGCATTATGTTGAAAAAAAACGGGCCGGGCATAATGCCCGGCCCGTTCTGTACTCTTAACCAGACCGTTTAGTCGTTGTCGGTCTTCACTTTGGTTTTCTCACCGTTGGCGTCTTTGGTCTTCGCGTCGATGGTACCATCCTTGGTTTTGGTCTTCGACTCTTCGCCCGCGGGGCCTTTGGCTTTCACCTTTACTTTGTCGCTGTCCTCATCCACCTTGGTTTTCACCTTGGTGCCGTCGGCCATCTTCACCTTGCTCTTGCCGGGCTGCAGGGGTGCGCCGGTGGTCGTGGTGCCGGTCGAGCTGGCGCCCGAGGTACCGGTGCCCGTGGCGCCCGAACCAGCGCCGGGGTTCAACGTGGGCATCGTTTCACCCTCTTTCAGGATCGGACGGAATTCCACGCGACGGTTGAGCTGCATGTTCTCCGGCGAATCGTTCGGGGCATCCGGACGACGCTCGCCGTAGCTGACGGTCGTCATGCGGGTTTCGGTGATACCGCTTTTCTTCAGGTAGTTGTAGGCGGCATCAGCCCGGTTCTGACCCAGGACAATGTTGTACTCGTCGGTGTTGCGGCTGTCGCAGTGGCCTTCAATCGAGATGTTCAGACCGGGGTTAGCCTTCAGGATGCTGCTGATGTTGGCCAGCTCCTTGATCGACTCCGGACGCAGCTTGTACTTGTCGGTATCGAAGTAGATCTTCTTGAAACCGGCGTACATGGTTCCCGACGTGTCGATGTAGTCGACGTAGAAATTCTTCTCAATGACGGTCGAGTCATTGGTCGAAATCGGCACGGCAAACTCTTCGGTCGTGATGTTCTTGCTGTCTTTCGACACAGCTACCTGGTAGGTACGGCCCGAAAGCACGCTTACTTGGTAGTCGCCGGTAACGGGCTTGGTCACGTCGCGGTAGCTCAGGGCCGTTTTGTCAGCCTGGGTACCGTTGAAGACCAGCTCCACACCCGGAATGACGGTGCTGTCACGCTTGGTGAAGACCTTGCCGCGGATGATGGCGTTCTTGATGTAGTTGATGGTGTAGATGTCCTTCTCGCCGTAGCCACCGATGCGGTAGCTCGACAGGTAGGCGTACGACCCATCGGGGCTCAGACGGTAGTAGGTGTCGTCGTCAGGCGTGTTGATGGGGTAGCCCATGTTCTCGGGCGTGCCCCACTTGCGGCCGATTTCGTCGTACTCCGACTTGAAGATGTCGTAGCCGCCCATCGTGTTGTGCCCACGCGAGCTGAAGTACATCGTCTTACCGTCCTTGCTCAGGTACGGGCTGTCGTCGTCGAACTTGGTGTTGATGACGTTGCCCACCGACTTGGCTTCACCCCAGTCCCCACCGGGCTGGCGGGTGGCGTAGTAGATGTCGAGCGTGTTGTCTTCCGAGTACTTGCTGGTCGAGAAGTAAATCGTCAGGCCGTCGGGCGTGATGAAAGCATCCGACTCGAAAGCCTTCGAGTTGATTTTGTTGTTGAGCTTTTTGGGAGCCGTCCAGTCGCCGCCGGCCTTCTCCGAGTAGAAGATGTCGCCGTTTTCGTCCTGACGATACATGAGCATCTTCTGGTCGTTATCGAACACCTGGATGGAGGCATCGTGGCCTTTGCCGTTGAGCACGCCGCTCAGCGAACGGGGCTTCTCCCAGTTCTCGTCGTCGATGCGCTTGGCTTCGAAGATGTCCTCGAAGTACTCACCGTCGGAGGCAATGTTGCCTTTGTTGGTGCTGTTGGTGTTGCCGGCGCCGGTCACGTTCTCCCCGCGGGAGGTGAAAAGCAGGGTCTTGTCGTCGGCCGAAATCACCGGGCTGTGCTCGGAGAAGCTAGTGTTGATGGTCGGGCCCAGGTTCTTCACGAAGATGTCCTTGGGGCTGTTGAACTGCACCTTGGCGTTCTTGCTGTGCTGAATCAACTGCGCCAGCGCGGCTTTGCGGGTGTCCTTCTTCTTAAGCGTGGCATTGTACGCCTGGAAGTGGGAAATAGCCTCGTCGAAGTTGTAGTTCAGGTGGTCGACGCGACCCAGCCAGTACTCCACATCCTTCGACACTTTCGGCTTAAGCCGCTGCGCCTTGTAGATATAGTCGCTGGCTTTTTCTTTGTCGAAAGACATATACGCAATGCCGGCGCGGAACAAAGCCAGGGCATTGTTGGGTTCCTTAGCCAGTACCTGCTCGTAGAAAGGAATGGCGGCCCGGTAGTTCTCTTGCTCAAAGTACTTGTTCGCAGTTTTAAGCTGCTTGCGGCTGCTCTGGGCCAGGGCAGGCTGAGCCACGGCCGCGGCAAGAGCGAAGGCGCAAGAGGCTTTCAATAACCTTCTGACTAAGTTGTCCATTGTAGGAGGGGTTTGGGAATAAGGAGTTGCAGGGAGGTTCACGCAAACAGCAGCCACCAGTCGCGGCTGCTATTTTAAGAGTTGCCTCTTATACTGAAAACCCGTTCCAGGGTTAAGCCAGCAAGCTTTTTTTTCGGGGCGCAAGCGCGGAAAAAGCGAAGCACCAGGGGCTGGCCGTTGCCTAAGAAGGCAGGAAACAAGGCTCCAGTGCGGGCAAAGATAGAAATTTTATAATACGACCTTTGCCCTATCCAATTGGAAAAAAACTTTACTCGGATCTGGCTAAAAACCGCCTGGGGAAGCTGCTTTTGGCCTTTACGACGGGAAGCAGGCCGCGCAAATATAGGGGCGCTTTGTAAATAACAAGGATTTTTAAAGAAAATTTATGATTCGGGCGCCCCGGCGCATTCCCTTACCTTTGCACCCGCAACTCGCCTTTCCGCTTATGATTATCCGCGAAGCAAAATTTTTGATGAGCAACTCACGGGTGGACCAGTGTCCGCCGCCCGTGCTGCCCGAATACGCTTTCATTGGGCGCTCCAACGTGGGCAAGTCCTCCCTGATTAATATGCTCACGGGGCAGAAGGGCCTGGCCAAAACCTCGTCGTTGCCCGGCAAAACCCAGCTCATCAACCACTTTTTGATCAACGACAGCTGGTACTTGGTCGACCTGCCCGGCTACGGCTACGCCAAGGTCAGCAAAGTCTCGCGGGCGGCCTGGCTGAAGATGATCAACTATTATATGCGGCACCGGGAAAACCTGGCCTGCGTGTTTGTACTCATCGACTCCCGCCACGAGCCCCAGGCCGTGGATCTGGAGTTTATGGAAATGCTCGGCAACGAGGGCGTGCCCTTCGTGATGGTGTTTACCAAAACCGACAAGCTCTCGGGCTCCCGCACCCAGCAGAACGTGGCGTCCTACCTGCAGAAGATGGGCGAAAGCTGGGACGAGCTACCCCGCCATTTTATTACTTCGGCCGAGGAAAAGACCGGCCGCGAGGAAGTCCTCGGCTTTATTGAGGAGGTAAACCGGCAGTTGGCCCAAACGGCCGATAATGCGTAGATTGGCCCCGTAATTGCCAAGCCCAGCGCCGCAACATTTCCTCATTCCCATCCCTTTTTTCTCTCCGGTTTTTCCATGAAAAAAATCACATTTGTGCTGGCCCTGGGCCTGTTGGCCGGATCTGCCCCGGCGTTTGCGCAAAAAACCAAAGTCAAGGTGAAAAGTGACGGCCCGACGCCCGAGCTGACCACCCCAGCCCCCGCCGAAGCTCCCGCGCCGGCGGCTACTCCCGCACCCGGCCACGTCGGCAAGTCCATTCCGGTGGCCGAGTACTACGAAGGCGGGCAGGACGCCATGTACGAGTTCATCGAAAAAGAGCTGAAGTACCCGATAATGGCGCGCCGCAACCGCATTCAGGGCACCTGCATCGTGAGCTTCACGCTTAATACCGACGGCACCATGAGCGGCATCAAGCTGGTGAAGAACGTGGGCGGCGGCTGCGGGGAAGAAGCCCTGCGCCTGACCCGGCTGCTGAAGTTCAACAAGCCAAGCTACGCCGTGCTGACCAGCCTGCCGATTGTATTTAAGCTGCCTACGCCCACCAAGGAGGCCACGCCGACCGAATAAATTTGCATTTTCTTACCCAACTGCTTTTTCTATGCCCTACGACCTGAAGGAAATTGCCGCCATCAGCGGAATGCCTGGCCTCTACCGTCTGATCAGCCCCACCCGCGCGGGCGTCATCGTCGAATCACTGACCGAAAACGGTAAGCGCTCCGTGGCTTCGGCCCGCAACAAGGTTTCGCTGCTGCACGAAATTTCCATCTACACCCAGGACTACGACCAGACCGTGCCCCTGACGGAGGTGTTTGACCGCATTCACCAGCAGTTCGGCACCGACCTGGCCGTGACCAACAAGTCGGACGACCGGGATCTGACCGCCTTCATGGGCGCCATCATTCCCGACTACGACCGGGAGCGGGTGTATATGTCCGACATCAAGAAACTGGTTTCGTGGTACAAAGCCGTGAGCAGCAGCCTGGAATACCAGGCTCCGGCCGTGGAGGAAGAAACGGAAACGGCCGCTACGGCTCCCGCAGAAGCTAAGCCGAAAGCCAAGAAGAAAGCTGCCAAGGCCGACGAGCCCGCCGCCGAGGAAGCGTTGAGCACCGCCGGCATCATCCCGGCCGAGGCGGAGTCGACGGAGCCCATCAATCCGGAAATCACGACGGAGAAGCCCGCCAAGAAAGGCAAGAAAAAGGAGTAGCTCCTCCCCGCTTCGTGCATAAAAAAGGCCACCCGGAAGCGGGTGGCCTTTTTTGATGGGCTGGAAGGTCGCTTTACTTAAGCGCCTCAACCGCAGACGCACTGTGCTCCCGGGCCATAAACTCCTCCGCCTTTTCGACCAGCTCCGTCGAGCCGATGAACAGCGGGCACCGGTCGTGCAGACCCTTGGGCTCGAGCTCCATGGTGCGGGTGCGGCCGTCGCTGGACTTGCCGCCGGCCTGCTCCACAATGAACGCCAGGGCGTTGCACTCGTACATGAGGCGCAGCTTGCCGTTGGGCGACTTTTTCGTGGCCGGGTAGATGTAGATGCCGCCCTTGAGCAGGTTGCGGTGGAAGTCGGCTACCAACGAGCCGATGTAGCGGGCCGAGTAGTTCTGCTGCTTGCAGTAGGCCACGTAGGCCGCCATGGCTTCCGAGAAGTGCTCCGAGCTACCTTCGTTGATGGAGTAAACCGAGCCGGTTTTGGGCGAGGTAATCTGGGGGTGCGAGAGGAAGAATTCGCCCAGGCTGGGCTCGTAGGTGAAGCCGTTGACGCCATTGCCGGTGGTGTACACCATCATGGTGCTGGAGCCGTAAATCACGTAGCCGGCCGCCACCTGGTTGGTGCCGGTCTGCATGCAGTCCTGCTCGGTGCCCTCGTTGCCGGTCGGCGACACCCGGCGGTAGATGCTGAAGATCGTACCGATGCTCACGTTCACGTCGATGTTGGAGGAGCCGTCGAGCGGGTCGATGGCCACCACGTACTTGCCCTGCACGTTGCCGGTTTGGATCATCTCCTCGTCTTCTTCGGAAATGATGGTGCAGACCTCGCCACCGTTGCGCAAGGCCCGGATGAAGCGAATGTTAGCAATTACGTCGAGCTTCTGCTGCTCCTCGCCCTGCACGTTGCGGTTGCCGTAGGCCCCGGCAATGTCAATCAGGCCCGAACGGTTAATCTCGCGGTTCACGATTTTGGCCGCCAGGGCAATGTCGCGCAGCAATTGGGAAAGCTCCCCGGTGGCGTAGGGAAAGTCTTCCTGCTTGCGCATGATGAAGCGGTCCAGGGTGGTACCGACGGGTAAAGCCAGTTTGTTGTGATCCATAAATGGGTGGAAGAATGAGCAGTGGGACTGGCCTACAAAACTAAGCTTTTTCGCCACATCTGCGGCGTGCTGCCTACTTTTGGGCCATGCAGGAACAGCTCGCTCTGAAGGTTTACAAGTTCGGTGGCGCCTCGGTGAAGGACGCCACGGCCATCCGCAATCTGGTCGAAATTGTGCAGCAGCACCGGTCCCAGGGCCCGCTGGTGGTGGTGGTGTCAGCCATGGGCAAAACCACGAATGCGCTGGAGGCCATCTTCGCTTTGGCCTTTGCCCGCCAGGATTACGCCCCGCCCCTGGCCCAGCTGATCAGCTTTCACCGCACGGCCCTGCAGGAGCTTTCCGGCGGCTTCGGCCCTGGTACCGCCGCCACCCTGGAACAGGAGTTTGAAGCGGTTTTTCGCCAGCTCGCCGCCCAGCTCGCGGAGGTGAGCCCGACCCAGGACTACGACGCGCAGTACGACCAAATCGTGAGCTGCGGGGAGCTGCTGGCCTCCAAGCTCATTGCCGGCGTGCTTCACGACACTCACCCTACCCGCTGGCTTGACTGCCGCCCCCTACTGCGCACCGACGACTGCTGGCGCGAGGCCCGCATCGACTGGCTCACGACCGAGGCCAACCTGCGCACCACCGTGCCCAAGCAGCTGCGCGAGGCCTCCGTGCTGGTGACGCAGGGGTTCGTGGGCGGCACCCGCGACGGCCGCACCACCACGCTGGGCCGGGAAGGCTCCGACTATACGGCGGCCATTTTTGCCTACTGCCTGCAGGCCAAGTCGGTGACTATCTGGAAGGACGTGGCCGGGCTGCTCAACGCCGACCCCAAGTTTTTCGCCGACCCGGTGCGCTACCCGGAAATCAGCTACCAGGAAACCATCGAAATGGCGTACTACGGGGCCTCGGTCATTCACCCCAAGACCATCAAGCCCTTGGCCGTGCGGCAGATTCCACTGTTCGTGAAGTCGTTCCTGGACCCCGCCGCCGAGGGCACGCGCATCGGGGACTGCCGGCACGAGCTGCTGGCCCCGGCCTTTATCCGCAAGACCGGGCAGGTGCTGATTTCGTTTGAGTCGAAGGACCTGACTTTTATTTCGGAGGAAAACCTGGAGGTGATTTTTGGGGCCCTGGCCCAGGTCCGGCTCAAGATTAACATGATGCAGAACTCGGCCATTTCCTTCTCAGTCTGCACCGACTTTGCCGCCTTCCGCCTGGAGAAGCTGCTCGGGCAGCTGCGCGAGCAGTTCACGATTCACTACAACACCGGGCTGGAACTCTACACCATCAAAAACTACGACGCGGCCAGCATTCGGCGCCTGATCGAGGGCCGGGAGGTCCTGCTCGAGCAGCGCACCCGCCAGACCTTCCAGGTGGTGTGCCGGGGCGGCACGGAGTTCATTGCCTGAGCTACCGGCGCAGGTCCCAGCCGGCCGTTTGCATCCCTAGCCACGGGGGTAACTACTGGCTACATCATTTAGCAACACTCAGTATATAATGCACGTTTTCTGAATATTACACCAACGAATATCAAGTATTGACCCAAGTAACTTACACTCAACTTTCAGCTACTTTTCCCCCGTGGCGGGCACGGCTGCCCGGATAATTCCGGCCGGCTGATAAAACCTTTTCAGCGCGGTTTTCCTTCTACGCTTACCTTTGCGGAGAATCATTCTTACCTGTGCAGCCAGCTTCTTCCTCTTCTTCTCCCCCCCATCCCGTTGATGCCAGCCCCGCCGCCTTACGGGACAAGCTGGCGCTGACGGGGCTGCGCGCCACCCGGCAGCGCCTCGTGATTCTGGAGAGTCTGCTGCTGCTGCCGGGCCACCCCACGGCTGAGCAGGTGCACCGGCGCATCCGCCCGGCCCACCCCACGCTTTCCCTGGGCACGGTCTATAAAACGCTCGACAGCTTCGTGGCGGCGGGCCTGGTGCGGCGCGTGGCGGCGGCCGAAGGCAGCTCCCGGCGCTTCGATGCCGACTGCTCGGCCCACCACCACCTGCACTGCACCGATACGCAGGAAATCATCGACTACTGCGACCCCCAGCTCGACGCGCTGATTGCCGACTTCTTCGCCGCCCGTGGGTTGCCTGGCTTCCGGCCCCGCTCCTTTTCCCTGCACATCACCGGCACCAAAACCTGACGCGCGGGGGTAGCCCAACCTTTCGCCCCCGCTGCTTCCGCTGACTTCTTACCTAGTACAATACCCTTTTCACTTTTACATTCCACAACATGGCAGTTCTCGTTGGCAAACGTGCTCCTTCTTTCAAGGCTACGGCCGTAATCGACAGCGAATTCGAAGAGGATTTCTCCCTCGACCGCTACCTGGGCAAGAAGCACGTTATCTTCTACTTCTACCCCGCCGACTTCACCTTCGTGTGCCCCACTGAAATCATTGCCTTCCAGGAGCGCCTGGCTGATTTTGAGGCCAAGGGCGTGGCCATCGTCGGGTGCTCGACCGATACCCACTTCTCCCACTTCGCCTGGCTGCAGACGCCCCGCGACAATGGCGGCATTCAGGGCGTAACCTACCCGCTGGTGGCCGACGCGACCAAAACCATTGCGGCCAACTACGACGTGCTCGGCGGCCACTATGACTACAACGAGGCCGGCGAAATGGTCTTCGTAGGCTCGCCCCTGGCCTACCGCGGCCTGTTCCTGATTGACAAAGACGGCATCGTGCGCCACCAAGTGGTCAACGACGGTCCGCTGGGCCGCAGCATCGACGAGGCCATGCGCATGGTCGACGCCCTGCAGTACTTCGAGGTGAAAGGCGAAGTATGCCCCGCCAACTGGGAGGAAGGCAAGGAGGCGATGGAGGCTACCCGCGAAGGTGTAGCCAACTACCTCGGCAAGCAGGGCGCCCACTAAGCACCCCGCCACGCAAGCGTAAGAAAGCCCCGACCAACTGGTTGGGGCTTTTTTCGTTTGCCGGCCGGCAAACGCCTATTTTTGCTCGGCGCTTTGACCGGGTTTTCTCCGACCCAGGATCTAAGTCCTCCGCCCTAACTCCCAGCCTTTGCTTTTTCTGTATTCCCTCGGCCTCCAGCTCTACGCCCTGCTTCTGCGAGTGGTGGCACCCTTTGTGCCCAAAGCGGCGCAGTGGACCAAGGGCCGGCGCGGCCTGCTGCCCCACATCCGGCAGGCGCTGGCCGCCGAAACGGCCCCGCGGGTGTGGTTTCACTGCGCCTCCCTGGGCGAGTTTGAGCAGGGCCGCCCCCTGCTCGAAGCTTTCCGGCAGGCCCACCCCGACTACAAAATTGTGCTGACGTTTTTCTCGCCTTCGGGCTACGAAATCCGCAAAAGCTGGCCCGGCGCCGACTACGTGTTTTACCTACCCCTCGATACGGCCGCCAACGCCTGCGCTTTCCTGGATGCCGTGCAGCCCCGGCTGGCGGTATTTGTGAAGTACGAGTTCTGGTACTACTTCCTCACGGCCCTGCACCAGCGCCAGATTCCGGTGATTTGCGTGTCGGCCATCTTCCGACCCAACCAGGTGTTTTTCAAGCCCTGGGGTGGCCTATTCCGCCGGATTCTGCGCAGCTTCACCCATATCTTCACCCAGAATGAGGAGTCGACGGAGCTGCTGCGGAAGCTGGGCCTGCGCCAGGTCAGCACGGCCGGCGACACCCGCTTCGACACGGTGGTGGCCACGGCCGCGGCCACGGCCCGGGAGCTACCCGTGCTGTCCGCCTTCGCCGCCGACGGTGCCCCGGTGCTGGTGGTAGGCAGCAGCTGGCCCGCCGACGTGACCATGCTCACGCCCGCGCTACGGGAACTGGCACCCGCGGCTATGCGCGTCATTGTGGCACCCCACGAGCTGCACGAAACCGGGCTGCGGCAGGTGGACGAGCTGCTGCCCGGCCAGGTGCTGCGCTACTCCCAAGCCACGCCCGAAACGGCGCCCGCGGCCCGCATCCTGCTCATCGACTCCATCGGGCTGCTGCGGGAACTGTACCGCTACGGGTCGGTGGCCTACGTGGGCGGGGCCTTCGGCAAGGGTCTGCACAACACGCTGGAAGCGGCCGTATTCGGCCTGCCCCTGCTGTTTGGGCCCAATTTCGGCAAGTTCCAGGAAGCCCGGGACCTGGTCCAGCAAGGTGGTGCCGATGCCGTGCAAGATGCGGAGGAGCTGGAAACCGCCCTGAAATTTCTGATTTTCAACCCGGACCAGCGCCAGCCCATCGTGGCCCAAAACAAGGAGTACGTCCGGGCCAAGGCCGGCGCCACGGCCACCATCATGACCTGGCTTGGTGGTGAAATGGTGAACAGATGAAATGGTGAGTTTACTGTTCGATTTGCGCAAGCGGCGCAAAACCGCGCCAGCTGAACGGCAATTCACCATCTCACTAACCCGCAATTTCACCAGCTCACCACTTCACCATTTCACCAACTCACCATATGACCGGCATCGTTGTTAAATCTACCGGCTCGTGGTACCTCGTGCGGGAAACGGCCACCGGGCAGCTGCACCGCTGCCGCCTGCGGGGCAAGTTCAAGAACAAGAACCTGAAGGTGAGCAACCCGCTGGCCGTCGGCGACCAGGTGGAGTTCACCGTGGAGGAGCAGACCGAGGGTGCGGGCGTGATTCACCACATCGAACCCCGGCGCAACTACATCATCCGCCGCTCGGTGCACAAAAGTGAGCACGCCCACATTGTGGCGGCCAACCTCGACCTGGCTTTGCTGGTGGTCACGCTCGTGTCGCCGGCCACCTCGTTCGGGTTTATCGACCGGTTTCTGGTCACGGCCGAGGCCTACGGCATTCCCGTGCAGCTCATCTTCAATAAAGTAGACCTCTACGACGAGGAGTTGGCCGGCTACCAGGAGCAGATTCTGAAAATGTACCGCCGCACCGGCTACGAGGGGTTGCGCTGCTCGGCCCATACCGGCGAGGGCCTGGCCGACATCGACGCCCTGCTCGACGGCCGGGTCACGCTGCTCTCGGGACACTCGGGGGTCGGTAAAAGCACGCTTATCAACGCCCTGGTGCCCGATCTGGACATCAAGACCTCGGAAATCAGTGAGTTTTCGGACAAGGGCGTGCACACCACCACCTTCGCCGAGATGCTGGAAGTACGCCCCGGCACCTACATTATCGATACGCCGGGCATCAAGGAGCTGGGGCTCGTGGATATTCCGCCCGCCCAGCTGGCGCACTACTTTCCCGAGATGCGCGCGTTGCTCAACCAGTGCCGCTACCACAACTGCCAGCACGTGCACGAGCCGGGCTGCGCCGTCCGCGAGGCCGTCGACAAGGGCAAGATTGCCCTGCCCCGCTACGACAGCTACCTGAGCATGCTCGCCGACCAGGACAACCGCCACTAGCTCCGGTACCCACCGTGGGCCGCGGCGCCGGAATAAAAAACGGGAACAATTGGCTTTGGCGGCGGTTTTGGCAGCTATGACTGCATCCAAGAATCTGAACGTTGCCTTTATCGGCCTGGGCCAGATGGGCCTGGCGCTGGCCACCAACCTGCTTAAAGCCGGCTACCCCCTCACCGTCTATAACCGCACTGCCAGCAAAGCGGCCGACCTCGTGGCGCAGGGTGCGCGGCTGGCCGCCTCCCCCGCCGAAGCCGCCCGCCACGCCGACGTGGTTTTCACCATGGTCACCGACGACGCGGCCCTGACCGACCTGACCACCGGCCCCGAGGGCCTATTACATGGCCTGCCCAAGGGTGCCATCCACGTATCGTGCAGCACTGTGGCTCCTGATACCAACCGGCAGCTGGCCGAGGCACACGCCAAGCACGGGACCACGCTCGTGGCCGCGCCGGTATTTGGCAAGCCCGATGCCGCCGCCGCGGCCAAGCTCTGGATTGCCACCAGCGGTCCGGCGGCCGCCAAGTCCACCAGTGCGCCCCTGCTGACGGTGCTGGGCCAGGGCACCCACGACTTCGGCGACGAGGTGGGCGCGGCCAACGTGGTCAAGCTCTGCGGCAACTTTATGCTGGGCGCGGCCATCGAGGCCATGGCCGAGGCGTTTACATTGGCCCAGAAAAGCGGCCTCGGGCGTGAGCAGGTTTACGACTTTTTCACCAGCACCATCTTCGCCGCCCCGGTGTACAAAAGTTACGGCAAGCTCATTGCCACCGAGCACTACCAGCCCGTGGGCGCGGCGCCGGCCATTATCCGCAAGGACCTGAAGCTGGTGCTGCGCGAGGCCCAGGAGCACTTGGTGCCCATGCCCTTCGCCAATATCGTCTTCGACCAGCTGTCGGCCACCGTGGCCCTGAACAAGCCGGACGTGGATTGGGCCAGCTTCGCCGAGCGGGTATCGGAAAACGCCGGGCTGGGCAAGCGCTAAGCCCCCGCGCCGAACAACCTGAACGCAAAAAAGCCCCGCGGCCGAAACAGCGGGGCTTTTTTGTTGGTCTGGCGAGCCGCTTACTGGGCCGGAGCCGGCGGCAGCAGCACTTGGTCGATGACGTGAGTCACGCCGTTGCTCGATACCACGTCGGGAATCTGCACGGTGGCGCCGTTGATCATCACCTTGCCGTCCTTCACCGACACTTTCACTTTCTCACCGTTCATGGTGGTCAGCTCCTGGCCGTCCTTGAGGTCGGAGGCCAGCAGGCGGCCGGCAATAACGTGGTAGGTCAGCACGCCCTTGAGCTTTTCCTTGCTCTCGGGCTTCATCAGGCCATCCAGCGCGCCTTTAGGCAGGGAGATGAAAGCCGAGTTGGTGGGCGCAAACACCGTGAACGGGCCGGGGCCGCTGAGGGTGCCGCCCAGGTCGGCGGCCGACACGGCCTTGATGAGCGTGCTCACGCTGGCAGCCTGCACGGCATTCTGGATAATGGTTTTGTCGGGCGTCATGGCCACGCCGTCCACCATCACGCCCTCGGGCTTGCCCATGCGGGCCGAGTCGGTCGACATGTTAGCCGAGTCGGCAATGACGGCGGCTTCGGTGGCGGTGGTGGTTTCGGTGGTTTTGGGGTCGCCGCAGCTGCTGAGGCCGGCGGCCAGCAGGCCGGCAGCGCCGAAAGCGAGGGAGACGTCGCGCAGAGTCTTTTTCATCGGAAACGGAACGGGGTTGGGATTGGAACTGGTGGAGATGGTTGAGTTGGGGCCAATATCGGGATATTCAGTTTCCGATATGGTAATTCTGCTTACGAAACTCCGCCGTAGGCCGGATGTTCAGCCCGCGGCCGATATTGGCTACCTTTGCCACCGACCCCGCGGGGCTGCGGCCCGTATAGCCCGGGGTTACTTTTCCATCTACCATTTCTTTCTTCCGCATGAAAACTGCCGAAATCCACACCAGCAAAGGTGTTATGAAAGTGGAGTTCTACGACCAGGACGCCCCCAAGACGGTGAAAAACTTCACTGACCTGGCCGAGAAAGGCTTTTACGACGGCCTCAAGTTTCACCGCGTCATTCCCAACTTCGTGATTCAGGGCGGCTGCCCCAACTCCCGCGACGGCGCCAAGGGCACGCCCGGCACCGGCGGCCCCGGCTACAAAATTGAGTGCGAAACCAAGGGCGGCCACCAGTACCACGAGCGGGGCGCGCTGAGCATGGCCCACGCCGGCAAAAACACCGGCGGCTCCCAGTTCTTCATCGTCCATGACCGCCAGAACACGGCTCACCTCGACGGGGTGCACACCGTATTCGGCAAAGTCGTGGAAGGCGTCGACGTTATCGACCAGATCAAGCCCAACGACGAGATTCAGAAGATTGTCGTGCGTGAGGAGGCCTAGGCTTCTTTTTAGATAAAGCCCCAAAAAGCCGCTGGTCTGCCAGCGGCTTTTTTTATGCGCGAGCCCCAAGGCGGGCCCGGCGCGGGAGCCTAGCGGTGGAAGAAGCGGTAGAGCGGGCCGTGGGGCTGGCTGCCGCGGTATACTTTGTAGTTGGGCCGGTGCAAAACAACGCGCCCCTTGCTGACGGCCCGCACGTAGGGCGA
>NZ_SEWE01000021.1 GCF_004167665.1 Hymenobacter persicinus | reverse complement strand
CCTGAACTACGCGCTGAACAAGCCCGAGCTGATTGCCTATTTCCTCAACAACGTGGGCCAGCCGGGCATTTCGGGCTTCGTGCCCTCGTCGTTGCCTTCGTACAGCGCTAAGCTGGTGCCGGGCTACTCGTACAACCCCGCCAAGGCCCGGGAGCTGCTCAAAGCCGCCGGCTACGGCCCGGGCAAGCCGCTGACCCTGCACCTGAGCACGCTCGTGGAGCGCAAGGAAGTGTGCGAGTACCTGCAGAAAAACTGGGCCGACGTGGGCGTGCAGGTCGCCATCGACATCAATCAGGGCGGGGCTCAGCAGGAAATGGTGGACAACGGCCGGGCCGCTTTTTTCACCAAGAGCTGGCTCGGCGACTATCCCGACGCGGAAAACTACCTGGCCTTATTCTACAGCAAGAACTTTGCTCCGGCCGGGCCCAACAAAACGCACTTTAAAAGTGCCGCCTACGACAAGCTCTACGAGCAGGCCAACCTGGAGCAAAACGTGGAAAAGCGCTACGCCCTCTACCAGCAGATGGACCGTATCATCGTGGACGAATGCCCGGTTATTGCCCTGTACTACGACGAGGTGGTGCGCCTGACCCAGAACAACGTCCGCGGCCTGGCTCCCAACCCAATGAACCAGCTGGTGCTCGAGCGGGTGCGCAAGGAATAAAGCAGCTATATTCAAGCAACGATTCTATTATTCCCAATTTAATTGACTTTATGAAGCTACCCTATTCCCTGCTGCTGACGGCCGCGACGCTGCTCACGGCCTGTTCCAAGAAAGACGAAGAGGTATTGCCGCCCGAAATCGACTACTCGGCGCCGGTGGCGCCGCCGGGCTATGTTACCTACAACCGGGATGGCGTGGTTACTAGCCGCCCCGCCAGCGCCCGCTACGAGGCCGCAACGCCGCCTCACCCGGCGGACGACTGGCTAAGAATCAGCGAGACAAACCCTGCAACGGGTACGGTAGGTACCGTAATTATCTACGGCAAGCCGGCCGGGGCGGCGGCAGATAAGTTCGTTGTGTATTGGATGCCCATCGAGGGTTATTCTTATTCGAGCCGTTCTGACACCCCGCCCTGCACGCTTACCAAAACCAGCGCGGGCTGGTCGGGCACGTTTGCCGGCGACTTTACCCCGATAAGGTCGCCAAGATACCTGCTGCGCAGCGGCACGTTCACAAATATCAAAGAGTAGATCGTCGCCGCTGACACCGGCCTCACAAAAGCCCCGTCGTACGCGCTACGCCAGGGCTTTAGGGTAACAAGAGCTTCGGCATATTTCAGCAGCTAGCTTTAAACGGTAATTGTGCTGACGAATAATTACTTGAATCTATGAAAACAACCTATTGCCTACTCCTGACGGCCGCCACGCTGCTCACCGCCTGCTCCAAAAAAGAAGAAGTGTTACCGCCCGAAATTGACTACTCGGCCCCAGTGGCAGCGTCGGGGTACATTGCCTACAACCTGGATGGCGTAGTTGCTACTCGCCCCGCCACGGCCCGCTACGAAGCCGCCGGGGTAAATCATCCGACTTACGATTGGTTGATTATTAACGGTGTGAACCCCGCGACGAATACGGGGGTCAATACCCTTATCTACGCAAAGCCGCCCGGAGCGCCGGATGACCAATACCGCATGTTCACAATGTCCGTCGAGTATCCTTTTCCAAGCCTGACCAGCCTGCCCTGCACGCTTGTCAAAACCGGTGCGGGCTGGTCGGGCACGTTTGCCAGCGACTTCACGCCCATGAAGTCTAGCATCACCTACAAGCTGCGCAGCGGCACGTTCACGAATATCAAATAGCAGCTCGCTTCTCGTAGCTAAGCCCTGAAGCCCCGCCGTACGCACTACGGCGGGGTTTTTCGGTGAAAACGCCTTGACCTCCCGCCCCCGGCAGGCGGGGCGGGAGGTTTTGCTGCAGGTGTAAAGGACGCTGCCCTCAAACCCGGCGGCCGAAACCTGGTTGTTGGGCCAGTATATACCCGCTTTTGAATATGTCCTACCGCTTCTTTTTGACGCTGTTCCTGCTGCTTTTCTCTTTCCGGGTACATGCCCAGACCACCGGCCAACTCAGCGGCACGGTGCGCGACCGGGCCACTCAGGAAGCGTTGCCGGGCGTGACGGTGGTCCTCGACGGCACCAGCTTCGGCACCGCCACCGATGAGCAAGGGCGTTATAAGCTCACCGGCGTGCCAACGGGCTCCTACAACCTGCGGGCTACGTTCATCGGTTACGACGCGCTGCTGCGCGCCAACGTGAGCGTGACCAGCGGCAACGTGAACAACATCAACCTGGAGCTGAGCGCCGGGGCCAAGCAGCTTGGGGAGGTGACCGTGACGGCCAGCCGGGCTATTCGGGTGGCCACGGCCGAGACGCCCCTGAGCGTGCAGCGCCTCAACACCGAGGAAATCAAGACCTACCCCGGCGGCAACTTCGACATCTCCAAGGTGGTGCAGAGCCTGCCGGGCGTGGGCGGGGGCGGCACGGGCGGCACCGCCGGCTTCCGCAACGACATCATCATCCGGGGTGGGGCGCCCAACGAAAACGTGTACTACCTCGACGGCATCGAGGTGCCGGTCATCAACCACTTTGCCACCCAGGGCAGCACCGGCGGTCCGGCCGGCATTCTGAACGTGTCGTTTATTGAAGACGTGACGCTGAGCTCCTCGGCCTTCGAGGCCCGCTACGACAACGCCCTGAGCTCCGTGCTCCAGTTCCGGCAGCGCGACGGCAACCCCGAGCGGGTGCAGGGCAACGTGCGCACCTCCGCCACCGAAGTGGCCGGCACCCTGGAAGGCCCGCTGGCCAAGAACACCACCTTCCTGGTTTCGCTGCGGCGCTCCTACCTGCAGCTGCTGTTCAAGGCTCTCGACCTGCCTATTCGGCCCAACTACTGGGATTCACAGTTTAAAGTCACCACCAAGCTCTCCGACAAAACTACGCTCACG
This sequence comes from Hymenobacter persicinus, assembly GCF_004167665.1. GTDB lineage: Bacteria > Bacteroidota > Bacteroidia > Cytophagales > Hymenobacteraceae > Hymenobacter > Hymenobacter persicinus. The sequence goes on along the minus strand of NZ_SEWE01000021.1, from coordinate 73,351 downwards.
GCCCTGGGCCTGGGCGCGTTGGACCACTTCGAACTGGGCGTGCCCCGCAAGTCCTCGCCCGACAAGGAGTACATTCTGCGCTCCACGCCCACCTACGACCAGTGGAACTACACCACCGGCCTGGCTTTGCGCCACCTGGTGAAGAACGGCTATCTGAACCTGGCTTTGAGCCGCACCCAGCTCTACAACAAAGTTGATTTGTTTGAGGGCGGGCAGGGCCACGACGAGGCCAACCGGGTGCTGCTGACCCGCTCGGGCGAAACCGAAAACAAGCTTCGCCTCGACGTGAATCACGCCGTGGGCCGCTGGCAGTACGCCTACGGGGCCTCGGGCCAGCTGATTCACTACGACAACCGCTTCCGCCAGCGCCTGCGCCGCGAAATCCGGGACGCGCAGGGCAACGTGCTGGCCCCGGGGCTGACGGTCAGCTTTGCCTCCGACCTGGACTTTGTGCGCTTCGGGGCCTTCGCCCAGGCCACCCGTACGCTGCTGCCCTCGGGCCGCCTGACCGTGTCGGTGGGCCTGCGCACCGACGGCAACTCCTTTACCGACGACGGCCGCAACCTGCTGCGCACCCTCTCGCCGCGGGCCTCGGCGGCCTACGCGCTGACCGATAAGCTCAACCTGAGCGCCTCGGCGGGCCGCTACTACAAGATTCCGCCCTCCACCATCCTGGGCTTCCGCGACGCGAATGGGGTGTTAGTCAACCAGAATAACCGCTACATCCGGTCGGACCACTACGTGACGGGCCTGGAGTTTTTGCCCCGACCCTCGACCCGGCTCACGCTGGAGGGCTTCTACAAAAAGTATAGCCACTACCCGGTGAGCGTGCGCGACGGAATTTCGCTGGCCAACCTGGGCGGCGACTTCACGGCTCTCGGCAACGAGGCCGTAGCCAGTACGGGCCGGGGCCGGGCCTACGGGCTGGAGTTTTTCTTCCAGCAGAAGCTCACTCAGAAAACCTTTGCCGTTTTCTCCTACACCGTATTTCGCAGCGAGTTCAGCGGCCTCGACGGGCGGTACAAGCCTTCGGCCTGGGATTCCCGCCACCTCGTTTCGGGGCTGCTGGGGCGCAAGCTGGGCCGCAACTGGGAGCTGGGCCTCAAGTACCGCTTCGCCGGCGGCTCACCCTACACGCCGTTTGATCTGGAAGCCTCCCGGCAAAACTACGCCACTATCGGCACCGGCATCCTCGACTACTCGCAGCTCAACACCCGCCGCCTGCGCAGCTTCCAGCAGGTGGATTTTCGCCTCGACAAGAAGTACAACTTCCGCCGCCTGACCCTGGATTTCTACGTGGACGTGCAGAACGTGCTGGCCCGCAAGTCGCCGGCCACCGACAACTACAGCTTCCAACGCACCGAGGATAACGCGGCCTTCGTGACCACCGACGGCCAGCCCCTGCACCCCGACGGCTCGAACGCCATTCCGGTCCTGATCAACAACGAAAGCGCCCTGGTAACGCCCACCATCGGCTTTATCGTGGAGTTTTAAAACAGATTATTCAAGGCATTAAAATCCCTGAAAACCTGTGGGGTTTTTGAAATATTTTTTTCGATTCCCCACACTTTTTAGCGGCAGGAAATTGGGCTGGTAGCTACCGGCCGGCCGGGGCGGCGTTGCCCGCCGCCTTGTCCAGCTCGGCGCTGAGGTAGTCGAACAGCTCCTGCAACCCGGCGGGGGCGGGGCCTTCCACCTGCACGGTTTTGAGTTGGCCGTTAGGCTGGCGTACGCTCAGGAAAGTCGAAGGCAGGTCGGTGACGGTTTTAGGAGCGTACCGGTCGTTGAGCTGGGCAAAGCCCAGCCGTTGGGCGTCAGCTAATACCTTGCGCACGGTGGCGGCGGGCAGCTTCAGCTCGTGGGTGCCCACTTTACTTACGTTGCTGCGGCCCTCGTACTGAACCCGGCCGTCGGCGTAGATGGTCGCGTCGTAGTCGGGGCAGGTGCCGAAGCAGGGCGTTCTTTTAAACACGAGCACCGGGGCCGTCTGCGCCTGGGCGGCCGCCGCTTTCTTGGTCTTCTTGGCTTTCACCTTAGTGATTTTCGGGGCCGACTTGGTGGGCGTAGCGTGCTGGGCGCAGGCGGTGGTGGCCGAAACGGTGAGGGCGAGCAGCAGGGCAGGGAGCAGGCGCATAACGGGAACGTGAGGATGAAGGGAAGGAATGCCCGGCCAATTCCAAAACCGGGCCGCAGATGAATGCAGCCGCCGGGCCCGCGCAAGAAGCAACAAAAAAGCCCACCGGCCGAAGCAGGTGGGCTTTTTGATGATTAAGCCACTAGCTGGCTACGAGCGGCGGGTGGGCTTTTTGGGCTTATCGGGGTTGGTAGCATTGCCACCGCCCTGCTTGGCCTGGGCTTCGCGCTCCTGGGCCGCTTTCATGGCCTCAGCGAGGCGGGCCTGGAAGCCGCCGGGCTTCTTGTCCTTGTTCTTGACCTTATTGGCTTCGAGCTGGGCCCGCAGCTTGGTTTCGTCCACGAAGGCCCGGGTGATATACTGCTGGCCGATGGTAATCATGTTCGACACGAAGTAGTACCAGGTCAGGCCCGCGGCGAAGGAGTTCAGCACGAACATGTACACGATGGGCATGGCGTAGCCCATTACCTTCATCTGGCCCTGCATCTGGGTGTTGGTCTGGCTGCTCTGCCAGGTCATGAGCAGGGTGGAGGCCGTCATCAGCAGGGTGAACAGGCTGACATGGTCACCGTACCACTTCACGTTGAAGGGCAGCTTCAGGAACACGTCGTAGGAGCTCAAATCCTTGGCCCAGAGGAAGTGCTCCTGGCGCAGCTCAATGGCGTTGGGGAAAAACTGGAACATGGCCAGCAGGATCGGGATGGTGAGCAGCGTGGGCACGCAGCCCGCCAGCGGGCTCACGCCGAAGGTCGAGTAGAGCTTCATCGTTTCGCTCTGCACCTTGGTTTGGTCGTCGCCGTACTTTTCCTTGAGCTGGTCGATTTCCGGCTTGAGCACCTTCATCTTGGCCTGCGACACGTAGGTTTTGTAGGTCAAAGGCCAGGTGACGAGCTTGATGAGCACCACCAGCAGGGCAATGATAACGCCGTAAGAGCCGATAAACTGCTCCAGGAAGTGGAACACGGGCAGCACGATAAACTGGTTGACCCAGCGGAAGATGCCCCAGCCCAGAAACACGTTGCGCTCAAACTGCGGGGCCACGCTCTTCAGGATTGGAAAGGAGTTGGGGCCGAAGTAGTACCGGAAACCGGCCTTGTTCTGCTCCACGTCGGCCACCGGGATGGTGAGCGTGGTGCTCATCGTCTTCAGGAAGGTCGAGTCGCCTTCGTCCACGCGGGAGTTGAACTTGCCGGTCGTGAACTCATTGTCGGCAATGAAGCCGGCCACGAAGAAGTCGTGCTTGTGGGCGGCCCACTTCACCGGGTCCGAGGCAATGATTTCCTCGGGCTTCTCCGAGGCTTCCGACAGGGCACCGTGGTCGTCGGTGGCCAGGTAGTGGTTGATGGTGCTGTGGTTGCGGTTCTGCTTGCCGTCCTGCTCCGTCTGTCGCACGTGGTCGATGAAAGTAAACGTCAGCGGCTCCTTGGCCAGCGTATTAGCCAGGCCCGGCATGCGCAGGTGGTAGCCCAGCTCGTAGGAGTCTTCGAGCAGGGTATACACCTGCTCCACGCGGCCCCCGGCCACGTCGGCGCTGAACGTGATGCTCTGGCCTTTCCGCTCGCCAACCGACGCGGGCGTGACGGCCGTGGGCTGGAAGTACAGGTCGGAGAGCTTGATTTTCTGGCCCCCGATGGTGCGGAAGCTCAGGTCGAGCTGGGCGCTGCGGGCGTCGAGCAGATCCAGGGGCTGGCCGAAGAAGGTCTTGTACTTGTTCAGGCGCACGGCTTCCACGCGGCCCCCCTTGGTCGAGAACGTAACCGTTAGGTTAGCATTTTGCAGGATTGCCTGCTGAGCCGTGCCCTGGGCGGCGGCGGCAAAAACGCCCAAGGTACGGGCCATTACAGCCGAATCTAGTGGGACAGCCGATGTTACTTCGCCAGTTTTGCTGGCGGTGGTCGTGGCCTTGGCGGCGGGCTTGTCCTCGGGCTTTTTGGGCGCGAAGAAAAACAGGTAGACGAGGAGCAAGGCCGAAATCAGGAACAGGCCGGTTGCTTGGTTTTTGTCCATCGAGGGGAACTGACTGGGAAAAGAAACGGGCGCCGGGCGCCGCAAAACGCAAAGGTACGGGGAAAGCGCGGCTTGCCTCAAAAATCCGGCGAGCCGGCGCAAAGGTCAACAATGGCAGAAGAATATTCGCCGCCCGGATTTTTTGGCAGGCGCTGCGCGCCCTGATCTGTTTGGCGGGGCGCGGGCCGCGGCAGTAATAAATACCCGCAGTCGAGCGTACTTGCGGCCTGATAGTTTAGCTAGCCCGCATCCTACCGCTACTTTTTTCTTTTCAGCTAGAAGGCGTTCGTGCCGCCGCGTATCCTATGACCCAACGATTTTTACCTCTGACGCTATGGCTGCTGGTAGTGCTGGTGAGCCTGGCGGGCTCGGCCGCCGCCCAGCCCGAGGCCTATAACTGGAAATTTGGGAACCAGGCCGGGTTGCAGTTTCCCAACGGCAGCCCGGCCATTGTCAGCGCGCCCGGCGCCATGTCGTGCTACGAAGGGTGCGCCAGCATTTCCGATGCCCAGGGCGTGCTGCAGTGCTACTCCAACGGGCAGAACGTGTGGGACCGGACCGGGGCCATCATGCCCAATGGCCGGCTGTCGGGCAGCCACTTTTCGGCTACCCAGGCCGCCTTGCTGTTGCGGGCTCCCGCCGACCACAGCATGTATTACCTGTTTACGGTCGATGCCGTGGAAAACGAGCTGCGCGGCGGCTTGCGCTACTCGGTGGTCGACATGAGCCTGCGCGGCGGACTGGGTGACGTGCGCACCAACTCCAGCCAGCTGGGCAACACGCTGATGACCGAGAAGCTGACGGCCGTGCGCCACGCCAACGGCCGCGACTACTGGATTGTCACCCACGGCTGGCAGAGCAACTCGTTTTACTGCTACCTGTTGAATGCCGGCGGGCTGGTAAGCACCCCGGTGGTTTCGTCGGTGGGCTCGGTCTATACCGGCTCCAACGGTACGAATCCGGTGGGGCTGAACGCCATTGGCTACCTGCGCGCTTCCCCCGACAGCCGCCTGCTGGCCTCGGTGCAGGCCCAGCAGGCGGGCGTGGAGCTGTTTGACTTCAACCCCGCCACCGGGCAGGTTAGCGGCCCGCGCGCCATTCCGGCAACCAATCAGGCCTTTTACGGAGTGGAGTTTTCGGCCGACAGCCGCAAGCTGTACGTCAGTCCCATCAATGGCAGCCAGGTGTGGCAGCTCGAGCTGGCGGCCAACCCAGCGTAGACCATCATTTCGGTGCCCGGGGTTTCGCTCAACGGCATGCAGCGCGGCCCCGACGGCCAGATTTACATTGCCCAGGGCTTTCGGCCCCAGCTGACCATCATTCACAATCCCAACGCCGCGGGCCTGGCCTGCAACGTCGAGCCCCAGGCCTTTACCCTGACCAGCGGCTCCAATGCGGGCGGATTGCCCAATATGCCCAATGCATTTCCCCTGGCCACGACCTTTCTGCCTAGCCTCAACGGTTGCCCGGGCAGCCCGCTCACGTTCAGCGCACCCAGTTCCGCACCTGCCGGGGGCGTATTCACCTGGGACTTCGGCGACCCCGCGTCCGGGGCGCGCAACGCCGCCACCGGCCCTACGGCCGCCCATACCTACTCGTGGGGAGCTGGCTACACGGTCACCCTCACCTTATCCGTCGCGGGCGTGCCCGTAGCCGTATGGCAGCAGGCCGCGCTTATTTTTCCCGCGCCCCTCCTGAACCTGGGGGCTCGTCAACAGTACCTGTGTCCCAATCAAGCTCTGGTGCTGAGTTCCGGTACCACGCTCGCGGGCAACATCTACCGCTGGCAGGATGGTATCACCGCCCCAACCTACACTGTACGCACGCCGGGCCGGTACTCTGTGCAGTTTACCTCATTTCAGGGCTGTACGGCCCGTGACTCGGTGGACGTGTACGCCGCCCCGGCGTCGGTCGTCAATCTGGGGCCCGACACGCTGGTATGCGCTGAGTGGCATCCCGTGACCCTGCGCCCCCGGCAGGTGCAGCCCAATGACACCTACCGCTGGCAGGACGGCAGCACCGCGGCCGAGTACCCAGCTACCCAGCCGGGACTCTACTGGCTGGAGGTGCGCAACTTGGCCGGCTGCACGGCGCGCGACACCCTGGTGGTGCGCGCGGGCAAGGAGGCCGATGGCTGCCTGCCCCAAAAGATTGCCAACGTCATCACGCCCAACCACGACGGCCAGAACGACTACTTCGTGCTCCAGGGGTTCAACGCCGCGGACTGGGAGCTGACGATATTTAACCGCTGGGGCAAGCAGGTGTACCACCAAGCCAGTTACCAAAACAACTGGGCCGCGGCGGGGCAGCCGGCGAGCATCTATTACTACCTGCTTCAGAATGCGCGCACCCAGCAGCGGCTGCGCGGCTGGGTAGAGGTAATTCCCTAGCCCCTGTACGAGGCAGCTATTGACCGAACGTTAATAAGCAAAAAGCCCTTTTCCAGCGCTGGAAAAGGGCTTTTTATTCCTGGTAAAGAAAGCTGGCCGGCTACAGCTCGTTTTTGTGGTGCTGAATGGCGGCCTTCACGAAGCGCACGAACAGCGGGTGGGGGTTCTGCACCGTGCTTTTGAGCTCGGGGTGAAACTGCCCGGCCACAAACCACGGGTGGGTCGGAATCTCGATGACTTCCACCAGGCCCGTGTCGGGGTTCACGCCCGAGGGGACCATCCCCGCTTCCTCGAAGGCCTGCAAGTACTGGTTGTTGAACTCGTAGCGGTGGCGGTGCCGCTCACTGATGCTGGTGCGGCCGTAGGCCTTGGCGGCCTTGGAGCCCTTGCGCAGCTCGCAGTTATAAGCGCCCAGGCGCATGGTGCCGCCTTTCTGGGTGATGTTCTTCTGCTCCTCCATCATGGCAATGACGGGGTAGGGCGAAGCGGCGTCCATTTCCGTGGACGAGGCGCCGTCGAGCTGGAGCACGTTGCGGGCAAACTCAACCACGGCGCACTGCATACCCAGGCAGATACCGAAAAACGGAATCCGGTTTTCGCGCACGTACTTGATGGCGGCCACTTTGCCCTCGAAGCCCCGCTCGCCGAAGCCGGGCGCTACCAGCACGCCATCCACGCCGTGCAGGAGCTGGGCAATGTTGTCGGGGGTGATATTGTCGCTCTGAATGCTGCGCACGGTCACCTTGCACTCATTCAGGGCGCCGGCGTGCACGAAGGCCTCGTTGATGGACTTGTAGGCGTCGGGCAGCTCCACGTACTTACCCACCAGGGCAATGGTGATTTCCTCGGTCGGGTTCTTGAGCCGGCCCAGGAAGTCCTTCCAGATTTCCAGGTCGGGCGCGGCGCTGCCGCCGGGGAGCTTCATTTTCTTGATAACCCGCTCGTCGAGGTGCTCCTTGAGCATGAGCAGGGGCACCGAGTAGATGCTGTCGGCATCGAGGGCCTCGATGACGGAGTTGATTTTCACGTTGCAGAACAGCGCAATCTTCTTGCGCATCTCCATCGGAATCGGGTGCTCGGAACGGCACACCAGGATGTCGGGCTGCAGGCCGGCCTCGCGCAGGTCGCGCACCGAGTGCTGGGTGGGCTTGGTTTTGAGCTCCCCGGCCGCGGCCAGGTAAGGCAGCAGGGTCAGGTGAATCACGACCGAATCATTCGGCGGCAGCTCCCAGCGCAGCTGGCGCACGGCCTCCACGAAGGGCAGGCTCTCAATGTCGCCGATGCAGCCCCCGATTTCGGTGATGATGATGTCGAACTCGCCATGGTCGCCGAGCAGCAGCATGCGCCGCTTAATCTCGTCGGTGATGTGGGGCACGACCTGTACCGTTTTGCCCAGATAGGCCCCTTCGCGCTCCTTGCGGATAACGTGGTCGTAGATGCGGCCGGTGGTCACGTTGTTGGCCTGGGAGGTCGGCACGTTCAAAAACCGCTCGTAGTGGCCCAGGTCGAGGTCAGTTTCGGCCCCGTCGTCGGTCACGTAGCATTCCCCGTGCTCATAGGGGTTCAGCGTGCCCGGGTCGATGTTGATGTAGGGGTCGAACTTCTGGATGGTGACCCGAAAGCCGCGCGCCTGGAGCAGCTTGGCGAGGGAGGCAGCAATGATGCCTTTACCCAGGGAGGAAGTCACGCCGCCGGTAACGAAAATGTACTTGGCGGTATTCGCGGGAGTGGGGGTTCTGTCTGGCATAACAGGACGCAAAGCTACTCAAATATGCGGGTCGGCCGGTGGTTTGTGCAGAATGTTGCGCCCGGCAACGCCGGCCCGTGGGCGCCGGGGAAGAAGAAAAGCGTTTGCCGTCCGGAGTCGCGCGCCGTGCCGCTGGGGGCATTGTTGCGGCGTTTGTTGCGGCGCGGGCGGGTTCAGGGTCTGCCGCCGTTGGGGGTGAAATATGGGCGCCCAAGCGCCGGAGAGCCCAGCTTGTGTGCATATTGCGCGCCCCAAAACCCCGCCTGATGCGCTGCCCACTTTTCCTGTTGCTCCTGCTACTGTTTACCGCTTTCCGCGCCCCGGCTGCCCCGCCCACCCGCGGCCCCGGCGACGACGACCTGACAACCGAAGCCGCCCTGCGCCGGGGCAAGGGGCCGCACTGGCTCAATAAGCTCATCACCTCGTCGCCGGTGCTGCGCCAGCACCACGTGGGCATCTGCCTCGCCGACGCCACCACCGGCGAGCAGCTCTACGAATTCAATTCCGAGCAGTACTTCACCCCGGCCAGCACCATGAAGCTGTTCAGCCTCTACGCCGGCCTACACCTGCTCACCGACTCGCTGCCCAGCCTGCGCTACGTGGTGCGCCACGATTCCCTGCTGTTTTGGGGTACTGGCGACCCGACCCTGCTGCACGGCGACGTGCCCTCGCGCCGGGTCTTTGCGTTTTTGCAGAGCCGGCCCGAAAAGCTGTTTTACGCGCCCATTCCCTGCGTCGAGGCGTTTGGGCCGGGCTGGAGTTGGGACGACTACAACTACTACTTCTCGCCCGAGCGGGGGCCATTGCCGATTTACGGCAACACGGTGCGCTTCTACGGCAAGCCCAACCAACGCACCCTGGTGCTGCCCCGCGACTTCCGCGCCCAGGTGGAGCCCGCGCCGGCCACTCTGCGCAGCGCCGACCACGTGCGGCGGGAGGCGCTGGAAAACCGGTTTTACGTGTTGCCTTTCACCAAGAACTGGGTGGATGAGACGCCCTTCCGGACTAGCCCCGGCCTACTGCTCAAGCTGCTCCAGGACACGCTGCGCCGTCCCGTGCAGCCGGTAGCCTGGGCCTCACACCTGCGCCCGCAAGACAGCGTCCGGACCCTGCGCGGGCTGCCCGTCGACTCCTTGTACCGGCGCATGCTGCAGGTTAGCGACAACTTTCTGGCCGAGCAGCTGCTGCTGCTGTGCTCGGCCCAGCTCGGGTCCGACTCGCTCAGCACCGACCGCGCCATCCGGGCCGTGCGCCAGCGTTTTTTGCCGGATCTGCCCGACGCCCCGCGCTGGGTCGACGGCTCGGGCCTGTCGCGCCTGAACCTGGCCACGCCCCGCACCATGGTGGCCCTGCTGCTCAAGCTCCACCAGGAAGTGCCCGAGCCGCGCCTGCTGAGCTTATTGGCGGCCGGCGGCGGACACGGCACCCTGCGCCGGGTGTACCGCGACCCGAAAGGGCCCTGGCTCTGGGGCAAAACCGGCACCCTGACCAACGTGCACAACCTCAGCGGCTACCTGCGCACCCGCAAGGGCCGGCTGCTGGCCTTCACGTTCATGAACAACAACCACGTGGTGGAAACCGGGGAGGTGCGCCGGGACATGGAGCGGATTCTGACCCAGGTGCGGGAGCGGCTCTAGGCCCGGCAAAATTCTGGCTGAAAAGCGGCCCCCCGGAAGTTTCCGGGGGCTTTTTCGTGCGCCCGGCTCAGGCTGAAAAAGGCTGGCCCAGGAAAAGCCGCCGTTGGTAGAGGAAACCGGGACGTTTGGATAAAAGCCAGGAAACTGCCGAGCTCGGCCAAATACTTTTGTCAGGTCAGTCAGCCGCCGCAGGGCTGCAACGCACTGACTACTGCCGATTTGCCCGCCAACTGCAACTGCCTTTTGCCATGCCTCGTTTCTCCCCCCTCGCTTCCCTGATTTCCCTGCGCCGCGCCGCCCTGCTGGGTTGTGCCCTGCTGAGCTCGGCCTTGGTTTCGGCCCAGACCATCACCAGCTTCTCGCCGACCTACGGCACCGTGGGCTCCGACGTGACCATCACCGGCACGGGCTTTCTGACGGTGCAGTCGGTGCTGCTCAACGGGCAGAAGATGCGCGTCAAGTCCAACACAGGCACCTCCCTGCTCGTGACGATTCCGACTTCGGCCAGCACCGGCCAGCTGCGGGTTACGACCAGCGCCGGCACCGTGCTGTCGGGCAAGGGCTTCCGGGTGACGCGCGTTTCGACCTCGTTTAGCTACCCCGTCGCCAGCTCGGCCACCGCCACCGGCGTGGGCAACCTGGGCGACTATTCCACGCCCGCCATTGCCGACCTCGACAACGACGGTCTGCTGGATTTGATTATCGGCTACGGCGACGGCGCCAACAACACCAACGGCGGCACGCTGCGCCGCTTCGAGCAGGCTTCGGCCACCGACGGCAACTTCACCAGCTCGACCACCCTCACGCCCCGCACGCTCACCTTCGGCGCCGACGCCACGGCTGCTACGAACCCGGCCATCACGGTGGCCAACTACGCCAAGCCCTGGCTCACCGACCTCGACAACGACGGGCTGCTCGACCTGCTCATCGGCGAAACCGGCGGCACGGTGGTGCGCTACGAGCAAAGCTCCCTGCTCAATCCCAACAACTTCACGGCCTACGGCGTGCTGTTTGCCAACCCCGACGCCACCACCCCGGCCAACCGCTACTACGCCCGCCCCACGGTCACGGACCTCGACAACGACGGCCTGCTCGATATCTTGGTGGGCGCCAGTGACGGCTTTATTCACCACTACGAGCAGAAAACGGCCGGCGCCGTTACGGCTGCCAACTTCAACGACTACGGCAACCTGAAAACGTCCGGCGGCGTGGCCATCGACGGCGGCAACGTGTCGAAAGCTCAGGTTATCGACATCGACGGCGACGGAATCCTGGACCTGCTCATCGGCAACGCCGCGGGCCAGGTGCTCCAGTACAAGCAGTCGGCCATCGGTGCCGCCTCCTTCGACCAGGTGGGCACGGGCAGCTTCAATAACATTGCCCTGGGCAACGGCCAGTACGCCGCCCCGCTGATGGCGGACGTGGACGGCGACGGGCTGCTCGACCTGCTGCTGGGCAACTATAACCTGGCTTCCGGCGACGTGCAGCACTACGAGCAGAGCATCGGCACGAGCACGCCCCTGCCCGTGGTGCTGAGCTCCTTCACCGGCAAAACCATCACCAGCGGCGCCCAGCTGCGCTGGACGACGGCTCAGGAAGTGAACAGCGCCGCCTTCGTGGTAGAGCACTCCACCGACGGCCGCACCTTCACCGACTTGGCCACGCTGGCCGCCGCCGGCACCAGCTCCGCGGCCCACAGCTACGACTACACCGACGCCAGCGCCGCCAGCCGCCAGGGCAGCATCCACTATTACCGTCTGCGGCAGCTCGACCAGGATGGTACCGTGGCTTACTCGTCAGTCGTAACGCTGAGCCGGGCCGCCGCGGCCGCCGGAGCTTATCCAAATCCCTTCACCGAGGCGCTGTACGTGACGCTGCCCGGCCCCACCGAAACCCAGCCAGTGACGGCCACGCTACTGAGCCTGGGCGGGCAGCCGGTGTACGCTGCCACCCTGCAGCTGGGCGCCGTGGCGCGGGCTCTGCCCGGCCTGCCCGAGCTAGCCCCCGGCATCTACGTGCTGCGCCTGACCACGGCCGCCGGCACCACCACCCAGCGCGTGAGTCGGCAGTAAGCACGGTGTTGCCGAAGAAAAGCAAAAGCCCCCGGCTCACCGCGTATGATGGTGCAGCCGGGGGCCGTTGTCGTGGGAAACGAAATAAATGCGTCGGCCGATTCATGGCTACAAGCGCACTAGGTCTGTGTTGCGGGTCGTGGTGTAAATCAGGGTGAGAGTGGGGCCCAGGCCGGCGCACCGGACGCTGTATACCTATCTAGTTTTGGTGTAATGCAAAAGTTAGCGAGCCAGTTGGGGGCAGAAATGCCCAGTGGCGGGTGTTGCTGCCTGCATGCTGATAGGTAGAGAAGTGCCCCAAACCGGTTAGTGAGCCGTTCAGGCAGCTAGTTTGGGGGTGGGATAAATTTAATTGTACCCAACGGCTGTGCCCGTCTGCGCAACGCGAAGGAATCGATTACTGTGTACGCGCGGGTGGGGTGGCTACTACTGCCGTCCAGGATAATTCGCCACGTTGGTGGGTCATAATTACCGTAACTAAAGTTAAGATTTTCGAACTGCGCCTTCGTGTAGGGTTGACCCAGCACCCGATTGCAAACGACTTGGTAAAACCCGTCCAAGTAGGTGTCATGATAGGAGGAACCTGGCGTCAGAAATGCTTCGCCGGTGTCGATAAGGACCAGCTTGTTATCGAATTCCGCGTAGGCGTTGGGGCGAATAAACTCAATGATGGGCACGTAGTCGCCGGCGGAGAATAGCGCCAGCTGGAGACTGTCGTAGCTGAGTTTCTCGTATTCAATGCAGAACAGGTGGCCTCTGTCGCCGATCCGTTGGGCGTAGGTCGTGATGATGCGCTGCAATCCTGGGTCAAGGATTAGCTTGTGGGGCATCGTTGGCCCCGTTGCTAACCGGACCGGTACCGCCACCTGCGGCTGGTCCTGAGTAGAGCAAGCAATCAGTAGTGCCAGCAGAAACCAGCCGCTGCGCATAACAAATGCAGTCGGGAGAGATGCCATTAATACAGCACCCGAAACTTAATCGTGTGCTCGACTTCGCGCAGGGCCTGAATCACCTCCTGGTCGTATTCCTGGTTGATGTCGGTGATGACGTAGCCGATGTGCTCGTTGGTTTTCAGGTACTGCCCCAGGATGTTGACGTGGTGCTGGGCCAGCACGTTGTTGATGCGGGCCAGCACCCCGGGCACGTTGGCGTGGATGTGAATCAGGCGGTGGGCCTGCTGTAAAGGCAGCTGGATGTTGGGGAAGTTGACGCTCTGCTGGGTGTTGCCGGTGTTGATGTACTGCATGATCCGCTCGGGCACAAATTCACCGATGTTGCGCTGGGCCTCGGCCGTGCTGCCGCCGATGTGGGGCGTGAGCAGCACGTTGGACAGGCCCCGCAGCTCACTTTCAAAGCTCTCGTCGTTGGTTTTGGGCTCGTAGGGAAACACGTCGACGGCGGCGCCGCCGAGGTGGCCGCTACGCAGGGCCGCGGCCAGGGCCGGCACGTCCACCACGTGGCCGCGGGCGTTGTTGAGCAGCAGGGCGCCGGGCTTCATCAGGGCCAGCTCCCGGGCCCCGATGAAGTTCTCGTTTTCGGGGCGGCCGTCGATGTGGAGCGTGACCACGTCGGCCTGCTGGAGCAGCTCTTCCAGGGTGCGGCAGCGCACGGCGTTGCCCAGCTGGAGCTTTTCGGCCACGTCGTAGTAGAGCACCTGCATGCCCACGGCCTCGGCCACCACCGACAGCTGGGAGCCAATGTTGCCGTAGCCGATGATACCGAGCTTCTTGCCCCGAATTTCGAAGGCCCCCCGCGCCGACTTGTCCCACTCCCCGGCGTGCATCTTGGGATTCTTCTCCGGAATGCGGCGGGCCAGCACGATGATTTCGCCCAAAGCCAGCTCCACCACCGAACGGGTGTTGCTGAACGGGGCGTTGAACACGGCCACCCCGCGCTGCATGGCCTCGGTGAGGTCAATTTGGTTGGTGCCGATGCAGAAGGCGCCGATGGCAATCAGGCGGTTGGCTTTTTCCAGCACCCGGGGCGTAACCTGGGTTTTGGAGCGGATGCCGAGGATGCTCACGCCCTCGATGCGGGCCAGCAGCTCGTCCTCGTCGAGGCCGCCGGGCACGCTTTCCACCTGGTAGCCTTCGGCGCGAAACAGCTCGGCGGCGCGGGCATCGGGGTTTTCGAGCAGCAGCACCTTGATGCGGTTTTTGGGGTAGCTCAGGGTCATGGGTAGCTTGTTCTGGTAGAGAAACTCGTCGAAGGAAGGAACCACCTCGTCGGCGCGGGCCACCACGGCCTCGCGGCTGACGTTTTCGGTGAAGGCGTAAAAGCGGTTAGCCAAGCCGGCTTCCCGGATCTGGTAGTCGGTGTAGCCGTCGCCGAGCACGTATACATCGCCAGCCAGGTCGAGCTCCCGCAGCTGCAGAATCTTGCCCCCGTCGCGGCTGAGCACGTTGGCGGGGTCGAAGCCGGTGATGCGGCCCGCCTCGTCGAAGGTGAAGGTGTTGGCCAGCACGTGGTCGGCGGCGATGCCGAAGTCGGCCACGACGGGCTCGATAAACTCCCGAAAGCCGCTGCTAACAATGTAGACGCGGCCGGGAAACCGCTCGAAAAAGGCGCGGTTGCGCACAATGCTCTCCGAGACTTTGCCCTTGAGCTGCTCCACGAGCAGGGGCAGATGCTCGCGCCGGGCCGGCAGCAGCGCCAGCCGCTGCTTCAACGACTCCGAAAAGCTCAGGCTGCCGCTCATGCCCTGGTCGGTCAGGGCCCGAATCTGGTCCACCACTTTTTCCCGGTCGGGGTGGCCCTGCAGGGCAATGTCGGCCAGCTCATCGAGCCCTTCCACCTGGGTGAACGTGCTGTCGAAGTCGATAATGAGGTAGGGCAACGGTGTGGTCGGAGAAGGCATAAGGGCGGTAATATCGGGCACAAACCCACGGCGTGGGCTAAAAAAATGGGAACGGGTGAGTGGGAGCTACGGGCCGGCCTCCGGCAGCACGCGCCAGAGCCGGGCCGACTTTCGCCTAGCTCAGACCTCGTAAAACTCAATCGGCAGCCCGTCGGGGTCCTGGATGAAGGTGAAGCGGCGGCCCGTAAACTCGTCGGTGCGAATGGGTTCGGAACCCACGGCGTGCTGGTCGAGCCAGGCTACGGTGGCCTCCAGGCTGGCCACGGCGAAGGCCAGGTGGCGCAAGCCGGTGGCTTCGGGCCGGGTGAGGCGGGGCGGGGGAGTGGGAAAGGAAAACAGCTCGATGAGGTACTCCCCGTTGAGCGCCAGGTCCAGCTTCCAGGAATCCCGTTCGGCCCGGTACGCTTCCCGCACCACGCTCAACCCCAGAATTTCGGTGTAAAACCGCTTCGAGCGGGCGTAGTCGGAGGCAATCAGGGCCAGGTGGTGAAGGCGGAGCAGCGAAATCATGGAGTCAAGGTACGGGAAGGAAAAGCGGAAGTACGGGCCGCAGCAGCAGAGTTAGGCCACGCGCCGCGTTTTTTCGGCCAGAATCCACTCGTCGGCCGCGCAAACCGGGCACCGGGCCACGCCGCCGGCGGGCAGCTCCCGCACGTAGCCGCAGCAGGCGCAGGCGTAGGGCGCCGCGGCAGTCACCTGCTGCTGAATTTGGTTTAGCCGCTCGGGCCAAATGGGCAGCCCGGCCCGCTGTTCGTCGTCCTCGTAGAAATACACGCTGACGTTGCCGGTGGCCTCGATGTAGGCCCGACGTACCTGCCCCAGGTGCTCCACCTGAAACTGGCGCAGCTCGCCAAACAGCTCTTTCTGGGTCAGGTTCTGCCGCCGAAACTCCTCGATCTGAATACGGCCGTCTTCGACCAGCAGCACCGGGGCACCCTCCAGCCAGTCGGAAAAGCGGGGGAACTTCTCGGTGGCACGGTTGAAAGCCCAATACAGTCCCGACACCACGGCAAACACCAGCAGGGCGTGCAGCAGGGGCGTGTCGTGGTACATCATCGTGTCGCCGGCCGCCGAGCCCAGGGCCAGAATGATGCTGAGCTCAAAGATGGACAGCTGCCGCACCCCGCGCCGCCCCGTCAGCCGCAGCACCCCGATAACCATCAGGTACGTGAGCAGGCAGCGCAGCACCACTTCCAGCAAAAACAGCGGGGGCGCCTCATCCGACCACAGCATGCGGTGCCAGTCGAGGGGCGTGATATCGGTGGCCAAAAGCATAGCGTCGAGGTTGATTTCTATTCCCTAACGCAAAGGCGCAGCTCGACGTTGGCTGCCGCGGCCGGTCAGGGGTGGTGCCCGGGCAGCGGCAGCAGCGCGCCCACGGCCTGCATCACGGCCGGCCACGCCGGGGAGCCGGGCGCAATCAGGTCGAAATGGTCGGCGCCCGGCACTTCCACCACCCGAACCGCGTCGCCGGCCTGCCGGGCAAGTCGCCCGAAAGCCTGCGCCTGCTCCGGGGGCACAATACGGTCGGCAGTGCCCTGCACCAAACAGTACGGCACGCGCAAGGGCAGCCGCTGGGCCGGCGACGCCTGGGCATACCGCTCGGGTACGGCCGCGGGCAGCCCGCCGAGCAGCTCGGCCACGGCCTCGTTGCAGCCCCCGGGCGCCACGGCGTAGTCGGCCAAATCCGGGATGCCGGCCAGCGCCACCACGCCGGCCGGGACTAATGGGGCCGGGGTATACAGTGGGCTGGATGGCGGCAAACCGGCGCGGGCGGCCAGCCACAGCGCCAATTGCCCGCCGGCCGAGTGGCCCAGCACCAGGACGCGGCGGGGCAAAATCGGGTAGCGCCGGGCCAGTTCGGGCAGGAAGTCGAAGCCCCGGGCCACGTCCTGAAACGTGCCGGGCCAGCCACCCCCGCGCTGGCCGAGGCGGCGGTACTCCAAATTCCAGGTGGCGTAGCCGGCCCGGGTGAGAGCTTCGCAGACGGGCGTCATGGTCTGCAAATCGTACGTGGCCAGCCAGCAGCCCCCGTGCAGCGCCACGACTACCGGAAACGGCCCCGCCCCCGGCGGCAGGCGCAGCTCCCCAAACTGCCGCAGCGACTCGGGCCCGTAGGCCAGGCGGCGGACGGCGCCCGCCGGAGCTGGCGGGGTGGCACCCCGGGAGTGAACTGGCCGCTGGCACGTGGGAAGCAACACCGAAAGCAGGAGCGCCAGAAGTATTTTCACCGTCGGGGAGTAAGTAGCCACTGAGCCGCTACGAACGCAAAACTGCGCCGCTCCGGATTGCCCGGGCGGCGCAGTTTATCTAAACGCGGCGCTGGTGCGGCCGCAGCTTATTTCTTCAGAATTGCCTGCACGTCGTTGGCGGGGTCGGCCAGGTTGGCTTCCTGGGGCGCCGACTGGCCGTTGAACAGCAGCAGGCCCCACGAATACGCCGGACTGCTCAAATCCAGCAGCGTGGGGCTGCCGGTGGTAGCAAAGCGCAACTGGGTGGCCGTGGTTTCAATAACCCGGATGCCCTTCGACTGCAGGTAGGCCCGCGACTTGGCCACGTAGGTCTGGTTGTCGTCGGCGCTGGCGCTGAAGTTACTGTCGCCGTACTGCTGGCGCAGGTAGCGGATTTTGGCCGCGTTAGGGGCGTACAGCACTGCGCAGGGTCCGGAAATGCTCAGCGTGGCGCCCTGGGCATCGGAGCTGGTGGTAGTGGTAGTCGTGGTGGAAGAAACCCGGGCAGCGGCGGCGGCCAGGCGCTGCTGGGCGTGCCCGGTCAGGGGCAGTAGCAGGGCGGCAGATAGTAGCAGTTTTAGCATGATAACGCGAATAAGGAGGCGGCCGGATTTTGGTAGAAAAGATACGGAAAAGCCCGCCGCTGGTATCGGCGGAAACGCCCGGGCCGCGTTTATTTTTTGGGGGCGGAAGTCCGGAACGCTGAACCGGGCCGCGCCCGGCGAGTAGGGTGGACCGGAAGGCGGAAAAAGCAGTTCTTTGCCGTATGCAGGTTGCCGTTACTCCCGACGTCGTGGTGCTGTTTGCCGTGCTGGCCCAGGCCGTATTTGCCGCCGCCCTGCTCTGGGGCGCGCGCTACAACCGGGTGCCCAACCGCTTTCTGGCCCTGCTGCTGCTGGCCATTGCCCTGTGGGTGCTCGACGGATTTTTCCGGGTCTCCGATATCTACGGGCAAAACCCGGACTGGTACTTTCTGCCTATCTACTACTCCTTCGCCTTCGGGCCGCTGCTGTATTTCTACGTGCAGAGCCTGATCAACCACGAGTTTCGGCTGCGGCCCGCCCAGGCTTGGCACTTTGCGCCCGTGCTGCTGCAGGCGGGGCTCTACTGGTGGCTGTGCTTTCAGCCCTACGCGTTTCGGCTCTGGTTTTGGCTGCACGTACACCGGCCCTACACCTACCGGCTGGAGTTTATTGGCACTTGGCTTTCCCTGCTGATTTACCTGGGGCTGAGTCTGCGGCGGCTGCGGGCCTACCAGCGCTGGCTGCCCGACAACTTCTCCGAAACTTCCCAGCTGCGGCTTTACTGGCTGCGGGCCCTGCTGCTGGTGCTGGCCCTGGTGAGCGGGCAATGGCTGGTGGAAGTGGTGCTGCGCGAGTTTTTCGACATCTACTACACCTACGACTACTCCACCTGGCTGCTGGGCGGCGTGGTGCTGCTCATCGGCGTGGTGGGCCTGCGCCAGGCTGATATGCAGGCCGTAAACTTCGTCCCGGAAGAGCCCCGGCCTGCGGGGACTTCCCCAATGCCGGCTACGGTCAGCAACCCGCTGCCACTCACCGTGGCCGAAGCAGCTCCGGCCGAGCAGGCGCCGGCTGCCGAAGTGCCCGGACCGGCCGTGGTGGCACCGGCTGTGGTGGAGCGCATTCGCCGGGCGCTGGAAGACGAGCAGCTGTACCTGAACCCAACCCTGACCCTGGCCGAGCTGTCGGCGCACACCGGCTTAGCCCCGCGGCTGATTTCATTTACCGTCAATGCTGGGTTCGGCAAGTCGTTCAACGACCTGGTAAACGGCTACCGGGTGGAAGCCGTGAAGCGCCGCCTGGCGCGGCCCGCCGACGTGGCTCGCCTCACCCTGCTGGGCATCGCCTTCGAGTGCGGCTTCAATTCCAAAACCACCTTCAACCGCATCTTCAAGCAGTTTACCGGCCTCGCTCCCAGCGACTACCGGTCCGACTAAGCAGACAGTGGGGTAGGGTGGAATCCGGCCCAGATCATGATTCGGGACGTGCCGCATCCGGATTCGGGGCGCTTCCGGGCGAGGAGGCCGCCACTTTTGAGCCGTACTTCTACCCCGAAAACGGCCATGAAAAATCTGCTTTTCCCGCTGGTGCCGCTGCTGCTTGGCGCCTCCGTCGCCCCGGCCCAGCATGCTGCCCCGGCGGCCTGGACCGACCACACCCGGGCCCTGCCCGACAAGCTCCGGCGGGTGCCCGTGGGCCTCACGCTCTGGCATTCGCCTAACCCCAACTACCCCGAGGCTGATCCGGCCCAGCCCGGCAAATACGTTTGGAAGCACCGCACCATGGTGCGCAACGAAGTAGGCGAGGCCCTGCAGGTGGTGGAGTGCGGCAGCTTTATCTGGTACAGCGCCGCGGGCTGGCAGGCCAATATGGTGGAGACGCCGGCGGAGTTTGCCGAGCTGTTCGAGTGCCCCCAGGGCCGGCTGCGCCGCGGCGTGACTTACACGTTTGCCAAAAATTACCGCTACGGCGACGGCGCCAAAAGCCTGTACGGGGGCGACGCGCTCTGGTACATTCTGGCCAAAGACTCGGCCGGCAAGCTCTACAAAGGGTTTGGGCTCATCGAAACCGAGGCTACCGTGCAGCCAGCCGGAAAGTAAACGCGCCACCCGCAACGACCTGCACCCATGAAAACTATCTTGCTTACTTGGCTGAGCTGCTGCCTGCTGGCCTTCCAGCCGGCTCCACTACCGTACCAGGCTGATACCGCTGCCAGCCAGCTCACCTGGATTGGCCACGCCGAAACCGGCCCCTGGGCGCCCTCGGGTACGCTGCGGCTGCGCCAGGGCCGCTTCGACTACGAGGGTACCCGGCTGCGCAACGGCCGCTTCGAGTTCGACATGACCACCATCACCCACGCCGATAACAAATTGCAGGAGCACCTGCGGGGCGAGGATTTCTTTGCCGTGGACCGGTTTCCGACGGCCGTTTTTGAGCTGCGCGAACTGCGGCAGGGGCAGGCCGTCGGGCAGCTCACGCTGAAGGGCATCACCCGGCCCGTCCGGTTTGCGGCCACCCTCACCCGTCGCCCCGACGGGCAGCTGCAGGTGCGCGGCACGGCCAGCGTCGACCGGACTCAGTTTGGGGTCAACTACAACTCGAGCAGCTTTTTTCAGAACCTGGGCAGCTACGCCATCCGCAACGACTTCCAGCTCACGTTCGACCTGCTGGCCGCGCCGCGGCGGTAGGAGAGGGCATAAAAAAAACGCCCGGCTGCGGGAATGGCAGCCGGGCGTTTGGGAAAGCAAAGCCTTGCGAAAACTAGTCGCGGGGCTTGATTTTAGCTTTTTTACGCTTGTCTTTCACTTTCGCGTCGGCGGGTACAGTTTGCACCGGAGCGGTCTGGGTGACCGTCGTGGCCGGGTTCACGGTCGTCGTGGTCGATTCTACGGTTGTCGTCGAAGCAGGAGCAGGCGTCTCCACGATAACCGGCGCCGTCGTCGGAGCGGGCGTGGTAGTCGTTTGCTTGGTCGTTGTGGTGCTGGTCTGAGCACTGGCCGAGTAGGCACCCGTGACGAGCAAGGCGGCAGCAACAAGAAGCTTTTTCATGGGAGCAAGAGTTTTCAGTGGAAACTACGCCCGCTGCAATGCAGGAGCTTTATTGTAGAAGCCTCTAACGGAGCTTTACCGGGAATGTTGCCGACAGCGGGATTTTGTTTGCAATTTCATCGGCCGCCACGGTCCGCCTGCGGCTATTGGTCTGGGCATTGTCCTACTTTTCCGGAATCCGCTCATACACCGCGTAGCCGTGCGGGGGCAGCGAAACGACGGTGCCGGCCTCCAGGCGCCGGGGCTGCCCGGTGAAGATTTCGCGGTAAGAGCCCGCGGGCACCTCGGCCAGGGCCAGCTGCCGCGCCTGCGCCGCCACGTTCACTGCCACCACGATGCCGGCCTCGGCTTTCTGTCGCGCGAAGGCAACTACGTCGGGCGAGTCGGGGGTGGGCAGCACCAGCAGCCGGCTGCACGGGTCGCCGTTGAGCAGGGCCGGATGCTGCTTTTTGAGCGTGAGCAGCTTGGTGTAAAAGCCCGCCAGCGGGTAGCCCTGCCAGGCAATGGAATCTTTGTCGAAAAAGGAAAGGCGCTTTTTCAGGGCGGCTTCCTGCCCGCTATACACCATGGGCATGCCCGGCAGGGTGGCGGCCAGCACGGCCATGGGCAGCACGTTGGGCCCCAGCCGCTCATACTCGCTGCCGTCCCAGGCGTTGATGTCGTGGCTGCTGGTAAAGGTCATCAGGTACACGCTCGGCGGGTAGGTGCGGCGCTCCAGGGCCAGGTACTTGCCCAGGGCCGCCGTGGGCAGCTGGTGCCGGCCGATGCTGTCGAGCACGTCGTGCAGACGCAGGGCGTAGGTCATGTCGAAGGCCTTTTCAAGCAGGTGGGTGTTGGGGTCAAATTCGCCGGGCGGCAGAAACGTGGGCGGAAACAGCTCGTCCCACTCGGCCAGCATAAACACGGGCTTGATCTGCTCCAGGTCGTGGCGGGCATCTTCCCAGAAGTCGGTGGGCACCAGCCCAGCCACGTCGCAGCGGAAGCCGTCGAAGCCCACGTCGCGCACCCAGTACGCCATCGACTCGCGCATGTAGCGGCGCAGCGCGGGCCGGGTGTAGTCGAGGTCGATAACGTCCTGCCAGTCGGCCACGGGCGGGCGAAACTGGCCCTGGGGCGTTTTGGTAAACCAGTCGGGGTGGGTTTTGGCCAGCTCACTGTCCCAGCTGGTGTGGTTGCCGACCCAGTCCAGAATGACGTGCATGCCGAGCTGGTGGGCCTGGGCAATCAGGTGGCGCACGTCGTCCAGGGTGCCCAGGTCGGGGTTTACGGCCTGGTAGTCACGGATGGAGTAGGCGCTGCCGAGCTGGCCCTTACGCTTGAGTTCGCCGATGGGCTGAATCGGCATAATCCAGAGGATGCCCACGCCCATGCGCTGCAAACGCGGCAGGTGCTGCGCAAAGGCCTTGATAGTGCCTTCGGGCGTGTACTGGCGGATATTGACCTCGTAGATACTCGCGTTGCGGGCCCAGTCCGGGTGCCGGATGGAGTAGGCCGCCGGGGTGGGTGGGCATTGCTGGGTGGGTTGCTCGTGGGAGCAGCCGGCAAGGAAGCTGGCGCCCAGAAGCAGGGGCAGGAGTCGGTGGAGCATGCCCTAACTAACGGCTTTTTCGCCGGGAAAGACAGCCGGCCGCCCCGCAAAAAGCCCTCCGCAGCCCCCGCGGAGCGGACGGCCGCGGAGGGCTTTTTGCGGGGATTGAGCCGGTGGCTGGCCGCCAAACGGGCTTTAGCGCTGGGACTGGGAGGCGGCGTTGGGATTGTAGCTGATGCCGCCAAACAGGTACAGCATCAGGGCCCGGGAGTAGCGGATAACCAGCGGGGTGGTTAGCAGCACCGCTACCGTGACGCCCAGCACGTAGACCCACACCGGCGGGTCGCCGGCCAGGTAGTAAAGCAGCACGCCCACCACGACGAAAATGGCCACCGTGAAGCCGTAGCTCACGTACATGGCGCCCCAGTAGAAGCCGGGCTCCGGCTCCAAGGCCTGCCCGCAAACCGCGCAATGCGCCGGCATGGCCGAAAAGCGGGTGCTCAAGGCCGAGGTGCTGAAAATCTTGCCCTCGTGGCAGCGCGGGCAGCGCAGGTCAAGCAGAGCCAAGGCGGAAGAATCGATTCTGGACATAACAAGGGGAGGTTAGATAAGCGCAGGTCCCGGGCTGTTTACGCGGCCCCGACCGGAGCAGTCGAACCGGGAGGAAAGTTTCCCGCGGCCACTGCCCAGCCTGGTACTACAAAGGTCGGGCCCGCAAGGGGGAATAAAACCAGCTTTCTGCGGGCAGTTACCGGACAAATCAACGATTCTGCCGGTACGTCTCCGGGGTTTGGCCAGCGTGTTTGCGGAAGTAGCGCCCGAAATACGACGCATCTTCGAAGCCGAGCCGGTCGGCCACCTGAGCCACCGACAGCGCCGAGTGCCGCAGCAGGCGCCGGGCTTCCACCACAATGCGCTCCTGGATCAGGGCACTGGCGGTTTTGTTGAGCACCCGGCGGCACACCGCGTTCAGGTGGTTGGGCGTCAGGTGCAGCAGGGCGGCGTAGTCGGCCACGGCGTGGCGGGTGCGGAAGTGCTCATTGAGCAGGCGGCCGAAGTCGCGCACCTGCTGGGCGCCCAGGCCCGCACTCCGGCCCGGCGCCGCCGAGTAGTGCCGCGTGGCCAGCTCCAGACTCAGGTGCAGGTAGGAACGAAACACGTCGGCTTGGTTGGCAAACGGGCTTTGGCTTTCGGCCAGCAGCCGCTCAAACAGCGGGTAGATTTCCGCCTCTCCCGGCGGCAGATTCAGCACCGGCGCGTTGGGGCTGCCAAAAAACGGGTACTCGTAGAGGGTGCTGCCGGGGTAGCGGAATAGGTAGAAGTCGGCGTCGAAAAACACAATCAGGCCCTGGGCATCGTCGGACAGCTGCCAGCTGTGGACCTGGCCCGGGGTCATGAAAAACAGGCTGCCGGGCTGCACCGGGTAGTCGAGCAAATCGATGGTGTGGGTGCCCCGGCCCCGCGTGACGTAGAGCAGCAGGTAGAAGTCGTGGGCGTGGGGCACG
Source organism: Hymenobacter persicinus (assembly GCF_004167665.1). GTDB lineage: Bacteria > Bacteroidota > Bacteroidia > Cytophagales > Hymenobacteraceae > Hymenobacter > Hymenobacter persicinus. The sequence continues at coordinate 49,671 of NZ_SEWE01000021.1, read as the reverse complement.
CTGATGCCGGGAAACCGGCTGACGTGGGTGGCCAGCTGCTCGACGTAGTATTGCTGCCGCGGCCGGGCCGGCTGCGGAAACGACGCAATGGCAAAGACCGGCGGAGCGGGAGGTTTCATGCGCAGCGGCGAAGGGAAAAGCGAAAATCGGCAGCGCCGGCCGGATTCCGGTTGGGGCGGACAAAAAAAGACCGGCCCACCGGGTTCAGCGGCGGGTCCGGTCCGGTACGTTCAGCAAAAAGCTAGGCGCTGGCCTGGCCTAGTTCGCGCAGGTCGTCGGAGCTGAGCTCCAGCTCGGTGGCCTTGAGTAGTTCCGTAACCTGCTCGGGGCTGGTGGCGCTGGCAATGGGGGCCGTCAGGCCGGGCTGGGCCATAATCCAGGCCAGGGCCACCTGGGCCGGGGTGGCCTGCTGCCGGGCTGCCACCGCATCGAGGGCGCGCAGTATCCGCAGACCTTTCTCGTTGAGGTATTTCTGGCCCACGCCGCCGCCCCGGGCGCTTTTCTGCAGGTCGGCCTCGGTGCGGTATTTGCCGGTCAGGAAGCCCGCGGCCAGCCCGTAGTAGGGAATCACGCCCACGTGCTGCTCCTGGCACAGCGGCAGCAGGTGCTGCTCGAAGTCGGCGCGGTCGTAGAGGTTGTAGAGGGGCTGCAGGCTTTCGTAGCGGGGCAGGCCGAGCCGGGCGCTGGTCTCCATGGACTCGCGCAGCCGCTCGGCCGAGAAGTTGGAGGCCCCGATAACGCGCACCTTGCCGGCCTTCACCAGCTCGTCGTAGGCGCGCAGGGTTTCCTCCACCGGCACCGTGGGGTCGTCTTTGTGCGACTGGTACAGGTCGATGTAATCGGTTTGCAGACGCTTGAGCGAGCCTTCCACGGCCCGCAGAATGTAGTCCTTGGCCAGGCCCTTGTGGGTGTCGTTGACTTCCCAGCCGACCTTGGTGGCAATGATGATATCGTCGCGGCGGCCGCGCTGCCGGAGCCAGTTGCCGATGATAGTTTCCGACTCGCCGCCCACGTGGCCCGGCACCCACACCGAGTAGCCGTCGGCCGTGTCGATGGCGTTGCCGCCCCCGCCCACGAAGGCGTCCAGAATGCGGAAGGAAGTGGCCTGGTCGGCGGTCCAGCCAAACACGTTGCCGCCCAGCACGAGCGGGGCCAGCTGCAGGTCGGATTGTCCGAGAGTTCGTTTTTGCATAACGGAAAAGTAAGCTGGTAGAAGCCTATACTACCTGCTCAGGGGGGAGAATTGTTTTGGGCCGGCAAAACCGCAGACGCGCCGGGCTCGTTCATTAAAGCCGAAAAAGGGCAGTTGGCTCGTGCAGTTGGATGTGCCACCCATTTCCCAGGCAGATGAAAAAAGTCCACCTCTTCCTCATGCTGAGCGGCCTCGTGCTCAGCTCCGCCCCCGGCGCGCTGGCTCAGCGCAAGGCGTCGGCCGCGGCCACCGCGGGCCGGCAGCAAGCCCGGCAGGTGCGTGATCTGGCCGCCCAGACCACGTACTATATGGTGCTGCTGAAAGCGCCCAAAGACCCCGAAACTAATATTGAAGCCGCGGCTTCGGTGCGGGCCGCCCACATGGCGTTTTTGCAGCAGCTGCGGCAGGAAGGCAAGCTGGCGCTGGCCGGCAGCTGCCCCGGCGCCGACCAGAACCTGCACAGCATGTATCTGCTCAAAGTCACGGATCTGGCGGCGGCCCAGGTGCTTACCGCCACCGACCCGAGCGTGAAGCTGGGCCGGCTCACGGCCGAGGTGTATCCGTGGGTGGGGCAAACTAGCGGCAAGCTCTAGGGCGACCTATATTGCGGGAGGCTTTTCAGGCACAGTGCTTGTAAAGACGCAACGCACGGCGCCGGACGGTGTCGTTTGCTTCCGCCCGGCACCAGTGCCGGGCGGCCTCCTGCTTTATTCTTCGCCGCTGATGCGTCTAGTACTATTTTTTGGCCTGCTGCTCGCCCAGACGGGGGCCCTGGCTCAGGCTCTGACCGAGCGTAACTTCCAGAAGCACTTCGACGACTACGGCGTGCGGGGCTCGTTTCTGCTCTTCGACCAGAGTGCCAACCGCTTCACGGCCTACAACGTGGCCCGCTGCAACGAAGGCTTTCTGCCTGGGGCCACCTTCCAGATTCCGGCCGTGCTCATCGGCCTCGATACCGGCGTGCTCAAGGATACCACCCAACTGCTGCACTACGACGGCACCCCGCCCGCCGATCCGCAGTTCAGCAAGGACGTAACCGTGGGCTGGGCCATTCGGCAGAAGTGCGAGCCCTGCTTCCAGCAGCTTTCCCGCGACATTGGCGTGAAGCGCTACCAGCAGAAGCTCATGGGCCTCAAGTTTGGCAGCATGGTGGTGATGCCCGAAAGCCTGGACAGCTTCTGGCAGGCGGGCATGTCGCGCGTCTCGCAGTTTCAGCAGGTCGCGTTTCTGCGCCGCCTCTACAACCAGCAGCTCCCCCTTACGCCCCAGAGCCAGGCCCAGACCAAGCGCCTGTTCCGGTTGCAGAGCCGGCCGGGCTGGACCCTGTACGGTAAGCTTGGCAAAACCCGGCGCGGCAAGATGAGCAATGGCTGGTTTGTGGGCTGGCTGGAGCAGGCCGGCAGCGTGTACTTTTTCGCCCTCAACATCGAACCCAAGGACGGTAAAGACGCCAACGAGCAGTTTCTCAAGGGTCGCCGCGAAATCACGGAGCATTTGCTGCAGGAGCTCAGCCTGATGCCCAATTAGTTGTTGCCAAGAACGCAGAAGCAGTTCCGGCCCGCTACGGAGTATATATTAATATCTAAATTATCGACTTATAAAGCTCAGTCACGTAGGAGGGGAATCTTTCACCCTAATTCCTACCATCATGAGTCAGAATCTGTTAGCGCTGGTCCAGGATTACTTCACCGGCGACACCGTCCGTCAGACCAGCACGGCCCTTGGAGAAAGTGAAAGCGGCGTGGGGACGGCCCTGAAAAGCGTGGTTCCGTTGGCGCTGGCGGCCTTGTTTGCCCGCTCCCAGCAGTCCGGCGGCCTCTCCGATGTGTTTAGTATGTCCCAGCAGGCGCACAGTACGGGCCTGCTCAATAACCTGGGCGGCCTGCTCGGCGGCCTGGGCAGCGGCACCATGACTGCCAATACCACCAGCACCACCGACGGCGGCCTGCTCAACCGCGGCGCCGAGCTTTTGCGCTCCGTGCTGGGCGGCGGCTACTCCACGGCCGTGGAAGGCGTCAGCCAGCAGTCGGGAGTGCGTACCTCGTCGGTGGGCAGCCTGCTGAGCATGGCCGTGCCGGTGGTGCTGGGGCTGCTGGGCCGGCACGCGGCCCAAAACAACCTCGATGAGCGCGGCCTGGGAACCTACCTGGGCGAGCAGCGCAGCTCCATTACGGGCGCCTTGAGCAGCCTGCCCGGCAACCTGGGCGGCATCCTCTCGACGCTGGGTCTGGGTGGGGCCGCCGCCGCGATGGGTAGCGCAGCGCACAACGTGGGCAACGCCATGGACAACACGGCCCACCGCGTGGCCGGCGGCGTGCGCGGGGCCGTGACCGAAGTGGAACGCAACACGCCTTCGCGCTGGCCCTGGCTGCTGGCGGCCCTGCTGGCCCTGGCCGCCATCTGGTGGCTGATGCGCAGCTGTGACCGGAAGCCCGAGCCGGCCGCCACAACCACCGAAACCGTCACGACGGACACCACCGCCATGGCGCCGGCCGCGCCCGCGCCCGCCGCGGCGCCCACCGGCCGCTACGATGCCAGCACCGGCAATTACATCTACGACATCGGTACCGACACCCAGGTGAAGCTGCCCGACGGCACCGTGCTGAACATAGGCAGCAACTCGGTGGAAAGCCGCCTGTTTAACTTCCTCAACGACGCCAACCAGACCGTCAGCGACGATAAAACTCAGGGTTGGATGAGTCTGGACCGGGTGTACTTCAACACGGGCAAGTCCACGCTCACGGCCGAGTCGCAGGCTCAGCTGAAAAACATTGCGGCCATCTTAAAAGCTTTCCCCAACGCAGCCCTCAAGCTGGGCGGCTACACCGATAACGTGGGCAAGGCCGATATGAACCTGACCCTGAGCGCCGACCGCGCCAACGCGGCCCGCAAAGCCCTGCTCAACAACGGTGTCGACGCGGGTCGGGTAGCGGCCGAAGGCTACGGCCAGGAGCACCCCATTGCCTCCAACGATACGCCCGAAGGCAAGGCCCAAAACCGCCGCGTCGACGTGCGCGTGACGAAAAAGTAAGCCGGGCATAATTCAGTGAAAAAGCCCGCTCCACGCAAGTGGGGCGGGCTTTTTTTGCGCCGGTGCCGGCTGCGGAGCGGCCTACCTGCCGGACGGTAACATGACCAGCTGCTGGTGCTGGCCGTTGAGTTCCGCGCTATAGACGCCGCCCGCAACGGGCTGGCCGGCCTCGTTGCGGCCGTCCCAGAGGAGCGTGTGCGCGCCGACCGGCCGGAAACCTGGCGTGAGCGTGCGCACGAGCGTGCCAGCGGCGTTGCGGATGCGGAGGGGGTAGGCGCCGGGTGTGAGCAGGGAATAGCGCAGCGTGGTGCTGCCGACGAAGGTGCGGCTGTCGGGGGCTTCGAGGGTAGCAGGCTCCGGGGCGCTGCCCTGGGTGGCCGTGGTGGTTAGCTTCAGCCCCCGAATCGACACCTGAACCGACTTGCTTTCGAGCAGAAACTGAAGCCGGAGCTGGCCGGTGGCAGGGTCGTAGTGCCATTCGGTGGGCGGCACCGTTTCGCCGTCGAGCAGCACGGCGGCGGGGGCGGCGGCCACCCGTGGTACCAGCAGCTCGATGGTGCGCCAGCCCGGAGCCGTGGCGTAGGATTTGCCCGCCACGCTCACCGTAATATCGGTCTGGGCAGCGCTGGTCTGGCCCGTAAACGAAATCAGCTGGAACATCTGGGTCTGCCCCACCAATGCGGATTTGCCGTCGTCGTCGTACAACGTGAAGCTAGAGGCAGGCACGGCCGGGTCGGCATAGTAGCGCACCCGCAGCGTGTCGGTGCGGTAGTGGGCGGTGGTGTTGACGTAGGGCGCCAATGGCAGAAACGCCCCGGCCCGCACCAGCAGCGGAATCCGGGCCAGCGGGGCGGGCACGGCCACCGTGCGGCCCCCAGTCAGGGTCTGATTCGAGTAGAAGTCAATCCAGCGGCCGGCGGGCAGCACCACGTTGCGGCGGCGCTGCCCGGGATGCATCACCGGAGCCACCAGCAGGTTCGGGCCCAGCAAATACTGGTCGTTGACGTTGGCCAGGGCTTCATTTTGCTGCTGACCTTCCTGCCAGCGGCGGTTGACTGTAAATGCTTCGGCTCGGGCTCCGGCCCAGGTTGAATTGTCCGTAAACCCGGCCGCTTTTTCCTCGGCGCTGAGGCTCCCTACTTCGCCAGAACTATCAGCCGCCCCACCGGGCCTGGAGGCAAAGTGGGTGGGCCCGTAGTTCATCGGGCGCACCAGCGGGGTGCCGGTCTGCGAGTTTTCCCAGGCCAGGGTGTAGAGGTAGGGCAGCAGCTCGTAGCGCAGGTGAGTGGCGTTGCGCACGCTGCTGCGGTAGGGCTCGGGGTACCAGTAGGGCTCGGGAGCCACCACGGCGTGGGGGCGCAGTACCGGCCCCAGGCTGGCCAGCTGCATCCAGCGGGTGTACAGCTCAGCATCGGTGTTGGAGCCGGCAAAGCCGCCCGCGTCGGAGTGCATGTAGCCCACGCCGCCCATGCCCATGCCCAGGATAATCGGAATCTGGGCCTGGTAGCCCGACCATGACCGGCTCACGTCGCCGGACCACGGAAACACGCTGTTGCGCTGCATACCGGCCCAGCCCGAGCGCACGAGGTTGAACAGCCGCTCATCCCGGTACTGCTCGGCGTATTTCTTGGCGAAAATATCCGACCAGGCCAGCCCGTAAGCATTGTGCAGGGCCCGGGTGGAGCCCTTCAGGTGGTGCATGTCGAGCGGATGGTTTTCGGGCTCACCCAGGTCGCTCCACCAGCCGGCCACGCCTTCTTCCTTGCGGCGCTTGTAGTAGGTCCAGAGCCAGTCCTGGGTTTCGGGCCGGAACATGTCGAGCAGCGTGGCGGGCCCGGCCCAGAACGAGGCCACGGTGTAGGCCCGGCCCCGCTCGTCGGTGCCGACCAGCTCCCGGGCCCGCACTTCGGCATCGTTGCGGGAGGTGCGCATCACGTAGGGCTCCGAAATCAGCACCGTTTTCACCCCCGCCGAGTCGAGGCGGCGCAGCATGGTGGCGGGCTTGGGAAAGGCATTGTAGTCCCACTCCAGGTTGCCCTGGTCCTTGGTGGTGCCAAACCAGTACAGATCGAGCACCAGGGCGTCGAGGGGGAAATCGGCGCGGCGCATGCGGCGGGCTACCTGCTCGGTTTCGAGCTGGCTGCGGTAGCCAAATCGACTTTGCAGCAGGCCCAGGGCCCAGCGCGGGGGCAGGGGCTGGCGGCCGGTGAGCTGGGTATAGCGGTCCAGGATTTCGGCGTAGGAGCTGCCGGCAATGATGAAGTAGCCCAGGTTGACGAGGTTTTCGCCGCTGTACTCGAGCACGTCCTTCCGCGTGGCGCCCAAATCGAGCGTGGCGGCCGTGTAATGATCAAATAGCAGGGCGTACCCCCGGCTCGACACCACTACGGGCAGGGTAATACCCAGGTTGGCAGCCCCGTTCTGGAAGCCGTAGTGAGCCTGATTGTAGAGCTCCAGCCGACGGCCCCGGCGGTCCAGGGGCAGGGCCCGGGAGCCGGTGCCGTAGAGGTGCTCCCCCGGGCTCAGCCGAAACGAAACGCCGGTGCCGCCGGGCCCGGAAGCTTCGCTGGTGCGCCGCTGAAACACGCCAGCGGCTTCGGAGACGAGGGTTTCGCCCTGTTGTCGGTAGCTCACCCGCAGCGGGTTTTTCTGGATGACGACCGTGCCGGTAACCGTGCTGCCCGCTAGCTGCGGCCACACCAGCTCATTGGCCGTGCTGCGCACCAGGCTGCCGTCGGGCTGCCGATTGTTCAGGTAAGTCTCCAGCTTGCGGTTGGGCTGGGGCGGCCGGGGCACTTGCACCACGCTGACGGAAGCATCGGGCTTAACGGCGCTGCCCAGCGGAAAAAACTCCACCCGAATGACGCCTTCGGCCCAGGGCCGGATGCGCAGCGTGCCGCCGTCGGTGCTCTGGATGCTTAGAATGCCGTCGTCGTAGGTGTGGCTGCGGTAGTTGCCGATGCTCACCGGGGTAGCCGGCACTTCGCGCTTGGCAAACGGGTCCTGAGTGGGCGGACCGGCTTCGCGCTGGGCGTAGGCGGCCGGAACCAAGGGTGAAAATAGCAGGGAAAGCAGCAGGGCGCGGCGGAAACGGGCAGGCATGGCGGCAAAAGTCAATGGGCCCGGCAAGATACTGCGGCCCCGCCCGCGGCACCAACTTTCCGAGCAACGACGCGGCCGAATCTGGCGTAGAGCGTAATTCAACCCCAACTCCTACCGCCATGGCCCTGACTTCCGCCACCCTCAACGACGAACTTTACCAAACCAACCTGTCGCTGGGCGACCTGTTCAACAACCACACGTTTGCCCACGACCCCAGCGGCCTGATTCCGCTGATTGACCACTGGGCGCCCTACCTGCAAAATTCCAGCAGCTCGGTGACCACCACGGCCGCCGCCGCCCTGAACCAGCTGCGGGAATACGTGCAAACCGGCGACCGGGCCAACACCAGCGCCCTGCTCCAGCAGCTGGGCGAGCAGGCCTCCAAGTCGGCCAGCAACGTGCACGACTGGGTGGGCAACCACGGCCACAACGGCATCGGCGACCAGCTGCGCCACCTGGGCCAGCTGCTCATCATGGCCTCGGGCAACCTGCGCAACTACGTGCGGTAAGTGGTGAGATGGTGAAATTGTGAAATGGTGAGTTTGCCGTTCAAATGGTGCAGAGCTGCGCTATTTGCCCTAATCTTGCCCTGAATTAGCCTGAAATTTGATGCCCAAAAAAGCCCTTGCGCCAGCTGACGCAAGGGCTTTTTGCTTTTTCAATCAAAAGGCGGATTACAACACGTTACACCCGCGCCACCAGCGCATAACCGCGCCGTCAGAACGTCAACTCACCATTTCACCATCTCACCTAATACCCCTGGGCGGAGTCGTCGCCGCGGGGGTCGGCGCCGCCTTCGAGCCGGCCGTCGGGGAGCACCCGGATGGCGTCGATGCGGCCCCAGCGGCCCCGGGGCTTGAGCACGTAGCCGCGCTGGCGCAGGGAGTCGATGCCCACCGGCAGCAGGGAGTTTTCTTCGACGTCAATCTGGTCGGGCAGCCACTGGTGGTGCAGGCGCGGGGCGGCCACGGCCTGCTGCATGGTCATGCCGTAGTCGTACACGTGCACGATGGCCTGCAGCACGCTGGTGATAATGGTGCTGCCCCCGGGCGTGCCGACCACCATTTCCAGTTTGCCATTCCGAGTCAGGATGGCGGGCGTCATCGAGGACAGCATCCGCTTGCCGGGGGCAATGGCGTTGGCCGTGCCGCCCACCAAGCCGTAGGAATTGGGCACGCCGGGCTTGCTGCTGAAGTCGTCCATTTCGTTGTTGAGCAGGAAGCCCGCTCCGGCCACCACCACCTTGCTGCCGTAGGCCCCGTTAAGGGTGGTCGTGCAGCTCACCGCGTTGCCCAGCGCATCCACGATGCTGTAGTGCGTGGTCTGGTCCGACTCGTAGCCGGCAATGCCCGCCCCGGCCGTCACGTCCCGGCTGGGCGTGGCGCGGAAGGGCTGCATGGTGGCCATGCGCTGCCGGTTGTAGCTTTTATCGAGCAGCTGCGCCACGGGCACCTGGCCGAAGTCCGGGTCGCCGAGGTAGGTGGCGCGGTCGGCATACACGCGGCGCTCCGCTTCGGTTATCCAGTGCGTGGCCTGGGGGGAGTGCCAGCCGGCTTTCTGCAAATCGTATGGCTCGAGCATCTGCAGCATCTGCAACAGCGCCACGCCCCCGGAGGAGGGCGGTGGAAACGTCAGCACGTCGTGGCCGCGGTACTGCCCGTGCAGCGGGGTGCGCCACTTGGGCTGGTAGGCTTTCAGGTCGGCTTTGGTGATGATGCCCTTGCCGCGCTGCATTTCGGCCACGATAAAGTCGGCGGTGGCCCCCTCGTAGAAGCCCGCGCGGCCCTGGTCACGGATGCGCGCCAGGGTCCGGGCCAGCTCCGGGTAGCGAATCACGTCGCCGGGGTGCCAGGTGCCCGGAATCAGGTAGGCATTGTAGGGGTTGACCTTGGCAAAATCGTTTTTGGTGCTGTTCAGGCCCGCCGCTTCCTTGTCGGTGAGCGGCAGGCCCTGGGTGGCCAGATCCACGGCGGGCTGCACCACGTCTTTCCACGGCAGCTTGCCCAGCTTCTGGTGCAGCGCCTCCATGCCCGCCACGGTGCCCGGCACGCCCGCGGCCCGGTGGCCCAGAATGCTCAGGTTGGGTATCACGTTGCCCTGCGCGTCCAGGTACATGTCGCGCGTGGCGGCGGCGGGGGCCGTTTCGCGGAAGTCGAGGGCGCCCTCCTGCCCGTCGGCGCCGCGGTACAGCAAAAAACCGCCCCCGCCGATATTGCCGGCCGCCGGCAGCGCCACGGCCAGGGCAAACTGCACGGCCACGGCCGCATCGTAGGCGTTGCCGCCCCGGCGCAGAATCTCGACGCCGATGCGTGAGGCCGCCGGGTGCGCCGATACCACCAGGGCTTTGCTCGCCGTGATGCCGGCCGTGGCAGCGGGCAGCAGGGCGTAGGTGGCCGCGGCCGGTGAGGTTGTGGAACTGGTCGAATGGGAGGGCGGCGCGGCGGTGCAGTAGGTCAGCAGCGCCGTCAGGCCCAGCAGGGGCAGGCGAGAAGTCATGCGGTGAAGGTAAGGCTCCGCCGCAAATCATGCCGCTCGTCCGTAGTAGGATTGTTTCAGAAGTAGAAAACCATCCTACAATTGCCGGAGGCCGTGAAAAGTAGGATGAATCCAGAAAATAAAATCACTCCTACTAAGGCTGTCCGGCCGCCGCTGCCGATGGATTTGTTTCGTAGTTCATTCGTAATTGTAGCTTTGGGCCAAACCTGCTCCGTTCTGCTATGACCACCGCCGACTCCACCGCTTCCGCTCCCGTGCTGCCCTTGGTGCAGCACGATTCCTGGCTGGCGCCCTACGAGCCCATCCTGCTGGCCCGGCAGGCGCGCCTGGCCCAGCGTCTGGCCGACATCACGGCCCAATACGGCTCGTTGGTGAAGTTTGCCTCCGCCCACCAGCGCCTGGGCCTCACCTACGACGGGCGCCGCCGGGGTTACTGGTTTCGGGAGTGGGCGCCAGCGGCCAACTACTTGGCGTTGATTGGCGACTTCAACCAGTGGGACCGGGGCGCTGATCCGCTGCAACAGGGCCCTGATGGAGTCTGGGAGGCCTTCTTTCCCGACAAGGAGTACGCCGGCCGCCTCACCCACGGCAGCCGCTACAAGGTGCACGTAGGCGCCGCCAACGGGGGCAAGGACCGGCTGCCGGCCACCCTGCGCCGGGCCGTGCAGGACGAGCATACCAAGGACTTTGCCGGCCAGGTCTGGCGCCCCGAAACCCCGTTTGCCTGGTCTGATCAGAAATTCCGCATTCAGAACTACGTGCGGGAGCCGTTTATCTACGAGGCCCACGTGGGCATGGCTACCGAGGAATACCGGCTCGGCACCTACCTGGAATTTGCCGAAAAGGTGCTGCCCCGGGTGCAGGCGCTGGGCTACAACTGCATCCAGCTGATGGCCATCATGGAGCACCCCTACTACGGCTCCTTCGGCTACCACGTGGCCAATTTCTTCGCCGCGTCCTCGCGCTTCGGCACGCCCGAGGAGCTCAAGCACCTCATCAACGAGGCCCACAACCGCGGCATTGCCGTGCTGCTCGACGTGGTGCATTCCCACGCCGTGAAAAATGAGGCCGAGGGCCTGGCCGACTTCGACGGCTCCGGCGGGCAGTATTTCCACCCTGGCGCGCGGGGCAACCACCCCGGCTGGGACTCCAAGCTGTTCGACTACGCCAAGCCCGAGGTGCAGCAGTTTCTGCTGTCGAATCTGCGCTACTGGCTCGATGAGTTCCACTTCGACGGCTTCCGCTTCGACGGGGTGACCAGCATGCTCTACCACCACCACGGCGAGGGCGTCAGCTTCGGTTCCTACGACCAGTATTTCGGACCCGAGGTGGACGAGGACGCGGTGTTGTACCTGCAGCTGGCCACCACGCTGGTGCACGAGATGAAGCGCGGGGCCCTGCTGATTGCCGAAGACATGAGCGGGATGCCCGGCCTGTGCCGGCCCATCAGCGAGGGCGGCATCGGCTTCGACTACCGCCTGGGCATGGGTATTCCCGACTACTGGATCAAGCTGCTCAAGCACCGCCGCGACGAAGACTGGAACCTGGGCGAGCTGTGGTACACGCTCACCAACCGCCGGGCCGGGGAAAAAACCGTGGCCTACGCCGAAAGCCACGACCAGGCCCTGGTCGGCGACAAAACCCTGGCCCACTGGCTGCTCGACGCGGCCATCTACGAGCACATGCATCGCGACGATGCCAGCCCCATTGTGGCCCGGGGCGTGGCCTTGCACAAGCTGATTCGCCTGCTCACGCTCAGCCTGGGCGGCGAGGCTTACCTGAGCTTTATCGGCAACGAGTTTGGCCACCCCGAGTGGGTCGACTTTCCCCGCGCCGGCAACGACTGGAGCTACCAGCACGCCCGCCGCCAGTGGAGCCTGCCCGACAACCCCGACCTGAAGTTTCAGTTTCTGCAGGCCTTCGACCAAGCCATGGTCACCACGGCCCGGCAGCGCCGGCTGCTGGCAGCTCCGCAAGCCCGGAAGCTCAACGAGGACGACACCAACCAAGTTCTGATTTTCGAGCGGGGCGGGCTGATTTTCGTGTTCAACTTCCACATCAGTGCCAGCATCCCCGACTACCGGTTCTTCGTGCCCCAGCCCGGCCGCTACCGCGTCATCCTCTCGTCCGACCACGCCGACTTCGGCGGCTTCCAGCGCGTCGACGACACGTTGACTTACGAGACATTCCGTGAAGACGGCGTCGACAAGCTCAGCCTCTACGTGACCAGCCGCACGGCCCTGGTGCTGGCCCGGGGGTAAGTTTAAGCCCACAAAAAAAGGCGGCCCGCAGTGTCCGGGTCGCCTTTTTGGGGTCTGCAACGAAAGGCCGGTCTAGCTCAGCTTCTTGCCCTGGGTTATCATTTCCACGGCCTGAGTCAAGCGGCGCTGCCGGGTTTCGGGTCGTTTGGCGTCCGTAATCCAGCGGGCAAACTCCTTGCGGTGGGTGAAGGCCAGCGCGTCGAAAGTTGTGCGGGCGCCGGGCACGGCAGCCAGGGCCATGGCCAGCTCCTCGGGCACTGCCACGGTGCGCTCCGCCAAGTCCCGGTTCAGGCTCACGTGCACCACGTCGCCGGGCTGCTTGCCAATGACGGCGCGGGTAGCCTTGTGCACGAGCAGCATGTGCTGGCCCCCGCCCATCGGGCTCAGGCTCGATGTAAACGCGTGTCCGTCGATGGTGCCCTGGACCCGCAGCTGGCCTTTGGTGCCAAACAGCGCGGGCACGTCGAGGGGCGGCAGGCAGAAGCAACCGCCCCCGGAGGTTCCTTGAAGCTGGGCTTCAAAGCTGTGCATCTCACTCATAGCCTGCGGGCGCTTAGCCGAGCTTTTTGCCGCTGGCAATGCGCTCCAGGGCTTCCTCAATGCGACGCTGGCGGGTTTCGGGCTTCTTGGCGCGCTCAATCCACTGCACGTACTCGCGGCGGTGGGGGTAGGCTAGGGCATCAAACTTGGCGCGGGTACCGGCCGTGCGCAGGGCGCGCTCCAACTCCTCGGGCAGCTCCAGGGTGCCCTCGTCGGTGTCGGGACCAATGACAACCTGCACGTCGGAGCTCCAGCTTTTGTTGATGGCGTTGCGCAGCTGCTTGTTGACGGGCAGCGTGTACTCGCCTTCCTTGTTCTGAATCAGGGTGAGGCGAAACGGGAAGCCGTCGACGGTGCCGCGCACGTGAAACGGGGCGCGCTGGGGCGCAAAGACGGCCGCCACATCGAAGGGCATCACCACGACCACGCCGCCGTCGGTGCTGTCAAGTTCAAGGGTGGCGTCGAAGCGCTGTTCGGGAGAATCGGACATGAAAAGAAAGTAAAGCGGCCCGCTAATCCGCGGGTGAAAAGCTGTTGAGCACCTCGTAAAGAGCCTGCGTGTCGTCAGGAGCCACCACCCGGCAGCGGCCGGCGGCAAATCCGTAAGTGGCCTGCAGCCGGTCCGCCACGGCAGGCGTGGCGGCCAGAATCAGGTCGGCCCGGCGCAAAGTTAAGCGTTCCAGCTCCAACGCCCAGCCCCGGTCGGCGGGCGTGTTGCGGTCGGCGGCCAACGACTGCACGTGCAGCACCAGCGGCCGGCCCGTGAGCTGCCGGATTTCGAGGGCGGCCAGCCAAGCGGGCCAGTCGGCGGCGTAAATCACGGCAAACTCCTGCCCCGCGGCCTGGGGTGCGGCAAACCGGGCGTACTGAATCACGCGGAAGTTCAGGTCGGCCGCCGACTCGTCGTCGTCGTTGCGCAGCGCGGCCAGAGCCCGCACCAGGGGTTGCCGGGCGGCTGAATCCGCCGGCGTCGGTATGGTTGGCTCCGGTTCAGGCAGCGTTAGTTCGTCGGCGGGCTGGCTCAGGGCGCTGGCTTCCGCCGGGCCGGGCTCAGCCCCAACCTCCCGACCAGCGGGAGCCAGCTCGGGCTGCTCCAGCCCGCCCGCCGCGGCCGGCCGCAGGGGCCGGGGCGCGGCCGTAGTCACCGTGAAGCTGCTGTCCGCCGCGGGTGGGGCCGCCGTGGTTGGGTCGGCGGCTTCGGCAGGAGCTGGCGGGGGGCTGGCGGCGCCGGCGTAGGGCGCGGCCGGGGCCTGCCAAGCCCCGGCGGGGCGCTGGGTTGTGGCCAGCAGCTGCGGGTCGAGGTTGCCCAGGCCGGTTAGCTGGGTCTGCGGAATCGGGACCTGACCCGCGGGCAGGTGGGGCAGCAGCACGGCCAGCGCCACGGCCTTTGCCGACAGGCTGTGGGCGAGGGTGAGGGCACTGGGGGCCACCGGCTGGGCCGGGGCAGGGGGCATTTCATCCCAGCCTAACAGCAATACTTTGACGGGCTGTAACTTCATAGCTCGAACGGACGGCGGAAAAGAAAAAACGGGGTAAAAGGCCGCCATGCTAGGTGTGAAGGCCATTTTTGGGATGGGAAGGTAATGTTAGGCAAAAATCGCGGGAATCGTTTTTTACCTTGCAGGCTTCCGTGCGGCGCCTCTGGCCCCGCCGGAATATTTTTTGCCCGCCTTCTTGGCCCCATCTCCACGAGCTGACATGATTCAGGAAAATAACTACATGGTCAATGACCTGGCTGCGAAAGGGAAGCAGGAGTTCTTCCCCGGCCAGGTGCTGACCGGCATCCAGCACGACCACGACTTTCTGTTCTCCTGCGACAACGGCGTGCAGCTGAGCGTGCAGGTGATTACCGACAAGATTCTGCGCTTCCGCTACGCCACCGAGGTTGGCTTCGCCCAGGATTTCAGCTACGCCGTGCCGGCCGACAGTCCGCGCCCGGCCCCGGAGTTTCTGGAGTTTCGGGAGAAGCCCGACCACTTCCGCATCACCACCGACCGCCTGATCTGCACCATCAGCAAGGAAACGCTGCGGGTGCGGGTGCTCGACCGCTCGGGCAACGTGCTCAGCGCCGACGAGAAAGGCTTCCACTGGGAGTACGACGACGAAACCGGCAACGACATCGTCAAGATGAGCAAGCAGGTGCAGAGCGGGGTGCACTACTACGGCCTCGGCGACAAGCCCGACAACATGAACCTGCGCGGCAAGCGCTTCACCAACTGGGGCACCGACACCTACGGCTACACCAAGGGCTCAGACCCGCTCTACAAGAACATTCCCTTCTACCAGGAGCTGCAGCAGAAGATTGCCCACGGCATCTTCTTCGACAACACCTTCAAGGCCTCGTTCGACTTTGCCGCCGAGCGGGCCGACGTGACCAGCTTCTGGGCCCAGGGCGGGGAGATGAACTACTATTTCATCTACGGCCCCTCCCTGCTGGAAGTCACCCAGGAGTACACCCGCCTGACCTGCCCGCCCGAGCTGCCCCCGCTCTGGGCCCTGGGCTACCACCAGTGCAAGTGGAGCTACTTCCCCGAAAGCAACTTCAAGGGCATTGCCCAGGGCTTCCGCGACCGGAAAATCCCCTGCGACGCGCTCTACCTCGACATCGACTACATGGACGGCTACCGGTGCTTTACCTGGAGCCCCACGCACGTCCCCGACCCCAAGCGCATGGTGCGGGAGCTGGCCGAGGATGGCTTTAAGACCGTCGTTATCATCGACCCGGGCATCAAGATTGACCCCCAGTACCCGGTCTATACCGAGGCGCTGGCAAAGGACTTTTTCTGCCGCCGCGCCGACGGCCCCTTGATGAAGGGCTCGGTGTGGCCCGGGCTCTGCAACTTCCCCGACTTCACCCGCCCCGCCGTGCGCGAGTGGTGGGCCGGCCTGTTCAAGGGGCTGATTCAGGAAGACGGGGTGCGCGGGGTCTGGAACGACATGAACGAGCCGGCCGTGTTCGAGAAGGGCACCTTCCCCGACGACGTGCGCTTCGACTACGACGGGCATTCGGCTTCCCACAAAAAGGCCCACAACATCTACGGTATGCAGATGGCCCGGGCCACGGCGACGGGCGTGAAGCAGTTCAGCTTCCCCAACCGGCCCTTCACCATCACCCGCAGCACCTACGCCGGCGGGCAGCGCTACTCCTCGGGCTGGACCGGCGACAACATTGCCTCCTGGGAGCACCTGTGGCTGGCCAACATCCAGTGCCAGCGCCTGAGCATCTCCGGCTTCAGCTTCATCGGCTCCGACGTGGGCGGCTTCATCGACACGCCCGACGGGGAGCTCTACGCCCGCTGGGTGGCGCTGGCGGCCTTCCACCCGTTTTTCCGCACCCATAGCTCCGGCGACCACGGCGAGCAGGAACCCTGGAGCTTTGGCGAAGCCACCACCGACCTGGTCCGCAAGTTCATTGAGCTGCGCTACCGCCTGCTGCCCTACATGTACAGCACGTTCTGGCAGTACGTGAGCCAGGGCACGCCCATGCTGCGCCCGCTCACCTTCCTCGACCAGAACGACACGGAAACCTACCTGCGCATGGCCGAGTTCGGCCTCGGCGACCACCTGCTGATCTGTCCCATCACTCAGGCCGGGGCCGACGGCCGCTGGATGTATCTGCCCCGCGGCGACTGGTTCTACTACTGGACCGACGAACTCCGGCAGGGTGGGGCCGAAGTGTGGGCCAGCGCCCCGCTCGACCGGATTCCGCTCTTCGTGCAGGCCGGGGCCGTGCTGCCAATGTACCCGCTGATGCAGTACGTGGGCGAGAAAAAGGTGGAGGAGCTGACCCTGCACGTATACTTCAAAAACGGCGTGCAAAGCAGCGTGGTCTACGACGACGGCGGCGAGGGCTACGGCTACCAGCAGGGCCAGAGCAGCACCCGCCGCTTCACCCTCACCGGCACCGATACCACGCTCACGCTCACCCAGACCATCGAAGGCGACTACCAGCCCAGCTTCACGACCTACCAGCTCATTCTGCACGGTCTGCCCTTCGCGCCGAGCACCGTCATGGTAGATGGCCAGGCGGCCGTGAGCGGGGAAGTGGCCGCCGAAGCCGGAGCTGCCCTGCCGGGCGTGGTCGTTGGGGCTGATTTCAAGGAAATCATGCTGAAGTAGCCGGTCAACCGCTCAGCCAAGTAGTGCCAAAGCCCCGTCGCCCAGTGCTACGGGGCTTTTTGCGGGCCCGAAGACCGGCGCGGCTCCCCCGATACTTCAGATTAGCTGCCGGTTGGTGCTTCGGTCGTCCCGGTTGAGGCTTCGGTCGTTCCCGCCGGCGCTTCGGGGGCTCCGGTTGGAGCTTGGGTCGTGCCGGCCGGGGCTTCGGTTGTTCTGGCTGAAGCTTCAGTCGTCCCGGTCAGGTCTTCGGGCGTACCGGTTGGGGCTTCGGGCGGGGCAGGGGAGCGCACCCACTCGCGCAGGTAGGCATACACCTCCGGGTTGGAAAGCAGGCTGCCGTGGTGCTGCTGGGTGAAAACCCGGGTGCGAATGTTGGTATCGGCGGGCCGGGCGGGGTCGCCGAAGAGCCGGCCGATGGCGCTGCCCCCGCCCACGAGGCCGTCGCCGAAGTAGTGGTCGAGGGCTGAGCCGGCCGTTTTGAGCAAGGAGCCCACCAGCACGTGGTAACTCACCCCGGGCAGGGGCGGCACCACCGTGCGCGGGGCAAACAGCACGTCGTTGGCGTGGGGGTGCTGCCAGTCCTGGGCCACGAGAAGGGCGTGGCGCAAGTCCTTGATGCCGTTGCTGCGCTGGTCAATCAGGTCGCTCAGCAACCGGGTCGGGGCCACGTTCACCTTGCGCAGTACCACCGACGTGAGGTGGCTGTTCTGCTCCAGAAACGAGCCTTCGTTGGGCACGCCCAGCAGAAACACCGATTTCAGCCGGGCCAGCCAGGGCGCTTCGGGCCGGGCAGTGGGTTGTGCATTGGGTGCCTCGGGGCCCTCGGACCCGGGGCCGGAAAGCGGAGCCGCTGGCTGAGCCGAAGGGTCTGAGGATGCCAGCTCAGGGTGGGTACCGTAGTAGCCGGCGCTGCGGATGACCAGCCCGCCCATGGAGTGGCCGATGAGTACCAACTCCCGGGTGGCTTCCGGGTAGGCTGTCACGAGCTCGGTGAGGAGCTGGTTGAGCTGTTCGCCGTTTTCGGAAATGTGCAGGCCGCTGTTGTAGCGCACGTACAGGCATTGCACCCCGGCCTCGCGCTGAAGCAGGGGGCCGTAGCGGGGCGCGTCGGGGAAGCCGGCCTGCCAGATCAGCTCGTCGCCCATCAGCCCGTGCAGAAACACCACCGTCTTGTTGGGCGCTGGCGGCAGGTGCAGGTCGGCCACGGCCACGTCCTGGCCGTAGCGGCGCAAGCTGAACGCAATGGCGCGCGGGTCGTGACGGGCGGCTAGCTGGTCGCCGATGGCCCCGTTGAGGATGGGCAGCGTGAAATGGCGGTAGGCCTGCCCGGTGCGGTAGAGGTAGTCAATGCCCGTCACGGGAAACAATGCCGCCCTTCGGGCAGCCGCCGACAAGCGGCGCCAGCGCGAAGGGCGGTCTGGGGAGTCCTCGGAAGGGGCGGGGGAGTCGGTCACTTAATCAGGAGCTGGTGCATTACCGGGCCACGCGGCGTGTCGAGGCGCAGCGAGTACACGCCGGCCGGCTGGCTCCGCAGATCTACGGGGCGGGTGCCGGTTGCGTTGGCGGGTTGGGCGGGCTGGCTGAGCACCACCCGGCCCAGGGCATCGGTTACGGTGTAAGCGCCGGTGAGCAGGCTGGTTTCCGTGGTGGCGGCCAGGGCAAACAGCCCCGTGGTGCTCGGGTTTGGATACACGCCCACGGCGGCCTGGAGCTGGGCGTCGCGGGTGGCGGTGGCCGTGCCGGTCATCACCACGTCGTCGATGAAGAGCGAGTTGCCCGCCGTGAAGTCGCTGTTGCTGTCGTAGGTGACGTCGGCGGAGGCAAACACGATGTGGATGGAGTCGGGCACGACGCTGGACTTGTAGGTCAGCGGCACGGTGGCCAGGGTGTAGGTAGTAGCAGTAGTGGGCAAAAACAACCGGCCCTTGGCAACAAGCTGGCGCACACCGCCCACGGTGCGGGTCAGGGCCACGCTGGCCGTCGGCCGGTCGTCGGAAGTGGCGACGGTGCCGGCAAACTTGTAGTAGAACTGCATGCGGGCCGGGCGGGAGGTGTAGGGCAGGCCGCCGACCAGGTCCAGGGTGTCAGCGTCGACGTCGTTCTGGGTGATTTTAGTGCCCAACGCCAGCAGGCCGGGTCCGACGACGGGCGGAAACGTCAGGTTCACCGAGGTGAGCTTGGCCGCGAAGCTGCCCGCGTGGGCATCTGTGGACTTGGTAACGCCCCCGCTGGGCGGCAGCGGAAAGCCGGGCAGGGCCACGGCCAGCGCGTCGTCGAAGGTCAGCCAGTCGGTGGGCGCGTCGCCGTGGCGGGTCACCCAGGTTTCGAGCGTGCCGTTGGACACGGCTTGCTGGGCGCGCGCGGTGCCCAGGGTCAGCAGGCCGGCCGCGGCCAGCAGGGAGAAGCGAAGTAGTGCTGTTTTCATAATGCGGATGAAATAAGGGTTGGGGAGAAGATGAGCAGCCTAGCTAAAACGTTGCACGACGGCCGCAAAGGTATTCCCGGCCGGCTGATTAGCCCAATAAACCCCAACTTAATCCGGCTGCCAACGCCTTGTTTTTCAGCGGCGGGGACCTACGGCTTTAAAAACTCCGCCCACGAGCAGGCCGGTGGCCAGACCACCGAGGTGGGCGGCATTGTCGGTAGTGGCTTTGAGGCCGGCTTCCAGCTCCCCGGGCACCAGCAGCAGCACGAGCCAGATTAGGCTGTAGCGCTGAGCTTTGGTCATGGGCACGGCGCCGGTCAGAGCCAGCATGAGCACTAGGCCGTAGAGCCCGAAAATAGCCCCCGAGGCGCCCACCGAGTTGATGCCCGCCGAGTGCCACCAGAGGCTAAACAAGCTGCCCCCGATGCCGCTGAGCAGGTAGGTCAGCAGCAGCCGGCCCGGCCCGACCAGTGTTTCGCTCAGGCGGCCCAAAAACAGCAGGGCCAGGGAGTTGAGCAGCAAGTGCGCCACGCCCCCGTGCAGAAAGCAGCTGGTCAGCAGCCGCCAGGGCTGCCCGTGCAGGGTCAGGGGGGAGAAATTGGAGCCCCAGGCAATGAGCGTGTTGGCCGCGGGATGAAACGCATCCATGCCCTGGGCCACCATGGCGGCAAACACGGCCAGATTGAGCAGTAGCAGCAGGGGCGTGACGAAGTAGGTCCGGGACAAGCCGAAGAGCTGCTGCCCGATTTCGGCCAGCAGGCCCCGCTCCACGGCCGGCGCCGGAAGAATGTGGCCGGTGCCGGGCCGCGGGGCCGCGGGCACCAGCTCCCGGCGCTGGAGCTCCCGCACCGCCGCCTCGCCTACTGCCGGCGGGTAGCGCAACGCATTCTGCGCCAGGTATAAGAGCTCCGCGTCGGTTTTCTGGGCAAAGAGCTCGTCGGGGGAAGAAACTGGGGCCATACGCAAGCAACCGCCGAGCGGCGCAGAAGATTTAAGCCCGGACCTATTTTGCGCCCGGTTGGGTGACGATAACCACGGCTCCGTCGTGGGCGCGGGGACCGTAGAGCTCGGTGGCCCGCTTGGGCTTGAGCACCGCAATCCGGCTGATCTGCTCGGGCTTCAGCGCGCGCACCACGGCCGGGGCCGCGCCCGAGCTTGGGTCACTGGGCAGGAACTCCCCGTCGAGTATGTATAGTGGGTTGTGAATACCGTGAGGGTCGGGCAGGGTTTGCACCACGGTCACCTCCGGAGTCAGGGCGCTGAAGTCGTGGTGCTGGCGCCGGGGCCGCTGCCGCCGGGCCGCGGGCACGCCCAGCAAGATCTGGCGGATGTACTGCACCGAGTCGTTGAGAAAGACCAGCTCGTCGTTGAGCGGCAGCTCCTCCCGACCGTAGAGCCGGCTCATGCTGGCCAGGGATTCCCGCCGCACCCGGGCGGCCTGCTGCATGAGCTGCACGCGGGTGGTCATGCCGGGCTGAAGCTTATGGTCGTACACCAGCACGCTGGTCAGGCGCCGCCACTTGTCGAGGGTCAGGTCAATCTGCCCCGGCAGGGTGGGGGCAACCCGGCCGGCCCGCACCTGGTCGTAGAGGTAGGCCGACTGATTTTCGGCGTCCCAGAAGCGGCGGGCCAGCAGCAGGTATTTGCGACGGGCGGCGGTGTCGGCCTGCTCGCCGGGGGGAGGGCCGCGGGCATCTGGCGCAGCTGGGTTTCAGTGAGGGCCTCAAAGGAAGGCAGCACGTGGGTTTCTACGGCTACCAGCTCGGCCGGGGGCGCCGGCCGGGGCTTGGGCGGCGCTGCCGCGGGCGCCGGCCACAACAGGTAAGTGACCAGGGCCAGCGCTGCCACCCCGGCGCCCATCACCGGCCGCAGCCAGGGCCGCGCGGGTGCTTCCACCGGTTCGTCGAAGGTAGGGGCGGGGGCCGCCGGGGGCAGGAGCCGGTCGGGGGCCACGCCGCGGCGCAGCAGCTCCCGCCGGGCGGCTTGCACCAGCTCGGCGTGGTAGTAGGCGGCGTTCTGGGTGATAAAGAGCAGCTCGGTATCGGATTTGGCAGAGTAGAAATCGGTGCCGGGAGGAGCGGACATAAGCGGAAGGGGCGGATAATGACGGGTAAGTAGCCGGGCAAGATGGGTAAAGTCCGGCAAACCCCCAGCCCGAACCAGGCCGGCGGGCGCGCGTATAGCATAAGGGCCGGGCGGTGCGCCGCCGTGGCCCCGGTGTTTTCTTCCGCTTCCTTAGCCTTACTCCCATGCCCGACCAACCCACCTCCCAGTCCCCGCTCGACCAGCAAACCGAAGACCAGCGCCGTAACCAGGAATTTCAGCCCGACGGCCGCCAGGCCCCCGGCGACCACTCCACCGGAGCCAACGCCGACGACAACTCGGGCAGCGGCGGCACGGTGGGCGGCACTGCCATTAAGGGCAAGAACGTGGCCCACGGGACAACCTACGACGCGCCTGGCAATGCCGCCGAGGGCGACGTAGGCGGCAGCACTACCAGCAGCGGCACCGGCGTGTCGGGTGGCGAAACCGGCCAGGTTCCGCTGTAATTCACCCCGCTTCCAACCCGGACTACGCCGGTTTGCCTTTCCCTTTTTATTTCCCCTCCTGATTCTGTTTCCCATGGCCAATACCCCCGAAAACCCCACCCCCGACCAGTCCACCCCCAGCACGCCCAGCGCGGCTTCCGAGCAGGAAGGCCGCCAGAACGATTCGGCGGCGGCCGCAAGCCCCGCCGCCGGCGAAGCCTCGCCGCCCACCAGCACCCAGAGCAACCTGGGCAATGGTGAGGGCATCCGCGGCAGCTACGGCGACGCCAGCCAGACCAACGGCCTCGAAGGCGGCCCCGACTCCGACGAAGACGGCAGCCCGAAAGGCCAGTAAGCTCTTTAGTGACTTGCCCCGAAGTGAAGCCAGCATGCCCCGGAAGCGTATCTTTCCGGCGTATGCTGGCTTCTCGTTTTGGATTGGGGTGGATTGTGGTCGGGCTGCAAGTGGTAGCGGCCCCGGTGCAAGCCCATCGCGGCAATCCGCTGCCGCGCCTGCTGCGCGCCGACGCCACGCGGCTGGGCCGGGTCGGGCGGGAGCCGGGCCGCTACCGCTTGCAGGTGCTTTCCACCCGCATCGACCGGGACGCCCGCAACCGGCCCCACTTTCGCACGTTCCGCTACGGGGGGCGGCCCCGGCAGTACTTTTACCCGGCCAGCACCGTGAAGCTGCCCGCCGCCGTGCTGGCCCTGCAAAAGCTGCGGGGGCTGCGCTACCGGATTCCCGGCCTCACCCTCAACTCCCCGCTGCGCATCGATTCGACCTTTGTCGGGCAAACCCGCGTGGAGCGTGATACAAGCAGCGCCACTGGCAAGGCCAGTATCGGGCAATACATTAGCAAGGTGCTGCTGGTAAGTGATAATGACACCTTTAACCGGCTCTACGAGTTTGTGGCCAGTATCCGCTCAACGCGGAGCTGCGTCGCCCCCGCCGCCCTGAGCCGCTTCAAGCTTCCCTATGACCAGCCCTGACGTTTCGCCCAGTGCGGCCGGCGCGCCCGTGGTGCTGACGGCGGCCCAGTACCGGCAGTGGGTGCGGCAGAATCCCGAGCAGGCCCTGGTTGATCTGAGCGGCTTTATTCCCGGCCTGCGGTTGGATATCCGCTACGCCACGGCCCACAACCTGCTGGGAGTGCCGCTCTACGCCAGGGCGGCCGCGTATCTGCGGCGGCCGGCGGCTCAGGCGCTGCGGGAAGCCCAGCGGGAGCTGGCCGGGCACGGACTGGGGCTGCTGGTCTTCGATGCCTACCGGCCCTACCGCGCCACGGTGCGCATGTGGAACCACGTACAAAATGAAACCTACACCGCCCCGCCCTGGCGCGGCTCCCGCCACAACCGGGGCTGCTCCGTGGACGCGGCTTTGGTGACGCTGGCCACCGGCCGGCCCGTGCCCGCCCCCACCGACTTCGACGACTTCACGCCCGCCGCCCACGCCGACTTTGAGCCGGTGCCGGCCGCGGTGCGCCACTACCGCACCCTGCTGCTGACCGTGCTGGCCCGCCACGGCTTTGGCAACTACGCCGGGGAGTGGTGGCACTTCGACTTTCACCGCTGGGCCGAATTTGACCTGCTGGACCTGGATTTTGCCGAGTTGAGCTAAAGGAGAGAGGCACGGCCGGCAACGGAAAAACCGGGCGCTGGCCCGAATCTAACCGTGCACGCCCGCGCCGGGCTGCGTAATTTGCGGACGTTTTTCCCGTTTCCGTGCTGATGCTTCGATTGTTCCCGGCTAGTCGCCTCCTGGTTTTTGCCCTTCGCCTCGTTTTCCTGCTGACCTTGTTGCCCCGGCTGCTCCAAGCCCAGGACGCCCCGCCCAAGCGCGAGATGCGCGGGGTCTGGATTGCCACCGTCGAGAATATCGACTGGCCCAGCAACCGCACGCTCACGCCCGAGCAGCAGCGCCGCGAGTACCGCCGCATGCTCGATATCCAGCAGCGCAACGGCATCAACGCCGTCTTTGTGCAGGTGCGCCCCGCCTCCGATGCCTTTTACCAGAGTGAGCTGGAGCCCTGGAGCAAGTGGCTGACCGGGCAGCAGGGCAAGAGCCCGGGCTACGACCCGCTGCCCTTTCTGATCGAGGAGGCCCACCTGCGGGGTATGGAGTTTCACGCCTGGTTCAACCCCTACCGGGCCAGCATGGACTCCGTGACGCGCCGCCTGGCGCCCACGCACCCGTTTCGCCAGCACCCGGAGTGGTTTATCCGCTACGCGGGCCTGCTGCTCTACAACCCCGGTCTGCCCGCCGTGCGCCAGCACATCACCGACGTGATTCTGGACGTGGTGCGCCGCTACGACATCGACGGCATCCACTTCGACGACTACTTCTATCCGTACCCCGAGCCAGGCCAGAAAATCCACGACGAGCAGGCCTTCCAGCAGTACAACCCCGAGGGCCTGGCCCTGGCCGACTGGCGGCGGCAGAACGTGAACAAGCTCATCGAAAGCCTGCACGACACGATTCAGGGTACCAAGCGCTGGGTGAAGTTCGGCGTCTCGCCGTTTGGGGTCTGGATGAACAAGAGCGCCCACCCTGAGGGCTCCGACACCCGCGCCGGGCAGCCCAGCTACGCCAACCTCTACGCCGACTCCCGCCTGTGGCTGCAGCAGGGCTGGATCGACTACATCGTGCCCCAGCTCTACTGGAGCTCCACGTTTAAGCTGGTGCCTTACCCGGTGCTGCTCGAGTGGTGGACCCGTAACCACTTCGACCGCCACCTCTACATCGGGCAGGGCTTCTACCGGATGCTGGAAAACACCCGCTCCGATACGTCGTGGCGCACCCCGCGGGAAATGCCCAAGCAGATCCGCCTGAACCGCTCGTACCCGACGGAAGTCAGCGGCAGCGTGTTCTTCAGCTCGAAGTCGCTGCTGCGCAACCCGCTGCACATGCAGGACACGCTGCGGCAGAACCTGTTTCGCTACCCGGCGCTGGTGCCCACCATGCCCTGGCTCGACGCCGTGCCGCCCCGCCCGGTGCAGAACCTGGTGCTGACCCGGGCCGCGCCCGCCATTACCCTCACCTGGCAGCCCGGCCCGGCCGCCCCCGACGGCGACCTGGCCCGCTACTACGTGGTGTACCGCTTCACCAAAGACCAGACGCCCACGCCCGACGACCCGCGCAACATTCTGGCGGTGGTACCCGCCCGCCCCGGCATCTCGCCCACGCTGGTCGACACCGCCGCCGTGCCCGGCACCGACTACGCCTACTACCTCACGGCCGTCGACCGTCTGCACAACGAAAGCCGACCGCTGCGCGTGACCACCCAGGGCAAGGCCGCCGAAGTTATCGTGGCCCAGGCCCCCGCCGAAACCCCGGTGGTGCCGCCCAAGCCCGCCCCGGCCGTGCGCCCGCCGCTGCCCGCCCCGCGCCCCGCGGTGAAGCCCACCGAAACGGCCACCGTGACCAAAGTCAAAACCAAGGTCAAGCCCAAGAAGCGCGGCTTCTTCGCCCGCCTCTTCGGCGGACGGTAGCGGCGTTGCGGCCGTTTGAAGCACAAAAAAGCCCGGCTCAGCAGCCGGGCAGGGGGGGCCTTCATCCACCGAGAACTGGGTGCGGTAGTTGATGTTGGTACGGCCGGCGGCGCCCTTCTTGGTGGTGATAATCACGGCCCCGTTGGCGGCACGCAGGCCGTAGAGGGCGGCGGCGGGCCCTTTGAGCACCGTCATGCTGGCAATATCCCCGGAGTTCAGGTCGCCGGCGCGGTTCTGGCTGGCCGTGCTGCGGCCCAGCGGCCCGTTGAAGGCCGAGAATGCTGGCTACGCGAAGAGAAGGTAGAAGATTTGTCGGCAAATGGCTGAAAAAAGCGCTGATAAAGGAATCAAAGCTCTTGCGGCAGAAAAACTATATATGGTATTTTAAGCAGAAAATAGCGCCGCGTAGGTGCAGTACGCGGGGCGCCGGTTATCGTTTTCACCCTTTCCTCCATCCGTATGATGCTCGTGCCCACTTCCGCCCCCGCGCTGTCCGTTGCCATCCACCCCGACTCGGAAGTGGCTTCCGTGGCCGTGGCCAGCACCATTGCCGAGCTGATCCGGACCCGGCAGCAGGAAGGCCGCCCCGCGGTGCTGGGCCTGGCCACCGGCTCGTCGCCGACGCGGGTGTACGAAGAGCTGGTACGCCTGCACCGCGAGGATGGCCTGAGCTTTCAGAACGTGGTCAGCTTCAACCTCGACGAGTACTACCCCATGGCGCCCGACTCCTTGCAGAGCTACGTGCGCTTTATGCGCGAGTACCTGTTCGACCACGTCGACATCCGGCCCGAAAACGTGCACATTCCCGACGGCACGCTGGCGCCCGAGCAGGTGGGGGAGTTCTGCCGGAACTATGAGGCCCGGATTGCGGACGCCGGCGGTATCGACTTGCAACTGCTCGGCATCGGGCGCACGGGGCACATCGGCTTCAACGAGCCCGGCTCGGGGCCCAAGTCGCGCACCCGCCTCATTACCCTCGACCACATCACCCGCACCGACGCCGCCTCCGACTTCTACGGCGAGGAAAACGTGCCCCGTCGGGCCCTCACGATGGGGGTGGGCACCATTCTCGAAGCCCGCCGCATCGTGCTGCTGGCCTGGGGCGAGGGCAAGGCTGCCGTGATTAAGCGCATGGTGGAAGGCGAACCCAGCGACTCGGTGCCCGCTACGTATCTGCAGCAGCACCCCCGCGTGGATGTGGTGCTCGACGAGGCCGCCGGGGCCGAGCTGACGGCCCAGAAAACGCCCTGGCTGGCGGGTGCGCCCTGCGCCTGGGCCGACGAGGCGCTCGTGCGCAAGGCCGTGACCTGGCTGGCCCGTAGCCTGGAAAAGCCCATTCTCAAGCTCACCGACGGCGACTACAACGAAAATGGCCTCTCCGAACTGCTGGCCGAGTCGGGCCCGGCCTACAACATCAACATTCGGGTCTTCAACCAGCTTCAGCACACCATCACGGGCTGGCCCGGCGGCAAGCCCGACGCCGACGACACCTACCGGCCCGAGCGCGCCGCGCCCTTTCCCAAGCGGGTGCTCATCTTCTCGCCCCACCCCGACGACGACGTGATTTCGATGGGCGGCACGCTGCTGCGCCTTGTCGACCAGGGCCACGACGTGCATGTGGCCTACCAGACCTCGGGCAACATTGCCGTCTTCGACGACGAGACCCTGCGCTTCGCCGAGTTCGTGGCCGACTACGACGCGGCTTTCCGCCTCGACGAGCAGCCCGCCGAAACGCTCTACCAGCGGGTGGCCGACTTTCTGAAAAACAAGGCCCCGGGCCAGGTTGACTCGCCCGAGGTGCAGCAGATCAAGGGGCTCATCCGCCGGGGCGAGGCCAAGGCCGCCTGCCGCTACGCGGGCATCCCCGACGACAACGCCCACTTCATGGATTTGCCGTTTTACGAAACCGGCCGGGTGCGCAAAAAGCCCATCGGGGAGGAAGACATCCGGCTCACGATGGAGCTGCTCAACCAGATCAAGCCCCACCAGATCTACGCCGCCGGCGACTTGAGCGACCCCCACGGCACCCACCGGGTGTGTCTGGCCGCCATCTTCGAGGCCGTGCGCCGCCTGCGCGACTCCGACACCGGGTGGCTCAACGACTGCTGGGTGTGGCTCTACCGCGGGGCCTGGCAGGAGTGGGACGTCGACCAGATCGAAATGGCCGTGCCCCTGAGCCCCGAGGAGCTCACGCGCAAGCGCCGGGCCATCTTCAAGCACCAGTCGCAGAAGGACCGGCCGCTGTTTCCCGGCGCCGACCAGCGCGAATTCTGGCAGCGTAGTGAAGCCCGCAACCGCACCACGGCCAAAATCTACGACCAACTCGGCCTGCCCGAATACGAGGGCATTGAAGCCTTTGTGCGCTGGGAATTCTGAGGCGGCTGGTCAGGGAACCAATCCGGCGGCCGGGTGGGCTTGCGTGGTGGTAGTATGAAATTGAAATAGTGTTTTTTTATATAATTTATATTATATATTAAGTGCGGATTTTGGCTTTCTCTCACCTCTTTTTTCCCTCTCCGATATGCGAAACCCTTACTTGTTTGCGAGGCTGACCTTCGGGCTTAGCCAGTTGCTATTTGGCATTCTGCTCAGCTTCCGGGCGCTGGCCCAGACCGGCGACACCCAGCCCTACACCCTGCAGGGGCGCGTCACGGACGGGCGGGGGCAGGGGCTGCCCGGCACCACGGTGCTGCTCGGCGGCACCACGCTCGGCACCGCCACCGCCGCTGACGGCACCTACTCATTGCCCGTGCGGGTGGCGCCCGGTACCTACACGCTCACTTTCACCGCCATCGGCTACAAAGCCCAGACCCGCAGCCTCACGCTGGGTGCCAGCCCGACCGTGACGGCCGACGTGACGCTGAGCGAAGCCGTGCAAACCCTGGACGACGTGGTGGTAATCGGCTCGACGGTGAGCGTGAGCCGCCGGGAGCTGGGCAACGCCATCAACACGATTAACGGGCAGGAACTGACCCGCAGCGGGTCGGGCGGGGTGCTCAACTCCCTGCAGGGCCGGGTGCCGGGCGCCCAGATTGTGCAGAACTCCGGCGACCCGGCCGGCTCCATTTCCATCCGGCTGCGTGGCATTCACTCCCTGGCCGGCCCTTCCGACCCGCTCTACGTCATCGACGGCGTGATTGTGAGCAACGTGAGCACCAACGTGTCGCAGCTGGCGGTGAGCAATGACGTGGGGGTGGCCAACCCCGGCCAGAACCGCCTCGCCGACCTCAACCCCAACGACATCGAGAGCCTGAACGTCATCAACGGGGCGGCGGCGGCGGCCATCTACGGCTCCCGGGCTGCCAACGGCGTGGTGCTCATCACCACCAAGCGCGGCAAGAGCGGGGCCCCGCGGGTGTCGGTTTACACCAGCTTTAGTATCAACGAGCTACGCAAGTCGGTACCGGTGAACACCTACGGCAAGCAGTTTGGCTTCGCCGCGTTGCGCCTCTACACCATCGGGGCGCCCACGGCGGCCCAGCTGGCGGCCAACCCTGGCGTCACGACCGTCGGTATCAACCGGGCCAATACCGTCACTCAACTGGCCTCCAACCTTGTCGACGTGCCCCGCTACAACTACTTCGACCAGATTTTCCGCACCGGCTACGGCACCGACAACGGCGTGTCCATCTCGGGCGGCTCGGAGCGGACCCAGTACTTCGTGTCGTTGGGCTACCTCAAAAACCAGGGCATCATCCGGGGCACCGACTTCACGCGCTACAACGTGCGGGCCCGGGTGGATCAGCGCCTGACCGACTGGGCCAAGGTGACGGTGGGCACGAGCTACATCAACAGCTTCTCCAACGAGAAGGCCAACGGCAACGTGTTTTACAGCCCCATCAACGCCGTCAACATCACCAACAACATCTACGACCTCAACCAGCGCGACGCGGCCGGCAACCTGCTGGCCGTGGAGCCCACCCGCGTCAACCCGCTCTCGACCATTGAGGACATGAAATTCACCCAGGGCGTCAACCGCACCATCAGCGACGTGCAGGTGAATCTGACCCCGTTCAAGGGCTTCTCGCTCGACTACATTCTGGGCGTCGACGCCTATTCTCAGGTGGGGCAGAGCTTTATTCGGCCGTATCCGTACCAGGCCACGGCGGGGCTGCCGGCCGCGCGCTACCCCTTCGGCTACGCTGCCAACGGCAGCAACGCCGTGCTCCAGCTCAACTCCGACCTCAACCTGGGCTACGAATATGCCCTGACCGAAGACCTGAAGCTGAACCTGCGGGCCGGCTACAGCTACCAGTTTGCCCAGCAGGAATACGCCACCCAGCAGGGGCAGAACCTGGCCCCGTTCATCACCACCATCCGCGGGGCGGCCAGCAGCACTGTCACTTCCGACTTCTCGCTGGACCGCTACAACCTGAGCGGCTACTACGGCCAAGCCACCATCGGCTTCCGCAACCTGGCCTTTTTGACCGGGGCCGTGCGCCGGGACCGGTCGTCGAAGTTCTCGGCTTCGCAGACGAACCAGATTTACCCCAAGGTCAGCGCCTCGGTGGTGGTGTCGGACCTGGACGGGTGGAAGAATGCCGGCTTCGCCACAACCTTCAGCACCCTGAAGCTGCGGGCCAGCTACGGCGACGCGGGCAACCTGACCGGCATCGGCTCCTACGACCGGTATTACGCGTTTAACCCGGTGGTTTTCCCCCGCAACGCCATTGTACCCGGCGGGCAGTTTGCTAACCCCGAGGTGAAGCCCGAGCGTCTGCGCGAAATTGAGGGCGGCGCCGACCTGGGCTTCCTGCGCGACCGGCTCACGCTGGGCGTCACGGCCTACTACCAGAAAATCAAGGACCTGGTGGTGCGCCGCAACCTAGCCCCCACCACCGGCGGCTCCCTGATTGTGAACAACGTGGGCAGCATGGAAAACAAGGGCTTGGAGCTGCAGCTGACCGCTGTGCCCGTCAAGACGGCCGACTTCAGCTGGGACGTGACCTTCCTCTACAACCGCAACCGCAACAAGGTGCTCGACCTGCCCGGCCTCGGCGGGGCCACCCAGGCCATTGCCGTCGACAACGTGGCCGGCGCCCCGGTGTACCTGCTGGCTGGGCAGCCCGCGGGCGTGTTCTACGGCTCGGCCTACGCCCGCAACCCCGACGGCTCCTACCTGCTCACGCCCCAGGGCTTCCGCCAGGATGAGCGCACCAGCGGGCAGGCCGTGGGCTCGGTGTTCTACGTGCCCTCGCGCGGGGCCGACGGCCAGCCCAGCTACGGCCCCGGCACGGCCGTGGCCAACGTCATCATCGGCAACCCCAACCCGAAGTGGACCGGCTCGTTCAGCACCAACCTTACTTATAAGAAGCTGGGTTTGCGGGTACTGCTCGACGCGGTGCAGGGCGTGGACGTGTTCAACGCCGACCTGCGCACCCGCCAGGGCGTGGGCCTCGGCGACCTGGCCGAGCAGGAGCTGCGCGGCGAAATCCCGCGGGGCTCGATTTTCGCCATCTACAACACCCAGGAATTCCGCATCGACGACGGCTCCTTCGTGAAGCTGCGCGAGGTGAGCCTGAACTACGGGCTGCCCACGTTCACCAAATTTATCACGGCCCTGGACCTGGCGTTGGTGGGCCGCAACCTGTACTCCTGGGACAGCTACAACGGCTTCGACCCCGAAACCAGCGCCGGCGGCTCCTCCGACCTGCTGCGCGCCATCGACTTCGGCAACGTGCCCGTGCCGCGCACCTACCAGCTCAAACTCACGGCAACTTTCTAGCCCTAGCCTTCCGTCATCATGAAGAAAATCCTTCTCCTCGCGGCCGCGCTGGGGCTTACGCTCGGCAGCTGCAACAAAGATTACCTGAATCCCAGCACCGCCAGCCAGGATCAGGTGGCCACCTCCTCCGACGGGCTGATTATTCTCTGCAACGGCCTGCAGGCCCGCTACACTACCGGCGGCCTGCTCAGCGTGCTCTACAACACCGTGGCCCTGGGCGGGCTCAGCGCCAACGAGTTTATCGTGCTCAACCAGGGCAATACCGAGGAAAACAACATCAAGCTCGGCGGGGCCAACGTGAACAACAGCAACGGCGTAGTGCGCAACCTCTGGACCCAGTGCCAGCTCGTAAAGGCCAATGCTGACCTGGTGCTGGCCAACGCGGGCAATGGCGCCGAACCCGGCACCCGCAGCGGCATCGTGGCCTACGCCAGCATTTTCCGGGCCCTGGCCCTGGGTACGCTGGCCCAGTACTTTGAGCAGACACCGGTGGTAGTGCAGGAAATTGCGCCCTTCGTGCCCCGGCAGGATGCCCTGCGCAGCGCCGTCGCCCAGCTCGAAGCCGCCGCTGCTGCCCTGGCCGCCGCCCCCGTTTCGGCCGACTTCAACGCCAAAATTATCCCCGGCATCGACCTGCCTAACACCATACAGGCTCTCATTGCCCGCTACAGCCTCGAACTCGGCGACTACGATAAAGCCCTGGCTGCCGCCGGCCGCGTGGACCTGACCAAACGCTCGGTGTTTAACTTCGACAACAACGCCCGCAACCCGCTGTTCGACGTCGTATTCGGCAACCGCAACATCTTTGAGCCCACCGACGCCAACCTGGGCCTGAGCGGGGTGCTGGCCCCGAACTCCGCCGACCGGCGCCTGCCGTTTCTGGTTCGGACGGCGCCCGCGCCCACCCAAAACCGCGGCCTGGGCTTCTACACCGCCAACGACGCGCCCATTCCGGTGTACGTGCCCGGGGAGATGCTACTGATCCGGGCCGAAGCCTACGCCCGCAAAGGCGACTTGCCCAACGCCGTCACGGAGCTCAACAAAGTGCTGACCAAAACGCCGGCCACCGACCTCTACGGCCTGGGCGCGGGTCTGCCGGCCTACTCGGGGCCGCAGACGGCCGACGCCATTCTGCTCGAAATTCTGCGCAACCGCAACATTGAGCTGGCCTTCCAGGGCTTCCGCCTCGCCGACAGCCGCCGCTTCGGCCGGCCCGGCCCGGGCACTACCGGGGCGGAGCGCAACCGCAACTTCTACCCGTATCCGCGCACGGAGCGCGAAAACAACCCCGCCACGCCCCCGGACCCGGCGAACTAGCCGGGAGAAAAGCGGATTCGCTTGTCCTGCGCCGTCGGTTGCCGCTCCCTTTCGGGCTGGCCGCCGGCGGCGCTTGGCGTTGGAAGCGGCTAAAAACGCTATTTTGCACTACCCGCCGTCGTCTGAGCGGCAAACCCAGCTGCTGTCCTCATGCAAACTACCACCCAGGCCGCCGTCGAAACCACCGGGGCTCTGCCGCTGGCGGAAGCCTCCCAGCCCGGCCGGCTGTTGTCGCTCGACGTGTTCCGCGGGCTCACCGTCATGGCCATGATCCTGGTCAACAACCCCGGCGACTGGGGCCACATCTACCCGCCGCTGGAGCACGCCGAGTGGAATGGCTGCACGCCCACGGACCTGATTTTCCCCTTCTTTCTGTTCATCGTCGGCGTGAGCATCGTCTACGCTCTGGACTCAGCCCGGCGCGACCCGGCCCGGCATGGGGCCCTGCTGCTGCGGGTGCTGCGCCGCTCGGCCATTCTGTTCGGGCTCGGCTTTTTCGGGGCCATCTTCCTGCAGTGGGACCTGAGTACGGTGCGGATTCCGGGCGTGCTGGTGCGCATCTCTTGGGTGTTTCTGGCCTGCGCCGTCCTCTTCGTCAAAACCGGCTGGCGCACCCAGGTCGGGCTGCTAGCCGGGGCGCTGGTGCTCTACAGCGTGCTGCTGCAAGGGGTGCCCGTGCCCGGTTTCGGGGCCGCCAACCTGGAACCTGCCACCAACTTCGGCGCCTGGCTCGACCGGCTCGTGTTCGGTGAAAATCACCTCTGGAAGCAGAGCCGCACCTGGGACCCGGAAGGGCTGCTGGGCACACTGCCCGCCATTGGCACCGGCCTACTGGGGCTGCTGACGGGCCAGTGGCTGCGCCGTGCGGGCGTAGACGCGGCCACGAAAGTAGTGTGGCTGCTGCTGGCCGGGGGCGCCGCCATCGTGCTGGGGCTGGGGTGGCACAGCTGGTTTCCCATCAACAAAAGCCTGTGGACGAGCTCCTACGTGCTTTACACCGGCGGCATTGCCGCGGCCACGCTGGCGGCTTTGTACTGGCTTTGCGACGTGCAGGGCTGGCGGCGCGGGACCAAGCCATTTCTAGTCTACGGCGTGAATGCCATTACCGTGTTTTTCCTGTCCGGGCTGGTGGCCCGCGGCCTCAACAGCTGGAAAGTCCCGTTCCGGGGGCAGGCGGCCGTGAGCGTGAAGCAGGTGCTCTACGAATCCCTGTTCGTGCCCCTCTTCACCGACCCGCGCAATGCCTCCCTGGCCGGGGCCCTGACGTGCGTACTGATCTGGCTGGGCGTGCTCTGGGTGATGTACAACCGCCGCATCATCATCAAGGTCTGAGTTCGGCCTAGCAACTGCCCGCCACCCAACCTCGCTGCCTGCGTCTATCTTTTCCCAAGTCTTACCTTCCGATTCTTCGTGCACTCTATTTCTCCGATTCCGGCCCTTGCGGCCGCCCCTGCGCCGGCCGCGGCCACCCCGCCGCTGCGCCTCGTGTCCCTGGACGTGTTTCGCGGGCTGACGGTGATGGCCATGATGCTGGTCAACTTTCCCGGCTCCTACGCTTATTTCACCCCGCTCACCCACGCCGACTGGCACGGCTTCCACCTGGCCGACCTGGTCTTCCCCTGCTTTCTGTTTATCGTCGGAGTGTCGTTGTCGTTTGCCCTGGGCCGGGCCCGCCTCGACCCGGCCCAGCACGGCCCGGCCCTGCGCAAGGCCCTGCGGCGCACCCTGATTCTGCTGCTGCTGGGTATGTTCATCGACCTGGTGCCGCGCTTTTACTTCACGTCTTTCCGGAGTCCGGGCGTGCTGCAGCGCATCGGCCTCGTGTCGTTGGCCTGCGCGGCGCTGTTTCTCAAAACCGACTGGCGCCGGCAGCTGGCGGTGCTGGCGGCGCTGCTCATTGGCTACAGCGTACTGCTCCAACTGGTACCCGTGCCCGGCTATGGGCCCGCCAACCTGGACCCGGTGCACAACCTTGGCGCCTGGCTCGACCGGCTCGTCTTCACCCGCCACCACCTGCTCATCGACTGGGACGGCTGGGACCCGGAAAGTTTGCTGGGCACGCTGCCGGCCATCGGCACGGGCGTATTGGGGCTGCTGGCGGGCCAGTGGCTGCGCCGCCCCAGCGTGGACGCGCCCACGAAAGTGGCCTGGCTGCTGGTGGCCGGCTTTGGGCTGATTGTACTGGGTCTGATCTGGAGCGGGTGGTTTCCCTTGAACAAGCAGCTCTGGACCAGCTCCTACGTGCTCTATACCGGTGGCATTGCCGCGGCCACGCTGGGTGCGCTCTACTGGCTCTGCGACGTGCAGGGCTGGCGCCGGGGTTTCACGCTGCCGCTGGTATTTGGTACCAACGCCATTACCGTTTACGCGCTGTCGGAGCTGGGGGAGCGGCTGCTGTCCAAGACCAAAGTCGCGGAAACCACCGCCACCGGGGAGCCCCTGGCGCTGCGAACCTACCTCTTCGAGCACTTCGTGGCCCCGCACTTCGCCGTGCCCGAGCTGGCCTCGCTGTTCTACGCCGTGGCCTACACGGCCATCTGGGGGCTGGTGGCCTGGCTCTTGTACCGCCGCCGCATTTTCCTGAAAATCTAGGTTGAAGCGGGAAACTCGTAGCCGGCGAAATCCTGGCGCAGCCTGGTTTTGAGCAGCTTGCCGGTGGCCGTGTGGGGTAGCTGATCCACGAACTCCACTGCTTCCGGCGTCCACCAGCGCGCCACCTTACCCTCGAAAAAGGCCAGCAGCTCTTCTGAGCTGACTTCAGCGTCCGGCTTGCGCACCACCACCAGCAAGGGCCGCTCACTCCACTTGGGGTGGGGCACGCCGATAACGGCCGCTTCGGCCACGGCCGGGTGGGCTACGGCCAGGTTTTCGAGGTCGATGCTGGAAATCCACTCCCCACCCGACTTGATAACGTCCTTCGAGCGGTCAGTGATGTTCATGAAGCCTTCCGCGTCAATCGTGGCCACGTCGCCGGTGCGGAACCAGCCGTCGGCGGTGAACTGGCTGCGGTTGTCGGAGTTGTAGTAAGCCCCGGCCACGAACGGACCGCGCACGAGCAGGTCGCCGAAGGCTACGCCGTCGTGGGGCAGCTCCCGGTCGTCGCCGTCCACGATTTTCAGGTCGATGCCGAAGATGGCGCGACCCTGCTTGGTGCCGACGGCAAACTGCTCGTCGGGGCTCAGGTGCAGCTGGTTGGGCTTAAGCGTGTTGACCGTGCCCAGCGGGGAGGTTTCGCTCATGCCCCAGGCGTGACGAATCTGTACGCCTAGCTCCTCGTCGAAGGCCCGGAGCAGGGCCGGCGGGCAGCTGGCCCCGCCCACAATCATCTTGTGCAGGGTGCTGAAGCGCGCTTTTTTCTCCCGCATAAACGTGAGCAGCCCAAACCAGATGGTGGGCACGCCGGCGCTGAAGGTCACCCGCTCGTTCTCAAACAGCTCAAACAAACTGGCCGCGTCGAGGCCGGGGCCGGGCAGCACCAGCTTGCAGCCAATCATGGGGGCTAGGTACGGAATGCCCCAAGCGTTGACGTGAAACATGGGCACCACGGGCAGAATCACGTCGGTGGCCGCGCAGTTGAAGCAGTCGGGGAGGCCGGCGGCGTAGCTGTGCAGCAGCGTGGAGCGGTGGGAGTACAGCACGCCCTTGGGCTGGTCGGTGGTGCCGGAGGTGTAGCAGAGCGAGGAAGCCGTGTCTTCGTCGAAGGTGGGCCACTCGAAGTCGGCGCTGTGGGCGGCCAGCAAATCCTCGTAGCAGCGCAGGTCGGGATGGGCGGGGCTGGTGGCGTCCTGGGGGTCGGGCATGTGGGCGCGGTCGGTGAGCAGCACCCAGGTTTCGACCTTGGGGCAGAGCGGGGCCAGCTTTTCGACCAGCGGCAGGAAGGTCAGGTCGAAGAACACGAGGCGGTCTTCGGCGTGGTTGATGATGTAAACCAGCTGCTCGGCAAACAGGCGCGGATTGATGGTGTGGCACACCGCGCCCAGGCCGGAAATGCCGTAGTAGAGCTCGAAATGGCGGTGGTTGTTCCAGGCCAGCGTCCCGATTCGGTCCCCGTTCTGCACGCCCAGGGCCGTCAGGGCGTTGGCCAGCTGTTTGGCCCGCTGGTGCGCCTGCTGGTAGGTGTAGCGGTGAATTCCGCCCTCGGTCAGGCGCGACACGATTTCGGTGTCGCCGTGCCACTTGGCGGCGTGCTCGATAAGCCCGGCAATGCGCAGGGGCTCGTTCATCATCAATCCTAACATGGGCGGGGAAGTTGGCAGTGGGCAGAGCTGGGAAGTAATCTACGGTTATCGGAGTGAGTTCACCAAAAAAATACCCCGGCCGTAACCCGGCCGGGGCAAAAGAAAGAGTCAGTTGACAAGCGCCGCTATTCCACCACGAGCCGCTGGGTGGTGGAGGCGTCGCCGGCCCTCACGCGCACGGCGTACACGCCGGGCGCCAGGTTCTGCAACGCTACCGACAGCGTGCCATCAGCGGCCGGGCGCCCCACGGTGGGAGCGGCCACCGCCTGGCCCAGCACATTGAGCACTTCCACCGTCACGACCCCGCTGGCGGGCGGCAGTTGGAGCGTTACCTGGTCGTGGGCGGGGTTGGGATACAAGGCCAGGGGCAACGAGCTGCGGCCACCGCGCAGGCTCTGGGGCCGTAGCTGGTTGAAAAACACGTCGATGCCGTGGGGCATGGAGGGGTTCGAAGTCTGGTGGCCCGTGTACACGTCCAGGGCGTTGTCGCCATTGAGGTCGGCGGCGGCGGCCATCGTAAACGATTCGAAGCCGATGAGCACGGCATTGGCCGAGGCGAAGTTGGCCTGTCCGTCGTTGAGCAGAATCTGGGTGATGCCCCGGTCGTTGGTAACCAGCAGGTCCTGGTCTCCGTCCCCGTCCAGGTCGCCAGTGCCCACGTGGTAGGTGCGGCTCAGGGCGGCCACGTTGCGGAAGGGCTGCAGGCCCCCCGTGCCCGTACCCAGCACTAGGCTCACGTTGGCCGTCAGGGCGCTGGAGCAGGCCGCGTCCATGTGGCCGTCGTTGTTGAAGTCAGCCACCACCAATGATTGGGCGAAGATGTTAACTGCGGTGCTGCTGCCGGCGCTGAACTGCCCGGTGCCGTCGTTGAGGTACACGTGCAGCCGGTCTTCGGTCAGGATGAGCAGGTCCTGGTCCCCGTCCTCATCCATGTCGGCCGCCGCCAGAGCGCGGACCGTCAGGGTCAGCGGGCTGGGCCGGCCTGAGCCGAGCCCCGCTGGCGCCCCCGGTAAAAACAGCAGGTTGCTGGAAGCCAGTACGATGTCCTGAATGCCGTCGGCGTTGAAGTCGGCGGTAGCGGCTTCCGGGAAAAAGTTGTTGCTCAGGTTTTGCCGGCCCGAAAACGTGCCCTGCCCCGTGCCCAGCGCCAGCGTGGCGTCGCTGCCGTTGGCCGTCGTGACGAGCAAATCCAGGTTGCCGTCGCCGGTGACGTCGGTCAGGTACATGCGGCGGGGAAAGGCGGCAATGCTCACCGTGAGGGGCTGGGCTGTAAACTGCCCCGCGCCGTTGTTGAGGCAGATCCGGGCCTGGGAGCCCTGAAATTCGCCCACCACCAGGTCCAGGTCGCCGTCGTTGTCAACGTCGCCGGCCACGACGGCCGCGGGCTGGTTGCCGGGTGGCGGACCCAGCGTGACGGGCGCACCGAACGTGGCCAGGGCCGGGCCCGCGGCGGCTGTAAACCCGAACACCCGGGGCGGACTAGCCACCGATGCCGGAATGGTTACGCTCACTTTCTCGCCCGGGGAAAACGGCTGGGCCGGCTGCAGGCTGATGGTGGCCGTGCCCCCGCCGCTGACCGCAACGGCCCGCTGGCCTCGCTGCTGGTTGCCAAACAGCTTGATGTTGGCGGCGGCCGCCGCCGGTACGGCCCGCGAAAACGTGATGGTCACCGGCGCGGTGCGGACGGCGTTGTTGGCGTGGCGGCTGGGCAGGGTGCTGAGCACCGTGGCAGACTGCGCCCCGGCCGCCACCGGCAGCAGCAGGCCGAGCAAAGCCAGGGAAAGGGAATAGGAAGTAGAATTGGGCATAGGTAGAGAAGGTAGGTTGGCTAAGCAGAAAAGACCGACAGGCAACTGGGATAAGCTATGTGCCGTGCGGCAGGTCCAGGCCGGCCGGGACCGTAAGCTACTACGGTTCTCCGGGTTAGCGCGTTGACAAGCTCGGCAGTGGGCTGGAAATCTAGCAGATACCAGCGTAAAGTAAAACTGGCCCGCCTCCGGGATAATGAAAAAAGCCGCCCCGAAATGCTCCGGGACGGCTTGACTGTATTGCTATTCCTCAACGCTGGTTTCGACGGCCTGGCGGTGGGGTTGTCGGACGCTTTCCAGGGCCACCTGCAGCACGCCGGTGCGCACGTTGAGCTCGGAAATCTTGTTGTTGCGCCGGCTGGGGTTCACGCGGTTGGTCAGCACGATGCAGATCAGGTCTTCCTTGGGGTCGACCCAGAAGTAGGTGCCGGTGAAGCCGGTGTGCCCGTAGCTGAGCGGGGAAGCACTTTTCGCCGAGTTGACGGCCGGATTCGTGGCGGGCCGGTCGAAGCCCAGGGCGCGGCGGTTGTCGGGGCAGAACTGGCACTTGGTGTACTCGGCCAGGGTTTCGGCCTTGAGCAGCTGCTGGCCACCGTACTGACCTTTCCAGGCGTAGAGCTGCACGAGCTTGGCCAGGTCGTTGGCGTTGCCGAACAGGCCCGCGTGGCCAGAAAGGCCGCCGAGCAGGGCCGCGCCCTCGTCGTGAACCGTGCCGTGGAGCTGGCCGTGGCGGAACAGCGAGTCGTACTCGGTGGGGGCAATGCGGCTGAGCGGGAAGCGGCGGGTGGGGTTGAAGCCCAGGGTGGTAGCGCCCAGCGGCCGGTAGATTTCCCGGGTTACGAACTGATCCAGGGGCTGGCCGCTGGCGCGTTGAACGAACTGCGGATACATAATAAACGACAGGTCGGAGTACACGTAGCCGGGCTTCTCATTCAGCGGCGACTCGGCAATGGCCTTGGTGATGCGCGCCGGGAAATCCTTCCGGGCCCACAGGCGCGGGCCGGCCGACAGGGGGAAGCGGGCTGAGGAGTCGGGGCGGAAAAAGCGGCGGCTCAGCTCCAGGGGCTGGTTGGTGGGCACGGCCTGGGCTTCCGGGCTTTTGCCGAGCAGGGCGTTGAAAATTCCCCGGGGCTTGGTGTAGTCGCGC
The DNA here is from genome assembly GCF_004167665.1 of Hymenobacter persicinus. Taxonomy (GTDB): domain Bacteria; phylum Bacteroidota; class Bacteroidia; order Cytophagales; family Hymenobacteraceae; genus Hymenobacter; species Hymenobacter persicinus. The sequence goes on along the minus strand of NZ_SEWE01000021.1, from coordinate 10,253 downwards.
CAGAACGGAATCCAGGCCTTCAGCCGGGCCTGGTGGGTGAGCACGTCGCGCAGCTTGAGGTCCTGCTTGTTGGTGCCCTTGAACTCGGGAAACAGCTGGCCCAGGGTCATGTCGGGGTTGAACTTACCCTCGTCCTGGAGCTTCATCAGGGCGGGCAGCGCGGCGGTGGTTTTGGTTACGGAGGCCAGGTCGTAGAGGTCGGTGTTGCGGACCGGGCGGCTAGGCCGGCCGGCCTGGGCGGGCGCGTCGGCGAAGGAGTGGGTGCCGTAGCTTTTGCGCAAGACCACCGTGCCGCGGCGGGCAATGAGCACCTCGCCGCCGGGGAAAGCCCGGGCCGCCAGTGCCCCGTTCATAATGGAGTCGACGCGGGCTTCGAGGTTGTCGTTCATCTCCACGTCCTCGGGGAAGCCGTAGCGCAGCCGCAGGCCGCCCCGGGTGGTCAGGCCGTAGCCGCGGGCGTACTTGTCGGTGACCGTGACGGGCAGCTGGCCGGTGGCGCCGAGGCCGCCGAAGATAATTTCAGCCGTCACTTCCTGCACGTTCTTGCTTTCCTGGTAGGCCAGTAGCACCGCGTCGGCGCGGTCCAGGTCGCGCACTTTCGCCACGGCGTAGGCGTTGCCGAACACGCTGACGACCACGCGCTGCTTGGGGCCGGTTATTTCGCGCAGCAGCAGGTTGGTTTCGGGCGTCACGCCGAAGGCCGTGGCGGGCAGGCGGCCCAGGTTATTAAGGCCCACCAGCACCATGTTGTAGCGCTTCAGCGTTTCGCGCATCCGGGCCAGCTCGTCCAGCGTGGCCGTGGCCGACAGCCAGTAGTTATCGGCCGGGGCGTAGTCGGCCACCATGCGCTGGAAGTCGGTGGTGTCCTTGGTGCCGATGGTGAGCGTGGCCAGGCGCAGCGTGTCGAGGCGCTGCAGGGGCAGCAGATTTTTCTGGTTGCGCAGCAGCGTCACGCTCAGTTCGGCCAGCCGGTGGCTCAGGGCCTGGGCGTGGGGCGTGTTCAGGTCGGCGGTGAGGTTGCGCAGGTCGATGGGCCGGTATTTATTCAGGCCCGCCCACTGTTTCAGGGCCAGCACCTTGCGGCAGCGGCGGTCAATTTCCTCCTGCGAAATCTGGCCCTGGTTGATGGCCGCGCGCACCATGCGGATGGCCAGCGGAATGTTTTTCGAAAATTCCAGTACGTCGTTGCCGGCCAGCAGCGCCCGCACGTCGGCGTCGCCGGGTGGGTACTTGCTGATGACGCCCTTCATGTTCATGGCGTCGGTGAAGATGACGCCCTGGAAGCCGAATTTCTGCTTCAGCAGCCCCGTCACGATAGGCTTGGAGAGGGTAGAGGGCATGCCCGTGGTGTCGAGGGCCGGAATGTTGAGGTGGGCCACCATCATGCCGCCCAGACCGCGGCGCATCAAATCCCGGAACGGAAACAGCTCGAGCGTGTCAATCCGCTTCCGGTCGATGCGCAGCAGGGGCAGGGCCAGGTGGGAGTCGGTGTCGGTGTCGCCGTGGCCGGGAAAGTGCTTGGCCACGGCCAGCACGCCGTGGTCCTGCATGCCCTTCATGTAGAGGTAGCTTTTCTCGGTCACGTTCTCGCGGTTCTCACCCCAGCTGCGGAAGCCGATGACGGGGTTGGCGGCGTTGTTGTTCACGTCGACCACCGGGGCGAAGTTGACGTGCATGCCCAGGCGCTTAAACTGCGCGGCCACCTCCTCGCCCATGTCGTACACGAGCTGGTTGTCGCGCACCCCGCCCATGCTCATCTGGTAGGGAAAGCGCTGCACGCTGTCGAGGCGCATGCCCACGCCCCACTCGGCATCCATGGCCACCAGCAGCGGCACTTTGCTCTGGCTCTGGTAGCGGTTGAGCAGCTTGCTCTGGCGCACCGGTCCGCCCTGGAAAAAGACCATGCCGCCGATGCCGTACTGCTGAATCAAGGTAGAAATCGAATCCTCGTCGATGCGCTGGCGGTTAGAGTAGGCGGCCACCATAAACAGCTGGGCCACGCGCTGGTCGGGCGTGAGCGTGCTCATCACCGAATCAACCCAGCGGGAGCCGGCGGCCTGAGCGGCGAAAGGTACGGGCAGGGTGCCACGGGTTTTGGCGGCAACGGCTTTGCCCGCGGCCGGCCGAACTGCGGCAGCTTCGGCGGGAGTGGTAGGGGCTGCAACCGGCCGGCTGGCGGCGGCGCGGGCCTGGGCGCGGCGTTTGGCGGCCTGGGCTTCCTGATAGTCGGCAATTTCCTGGCGCCGCCGCGCTGCCCGCTGAGCGGCGGCACTCAGCTTGGGCTGGCGCCGGGCCGGGCTTTTGGCGCGGCGGGCAGCGGTGACGTGGGTGGTTTTCTTTTTGGCCACCGACTTTTTACGACGTTGAGCCGCGAGGTCGGCGGGGCTGAGCAGCACCAGCAGCAGCACCAGGAGCGAGAGGAAGCGGGAGCAGGACAAAGGCGGGGGGTGGCAGTTAGGTAGGAGTTGAGCGGCTAATTTAGGGGAATCTGCCCGGACCCGGGGTGCCGGTTGGGTCTGCCCGGCGGCCAAAAAGAAAGCCTCCCAACCTGGGAGGCTTTCAACAACTAATAGCCCGTGCCGCTTACCGCAAGCGGTAGCGCAGGCCCAAGCCTACCGAGGGGTAGCGTAGCAAGGCCAAGGCCGGCGCAGTTCTGACCGTAAGAGTGAGCTTGTTTACCTGCGCGTCGAAGGTGAGAGCCAGGCGCGGGCTGAAGCCGTATCGCAGGCCGGCCCCAACCGTCAGGTAAGGATCCATCACCTTGCTGTCGATGCGCTCAGAGCCGATAATGACCCCATCCTTGCCGGTCGTGGTCTGAGAGAGCCAGCGGGAGTACACCAAGGTGATACCGCCGGTAAGGTCAAACTGCAGGCGCTTTTCGGGCTGGCGGGTAAGCGAGTAGCGGACCGACAGCGGAACGTCGGTGGTCCAGTGGTCTTCTTCCATGCGCCGGCCGGGCTCCCCGGGCAGAGGCGAAGCCGTTGAGCCGTAGGTGTGCTGCTCGTGGCGGTAGCTGGCCCCCAGCTGCAGGGCCAAGCGGGGCATTGCCTGGTAGCCTGCCACCAAGTGGGCCGGCAGCACCGTTATTTCATTGTAGCGCCCAGGGTAGTCGATCAGATAGCGGTGAAAGCCGGCCTGCAGGCCCACGTAAAACCGGCTGGCGGGAGTGGGAGCCGTTTGGGCCAGAAGTGGCTGGCTAGCAAATAAGGCAATAGCACAGACCGCGTAACGAAGCAGCATAGGACGTAAAAAAAATAGAGAGGTAAGTAAGAAAACGACCACAATACTAAAGCAAAAACAGTGGAAAACCGGTTGCCTGCCCAGCTCATTTTCCGCGCCTGGCCCGGATTTGGCTATTTTTGTGCAGCGTGTACAAACCCGGGCGCGGGCTCCGTTACGGGAGTCCGCGTTATCTGCTCATCTTCAATCCTGGCTGCTTTGACTTTCCTGCCTTCCTCCCTTCCGTTTTCCTGGCGCCGCCTCAGCCTGTTGCTGGCTCTGGTGCTGCTCGTCCAGGCCGCCCAGGCCCAGGTGCAGCTGCGCGGCACCATTATCGATAAAGACACCAAGGAGGCCCTGCCTTTCGCCAGCGTCTCGGTCAACAAAACCACCATCGGCACCACCACCAACGTCGACGGCGAGTTCTCGCTGAACGTGCCCAAGCTGCCCGTCACGCTGATTCTCTCCGAGCTGGGCCACCTGCGCGACACGCTGCGGGTGACCTCCAACGCCGAGCTGCTGCGCATTCCGCTGGCCTCGGCAGTGGTGGAATTGCCCGAGGTGAAAGTCGGCAGCTACCCTTACCAGCTGGTGAATCACGCCTACCAGGAAATGGAGAAAAACTACGGCCGCAAGTACTTCGGCAAGGCTTTCTACCGCCAGATTACCCGCATTGCCAACCAGCCCACCGAGCTCCAGGAAGTGGTCTGGAACGTGAAGTCCAGTAACGCCCGCATCGAGGGCACCACCATGGCCCAGGGGCGCTACGCCGCCGTGCCCAGCATCACCAGCTTCGCCAACTTCTCGCTCTACACCAAGTCCTACGGCCTCTACGACGCCAATGCCGATACGGCCAAGTCGCTGGCCCTGCTGAGCCCGAACGTGTTCAAAAACTACCTGCTCGAGCTCAAGGGCGTGCTGGCCGGCGCCGACTCGCTCAAGGGCGGCATTGCTGAAATCGACTTCGAAACCCGCCCCGAGCTGACCAAGTACCGCGCCCAGGGCACCGTCTGGATTGACATCGATACTTACCGCGTGGTCCGCTACCGCATGAGTACGCCCAACTTCACGGCCAGCACCAACAACGTCAACCAGAAGTTCCGCAACACCAAGCTGGAACTCGAAATGGCGTTTCAGGCCACCGAAGCGCCCACGGCCCCGCTCGAGTACATGAAGGTGAACCTCAACTCCGAACTGATTACCCCCGGCAAGCCCGTGGCCCCGCTGAGCGTATCCTCGTTCACCTATTTCTACGACACCAACACCACGCCCACGGGCCTGCCCTACGCCCGCGTGAGCGTGCAGGACCGCGACCTGGAAGCCATCAAAAGCGTGAAGTACGACCCCGCCTTCTGGGTGAACAACTCCGCCGTGAAGCGCACTCCGGTCGAGGACGAGGTGATTCAGTCGTTTGAGAAAAAGGGCGCTTTTGGCACGATGGTGAAGGCCCCGGAGAAAAAGCCCGCCACCCGCCGGCGGTAAGTGGCGGGCCCCGCGGCCAGCCGTTAACCACCAAAAAAGGCCCCGCCGGATTTCCGGCGGGGCCTTTTACAAATTACAAAGACCAGTGGTGGCCGCTACGCCGCCAGCCGCTCCCGGGTCACGACGGCCTGGTAGGCGGGGAAGTCATCGGCGAAGGCAAACTCGGCGAGGGTGATTTCGCCGTCGACGTAGCGTTGGAGTTCAGCAATTATTTCGGAACTGGGAGGACTGCCGCCCAGTGCCGCCACGGCCACGCCCCATTCGGCGCACCGCTGCCGCTTGAGCCGGGCAGAAACCTCTGCTTCGCTCAAGCCTTCGGGCAAAGGATTGAAAGGCGTTTTCATTTTTGTTGATAGGTGGTGGTAAGCAGTATACGAAGGCGCGGGCCAAAAGGTCGACTGTAAGCCGGCGGCCGGCGGGCTTCGGGTGGGCAACAGCTGCCGGGGCCGCCGGAGTTCCGTCGCCGGGCCGCGGGGGCGAATACTGCCGCCGATGAATACTTTTGCGCTGCCGTTGGTTGTAAAGAAGCCCTCGTACGTAGAAACTCCGCTCACCAGTTCCCCTTGCCTTGTCCCAACCCGTTGTCATAGCCCCGCCTTTGCGCCGCAGCCTCCTGACCCTGGTGCTGCTGTGGCTGCTGAGTGCGCCGCAGTGGGCGGGGGCAACGCCGGTCGGGACGGTGGTGCGGCCCGCCGGCCTGCACCGCGCTAGCCAGGCGGCCCTGCTCGGGGAGCCGCTGTTGCTGAACGGGGAAGCGGTAGCACCCGTCGCGCCGGGGCTGGCCCCGCTGGTGCCCCACCTGCCCCTGGATTTTGCCCTGCTGCCGCTGCGCCCCCACTGGCTTACGCTGCCGGCTTACACGGCCCCGGCCCGGCCCACGCCGGCCGGTGCCAGCCTGGCCCAGCGCCGACTCCTGCGCGCCTCCGTGGCGCCCCAGGCTCCCTAGCACGCCCGAAACTTCGTGTGCCGCGCCGCTGCGTTGCGCTTTTCCCAATTGGAAAGCGCCGTAGCCCCGCGGGAAATTTTTCGTGTTTGTCTACTTCCGGACCCCGGGCCGCCAGCAGAGTGGTCGGGGCAGGGGCGTGGGGCCGGTTGGGTGAACCAAGCCGGCCCCGGATGCCTGCCGGGCAATTGTGAGCGTTATGCTGCTTCCCCAACTTATTATGCACAACCACTTGGAAAAGAAGCGCCGCGCGGTGGCTTCGGCCGGGCCGGCTGCTTTTTCTCCTTCCCCCGAGTTCCTCGACCGGGCCGAGCAACTGCCCACGGGCTGGCAGTTTCGGCGCCAACTCGGGCAGCTGATTTTTATCGTGCTGGGCGTGTTTTCGGCGGCCCTGGGTCTGAAGGGATTTCTGCTGCCCAACGAATTCATTGACGGCGGCGTGACCGGTATTTCCCTGCTCACCAGCCAGCTTACCCACGTGTCGTTGTCGCTGCTGATTGTGGTGATAAACGTGCCTTTCATCGTTCTGGGCTACTTCCAGCTCGGGCGCGGGTTTGCTCTCAAAACCCTGCTGGCCATTGTGGCCCTGGCGTTGGTGCTGCTCGTCATTTCCTTTCCCACCCTCACCCAGGACAAGCTGCTGATTGCCGTCTTCGGGGGCTTTTTCCTCGGGGCCGGCATCGGCCTCACCGTCCGCGGCGGGGCCGTGCTCGACGGCACGGAGGTGCTGGCCGTGTACCTGAGCAAGAAAACCCCGCTCTCGGTCGGCGACGTGATTCTGCTCATCAACCTGGTGATTTTTGGGGCCGCGGCCCTGCTGCTCTCGGTCGAAACGGCTTTGTACTCGATTCTGGCCTACCTCTCGGCGGCCAAAACCATCGACTTCATCATCGAGGGCATTGAGGAGTACACCGGCGTGACCATCGTGTCGGGGCGCAGCGAGGAAATCCGCAAGATGGTGACCGAGCAGCTCGGCCGCGGGGCCACCATCTACGCCGGCAAGCGCGGCTTCGGCTCCACCGGCCACCAGCTGGCTGCCGTCGATATCCTGTTCACGGTTACCACCCGCCTGGAGCTGACCAAGCTCACCGACGAAGTCAACAAGATTGACCCGCAGGCCTTTATCGTGATGCACAGCGTGCGCGAAACCAAGGGCGGCCTGGTGAAAAAGAGGCCCCTGCACTAGCCATTCTGACCAGCGCACTCCTGAAAAATCGGGTTTCGGGACGCGGCTTTCTAGTCGGGCTGGCCGCCGCTGCGTATCCAGGTACCTCGCCATTCTTCTCTCCCGCGTATGTCGCTCTACAATATTGCCGTGATGCTGCTGGGCGTGGCCATTCTGGGCGTGGCCTGGCTGCCTTCCCTGCTGGAAAAATACCCGCTCTCGTACCCGATTCTCTACATTCTGCTGGGAATGGGCGTATACGCGCTGCCGTTGCCGCTGGCCCTGCCCTCGGCCAACCCCGCCGCGCACGGTACGCTGGTCACTCACTTGTCCGAGCTGTGCGTTATCGTGGCCCTCACCGGCACCGGCCTCAAGATTGACCGCAAGTTCTCGTTCCGGACCTGGCAAAATCCGCTGCGGCTGGTGCTGATCCTGATGGTGCTCACCATCAGCGGGCTGGCCGTGGTGGCCTGGGGCGTGGTGGGGCTGGCCCCGGCCTCGGCCCTGCTGCTGGCCGCCTCGCTGGCGCCCACCGACCCCGTGCTGGCCGGCGACGTGCAGGTGGGGGACCCCGGCGAGGGCCGCGAAGACAACGTGCGCTTTGCCCTGACCGGGGAGGCCGGGCTCAATGATGGGCTGGCCTTTCCCTTCGTGTACCTGGCCCTGGCTTTGCTGCCCGCCGCCATGCCGCTCACCGACCGGCTCTGGCACTGGCTGCTCATTGACGTGCTCTACCGGGTGGCCGCGGGCCTGATGCTGGGCTGGCTGTCGGGCAAGCTGCTGGCCTACCTGATTTTCAGCTTGCCCAAGCGCGTGAGCATCAAAACCGCGGCCTACGGCTTCGTGTCGCTGGCCGTGACGCTGATTACCTACGGCGTCACCGAGCTGCTGCACGGCTACGGGTTTCTGGCCGTCTTTATTGCTGCCCTCACCCTGCGCAGCTACGAGCGGGCGCACGAGTACCACAAGCAGATGCACGCCTTCACTGACCAGATGGAGCGGCTGTTTATCGTCGTCATCCTGATTCTGTTCGGCGGGGCGCTGATGAGCGGGCTGCTGAAGCCGCTTACCGGGCCCGGAGCGGCGCTGGGCGTGCTGCTGGTGCTGGTGCTGCGGCCGCTGGGTGCCTTGCTCACGCTGGTGGGCACCCGGAAGGTGACCTTGGCCGAGCGGGGCGTGATTTCCTTTTTCGGCATCCGCGGCATCGGCTCCATCTTCTACCTGGCCTACGCTCTGGGCAAGGCCGACTTCCCGCAGGCCGACGAAATCTGGGCCATTGCGGGCTTCACCATGCTGCTTTCCATCACGGTGCACGGGGTGCTGGCCACGCCAGTCATGGATTGGCTGGACCGCCGCCACGGTCGCCGCACGGCCGCCGAGCTGACCCTGGAAAGTGAACAATAAAGCCCCTGACGCCAGCTGGGGATTATCAAAAAAGCCCGTTGCCGGATTCCGGCAACGGGCTTTTTGGGGCTGAAGGGCAGTGAGTAGCCGCTACGGATTCGTGCTCCACATGCCGGCTTCCTTGATAAAGATGCGGCGGTTGAGCTTGAGTTGGGCAATCATGAATTCGGCCAGGTCCTCGGGCTGCATCACCTTATCGGGGTTGCCGTCGGTGAGCTTGTTGCTGATGGCCAGCTCCGTCGCCACCGTGCTCGGCGTCAGGGCTGACACCCGGATGTTGTGCTTGCGTACCTCCTGCATCAACGACTCGGTGAGGCCCAGAATGGCAAACTTCGAAGCCGAATAGGCACTGGTGGTGGCGGCGCCGCGCTGTCCGGCGGTGGAGGCAATGTTGATGATGTCGCCGGTTTCGCGCGCAATCATATCGGGCAGCACGGCGCGGGTGGCGTAGTAGGTTCCCATCAGGTTCACCTGCACAATGTGCTCCCACTCGGCCGGGGGCATGTCCACGAGCTTGGCGAAGGTGCCGATGCCAGCGTTGTTGATCAGAATGTCGATGGGGCCGAGCTGCTGCTTGACCTGGTCGATGGCCGCTTCCACGGCGGCGCGGTCGGCTACGTCGGCCGTCACGACGGCGGCCTGGCCGCCCAGGGCCTCAATTTCCTTGGCCACCGATTCCAGTTGGCTGGCGGTGCGGGCCAGCAGGCCCACGTGGGCGCCTTCCTGGGCCAGGGCCAGCGCCATGGCGCGCCCGATGCCTTTGCCGGCCCCGGTAACCAAGGCAATTTTTCCGGTGAGTGATTCCATGCGTAGTGCTTGTATAGTCGGATGTGTGGCTGTATAACTACAATCCCCGGGCTTGGTTGCGCCCTCCCGCCCTGGAACACCCATTCAGGGCGGTGCGGATTCAGGGTTAAGGATTAGCAATCAAACGATTGAGCTGCCGGCTACTCCAAAAAAACCGTGGGCCGCTAAACTTGCTCGGAAGCAGACGGAGTGGGAAAGCGGATGCGCACGTAAGTACCAAAGGCGGGGGTGGAGCCCACGTCTATCGTACCACCCAGCAGGGCTACCCGGTCGCGGATAGTGCGCAGGCCGATGCCGGCGCCCGGGGCCGGGGTAGACGCAAAGCCGACGCCGTTGTCTTCCACCCGCAGCAGCACAAAGCCGGGTACGGTTTCCACCGCCAGGCTGGCCTCACTGGCGCGGGCGTGCTTCACCACGTTTTGAGCCAGCTCCTGGGCAATGCGGTAAATGGCCAGCTCCAGCGGTTGGGGCAGGGGCGGCTCCGCATCCAGGTCGATGAAGCACTGAAACCGCAGCCCCCGGCTGCTGAAGGCCCGACCGATGTCGGACAGGGCCGCGGCCAGCCCAAACTCCACCAGCACGGTCGGGGTCAGCTCGTGGGAAAGGGTACGGATCTGCCGGATGGCGTCGGTGAGCAGGGCGCTGGCCCGAAGCCGGGTTTCGGGGCCGGCCCCCAGCTGGTCGACCTGCAGCTTGGCTGCGTACAGGGTTTGCCCCACGCCGTTGTGCAGGGTGTCGGCCATGCGCTGGCGCTCGGTTTCCTGGGCTTCGAGCACGGCGTTGAACAACGCCTGCTGCTGGGCCCGCTGCAGGTGCAGCAGTTCGGCCGTGGCCTGCTTGCGGGCCGTTATTTCGTGCCAGGTCACTACCAAGCCGTCGCCGAAGGGGGCGGCGGCAATATGGTACCAGGTTTCGCGGCCTTCCTTGGGATAGAGCAGCTCAAAGTTTACGGGCTGCTGCTGCTCAACTACCCGGCGAAACTGCTCCAGCACGCCGTTGGTGCGCATGGCGGGGGCTTCCTCCAGCAGGCGGCGTCCGCGCACGTCGAGGCGCTGGAGCAGGCGGTGGGCCGCCTCGTTGGTCAGTAGCCACTCAAAGTCGAGCAAAACGCCCGCCGCGTCGCGTACGCACTGCAACACCTGCACGCTGTCGAGCGTGGCGTGGAACACGGCCTCGAGCAGCTCCTTGCTGGCACGCAGATCCTGCTCCATCTGCTTGCGGTCCGTGATATCG
>NZ_SEWE01000020.1 GCF_004167665.1 Hymenobacter persicinus | reverse complement strand
AGCAAAACTGCTGCCTGAGCTCAGAAACCCACTTTGACGATGGCGAAGCGCGGGGCGCTAGTCTGGTAGGGGTAGAGCACGTAGGCGTCGGCGGGGCTGCGGCGGGTGATGGTGGTCGGGCTGACGGCGCCCGTGGCAAAGCGCCCCGAAACGGTAGTCGTGGCCCAGGCGTCGGTGCTGCCCAGGCGGTACACGGTGCCCTGGCTGCCCGCCACCAGCAGCAGGGTCTGGCGGTCGACGAGCAGCAGGCCGTCGGCGCCGGTCAGGTTTTGGCCGCCGGTGGCCACGGTGGTAAGGCCGGTTGGGTTGCTCAGGGGCACTTTGTAGAGCGTGCCGTCACTGGATTTGGCCACGAGCAGGTAGCCATCGGGGTGGTACACGATGCCATTCAAACCAAAGGCCGTGGCCGGGTTGGCCGCCAGCCGGGAGTCTTCCAAAAAGACCGTGGCGGTGCCCTGCAAGTCAACTTTGTAGATGATGGGCGAGAGGCTGTCGGTGATGTAGGCGTTGCCGTCCTTATCGATGGCAATGTCGTTGGCAAAGTGTGCCAGCGCGGGCCGCAAGCCGCCCAGGTCCACGAACCGGCTCAGGCTGCCGTTGTCGGCGTTGAAGATGGCCAGGGCCGCCAGCTTGCGCTGGGTAGCGGGCTTGGTGCGGCGGGTGTTGGTGCCATTGTCCGAAACGGCGGCCAGCAGGCGCCGGCGGTCCGCATCAAGGTGCAGGCCGATGGTGGAAACCAGCAGCGAATCATCGGCAAACTGCGTGTAGGTGCTGTCGTCCTTCACCGTACCAATGCGGCCCCGGGTACGGGAGCTGACCAAGAAGTATTTCTTGGCCTCATCGTACTGGATGCCTTCCGGCGACAGAGTGGCCGCTTTCGGAACCGTGATTTTGGCCGGCCCGGCCGGCTGGACTGGTTCGTCGTTTTCATCATCGGAACAGGCCGGCAGCAGGGTAGTCAGGCCCGCCGCCAGCGCGGCCAGGCGGAGAAATTGGGAAAACGGGGCGGGCCGGCGGGCGGTGGTGGAGGCGGCGTGCAGCATACGAGTAGGGCTGAAGTCAATAGTTGAGCTTCTGAGGAATACGCGCTGCATCCCGGACCGATTGAATGAAATTACGGCTATTGCTGGCCTGACCCTGGTGCCGGGCCGGGGCTTGATTTGTCTGGTTTTACATAGTAAATTAACTATACTAAGTCTGACCGCTATGAAAGCCTCGCTACCCGTTCTGCTGCTGGCCTTGGGCATTTGCCTTACTGCCCCGGCTTCCGCCCAGCTCGCCGGGGCGCCGGTCCCGGTCCGGGTGTTCAGCCACGCCGACACTGTGCGGGCCCTGCACCAGCTGTTTCGGCGGGGGCGGAGCTGGGGAATCGGCATTACCGGGCTGGCGCCGGTGGCGGCGGGCGTGGCGGCTTACTCTTACCCGCGCATGGACCTGGGCTTCGATGTGTGGGGCAGCGGCCGGACTTCCTCCAACGGCTACGCCACGGCGTGGCTGCTGGGTGCTCCCGCCGCCCTGACGCTGTCGGTGGTGGGACCCATTTCCTGGGCCGGCAATTCGAAGCGGGCGGAACAGGACGCGCTGGTAGCCTTCGAGCGGCACCAGCCCGTGTCGCGGCGGTTGCAGCGCCGCCTGCACAACCAACTCAGCCAAGCCTTCTACAAACCGCGGGTAGCGGCTCCCTGAACCGCTACAGTTGGTAACGCAACCTACTTTGCGAAAGCGCAAAAAAGCCCTGCTAGCATTATGCCAGCAGGGCTTTCTTATACAAACCAATCTACTTACCCGACGGCGGGCATCTCCACGTTGTTGAAGCGAATCTGGTGCCCGTCTTCGAGCACGGCTTCCACCACCGCGTCCTTGCTCACGCGGCCCGAGAGAATGTCTTTGCTCAGCTCGTTGAGCACTAGGCGCTGCAAGACGCGCTTCAGGGGCCGGGCGCCAAACTGCGGGTCGAAGCCCTGCTCGCCGAGGAAGTCGAGCACCTCGTCGGTGGCTTCCAGGCGGATGCCGGCCTCTTCCAGGCGCTGCTGAATCTGCCGGAACTGGATGTCGACGATTTTGCGGATTTCCTTGCGCTTGAGGGGCTGGAACATCACGATTTCGTCGATGCGGTTCAGGAACTCGGGACGCATGTGCTGCTTGAGCCGCTCCACCACGTCCTCCCGGGTCCGGTCCACGACTTCCTCGTGGTTGTATTCATTGAGCTCCTTGAAGTTCTTCTGAATGATGTCCGCGCCCGTGTTGGAGGTCATGATGATGATGGTGTTCTTGAAGTTGGCCACCCGCCCCTTGTTGTCGGTGAGGCGGCCGTCGTCGAGCACTTGGAGCAGGATGTTGAACACGTCGGGGTGGGCCTTCTCGATTTCGTCGAGCAGAATCACCGAGTAGGGCTTGCGGCGCACGGCCTCGGTGAGCTGCCCGCCCTCGTCGTAGCCCACGTAGCCGGGAGGCGCCCCGATCAGGCGCGACACGGCGTGGCGCTCCTGGTACTCGCTCATGTCGATGCGGACCATGCTGTTCTCGTCGTTGAACAGGTACTCGGCCAGGGCCTTAGCCAGCTCGGTCTTGCCCACGCCGGTGGTGCCCAGGAAGATAAACGAGCCGATGGGGCGCTTGGGGTCCTGCAGGCCGGCCCGGGAGCGGCGCACGGCATCCGAAATGGCAGCAATGGCCTCGCTCTGCCCGGCCACGCGCTTGCCCAGCTCGGCTTCGAGGTTGAGCAGCTTCTCGCGGTCCGACTGCAGCATCTTGCTCACCGGAATGCCCGTCCACTTGGCTACTACCTCGGCAATGCTTTCACTGGTCACGACTTCCTGGAGCATGGTGCCGCCGGCTTCGTTGGCGTTGGCCTCGTCCTGGAGCTGCTTGAGCCGGGCTTCGGCCTCCTGAATCTTGCCGTAGCGCAACTCAGCCACCCGGCCGTAGTCGCCCTGGCGCTCGGCCTGCTCGGCTTCGAGCTTGAACCGCTCGATGGCCTCCTTCTGCTCCTGGATGCCGGTGAGCACCGATTTCTCGTTTTCCCACTGGGCCTTGAGCGTGTCGCGTTTGGCGGTCAGCTCGGCCAGGTCCTTGTTGAGCACGGTTTCGCGGTCCTTGTTTTCCTCGCGCCGGATGGCTTCGCGCTCAATCTCGAGCTGCATGATGCGGCGCTGCACCTCGTCGAGCTCCACGGGCATGGAGTTTAGCTCGATGCGGAGCTTGGCCGCGGCCTCGTCCATGAGGTCGATGGCCTTGTCGGGCAAAAACCGGTCGGTGATGTAGCGGCTGGATAGCTCCACGGCGGCAATAACGGCGTCGTCGGTGATGCGCACGCCGTGGTGGAGCTCGTACTTTTCCTTGATGCCGCGCATGATGCTGATGGCGTCCTCAATCGAGGGCTCATCGACCATCACGGCCTGGAAGCGGCGCTCCAGGGCCTTGTCCTTCTCGATGTACTTCTGGTACTCCTTGAGGGTGGTGGCCCCGATGGAGTGCAGCTCGCCCCGGGCCAAAGCGGGCTTGAGCAGGTTGGCCGCGTCCATGGCGCCCTCGCCGCCGCCGGCCCCAATGAGCGTGTGCATCTCGTCGATGAACAGGATAATCTGCCCATCGGAGTCGGTTACTTCCTTGATGACGGACTTGAGGCGCTCCTCAAACTCGCCCTTGTACTTGGCCCCGGCAATGAGCAGGCCCATGTCCAGGCTCATGATGATTTTGTCCTTGAGGTTTTCGGGCACGTCGCCGGCCACGATGCGCTGGGCGAGGCCCTCCACGATGGCGGTTTTGCCCACGCCGGGCTCGCCGAGCAGGACGGGGTTGTTCTTGGTGCGCCGGCTCAGAATCTGGAGCACCCGGCGGATTTCCTCGTCGCGGCCGATGACGGGGTCCATCTTGCCGGTGCGGACCTGCTCGTTGAGGTTGCGGGAGTAGCGGTTCAGGCTCTGGTACTGGTCCTCGGCGGTCTGGGAAGTCACCTTGCGGCCTCCGCGTAGCTCTTTGATGGCGGCTTTGAGGTCTTTCTCGTTGAAGCCGGTGTCTTTGAGCAGGGTGCCCACGGCATCTTTGCCGCCGAGCAGCCCGAGCAGCAGGTGCTCCACGGACACGTACTCGTCCTCAAACTCCTTAAGGTAGGTATTGGCCCGCTGCAAGGCCGCGTTGGCCTCGTTCGACAGGTAAGGGGAGCCCCCGCTTACTTTCGGGTACCCGGCCACAATGGCATCGAGGCGGGGCGTGAGGATGTTCAGGTTCACGCCCAGCTTGTTGGCCAGAAACGACAGCACGTTCTCGTCGCTCTGGAAGAGGCCCTTGAGCAGGTGGCCCGTTTCGATGGCCTGTTGCTGATTGCCGCCGGCAATTTCAGTGGCCTTCTGCACGGCCTCCTGGGCCTTGATGGTGAAGTTGTTGAAGTTCATAGTCTGCTAAGTCTGGAGTGGGTGCTTCGGGTTAGGAAGGTCTACGCAGAGACTAGCAAACGGGGTGCAAGAGGGGTTTTACTGACGTTTTGGCTGGTTTTTATCGTTTTTTCTAGCGTCGATTGTGTTATTTTGTCTGATGTAAAGGTGGTAAATGGGGTAGGGCAGGTTAAGCCATTCGTATAATTTAGCACAACGTGCTAACAAAGAACTCACGGGCAATAACGTAGTTTCGGCCAATCAGCAGAAGTTTGTACAGAGGCTCTTCAGGAGGATTAGACCATCGGTGCTGTGGCGGGAGGCTATATGTATCTACACCATAACGTGTACATATAGCTGCTACAGACTTAGCAACAGGTACTGGCACACTGTCAAGAATAATCCCGCCAGTACGAGTGAGGCTAGGGATTATATTGTGGGCCACTAGTCGTTGCCACCACATCGTCCAGGAGCCGCTAACAAATTCAGTCCAGCCTCCTGCCTGCTTTTGCACCTCTTGGCGGATAGCATTTAAAAGGAGAGGTGCGTCAAGTAGTGCATAAGGAGTTGCGCGAGCTATAAGGCTGGTTAATGGGCCATTTACTCCTTTGAGTAAAGGGTGACTTTGGTGAAACGATATTGGACCGTGAGTGCCACGCTGCAACCGGAAACTTAGCTTACCGCGAAAATCAATGCGGTGTACCTCGGTGTCAGTTACTAATTCAAGAAAGGTGCTCTGCGTATAGCGAATCAGCCCCAAAGGATAAAGCTGAGCAAACTGCGTCATCATGCTACAAGCTACGTTTGATGAAGCAGTTGGCAAAGGTGTAAGTAGGCTTAATACGTGTTGGAATGCCCAATAGGAGTTTTAAGCGGGACATTGATTTATCATGCTTACAGTGGTGAAGCAATCCAAGCATACGAAAACGTGAATTACACAGCAGTCTGCCAAGTCATAGTCGTCGCCGATAGAGTCTATTTGGGCATAGAATGTCATGGTCTGTGAGCATTCCTCACATTTTGGATACTCAACTCCAAAAGCAGAATCAGGCTTACCACCTAGTTTATGGCGAGTTCCTGCCACTTCGTTCCACTGATATCCTACTGCTGCTTTAGCTTCCTCGGTTTCCGGCTTGGGTACGAGCTTTATTTCTGGTATTTGTTTCATAAATCAGATAGTCTGAAATGGAGCGAAGCGCGAGAGGTCCTTCGTTGCGCTTCGCTCCACTCAGGATGACAGGTAGTTATTGAGGTTTCGGGGTTTCGCTGATTCCGCTGCCCTTATGCCCGCCGGGCCGGTCTACTACGATGCGGGCGGCGAGGACTTTTTGGTAGAAGTCGGGGGAGGCGCGGGCGTACTTGCGCAGGCTGCGGTCGAGGCGGTCCTGGAGGAGGGTGGCGAGCTGGTTGAACTGCTCCCGGATGGCAATGCGGGCGGCTTTGCCCTCGGTGATTTGCTGGCGCGGGTCGTTTTTGGTGCCGGTGAAGGAGGCCAGGGCGTCGCGCAGCTCCTGGAGGCGCTTAGGGGTGACGCCGTAATCGAGCAGGGCGGCTTGGTGGGTTTCGGCCGCGTCGAGGATGTGCTGGGCGAGGTCGGTGAGGGCCGTGGGGCGCAGCTTGAAGAGGCTGGAGTAGTTGTAGTCGGCGCTGGTTTGCAGGCTGCGGTCCTGCTTATCGGTGGCGTAGGAGTACAGGTCGCCGGCCACTTCGGCGGCCGCAGTGCAGAGCAGCTCCCGGCGCTGGCCCTTGGTTTTGGTGGCGCCGGGGCTGGCGGCGCGCACGCCCTGCTGGCGCAGGGGCCGCAGCTCGTCGAGCCGGGCGTCTAGCTCCTGGCGGATCTGGCCGAGGGCTTTGTCCTGGGCGTAGGCGGTGGGGTCGAGGGCCAGGGCGGCCGCGACGTTCTCAGCCGCGGTAAGGCGGTTGTCTTGTTTGGTGGTAAGCATAATAGAAGGGGGTAAGAATGAGAAATCAAGCGTAGCAATAGGTTAGATAAGGGCAGTACTCGGCTATAAGGATAAGGGAATTTTAGTGGATATTATCTGCCCGCGGCGGAAAAGAGTGTGACCGGGCCGCGAACCGTCGGAACCAGGGCGCGAACCCCCGGAACTTGGCCGCGAACCATCGGGGCCGGGCCGCGAACGACTGCGGCGAGGCCGCGAACCCTCGGGGCGGCACCGCGAACGACCGGGACCGGGCCGCGAGCCGTCGGGGCTCGGCCGCGAACGACTGCGGCCGGGCCCCGAATGGTTGGGACCAGGCCGCGAATCGTTGAGACTTCGGGTCGGGTTTTTGGTGACCGCCGGTCGGGATTTAAACGGGAGTTGGACGGGTTTTGGGCCGGGCGGCGGCGGCTTAGGTAACTTTACGCCTGCGGGCCTTGTTTTCAGCGTATCGGCTGCTTTCCGGGTGTCACGTGGTACCTTTGGCTGAAATTTTTGTGTCCTTCTTTCTGCCAGCAGCACGTTGAGGGCGAATAGTCACTCCCGGATTCTCCCGTTACTGCCTTTTGATTATGGCTTCTGATTCTCCTATGCAGCGCGAAATTACCGAGTTCACCAGCCTACTCCAGCAGGACGGTATCGACGCGGGGCTGGAATACCTAAACAGCCGGACGCCCCACCAGTACACCGGAATCTTCAAGTTTGATGGGAGTACGCTGCGCAATCTGGCCTTGTTTGACCGGCGCCAACCGGCCATAAAACAGGGCGGAGATACCCCGATGGCCGCGACGTTCTGTTCCCTGGTCGGCCGGCAGCAAACCCCGCTTGAAATCAGCGACGCCCGGGTGGATGCGCACGTGAAAGGCCTGGTAGATACGCCCGTAATTTCCTACTGCGGGGTGCTGATCCGGGATGCGCAGGGTCAGGCATTCGGGACGCTGTGCCACTACGATATGCAGCGCTGCGAGGAGCGTACGGCGGATTTGCCCCTGCTGGAGGCCGCTGCCAATCTGCTCTATGCCCATTTGCCTATGGCCGGGGCCTAGTTCCCGGCAGGGCGTGACAGAAGCGCTGGTAATAAGGCTCGGCGTCATGCGTTCCGGGCCTAGCCGCAGAAACGATTAAAAAGCCGCCGCCGCCGCGGGGGCTTTTTTTAGTGGAGCCTTTGGTCTGGCAGCGGACGGCGCGAACAGCTGCTCGGCTGGGCTCAGGCTTGCTTAAGGCAGTTGTTGCCGCCACTACGGGCTACCGGCCGGGCGGGTACGCAGCGGGTAAAAGGGCTAGAGTAGTGACTGACCCAGCGCGGAGCCGGCCGCGGCAGCCCGGCGGAACAGCCAGCCCGCGGCCACCCAGAGCCCGGCAAACAGGCCGTTGGCGACCAGCACGTTCAGCAAATGCACCTGGGGCTCGGCGGCCGCGCCCGTGGGCGGCCAGACGAACAGGGCCACCACCGTGACCAGCGCGTAGGTGAGGGCGGCGGCAAACATGGCGTGGGCCATGCCCCGGGGCCGGAAGCGCGCCGCCAGCGCCCCAACGACGGCCACGGCCAGCACCGCCAGATACAGCCCATTAGCCGGGTTGTCCTCGCTGCCCACGAGTCCCACGGCCAGGTTGGCCCAGACCAGCAGCAGGCCGGCCCCTGCGGCCAGGGCCGCGCCCAGGCGGTAGGTCAACGAATTGCCCTGGCGCCAGACAAAGGCTGCGACGAGGCCCGCGCCGAAGAGCAGCAGCCCGGCCGCGGCAAAGTCGCCGGGGCTCCAGTGCATGCCGGGCACAAACTGCTGGGCCAGCAGCGGAATGAGCAACAGCAGCCCCGTAGCCAGGGCAACGCGCAGAATGCTTTGGGGGAAGGTCATGGCGGGTAAGAAGTGAAGTGGGAAGATAGGCGCCGGGCCCCGCAAGCGTCGCCGCCGGGGAGGGTAGCCGGGAACTACACAAAGGATATAAAAGAACTTTGTAATTCAAAGTGTATGCTGGTTATTTTGTTTAAGACGTGGAAGGTAGGGGCTGGGAAGCGGGTTGGCAGTGCTGAACGGCGTAAGGCAACGGCCGAACACTCAGCTGGGCGTTATCGATGAACGCCCAGCTGAGTGTTCGGCGCCTTGGGCAGAAACCGAGGCATCGGGCGTGGCGCCGTTGCGGAGCTGCCCTTGTTTGGGTCTGTCATCCTGAGCAGCGCGAAGAACCTTATGGGATAGGAACGACAGCCGTAACAACGACTTGTTTTGGCGTGGCAAGGTCCTTCGCGCTGCTCAGGATGACAGGCGGATTAAATAACGGGCGGAGTAGTGGAAGGGAGGGCTACGGCAGACGCAGTAGGGAAGGCCGGCTGCCGACGGCTGGGGCAGTAGCCGGTCACTGATACAGCTGCCTTACTCAGGCCAGCGTGACCTTGCCCACCCGGTCAGTCATCATCTCGGTAAACCAGATGTTGCCCGCCGCGTCGGTTTTGATGCGGTGCAGCATGCCCCGGGCGCTGGGCACCTTGTGGGTGGTCATGGGTACGCCAAACAGGTTGGGGTCGGTGCTGGTGCGGATGGCCTTGTCGATGCAGAGCAGGTAGTCGGGGCCGGCGGGGCCGGGCAGGGTGGTGTCGATATACACCTGCACCCAGAGGTTCAGGTCCCGGTCGAAGGTGAGGGAGCCCAGGATGTGGTTGGGCTGGAGCAGGGACAGGGTGAACTCCTGAATGCGGCCTTCCAGGTTGATGCGCCCGATTTTACGCCCGGCCTCCTCCGAAAACCACAGGTAGGGCAGCTGCGGGTCGGGGATGATGCCGACGGGGCGGCTGTTGGGCGTGGGCGTCGGGAACTCCTGGACCCGGTCGGGCCGGTTGGGGTTGACGCGCAGAATGGCGCTGCCCAGCAGCTCGGTGCCCCAGATGTTGCCGTCGGGACCGGGGGTGAGGAAGATGGGCAGGGCGGCCAGGGTGTTGAGCTGGAAATGCATGGGTTGCTGGCCGGGCTGGGCGCGGCCGACGGTGCTGGTGCGCTTGCCCGTAAACCAGATGCTGCCGTCGGGGCCCTGGCAGATACCGTGGGGGGCGGGGTTGAGGTAGGCGCCGGAGGCCCGGATGGTGGTGTCGATAAACTCGGTGGTGTCGCCGTTCTCGTCGAGGCGGACGATGGTGCCGGCAAATTCCAGCGACACCCAGAGCTGGTCTTCCTGGTCGATGAGCAGGCCGTGGGGGCCGCTGCCGGCGGGCATATTGAAGTGGGCCAGCAACTGTCCCGCGTGGTCGAACTTGGCTATCTGATCCATCAGCTGCCCGCTCACAAACACGAAATCCTTGCTGATGGCTACCTCGTGGGTGGAGCCGGTATGGGGCCCCTGCCAATAAGGGTCAAACTCGGTAATCAGTGGGGAGCTGGGCGACTCGGTGGAAACGGGCAGGTTGTCGGTGGCGGACATATCCATAAGCACAATAATAGAGGAGAGGCGCACCCCGGGGGTGGGAATGGCCGGTTAAGGATAAGGCAATTCGCTGGCATTCGCACAACCGCAGCGTCGAAACCGCCCGGGCCGGCGCGGGGGCGGCGGTAAAATTGTATCTTGGGGTATCCGACCTCTATCAGCCCCGCCTATGCCTATTCCGCTACTACGCACCTGTTTTTTGCTGTTGATCTGGCTGGGCCTGGGGCTTGGGTCGGCCGGGGCCAGCCACCTCGTGGGCGGGGAGTTGAACTACGTCTACCTCGACGCCAACGGCCCGGCCGGCAAGCCCTACCGCTACCAGATTACGGCCCGCATCTACTTCAACAAGGAACCGGGCTCGTCGAATCCGAATGGTAGTATCTCCGTGCCCATCGAAGTCTTCAGCAAGGGTCCGGGGGGGCAGTCGTTGGAGCAACTGATCGTGCCCCGGCGCAGCTTCTCCGAAATCACGCCGCCCCTGCTGCCGGGCTGCAGCCTGCAGGCCCCGCGCGTGACGCTGGCCCTCTACATCGTGACAGTGGCCCTGCCCGCCGTAACCGAGGGCTACCTCGTGACGCTGGCCGCCAACTACCGCAACGCGGGCATCACCAACATCGTCTTGTCGGGCGGCACCAGCATGGCGCTGTCGGTGGATATGACCCCGCCGATGCTGCTGAATTCCTCGCCGGTGTTTTCTACCAACGCCCTGGCCGTTATATGCCGCGGCGACACCACCGCCGTTATCAACAATGCCTATGACGCCGACGGGGACCGGCTTAGCTACAGCCTGGGCGCTCCCAATCAGGCCGTACTGCCCGTGGTGCCCGTCGATTACACGGCCGGCTATAGTCCGACCCAGCCCTTCGGCGCCACGGGCTACGCCGCCGTGGATGCCCGCAGCGGGGTGGCCCGCTACCTGGGCCGGCAGGAAGGCACGTTTCTGCTGGCCGTCGACGTGCGCGAGTACCGGGTGATAAACGGGCGGGAAGTGCTGCTAGGCACCATGCGCCGCGACATTCAGGTGGTGGTGCGCACCTGCTCGGGCGGGCCCAACCAGCCCCCGGCCTTCACGGCGGCCACCCTGGCCCGGCGCGACTTCGTGGTGGAGGACGGTCAGAGCCTGGACTTCGCCATTGCCGCCACCGACCCCGACCCCCAGCAGCTGACCCTGAGCGTGAGCAGCGTGCTGCTCGACGGGGGCGGCCCTATCGACGCCACCTTCAGCGGGCAGACCGGCAACGGCACCGGTGGGGCGCCCGGCACGGTGAGCCTGACGGGCGTGAGCGGGGCGACGGGCACGTTTCACCTCACCGCCGGCTGTGGCCTGGCCCGCCCCGCCGCCTACGACGTGGTAGTAACGGCCGTGGACGCGGCCTGCAACAGTAAGTCGGTGGCTACGGCCTTTCGAATTACGGTCACGCGCCCGGCTCCGCCCACGGGAGTGCGCGGCGACTCGGTGCTCTGCGCCCAGAGCGTGGGCACCTACACTGCCCTGGGACCAGTGTTTCCGCAGTACCGCTGGACGGCCCGGGGCGGCCGGGTGGTGGGCTCCATAACGGGCCGCACGGTGCAGGTGGAGTGGCTGACCGGGGGCGCTGGGGCCGTTACCGTGCGCGGGCTGCCGCCCTCGGGCTGCCCTACCGACTCGGCCACGCGCCCGGTGCAGGTGAAGCTGGGACCCCAGATTACGGGTGCGGCGGTGTATTGCCTGGCCGCCCACCAGGGCCTGACGTACACCATCGACGGTCCGCCGGGCGCCTACCAGTGGACCATTACCGGCGGCACGCTGGTGAGCGGACAGGGTACCAACACGGTGCGCGTGGACGTGGTGCGGGGCGGCACGGCGGTGCTGCAGGCGGCCAGCCCGAGCCTTACCAACTGCGTGACCCTGCTGCGCATCAGCCCCGACGATGCCTGCCTGGCGTTTTTCAACGTGATTACGCCCAACGGCGACGGCCTCAACGACACGTTCGTCATTGAAAACCTGGCCCGCTACCCCAATACCGAGCTGACCATCTTCAACCGCTGGGGCCGGCAGCTCTATTACTCCCCCGACTACCACAACGACTACGCCGGCGCCACCGCGGGCACTTACTACTACCTCTGCCGGCTCGCCGACGGCACCCGCTACCGGGGCTGGTTTGAGGTGGTGCGCTAAGATCCGGTGGCGGCGCATCCACCTGGGCACTACCCGGGCAAAAGCAACCTAATGCCGGAGCTCTTTTTCGAGCGGGTGCAGCTGGGTGTTCATCAGCGTGGCCAGCACCGAGTCGGGCAGGAGCAGGCTGGAGAAGAAGTTGACCTTGGCGCTAAGCGTGGGCAGGGAGCGGGCGGCCCCGTTCATCAGCGCGTCGTAGCCTTCCTGGGCCACGAGGCGGGCATCGGCGGGACGGGCGGCGGCGCGGGTGTTTTCGGCGTGGGCCACCTGGAAGAAATTGGTGTCGGTGGGCGGCGGGCACAGAATCGTCATCGTGACGGCCGACTTCTGCTGGCGCAGCTCGTGCTGCACGGCCTCGGCGAAGCTAAGCACGAAGGCCTTGGTGGCGGCGTACACGGCCTGACAGGGGCTGGGGGCAAAAGAAGCCACCGAGCCGACCTGCAGAATCCGGCCCTCGTTGCGATCCACCATGTCGCGCAGGTACAGCTTGGTCAGGTGCACCAGCGAGGCCGCATTCACCTGAATCATGCCCAGCTCGGTGCGAATGTCGGTGTCGGTGAAGTAGCCGGTTTCGCCGAAGCCGGCGTCGTTGACGAGGGCATCAATCTGCAGGCCCCGGCGGCTGGTTTCGGCGTAGATGTGCTCCGCCGACTCGGGCCGGCTCAGGTCGTGGGGCAGCAGCATAATCTCGACGCCCCCGAATTCCTGGTGGAGCAAACGGGCGGCTTCCTGGAGCTCGGTCAGGTGGCGGGCCACGAGCACCACGCGGTAGTCGTCGCGGGCAAAGCAGCGGGCCAGCTCGAAGCCGATGCCGCTGGATGCCCCGGTTATTAAGGCAGTTTGGTCGTTCATGAGTGCAACAGGTTAAGGTGAGAAGGTCAAGTATTCGGTGTTTAGTATATAGACGTATTTCGGTGGTAAACAGTGGCTTGGAACGTGGATTTTATTCTGCGGGCTCCGGTTTTTGGGGTTGTCCAAACGAATAAAGCTCACCTCCGGGCGCGGAAGTGGGCTGGTAGAAGAGTCAGTCAGGACGAAGTGGAGCTGGTCGGTTAGCGCAGGGTTTGCAAAGCCTGGGCCAGCACCGCGTCCTGGAGCTGGATAACCTGCTCCCGCGACTGCGGCACCCGCACGCGGACGGGCACGCCGACGCCTTCCAGCAGGGTCGTGTCGGGGGCATAGAAGCGCTGGTGCGATAGGGTGAACTGCATTTTGCGCCCCAGCCGGCCCTGGTACATGTCCGAGAGCATGCCGGCGGTGTTGTCGCCGATGGTCGTCACGCGGGGCTGCCGGTGCAGGGCCAGCACAAATTCCTCGGCCGAGCTGGCCGTGCCGTCGTTGGTGAGCAGCGCCACGGGCTTGTCGTAGCGCAGCTCGGGGGCGGGCGTCAGGTAGTAGGGCTGCAGGGCCGTAAACTGCTCATAGCCGCCGGGCTGGCGTTCCGCCACGAAGTGAGTGAGCTGGCGGGCCGGGCAAAAGCGGCGGGCCATTTCCAGCCCGCTGTGGCCCCCGCCGTTGCCGCGCACGTCCACAATCAGGGCCCGACAGTCGCGCAGCTCGCCCAGGGCCTGGTCGAACAAGGCCAGCAGCTGGCGCTGGTCGGCTTTTTCCTGGCGCGTGGTGCCCATCACGCCCGCCATTTCGGCAAAGCAGCGGCTCAGCCGCAGGTAGCCCACGTTCTGGCTGGATTTGCTCACGTACAAAAGCTGAAACTTGCCCACCGTAGGCCCCACGCCCCGTAGCGGGGCGAAGCCGGCCTGCTGCAAGGCCTGAGCGGCCGCGGCCCAGTAAGCTTCCTGCATGGACTGGAACTGGTCTTTGTAGGCGCGTCGGCGGTTGGTGCCCTTGTAGAGCACCCGGTCGTTGTCGGAAATGGTAATGTGCCCGTCCTGGAGCGGCTGCACCATTTTGATGAGCGTTTCCCGCAGCTCCGAAGCCGTGGTGCGGGCCGTGATGGTGGGGCGGTAGGTGGCGTAAGTCTGGTCCCAGTCGACCTGGTGCAGGCGGAAAAAGGCGTAGTGGTCGTGGTAGGTGCGCCAGAAGGTTTCGAAGTCGCGCTCCGGCGTGCTAAGGTGGGGTTTGCTGCCGGTGGCGAGGCCCGCCAAAACGAGTAGGGCGACGAAAATCCGGATTCTCATAAGTGCGGCGGGCGGGTTGGTTGGCGCCTCAAGATTAAGCAGAAATCTGCCGTCCCGCCCGCGCCCATTCCAAAACCGGCCCGGGCGGGGAAGCGGGCCGGGATTAAACTACGCCGCTGCGGGCATCGACTGACGCAGCCACGCGTAGAGCCGGTCCACGTCGGCTTTCTTAAACAGCTCCGTGCCCGGATTCATGGTGGCCGCGGAGCCGCAGGCCACGCCCAGGCGCACCGCTTCGCGGACCGACCGGCCCGTGGCCAAGCCATACACGAGGCCCGCCACCATACTGTCGCCGGCGCCCACGGTGCTGCGGCGCTTCACGGCCGGGGCCGGCACGTGGTCTACCACGTCCTTGGTCACCATGCAGGCTCCCTGGGGACCGAGCGAAACAACCACGATTTCGGCTTTGCCTTCCTGCACCAGCCGCCGGGCGGCGGCGGCCACGGCCTCGTCGTCGAGCTCATCTACGCCGGCCATTTTGCTGAGTTCCCCCACGTTAGGCTTGATCAGGTAGACACCTTCCTGGAGCACCTGCTGCAACGCCGGCCCGGAGGTATCGAGCACCACCTTCACGCCCCGGGCCTTGGCCGCGCGCACAATCCGGACGACAAACTCGGGCTCGACGCCCGGGGGCAGGCTGCCGCTGATAACGAGGTAGTCGGGCAACGTGGGCAAGGCCTGGAGCACGTCGAGCACCTGCTGCTGCTCCGGGGCGGAGAGGGGCGTGCCGGGCATGCCGAAGCGGTACTGCCGGCCGGTGGAAGCGTCCACCACGATAAAATTTTCGCGGGTGCGGGCCTCGGTTGCCACGGCCTGCTGGCGGATCTGCTCATTAGTTAGCAGCTCGCGCAGGAGCGTGCCGGTCGGGCCGCCCACCGGAAATACGGCCAGGGAGTCGGCGCCCAGGCGCTTGAGGGCCCTGGATACGTTGATGCCGCCCCCGCCGGGTTCAAACCGGGGCACGGCGCACCGCAGCTTCTGGTCGGGCACAATCTGGTCGGCCGTGGTGCTTTTGTCGACCGTCGGGCTGAGGGTCAGCGTGACAATGTTATTCATAAGCAGAAATACAGGAAAGGGCCAGGGTGTGCCCGCGAAGTGGATTTACAGCCGCTCCAGCAGGGTGTAGAGCAGGTGGTAGATGTCGCGCAGATGGGCGGGTTCCACCAGGGCGGCCTCCTTGGTAAAGGTGAGGTAGACGTCGGCGCCGGGCTCGTGCGAAATCGGGGTCAGGTCGAGGCGCAGCTCCTGATAGCGCAGCAGCGTGGCGCGCACCGCGGGGTCGGTGAAGAGCAGGCTCTTGAGCTGGGGCTCGTCGTTGGTGGTAATGATAAAGGCCGCGTCCAGCTCCGGGTCACCCAGCTCCACGTCGGTCAGGCCCAGCAGCTTGCCCAGCTCGTGCACCCAATCCTGCTCGTGGAGGGCAAAGCGCAGGGGCGTGTGGCTGGGTATCCGGGCCGCGAAGGTGGTGGTTTCGTAGCCGCCCTCGAAGCCCCCACCCAGGTCCACATCTAGGGTAAGCTGCACTACGTGACGGCCCTGGCGCAGCTCAGCGGTGTAGTCGAACAGGTCGGGCTGCTGGCTGAGGTCGGCGGCCACCTGCTGCCAGAGGGCATCTTCGGTGTCGGCGGAAAAAATACGGGGAGAGTCCATCAGGTTCGGGAAAAGAAGCGGGAGTGCGTAGTTGCTTACTGCATTGGCCCCGCGCGGGTTTCTGCCCCCGCTGCTCCGGCGGCCATGCTCCCCGCCGCGGATTTCTGCGTAAACGGGCGGGTTAACCCGTTATTCCAGGCTATGCCCACTTACCACATCGGCTGTTCCGGCTTTCACTACCGCGACTGGAAAGGCGTGTTTTACCCGCCCGAGGTGCCCCCGCGCAAGTGGTTTGCCTACTACTGCACCCAGTTTGCTACGCTGGAGCTCAACGTGACCTTCTACAAGATGCCGGAGCTGGCGGCGCTGGAAAACTGGCACGCCCAGAGTCCGGCCGGCTTTCAGTTTGCCGTCAAGGCCCCGCGGCTGGTGACGCACTACAAAAAGTTTGGCCCCGAAGCCGCGCCCGTGCTGGCCGACTTCTACGGCACCGTGCGCGAGGGGCTGCGCGACAAGCTCGGGCCGGTGCTGTTTCAGTTGCCGCCCAAAGCCGCCTATTCCGAGGAGCTGTTGGGCCGAATACTGGAGCAGCTGGACCCCAAGTTTCACAACGTGGTGGAGTTTCGGCACCCGAGCTGGTGGGACGGGGCCATCTTCCGGGAGCTGGCCCGGCATGATGTCACGTTTGTGGGGCAGAGCCACCCGCTACCGCTGCCCGACGAGGCCGTGGTCAACACGCCGCTGGCGTACTACCGGTTTCACGGGGTGCCGGAGCTCTATAAGACGCCCTACACGGCGGAGTTTATGACCCGCGTGGCGGCCGAAATTACGGCCGCGCCGGGCGTGCGGGACGTGTATCTGTACTTCAACAATGGCATGGGCGGGGCCGGGGTGCTCAATGCCCAGGAGCTGCAAACCCTGCTGAACTGCCCGCCCTACGGTGGCGCCCAAACGCCAAAGCAGCCGTAAAACCCTCCGTTTCCGCCCTGCGTTAGGTTTTGATATGAGCCGAGCATTTACCAAGGAAGAGGATTCGCTGGAAGCGCCCATCATTCCGCCGCGGGCCGCGCTGCCCACCGGAACGCCCAACTACGTTACCCCCGCAGGCCTGGAGCAGCTCCGTGCCGAGTTGGCGGCTCTGGAGGCGGAGCGGACCACCGCCGAGGCCAACCGTGAAAACGAAGCCGACCGCACCCGGCAACTCACGGTGCTCAACGGCCGCCTTGGCGCCCTCAACGAGCGAATTGCCAGTGCCCGCCTCGTCGACCCCCGCGCCCAGCCCGCGCAGGAAGTGCGGTTTGGGGCTACCGTGAGGTTGCGCAGCCTGGCGGCGGGACCCGAACGGCACTTTACCATTGTGGGCGTTGACGAGGCGTCGGTAGCCGCGGGCAAAGTCGCTTTCGTGGCTCCCATTGCCCGGGCCGTCCTCGGGGCCCGACTGGGGCAGCGCGTTACGCTCCGGCTAGGCCCGAAAGAAGAGGAAGTAGAGGTTGTCGGTATCATCTACGCGTGAGCTGAACGGACCCGGCGGCAAGCAAAAAAGGCCCCTGCGCAGCTACGCGCAGGGGCCTTTTGCAGTCCGGGATACGGCCCGTTTACTTTTTCGAGTACTGGTCGTAGCGGACTGGGTTCTTCTTCTTGTCTTTTTTGCGGCCGAGCAGGCCCCCGGCGGCGGCTCCGGCCACCCCACCGATTACGGCTCCCTTGGTGCCACCTACCACGGCTCCGCCGACGACGCCGGCCCCGCCACCGATGGCGGCACCCTTGGCCTTGCCGCTCCAGCCTTTCTTGGGCGTGGTCTGGGCCTGGGCAGTTTGGGGAGCAGCTACGCCGGTGAGCATCACAACGGCGGAAAGCATGGCTATATATCCTTTGAACGAGTTCATGACGTTGAAATTGAGGTGAGAAATGGAGGTTCTGGGATTTCAACGCAAGTCGCACGGTTCAGGTTGTAATCCGCTGCTGCTGTTCTCAATCGGGCAATAAAAAACCCCGAACCAAGCTGGTTCGGGGTTTCCCAAGGTGCTTTCAGCGGTGCCGTTAGTTGGTGCTGCTCCGCTCGGTGCCTGCCGGTGCAGCAGTGCCCACGGCCGGTGGGTTCTTGACGTACTTATCCAGCCATGCATTCATCTCCGCCAGCATGTGCATGATGGATTCGCGGGCGGCGTAGCTGTGGGCCTCGAAGGGCAGTACCACGTAGCGGACCGTGGCGCCGTGGCCTTTCAGGGCGCTGTAAAACCGCTCACTCTGCAGCGGAAACGTGCCCGAGTTGTTGTCGGCCTCGCCGTGAATCAGCAGAATCGGCGTTTTGATCTGGTCGGCAAAGGCGAAGGGTGACATTTTGTTGTAGACCTCCGGGGCTTCCCAGTAAGTGCGCTCCTCAGCCTGGAAACCGAAGGGCGTCAGGGTGCGGTTGTAGGCCCCGCTGCGGGCAATACCGGCCCGAAATAGATTGGAGTGGGCCAGCAGGTTGGCCGTCATAAACGCCCCGTACGAGTGCCCCATGACGGCCACGCGCTTCGGGTCGACGACGCCCAGACGGGTGCCTTCCTCAATGGCGGCCTTGGCGCTGGCCACGAGCTGTTCGGTGTAGGTGTCGTTGGGCTCCTGGGCGCCTTCGCCCACAATCGGAATTGACGTGCCCTGCATGACGGCGTAGCCCTGGGTAACCCAGAAAATGGGGGAGCCCCAGCCCACCCGCGTGAAGGTGTAGGGCGAGCCTTTCACCTGCCCGGCGTTGACTTTGTCCTTAAACTCAACCGGGTAGGCTTCCAGCAACGTGGGGAGCGGGCCGTTTTCCTTTTTGTAGGTAGGCGGCAAATACAGATTGGCCGTCAGCTCCACGCCGTCGGCGCGCTTGTACTTGAGCACCTGCTTGGTCAGGTTGCCAATCTGGGCATAAGGGTTCGGAAACTTGGTCAGGGCCGTGAGCTTCTGCTTGCGCACCTCACGCAGGTAGTAGTTCGGATTTTCCTGCTGCGACTCGCGCCGGGTCAGTAGCTCCCGCTTGGCGATGTCGAGGATGGTCACCGGCACCTCGTAGTACGGGGCCGCCGACTGCCACCACCGCTCGGTTTTCTTGGATTTCAAATCCAGCTCGTCCACGAAAGGCTGCTCCCCCTGGGCCGAGGCGCCGGCCCCGATGAAGTAGAGCTTTTCACTTTTGGCGTCGGTGGCCAGCACGTAGCGGCCAGCGGCATTGCGCACCTCAAACGGCTGTCCGGGGTCGGAATACGTGTCCTGGGACGAGCGGTTGAACAGCACCACGGGCGCGCTTTTCGTGGTGGGGTTCAGCAGCCAGGTCATTTCCTTGCGGTCCGACCAGCGGTAGCCGTCGACCAGGGCCAGGGTGCCGGTGCCCCAGCTGATGCTGCGGAAGCGCAGGGGCAGGGAAGCCAGTTCCTGGGGCTCGGTTTCAAACGGGGCAGCCAGCGTGAAGACCTTTTCCCGCACGGGCGCGGCTTTCTTGGGGTCGCCGCCGTCCTGGGCTTCCACCCAGTACACGGTAGCGGGCACGTCGTCGCGCCAGCCGTGCTCCCGGGCGCCGGTGGGCACCGCGTCGAAGCTCGTGGGCAGGTTGTCGGCCAGGGGCAGGTCGGCCAGGTTTTTCACCAGCAGGCCCTCAATGCTCACAATTTTCACCTGCTGGGGAAAGCTGCTCACCGGCAGGGTGTAGGAGTAGGGCCGCTGCCGGGTCTTGACCAGCACAAACTGCCCGTTCGGCGAAGGCGAGGCGCTCTGAATGATGCCTGGCTCACCCACGGGCTGCATCCGGCCCAGCAGGTCCACTCTCACCAGCTGGGCGGCGGCGTAGTAGTCGAACAGCTTTTCATCGCCGGGATTCTTGAGCATGTCCTGGTAGGTGCGGGCAGCGGCTTTGCGGCCGGCGTTTTCCTGCACAATCGGGCCCAACGGCACCGGGCTGAGAACCGGGGCTTCCCCGCGTCCCCCGATGATGGCGCGGGCCAGCAGGGTGTGGCTGTCGGCGAGCCACTGGTAAGACGTGCCAAATACGCCGTTCAGAAACAGGTTGGGCATCAAGCGGGCCGAGGCCGAGGCCACGTCCACAATCCAGAGCTCAATGTGGTTGTCGGTGGTGTGGGTGAAGGCCACCTTGGTATTGTCAGGCGACCAGCTCACTTCGCTGATGCGGGCTTTGGCGGGCAGGCCCTGCACGAGCAGCTCCTTGCCGTCGGGCAGGTGGCGCAGGCGCAGGCCAGTGTAGTACGTGACGCGGCTGGGCCCGTTGGTGCGCGGATTCAGGCGCAGGCCAGCCAGGCGCAGCTCGGGCTGGGCCAGCTCGGCGATGCCGGGCATGTCCTGCACGTTGAGCAGCAGCATCCACTGCCCGTTGGAAGCCACGCTGACCCGGGGCAGCAGGGGCGCGTCCACCATGTCGGCAATAGCCTTGGGCGGCAGCTGGTAGGCGGCATCCTGAGCGTGGGCCGCCAGCTGGCAGAAAGTGAGAAGGGTAAGCAGGTAAAGTTTTTTCATACTCAGAGTAACGCCTGGAGAAGCCATCGGGGGAATTGTTTGCCTAAGATAAGACAGCCGTCAGCAGGAAACGGACAATTAATTTCCGCTCCGGCTGCAGGTCGCCGGTTCATTCAGCTCTTACAAGTTAAAATTCACCCTAAAAATTCCGGCTCCGGCTACCCGCGCCCGGGGCCGTAGCCGCTGAGCCGCATAACCAAAGCAGTAGAGCCGGGGCACAAAAAAAGCGGCCAGCTGGGAAGCTGGCCGCTTTCTGCGTTACTGACCCGAAGGTCTTGGGATTACTTCCGGCGGACCGGAGCCTTCTTGGCGGGAGCCTTTTTCACCGGAGCTTTCTTCACCGGAGCAGCTTTCACTGGGGCGGCTGGAATTTCCGGGGCAGGACCATACTTGGTCTCGGCAGGGTTCGGGTCACCGGGCAGGTACACGTCGAACTCTACGCGGCGGTTGATGGCGCGGCCAGCTTCGGTGGCGTTGTCAGCAATCGGCTTGGTTTCGCCGTAGCCATGCGACACAATCCGGTCGGCAGGGATGCCTTTGCTGAGCATGTAGGTGCGGGCCGAGGCGGCGCGGGCATCCGACAGACGCAGGTTATAGGCATCATCCCCTTTGTTGTCGGCGTGGGCCGAGATGCCGAGGAAGTAGTCAGGGTAGTCGTTCAGGATTTGTACCAGGCCATTCAGGGTCGGGAACGAAATCGGCTTCAGCGTAGCCTTGTCGAATTCGAACTGGATGTACTTGGTAGCTTCCTGGAGCTTTTTCTTCTCCTCTACTTTCATCTCAGGGCAGCCTTTGTTCGTGGCTGGGCCTGGGCGGTTCGGGCAGCGGTCCTGGTAATCCGGAACACCGTCGCCGTCACGGTCGAGTGGGCAGCCATTAGCATCTACTGCTACACCGGCGGGGGTGCCGGGGCACTTGTCGTTAGCATCCGTTACGCCGTCGTTGTCGGCATCAGGGCAGCCTTTGAGCTCAGCTTTGCCGGGGGTGTCAGGGCAGGCGTCGTCACCGTCGCGCACACCGTCGCCGTCCCGGTCGGGGCAGCCTTCCAGCGCCGCCAGACCTTTTTCGGTCGGGCACTTATCCTGGTAATCCGGAACGCCGTCGCCGTCCCCGTCGAGGGGGCAACCAGTGGCATCCACGGCTACGCCGGTTGGGGTGCCGGGGCACTTGTCTTTTTTGTCGCTTACGCCGTCACCGTCGGTATCGATAGTCTTACCCAGATTGAAGGTCAGACCTGCCGAGTGTTGCAGGTAGCGGTCGTTGATGTTGCCTTTCAGGGCCACACCGTCGATCTGGTCGGTGGTGGCGTAGTGCTGGCTGGTTTCGATAAAGGCCGAAACGCCGGGCGAGAACTGGAACGTGATACCAGCGGCCCCTTTCAGGTCCCAGGCATAAATGTCGCTGAGCGCGTTGACTTGGCCGTTGAGCGCAAACCGGTCGGAGCTAGCAAAGAATACACCGGGGGCAATGCTCAGGTAAGGCGCAATGAAGGCGTCCTCCTTGAAGGCCCAGCCGTTGTTGAGCTTCAGCTTCAGCGGCACGCCGATGTTCACGACGTTGGCGCGGAAGCTGCGGAAAGCATACTGGGCATTCTTCGGCGGGTCGGCGTTGAACGCCATTTCGCCGTAGTTCAGGTCGAGACCCAGATCGAGGCCCGGCGTGAGGTAGCGGCTGATTTTGAGGCCGGCGCCAAACTCAATCTTGTCGTTCTTGAACCATTCGGAGCCCAGGTCGCCGTGGTACTGCCAGGTGGTGCCGTAGAGGCTGATGCCCGTTTTTCGTTCGGAGCTTTGGGCTTGCCCCGCGTGGGGAAGAGCAGCCACCAACGCCAGCCCCAGCCCGAGGGCCTTGGTAGCGGAAGTAAGGGGTAGTTTCATATGGAACGGGGGTTGAGAGTCAGACTCAATCAGTATTGAATCGAGCCTATATACCGGACCCCGAACTATAAGGTTGTTGCTGGTTCAACTGTCGCCGGTCCGTGGCCGCGGCCCAGCCCGCTCAGGCTGACGGAAGAGCTTGACCGACGGCCAGAATCCGGATTTCGGCAAAACCAGGTCCCGTTGTTATCGTAAGGTGGTTATTTGCCGTAGGTATGTAATTGATATACAGAAAATTGTATTTTATGCAGGATCCTTCTGCTGCTCCCCGGACGTCGGCCCCCGCCCCGCGGCGCGAAAAAAAAATTAGGCCGGCGAGAAAAAACTGCCGGGCCCAAAAAAAATCGAGCTGCCGCGCAAAAACCGCCGTGCGCTGTTTCAGGTGGCCTTCTTTTTCGGCTGCTGTTCAGCTTGCGGCGCCGCGGGCGGAAACCCAAAAAGCCTCTCCGCGGGGAGAGGCTTTCGGGCAGCTGAACCAAGCCGGGGCCTAGTGATTGATGGGCACTTCGATGAGCAGAAACCGGCTTTCCTGGGAGCATTCCACCGTTACCAGGTCGGTTTCCCAGAGCCCGATACTGTCGCGCTTTTCCAGGGCCTGCCCATTGACGACCACGCGGCCTTCCATCACAAATACGAACACGCACTTGTTGAGCGGATTCAGGGCGTAGGTTGCCGTTTGGCCGGCCTCGAAGTAGCCCAGGCTGAGGCGGGCATTCTGGTTGATCCAGCAGTGCGCCGTGCCCTCCTCGTTGCTGACGATGGTAGTGAGCTGGTTTTTGCGCTTTTCAGCCGGGAAGCTGCGTTTCTGGTAGCGCGGGGTCACGTTTTGCAGCTTGGGCTCAATCCAGATCTGCAGAAAGTTTACCTCGTCGTTGCCAATGTTGTGCTCTTCGTGGCGCAGGCCACTGCCGGCACTCATAATCTGCACCGAATCGGTTGTGACTTCCTCGCGGTAGCCCATCGAGTCGATGTGGTTCATGCGTCCGGCCAGCATCACCGAAATGATTTCCATGTTGGCGTGCGCGTGCAGGCCGAAGCCGCCGCCGGCCTGCACAAAGTCGTCGTTGAACACGCGCAGCAAACCGAAGCCGGCGCGCTCGGGGTTCTGGTAGGAGCTGAAGCTGAGCGAAAAGTTGCTCTGCAGCCAGCCAATGTCCTTGAGGCCCCGCTCGGCGGCCCGGGTGATGCGGTGGTTCATTTTAGTTGTTGATTAATAGTTGGCAGTTGTCAGTCTTGCCCTGATTACCAGTTGAACGCTAACAACTGACAACCAATGACTAGTCAGGAAGCTGGTTCTGGAAGGCAATTTCGGCCACGGACTTGCGCTGGCGGGGGGCATTTTCCCGGCTCAGGAAAGGCTCGGCCAACTGCTCGGCCGGGCCCTGGTAGCCCAGCGCAATCATGACGACGGGCTGTAGACCTTCGGGCAGATGAAAGGTTTCCTTGGCCTTGGCCCGGTCGAAGCCGCCGATAAAGTGGCCGTGCAGGCCCAGGGCCGTGGCTTCCAGAATCAGGTTGCCGTTGGCCAGGCCCAAATCGTGCAGGGCCGCGCCGTTGGGCGTGCCGTCGTCGTTCTGGGTTTTGGCCAGGGCCAGCACCAGCACGGCAGCTTTCGGGGCCCAGGGCTGATTGCCGGGCACAAGGCAGTCGGCCAGTTTCTCAAACGCCTCGGTGTCGGCGCGGTGGGCGTAGATATAGCGCCAGGGCTGCAGGTTCATGGCGCTGGCGGCCCAGGAGGCGGCTTCAAACAGCTGGCCCACTTGTTCGGGCGAAACCGGCTGGTCGGTGAAGGAGCGCGGGCTCCAGCGGTTGCGAATCAACTCGTGGACGGGGTAAGTGGTGGCGGCAGTTTTCATGGTTGGGGTAAGGGTAGGAAGTTAACTGTTGCGGCGGGGCCGGCAAAGGCCGACAAGCAAACCACCCGCAAGCAGCAAGCAACGTTGGTTTAAAAATTCATGGGTACGTCCATCAGCAGCACCTGGGCGTTGCTGTCGGCGGTGAGCGTGAAGCCCTCGGTTTCCCAGAGGCCGAACCCGTCGCGGCGGTGCAGGGCCTGGCCGTTTACGGTCACGTCGCCTTCCAGCACGAACACGTACACCCCGTTGCCGGGCTTTTTGATGGCGTACTCGGCCCGGGCCCCCGGCTCAAAGTCGCCGAGGCTAAACCAGGCGTCCTGGTGAATCCAGACCCCGGCATCGTCGGGCGAGGGCGAAATCACCTGCTGGAACTGGTTGTGGCGGTCTTCGGTCCGGAACGTCTGCTGGTCGTAGCGGGGTTTTACGCCGCGCTTGTTCGGAAATACCCAGATCTGCAAAAACTTCACTTCCTGGGTCTGGCTGTGGTTTTTCTCGCTGTGGGTGATGCCCGTGCCGGCACTCATCACCTGCACGTCGCCGCGGCGAATAATGGCCTGGGTGCCGGTGTTGTCCTTGTGCTCCAGGTCGCCGGCCAGCGGGATGCTGATGATTTCCATGTTGTCGTGGGGGTGGGCGCCGAAGCCCATGCCGGCCGCCACGGTATCGTCGTTGAGCACGCGCAGGGCGCCGAAGTGCACCCGCTCGGGATTATTATAGCCGGCGAAGCTGAAGGTGTGGTAGGAGTTGAGCCAACCGTGGCTGGCGTGGCCGCGGGAGCCGGCCGGATGCAGAATCGTTTTCATGTCGGAGGAGGAAAGGCAAGCGGCCAAGTGCCGGGTGCGGTTGTGATATATGTACCTACATGAATTGAGCCAAACTCGTTGCGGACCTGCTTCTGTCAGCCTGGCAATGCCAAACTGGCCGAAGCGGAAGCAACGTCGGGCAAAAAAGCTTGTCAGTTGACGATTCCGATGCCGCCGGGGCGGCGTTTCTGGCCGAGGCCGGGCGCCACCCAATGGGCGGCATTGCGTAATTTGCCCTTCCTTTCACTTACCTATTCATCAAGCAGCGCTTTATGCTCAGAAATTTCCCGCGGAAAGTGGCCGGTGCGGCCGTTCTTTTCCAGCTGATCCTGCTGGGGCCAGCTTCGGCCCAATTCGGGCCCGGCACCCAGTGGACCAAAGACGGCTACGGCTATATGCAGGCCGACAAGGACGAAATCGTGCAGCTCGACGCCCGCGACGCCTCCAAACGGGTGGTGCTGGTCAGCAAGGCCCAACTCACGCCCCAAGGCCAGAGCGCCCCGCTCGAAGTACGGCGCTTCTCGCTCTCGGAAGACGGCCAGAAGGTGCTGATTCATACCAACACCAAGAAAGTGTGGCGCTACGACACCCGCGGCGACTACTGGGTGTACGACACGGCCGCCAAAACCCTGAAGCAACTCGGCCAGGGCCGGCCGGCCTCCTCGCTGATGTTTGCCAAGTTCTCGCCCGACGGCAAGCACGTGGCCTACGTGAGTGAGCACAACCTGTACGTGGAGGACCTGGCCACGAACACCGTGAAGCCCCTGACCACCGACGGCACCACTTCGCTCATCAACGGCACCTTCGACTGGGTGTACGAGGAAGAGCTCGACGCCCGCGACGGGTTCCGCTGGTCGCCCAACGGCCAGAGCCTGGCCTACTGGCAGCTTGACGCGGCCAAGACCAAAAACTACCTGATGCTCAACACCACCGACCAGCTCTACCCGTTTACGGTGCCGGTGGAGTATCCCGTGGTGGGCGAAGACCCGAGCCGGGCCCGCATTGGCGTGGTACCCGCGCAGGGCGGCGCTACCACCTGGATGAAAATTCCCGGCGACGCCGTGCAGAACTACCTGCCCCGCATGGAGTGGGCCAACAACTCCACGGAGCTCATCGTGCAGCAGCTCAACCGCCGCCAGAACGAAAGCAAGATTCTGCTCGCCAACGCGGCTTCCGGCGAGGTCAAGCCGTTGTACAGCGAAACCGACAAGGCCTGGATTGACGCCAAAAACGAAGCCGTGGGCTGGGACTGGATTGAGGGCGGCAAGCGCTTCGTATGGCTGAGCGAGAAGGACGGCTGGCGCCACATCTACGCCATCGACCGCAAGGGCCAGGAGAAGCTGCTCACCAAAGGTGACTACGACGTGATTAGCCTGAACCTGGTGGACGAGAAAAACGGGACCATCTACTTCATGGCCTCGCCCCAGAATGCCACCCAGACCTACCTCTACAAAGTGCCCATGAAGGGGGGCAAGGCCGAGCGGGTGTCGCCGAAGGAGCTGGCCGGCTCGCACAGCTACGACATTTCGCCCAACGGCAAGCTGGCCCTGCACAACTTCTCCAGCACGGCTGCTTACCCCGTGGCCGACGTGGTGTCGTTGCCCGACCATAAGCGCCTGAGCGGGGGCGAAATCCCGGAGCGCGCCAAAAGCCTGAAGCTGCCCAAGACCGAGTTTTTCCAGGTGAAAACCGAGGACGGCATCACCATGGACGGCTGGATGGTGAAGCCCGCCAACTTCGACCCGAGCAAGAAATACCCCATCGTGTTCTACGTGTACGGCGAGCCGGCTTCGCAGACGGTCGTGGACCGTTTCGGCACGGGCTTCAACCGCCTCTACGCCGGCAACATGGCCGAGGACGGCTACATCTACGCCTCGGTGGAAGGCCGCGGCGCCCCGGCGCCCAAGGGCCGGGAGTGGCGCAAGTCGATTTACCACAACATCGGTAAAATCAACATCCGCGACCAGGCCATGGCCGCCAAGCAGCTGCTGAAGCAAAACGCCTTTATCGACACCTCCCGCGTGGCCGTGTGGGGCTGGAGCGGGGGCGGCTCGAGCACGCTGAACCTGCTGTTTCAGTATCCGCAGATCTACAAGACCGGCATCTCCATTGCCGCCGTCGACAACCAGCTCAACTACGACAACATCTACCAGGAGCGCTACATGGGCCTGCTGCCCGAAGACAAGCACTACTTCGTGGAAAACTCGCCGCTGAACTACGCCAAGAACCTGCGCGGCAACCTGCTGCTCATCCACGGCACCGGCGACGACAACGTGCACTACAACAACGCCGAGCAGATGATCAACGAGCTGGTGAAGTACAATAAGCCGTTCCAGATGATGGCCTACCCGAACCGCACCCACAGCATTTCGGAAGGCGAAGGCACCAGCCGCCACCTGGCTACCACCTTCACCCAGTATCTGAAGGAGCACTGCCCCCCCGGCGCCCGCTAAGCCAGTTAGCTTAATCAAAAAAGCCCATCCGAAGCAATTTGGAGGGGCTTTTTTTGTAGCCTGGAAGCTAAATCTTACGCTGGGCGTAGTGGGGGCCAGGAACAGCTGTCTGTGTTGCTAGGCAACCCCGTCAACAGGCTTCAGAAAGCATACGTAGCGCCCACCAGCTGCACCGGCCGCCAC
The DNA here is from genome assembly GCF_004167665.1 of Hymenobacter persicinus. Taxonomy (GTDB): domain Bacteria; phylum Bacteroidota; class Bacteroidia; order Cytophagales; family Hymenobacteraceae; genus Hymenobacter; species Hymenobacter persicinus. Next base: position 58,176 of record NZ_SEWE01000020.1, on the reverse strand, counting down.
AGTAAGGAAAGGGAGTGGCTTTTGTTATAGATATAAGAGCTGCCGTATGGGGCTGTACCAGAGGCATCCTGTTCATCTTTTCGGCTCTGGTAGGTAAGTAGCACGGCGCTTTCGGCAAACAGAGCAATTCGGTTTGAGATGCGGTATTGTAAGCTAATAAATGGTCGGGCTTGCCCTTCCCATATGGTTGCTGTCTGAGTAAAGGTGAATCGGACAAAGAGGAAGCTTGGAGGAGTACCTACATTTTCATCACTGATCGTGTGCTCTTTTTTCTGGCTCCACCCTGCGCCCAACTCTGCCCCATACGCCCAGACCCAGCGCCGGGTAATAGCCCGCTGCCATTCGTAGCCAGCGTATAGGTTCACGCCGCCGGACTGAGTATAAGTGCCGTCTCGTAAGCCAGGGAAAAAACCAGGATAACTACCAGGGTAGTTGGCCGTGTCACGCCGGCTGTACTGGCCTACTAGGCGTACGCGCAGGGCCTGGGTCGGCGTAATCTGCCGCTTATACAGCACGCCCAGCGGCAGACTGCGGTTGGCTTGAAAGAATTTGTCTAACTGTGGGCTGGCCGTCAGACCTAGCTGGTGGCGGTGGGTGGAGTCGGCGGGGGCTTGGGCTACTGCAGCCAGCGGCAAAGAGGCTAAGAATAAAGCAAAAACTGATTTCATAAAACGGTAAAGGGAGGAAGGGGAAAATATCAGGCTCGAAAAAAGCTTCTCTCAAGCAATTCAATAGAGTCGTGCAGGAAACGATTAGAGGGATGAAACCTTGCGTTTCCCATTGAATGAAACCCGCACGGCGCCCGACGAGACGCAACTATGTGTCTCTACAATCCTTTGGCCGGAGTTACCGCCGCAGCACCAGCGGCAGCAGGCGGTCCGGTCCCTCCGCGGCCAGGTAAGTGCCATCCAGCCGCAGGCTTTTGCGGGTATTGCGGTAGCACTGGCAGCACCGGCTGCCCCGGGTTTCGCCGGCCAGCTCCAGCTCCGTCACGTCGTAGCGCCTGTTGGCGGCCGGCACCACGATGCGGTAGCTGTAGGCCGTGAACGGGGCGCCGGGTTGGTCGGGGCGGGGCGCAAAAAGGGCGTTGAGCGTCAAGGCCGCGTAGCCGAACTGGTAGAACTGGGGCATCCGGTCGGGGCCGGAGCGCTGGCGGACGGTATCCAGAGGCGTGGCGAAGCCCGGAGCCCGGTAGCGCACCACGTAGGCCGAGTTGATTTCCGCCTTGCGGAAGCCCGTTTGTAGGCTGTCAGTGTCGAAGGTGAACTGCACCAGGTCTTCGCCCTCGCTGAAACAGTCGCAGATCTTGTTGTTGCAATTGCAGGCCGAAACCAGAAGCAGCAGCAACAGGAGGCCAGTAGTTAACAGCGGAGCAATACGCATAGCCAATAGGATAATAGAGCGGGTAGAGCAGCCCGCCGGAGTTAAATGTACTGCCTTCGGCGAATTGCCCGCCTGATTGAGCTACTGCTTTTGCAGCCGCCGGCCCGCCAGCACCCGGCCTTCCGAATTCAGCCACTGCACCAGGTACAGACCGCCGGGCAGCCCGACCACCGGCACCACGGTTTCCCCGGTTGCCGCGACGGCCTCGCGCACCACCCGACCGGTGGCGTCGAGCAGGCGCAGCCGTTTCGTTCCGGACACGGCCGAAGCGGTAATCTGCTCAGTAGCCGGGTTCGGGTACAGCCGGGCGGCTACCTGGGCCGCGGCGCCCGCCACGGCCAGGGGCCGGCACTGCATGGCCGCCATCAGGTAGCGCCACAACTCGGTATCGAACGAGGACAGGGCCAGCTGCAGGTTGCCGGCCGACTTGCCCTGGCGCACCACCACCAGCCCCAGGCTGGGCACGACGTAGATTTTCTGGTCGTTCTTGCCCAGGGCGGCAATCAGGTCGTTGGGGGCCGTGGGCATCAGGGGACCGGGAAAGGTGACCTGGGACGTGGGCACCCGGTAGGAGCTTTGCCCGTTGAGCCACCACAGGTAGCCGTAGCTGCGATTCAGGGTCTGGGAGGGCGTGGTCATCTGGCGGAAATAGGCCGTGTCGCGCAGGATGGCCGTGCCGTTCCAGGTGCCCCGGGCCAGAATCAGGAGCCCGAAGCGGGCCATGTCGCGGGCCCGGCTGTAGTACACGTCGTTTGCCCATGCCCCGCTCATGCCGATGCGCGAGGCCAGGCGCTGGTTGGTGTACTGATTGATGGTCAGGCCGCTGGCGTTGGCCAGCACGTTTTGCAGCAGGCGGTAGGCGCCGGTGTGGTAGGCCCAGCGGGTGCCGGCGTCGGCGCGGTAAAGCAGGCAGCCGGCCGCGGTGCTTTCGTTGTCGCAGGGCGGGGGCGGGGTGTCGTCGAGACCGGTGGTCATGGTCAGCTGGTGACGCAGCGTAATGAGCCGCTCCTTGGCCGCGGGGGCCGAGGTCCAGCCCCGGCCCAGGGTGCGGGAAGTGGTATCGGTCAGGCTCAGCAGCCCGTCCTGCCGGGCCAGGCCCACCAGCGTGGCCGTGAGCGACTTGCCCGCCGAGGCCCAGTACCAGATGGAGTCCTGGGTGAAGGTGCCGTAGTAGCGCTCCAACACGATGCGGCCGTCTTTAAGCACCACAAACGACTTGGTATTTTTGCGGCCCAGAAAGCTGTAGAGCGAGTCGAGCTGGGGCTGGCACCAGCCCAGGCTCTGGGGCGAAGTGCTAGCCCAGGTGCCGGCCCCGACGGGCGGAAAGTAGAGCTGCTGGGCCCGGGCGGGCGGCGCCGGCAGCGCAAGAAGCAGCAAAAGCAGAAGTAGTACGTGTTTCATGGGGCCGTAAAGTAAGGCAGGGTGCGGGCTTGGATGGCGCGCTACAGTCCAGGTTTAACTTACGGGCCCGCCTTTCTTTTCGGAACGTCTTTATCTGCTTTGAGGAAGTCTGCCACCACGTAAGGAGCGGCTACAACTTATTGCGACGACCCAACTGTCCCCAGTGGGCCCACGCAGTTGGCGTGGCCGTCGTACCTTGCGCCGTCGTGCTGTCTACCTCGCCTGCTCCCGTCGTTTCCCGCCTCGCGCCCACGCCCAGCGGCTTTCTGCACCTGGGCAACGCCGTCAACTTCGTCTTGACCTGGCTGCTCACCCGCCGCGCCCAGGGCACGCTGCACCTGCGTATCGACGACCTTGACCGCGCCCGTCTGCGCCCCCAGTACCTGGAGAACATCTTCCGCACCATCGACTGGCTCGGCCTCGACTACGACCACGGCCCCAGCGGCCCCGACGACTTCGAGCGCAACTATTCCCAGCTCCACCGCCTGCCCGAGTACGAGGCCGTTTTACAAAAGCTGACCCGAGTGCCCAACCTGCTCTACGCCAGCTCCCGCTCCCGCACCGATTCGGCCGTGGCCGCGCCTGTTGTGCCCTTCAATACGCCCGGCGCCGCCTGGCGCGCCCAAGTTCCGGTGCCTACTGCCATCCGCTTCCCGGACGCCTGGCAGGGCGAAACTGCCGTCCGCCTCGACCAGCTCATGCCCGACTTCGTGGTGCGCAAAAAAGATGGCGTTGCGGCCTACCAGGTGGCTTCCGTGGTCGACGACCTGCGGTTGGGTACCACGCTCATCGTGCGCGGCCTCGATTTGCAGGCCAGCACCGCCGCCCAGCTCTGGCTGGCCCGGCAGCTGCCCACCACGGCACCGTTCAGCGCCGTCCGCATCCGCTTCTACCACCACGGTCTGCTCACCGACGCTGAGGGGCTAAAGCTTTCCAAGTCGCAGCAGCGGCCCTTGGCTACTGGTATTGTGGGCGAGACGGCCACACCCCGGCCCGTGTACGCGGCGGTGGCTCGGCTGCTCGGACTGCCCCTAGCAGCCGGCGAATCATTAGGTGTGCTACAGGCGGCGCTGGCCGTAGCGCGAACTTTGTAGTTCGCGTACCAGAACGACCATCGGGCTAACGAGTCGTTCATTCACGCGAACTACAAAGTTCGCGCTACTGTGCCCTAGCGCAGCTCCTTCTTGAATTCCTCGGCCCAGTGGTCGGCCAGACGGGTGGGCTCGGGCAGCTTGTAGCCGCGCAGGCAAGCCAGGGTGAGGCGGGTGGCCGTGGTCTGGTCGCAGCGGTGGCCGGGACTCACGAACAGCGGATTCACCTTGTCCTTGCTGCGGATGACTTCGCCCAGCAGCTCCCCGCTTTTGTCGGTGAGCGGGCTGATGCTGCCCTTGGTAATGGCCGGCTCCTGGTACGTCCCGGTGAGCTTTTGCTTGGCCACGCCGAAGGTGGGACTGTCGAGCAGCACGCCCAGGTGGGCGGCAATGCCCATGCGCCGCGGGTGGGCAATGCCGTGGCCGTCGACCATGATGATGTCGGGTTTCTGCTGCAGCTTGTCGTAGGCCCGCAGCACGTTGGGCGCCTCCCGAAACGAGAGCAGGCCCGGAATGTAGGGCACCTCCACCGGCCCCACGTGGTAGACTTTCTCCACCAGTTCCAGGCTCGGAAACTGGAGCAGCACGAACACCGACAGAATAGTTTCGGGGGTGGGGAAGGAGGAGTCGCAGCCGGCAATGAGGGTGGGCTCGTAGCCCAGGGGCTGCAGGCGCACGTGGGCGCGCAGCTCCTGCTGCACCTGGGTTAGCTCGCGCACGAGCAGCGGGTCGGCGGGCGGGTGGTAGGGGCGGTACATACGCAATGGGCAAGGGTGGAACCGTAGCCCATACGAAAAACGGCGGCCCGCGGCGAGACCCGGCCCCGTACCCGTGCCGGAGCGCCCCGAGTCGGCCTTGCGCTAACCCCGCGGCGGGCGGCTGCGTTAGGGAAAGCTCCCAGCCTCCATTCTTCCGCCCCCCACGCTATGAGCAAACCCGAACAACCCGCCCACACCGGCGCCGGCCCGCTGTTTGAGCGGATTTACTGCATCGACATTGCTGAGCCCCACCTCACGGCCCGGCAGCTGATGGACGATATCAAGTGCCGCGTCGAGCACTACTCACCCGACCTGCTGGCCGAGTTCGAGAAAACCAAGGGCCGCACCGGCGGCCTGGCCAAAGACGACGAGTTCGGCATCAAGATTCTGGGCCCCTGGAACGGCACGGTGCGCGTGACCGAAGTCGGCGACGATTTTTTCGAGTTCGTCACGCTCGAAAACCACCCCGAGGCGGGCCGGATTCGCTTTTCCATTCGGGAGCTGCCACACGGGGCTAAAGGAGAGCTGCGCTTCGAAATCCACTCTTGGGCCCGCTCCCGCGACGGGCTCGTGGCCTTCACCTACGACACGCTGGGCATCGGCAAAAATGTGCAGCAGAAAACCTGGGAAGCCTTTTGCACCAAGGTAGCCGAGGAAAGCGGGGGCCAAGCCCTGGGCCCGGTGAGCGTGGAAACTATCAAGCACGACGAGGAAAACCCCAACCGCGAGCAGCATGGCCACTAACTCCCCCGCGCTTCCGCTCTGGGAGGTGCAGAAAGCCCGGCTCGAAGCGTTCAGCAAGGCCAAGGTCAACTTCGACCTGGAGCGCACCAGCGAGTACACCGCCGAAAACGGCTGGCGCATCGACGACTACGAAACCGAGCTGCCCGCCGAGGCTCCCGGACCGCCCGCGCCCGGCGGCTCCTGGCAGGCCGCTCAACAAATTTTGCGCGCCTACACCTTTCCACCCTCCGACCTGATTACCGGCATCTTCGTGCCCGACGCCCCGCTGGAAGACCGCACCATGGTGCTGCGGGCCCAGTTTCTGTTCTTCACCTTCTGGTTTGGCGTGCGCATCGGCGGCGTCACCGACGAAGCGCGTAAGCTGCCCGACGGCGGGCAGGAGCAGGTCTGGGGCTACAACTACCGTACCCTGGAAGGCCACTTCGAGCGGGGGCAGATTGAGTTCACGGTGCACAAAAATCTGGGCACCGGCCGGGTCACGTTCCACATTCACGCCTTTTCCCAGCCGGGACGCATCCGCAACCCCTTCTACTGGTTCGGCTTCAAGCTGTTCGGCCGCATGCTGCAGCGCCGCTTCGCCCACCAGTCCTTGGAGCGCATGCGGGCCCAGGTCGATGCGGCCCGGCGCCAGACGACGGCCAGCCGGCCCACCGCAGCAAACCTTCCCGCTGGCGCGGGGTTGTAATGGTTCACTCTGATTTTTTTCCTCAAGACTACCTTAGATGATTGCAGCAAAAGGCTACGCGGCCCCGGCCGTGAACGTACCCCTCGAACCTTACTCCTTTGAGCGCCGCGACGTGGGCCCCCACGACGTGCAAATTGAAATCCTGTTCTGCGGCGTCTGCCACTCCGACCTGCACCAGGTGCGCGACGAGTGGGGCGGCTCGATGTTCCCGCTCGTGCCGGGCCACGAAATTGTGGGCCGGGTGGTGGCCGTCGGCGACCATGTGAAGAGCTTCCAGGCCGGCGACCTGGCCGGCGTGGGCTGCATGGTGGACTCCTGCCGCACCTGCCCCAGCTGCCAGGAAGACCTCGAGCAATACTGCGAAGTCGGCTTCACGGGTACTTACAACGGTATCGAGAAGGAAACCGGCAAAACCACCCAGGGCGGCTACGCCAACCAGATTGTGGTCAATGAGCATTTCGTGCTCAAGGTATCCGAGAAGCTGGCCCTGGAGCGCGTGGCGCCCCTGCTCTGCGCCGGCATCACCACCTATTCGCCCCTGCGGCAGTGGAACGTGGGCGCCGGCCACCGCGTGGGCGTAATGGGCCTGGGCGGGCTGGGCCACATGGCCGTGAAGCTGGCTGCCGCCATGGGTGCCGAAGTAACTGTGCTGAGCACCTCGCCCAACAAGGAGGCCGACGCCAAAGAGCTGGGCGCCCACAAGTTTGTGGTAACCAAGGACGCCGACCAGCTCAAGAGCGTCACCAACTACTTCGACTTCATCATCAACACCGTGTCGGCCCCGCTGGATCTGAGCCAGTACGTGAACCTGCTGCGCCGCGACGGGACCATGATTCTGCTGGGCGTGCCCCCGGAAGCGCCCCAGCTGCACGCCTTCAACCTGATTGCCAAGCGCCGCCGCGTGGCCGGTTCGCTGATTGGCGGCATTGCCGAAACCCAGGAAATGCTGGATTTCTGCGCCGAGCACAATATCATGTCCGACGTGGAAGTTATTCCCATGAGTCAAATCAACGAGGCCTATGAGCGGATGCTGAAAGGCGACGTGCACTACCGCTTCGTGATTGACATGGCTACGCTGTAAGCTCCGGTTTCAGCTTCTGGCCCCCAATCTAAACGGCCCTCCCGAATCTGATTCGGGAGGGCCGTTTTTTGTTCTCGGGGGGCGCATTTGCCGCTATTCCTCCTCGTAGGGAAAGTTGAACGAGCCGGTCATCGTGAAGCGCCGCGCCCCTTTGCCCGACTCGCAGACCTGGCAATGGTAGGTGCCCGTCAGCACATGGTGCACGGTATCGACGGCCGTGATTTTGACCATACCGGGGTTGTCGGGGCAGGATTTGGAATAGGCGGCCACCTCGTTGTAGCGGTAGGAAGCGTCGCGGTTGTGCCCGCTCAGAATTTCCTGGAAGGCGTAGGTGCCGGGCGTGAGCGGAAATCGGTCGATGAGAATGGTCAGTCCTTCGCCATCGGGGTCATTGGCCCGAATCACGTTCAGGCGCAGCGTGTGGTTGGCACCCACAAACAGCCGGGAGCCGAGCGTGTCGGTGGCAATGGGCAGGCCGTTGATGCGCAGGGAAATGGTGGCGGGCGGCGTAACGGGGGCGGGCCGGAAGGCGGTGAAGCCCAGCAGGCCCGTCAGCAGCAGGCCGGGAACAAGAAAACGTGCAAGCATGGTGCAGTAACGTTGGAAGGCGGAAAGACAGGGCCGAGCTGTTAAAAATCAGGCCGGAAACTCCGGCGGGCCGCAACTGCTGATTTGCCGGAGCTTTCCGCAGTTCAAGATAACACCCGGCCGGCAGAAACGCGGCTTTCGGCCGGAGCTATTCCGGGCCCGCCGCCCACTAAAAAAGCCGCCCGGAACAACTCCCGGGCGGCATTGAGTAGGTGCTGGCTTCCTGGCCTAGCGCTTCGTGAACAGGTAGGGGTCTTCTTCTACGTAGTCGTTGGCCTGCAGCTGCACGCCCGTTACCTTACCGCCTTCGACTTTGAAAATGGCTGGCTGTACCCCAAACACGAGGTTGGAGTAGGTGCAGCGAAACTCGTTGCCATCCATGTAGTCGAGCGTGGCGGTGAGGCCGGGGTGGGTGGGAAAGCGCACGAGCAGCTGCTGCTTGTTTTTGGGCGCAATGATAACCGAGCCAAACAGCGCATTTTCGAAGCTGCCGGCGTAGGCCTCGAGCTTCATCGGCAGCTTGGCTTTCTTGGCCACCCGGGCGTCGAGCTTCTTGGTGGGGTCGTCGGCGAGGCGGGCAGCCTTGGCGCGCTTCAGAAAAAACGCGCTCCGGTCGGTGTAGGGCACGCCCAGGTAGCTGTCCAGAATCTGGTAGCGCAGGGCCTCGAAGAAGCTTTGGTTGTCGTTGTTGGTCAGGATGGCAATGCCCAGGCCGGCTTCCGGCACGAAGCACACGTTGCTGACCTGGCCCGAGGCCCCGCCGGTGTGCCAGAACACCTGCTTGCCGTTGTAGTCGGTGCTGAGCACACCCAGGCCGTAGGTGGTGAAGTGGGTAGGCAGCGCCGGCGACTTGCGGGTGCTGAGCAGGGTGTTGGCGTCCCGGGTTTTGCGCAGCACGTTCCAGGGTAGCACGCGCTGGCCCTGGTAGCGGCCCGAGTCGAGCTGCATCTGCAGCCACTTGCCCAGGTCCGTCACGTTGGACGTCATGCTGGCGCAGGGGCCCATGTTGTCCCAGTTGTCAATGGGCACCTGGGCCAGGGGGCCGAAGGTGTTGGAGTAGGCCAGGGCGTGGTTGGGCTGCTGCTCAAAGCCCTGGGAGTTCATCGAGGTGCTGGTCATGCCCAGGGGCCGCAGGATGTTCTGGCGCACGTATTCCTCCCAGGTGGTGCCGCCGGTAGCGGCCGGAATCACCTGGCCCGCGGCCACGAAGCCGGAGTTGCAGTAGCCGTACTCGCGCCGAAACTGCCCGCCGGGCTTCATCAGCCGCATGCGGTAGATGATGTCCTCGCGGCTGAGGTTGGAGTTGAAGAACGTGAAGTCGCCCTGGAAAGTCTTGAAGCCGAAGTGGTGGCCCATCAGGTCGCGCACCGTGACCAGGCGGGAGGCGGCCGAGTCGTAGAGCTGGTAGCCGGGCAAATACTTCGTGACCCGGTCGTCGAGGGCAATCTTTTTCTGCTCGTCGAGGTTGGCCAGGGCCGTGCCGGTGAAGAGCTTGGTGTTGGAGGCAATCATGAACAGCGTGTTGGCGTCCACGGGCTCGGGTTTGCCCACGGCCCGCACGCCGTAGCCCTTGCTGACGACCACCTTGCCGTCCTTCACCACCACGATGGCCAGGCCCGGCAGTTCCCACTGTTTCAGGCCCCGCTGCACGTAGCGGTCCAGGCTGTCGGTGACGAAGCGGTTGGCCGGCGCCGCCGTCTGCGCCGCCGCGGAGTGGGCCCCGCCCAGCAGCAAGCCGCCGAGCCCCAGGCCCATTTTCAGTAAAAAAGTACGCATGTACTAACCAGTGGAAAGGTGGGAGATAACGAAGGGTAAAGATACCGGCAAGTGGCGGGACCCGGGCTATTGGCCGCCGTTAATCATGTCCGACACGATGCCCTTGCCCTTGGTTTGCTCCGACCACACCACGCCCCCGATGTGGAGCACGATAAAGGTCAGAATCAGGTACATGTTCACGTTGTGTACTTCCTTCACGGTGTGCTCCAGCTTGTGCAGGGCCTCCACGTCGTCGGCGTAGGTCAGCATCAGGCCCGTGACGACCATCACGACCAGCATCAGATAGAACACCAGGTAGGAGTACTTCACGGCCAGGGAGTGGCGGGCATCCTGCAAGTCGGCGCCCTGCTGGCGGAAATACTGGCGCGCCGTGCTCAGCTTCACCGAAAACCGCTGCCGGCCCCGCTGGAAAAACTCCAGCACGATGCGAAACAGCAGCAGAAACGTCAGCGTCAGGCCCAGGTAGATGTGCCAGTCCCAGATGCGCTCCGCAATGGCGTGGGTGAGCCCACGGGCCTGCTGCTGACTCAGGACCAGACCGTCTTTCTGCAACAGACCCTGAAACTCGGGCCCCAGGGACTTGGTCTTGAGAATGACTTTCAGAAACAGAATGGTGGTCAGCAGGCCCGAAATAACGGCCGCGCTGCCCCAGTGCCAGAGGCGCAGAGCCAGGGAGTTCTTCTTGCCCACGGGGGCCTCGGCGACGGGAGTGGAATGTGCTTGCATCAAAAACGTGTGGTGGAGGGGCGGATAAAACCAGGATTTGAGCCATAAGAACGGAATTTATCCGCAGCCCACCGCCCTTGCCGCCTACTCGCGCCGACCCGGATACTGCTCCAGGGCCAGCGCCAGGCAGTCCATGGCCCGGTGGAGCACGTCGGCGTGGCGCACGTAAGCCAGGCGGGCTTCGCGGCGGCCCCGGCCCGGGGTGGCGTAAAAGCCGGTCGCCGGCGAAATCATCAGGGTCTGGCCCTCGTGGCGAAACTCCTCCAGCAGCCACTGCGCGAAGGCCGCCGTATCCTCGACGGGCAGCTCGGCCATCACGTAAAATGCCCCGCTCGGCACCGGGCACCGCACGCCCTGCATGGCCCGCAGCCGGGCCACGAGCAGGTCGCGGCGGCGTTGGTACTCGGCCTTGGTGGTGTCGAAGTAGGTGGCAGGCAGCTCGGTGGCGGCCTCGCCCAGCAGCTGGGCCAGCGCGGGCGGACTCACCCGCATCTGGGCAAACTTGAGGGCGGCTTCGGCCAGGGCCTTGTTCTTGGTCACCAATGCCCCGAGCCGGGCCCCGCAGGCGCTGTAGCGCTTCGAGATGGTGTCGAGCAACACCACGTGTTGGTCGAGGCCGGGCAGGTGCAGGGCGCTGAGGGCGGGCGCGTCGTAGCTGAACTCGCGGTAGGCCTCGTCGGAAAGCAGAAACAGGTGGTGGCGCAAGCACAGCTCGCGCACCTGCTCCAGCTCGGCCCGGCTGTAGACGTAGCCGGTGGGGTTGTTGGGGTTGCAGATCAGCACGGCCCGGGTGCGGGGCGTAATCACGCGCTCCATTTCGGCAATGGGGGGCAGGGCGTAGTCCTGCTCCAGGTAAGCCGGCACGGGCACGATCCGGACGCCGGCGGCCACCGCAAACGAGGGGTAGGCCCCGTAGAAGGGCTCGGGAATGATGACCTCGTCGCCGGGATTGAGGCAGGCCAAAAAGGCAAACAGAATGGCCTCACTGCCCCCGGCCGTGATGAGAATGTCGTCGGCCGTCACGTCGAGGCCCACGCCCTGGTAGTAGCCGGCCAGCTTGCGGCGGTAGGAGTCGTGGCCCCCGCTGGGACTGTACTCCAGCACCCGGATATCGGCCTGCTGCACGGCCGCCAGCACCGCGGGCGGGGTTTCGATGTCGGGCTGGCCGATGTTGAGGTGGTGCACCACGACGCCCTGGCGCTTGGCAGCATCGGCGTAGGGGGTGAGCTTGCGAAAAGGCGACCAGGGCATGGCCTGCCCGCGCTGCGATACTTCCAACATGGCGGCAATATAGACCACGGCCGCGGCAAAGCCCTCCAACTCGGGCGGGGTAAACTGATTTCGCCATGAGCGGCCTCCGGCCGAAAGTTTCCAACAACCGGCAGCCCGGCGCGGTTTGCCCGGCATGACTTCCTCTCCCCACCTGCCCGAAGTGTGGCTGCGCGGTTCGCTGCCCGATGTGCCCGTGCTGCTCCAACCCGTGGCCCACGCCCTGCTCCAGGCCCGCGAAGAGCTCCAGGCCCTGCTAGCTGACTTCCCCGACGACCTGCTCTGGGAAAAGCCGGCCGGGCTGGCTTCCCCGGGCTTCCACCTCCAGCACCTGACCGGCGTGCTGGACCGCCTGCTGACCTACGCCCGCGCCGAAGCCCTGAGCCCGACCCAGCTGGCGTATCTGGCGGCGGAAGGGCAGGGCCCCGGTACTGCGGCCGCGCTGGTTGAGCAGTTCAGCCGGCAGGTCGAGGCGGCGCTGGCCCAACTGCGCGCCACCCCGGCCAGCACGCTCACCGACGGGCGCGGGGTAGGCCGGGCCCAGCTGCCTTCCACGGTGCTGGGCCTGCTGGTGCACGCCGCCGAGCACACCATGCGCCATTTGGGCCAGCTGCTCGTCACGGTGCGGGTGCTGAAGGCGGGCCTGGGCACGTGAGCCCCGCGGCCCGGCGGGGTGCTGCCTGGCAAGGCTGCCGCCGAAAGCTTTAGCGTTGGGCGGGGCGCTCCAGCAGCACGGCCGGCTCGCCGTGGTAGGTGGTGCGGGCGTATTCGCGGTAGCCAAACTTCTCGGCCACGCGGCGGGAGGCTTCGTTGGCCGGGTCCATCAGGCAGACGGTGCGGGCACCCTGAAAGTGGGCATCCCCCCAGGCCAGCACGGCCCGCACGGCCTCGGTGGCGTAGCCCTTGCCGTGCACGGCCGAGTCCAGCACCCAGCCGATTTCGGGGGCTTCGCCGATGGCGGGCTCCAAGGTGCGCTTGCGGTCCACGAAGCCGATGGAGCCGATAAAGCGGCCGGTGGCCTTTTCCTCCACGGCCCAGAAGCCGAAGCCCCGCAGCGTCCAGTGGCCGGCGCTGCGCATGAGCGTGCTCCAGACGTCTTCTTCGCTCATGGGTTTGCCGGTGAGGTAGCGGTAAAACTCGGGCTGCTGAAACATGGCCACGAAGGCGGGCAAATCGGCGGGGGAGTAGCCGCGCAGCCACAGGTGGGCGGTTTCGAGGACCGGGACGGGGTGGTGGGGCGTGGGAGTGGGCATGCGTACGGGATAGAAGGCGGCGGACGGGCGAAGGTAATATTCTGCTTCTACTATGCCGGGCGCGCCGGGCCGGAAAGGGCTTGCGGACGTTCCGGAGCCTCCTGAGGACAGCCCGGAACCCCTTGCGGATGCCCCGGAAGCTCTTGCGGACAGTACGGAACCTTCTGCGGACGCTCCGGAAGTCCTTGCGGACACTCCGGAAGCTCTTGCGGACGGCCCGGAAGCTCCTGCGGACGCTCCGGAAATCGTTGCGGACGGTGGGGTTGAGGGTGCCCGGCTATTTTTCTATATTACCCCTATTGTTCAACTTCTTACCTATGCTATTTATGAAAACCGTTACGCGTGATTTTTCCTGCCGGATTGATGAGCTGGTGCCCCTGGCCCGGTTGCTGCGCGCCAGCTACGTGCGCGACCAGGCCGACTTCCGGGCCCTGCTGCCCGACGACTACACCGCCGCCTTTCTGACGGACTACGACCAGCGCTATGCCGCCGCCGACGCGCTGGAGGAAACCTCGGTACAGATTGCCAAGGCCGCCGCCTTTACCCAGCGCCTCCGGGAGCTGTACGAGCAACTGCCCCAGCAGCTGGATTTCCTGGAGGCCCGCGTACGCCGGGCCGAGGGGCTGACGGTGCCGGCCAAGCGCTTCGGCGTGGTGGCCGCCCGGCAGGCCCGCAACGAGGACGACCACCCGGCCCTGGAAGCCGCCCTGAAAACGCTGTTGCAGAATGTGGCCGCCAATGCAGCGGCCCTGGGCAAAAAAGGCCACAAGGCGGCTGACACCGCCCAGCTCCAAACCCTCGACGAGGCGCTGGTGGCCGAAACCACCGGGCGGGGCACCCAGCTGAGCAACCAGAAAGGCCATACCCAGGACAACACGGCCACGCTCAACGCCCTCTACAAGCCCATCACCCACCTGCTCACCGATGGCAAGGCCCTCTACGCCCGCTCCGACAAAGCCAAGAAAGCCGACTACACCCTAAGCCAGGTCCTCAAGCGCGTGCGGCAGGAGCGGGAGGGGAAGCCGGCGGAGAAGAAGGGGTAGCCGGGCAGGACTGGTAAGGAAACAGGGCACCCGGTGACGGGTGCCCTGTTTGCGTTTTGGAGTTGACAGAGCCGAGCAGGGGAGTTTATAGCTGCCAAGGCCCACGGAACGGGGCAATGGTACCAGGCAACCAGACTAGAGATTGAGCCGAGGCAGAAAACAGCGCTTCATTTGCTCAACAGATGAGTCAGAGAGGTACCGGCAAGGTAGGGCAACCCCTACGTCTGGAGAGTTCACGAAACTCATGTCCAGAGTGCGTTTCTTGTACTTAGTTAACTGAACCAGTTTTTTGAACTCAATCTGGACCGTAGAAGGCTTACAGCCATCCACCACGAGCTGTTCAGGAAAAGGAGCGTTTCTGTAGTTGCTTAGCTACAGAACCACTTCCACAGACGGGTTGGCAAATCGGAGCAGCAGATAGCGGTCGTCGATTGTGTTGACCATCAATTCTAATCCCTCGGTGGTCCAGTTGAGGGAGAGCAGCAGGCTGACGATGCCCATGCCGTTTTCCAAGGGCTCAAACCGGTGGGGCTTGACGTTGCCCTCCTCGTGTCGCACGTCTTGGCAGCGGGCATCGGTCCACTGGTGAATGAGTAAATGGCAGGGGCCGTCATGGTGGTGCTCAGCGGCCACGTCCCAACAGCCGGTGAAATGAATTTCTAGGCGTTTGCCGTCCAAGTCGTAGTAAAACTTGGAAGCAATTTCGTCGTCAAACGAATAGGCGAGGTCTTGGGGCATGGGAATAACAGAAGAAGCAGACGGTGGCACCGGGTGCAAGTACGGAACATAGCTCCTGCGTTCAACCAAACGGTCCGACTAGAAAAACGAGCCTATGATTTACCCTAAGCTATGAGCACTAACTTGTGGCCTCTATCACATCGTACCAATGTCACTCTTCTATACCTGGCAAGAACCGTGGGCTGCTTTGCCGGAAAGCACGCAGGCCACCTTTCAGCTTCAAATGGCGCGCGAACTAGCGCCTGGGCACCCTTTGTACGGGTGCAAGTGCACTCTCTTGGGCAAACATGTGGGCACGGATGATGTGCTGGTAGCACTGGAAGATGGTGGGCTGGCCGTGGTACACCTTACCTGGGGCGGGCCTGGGGATGCACAGTATCCCCACACCACCTTTTTTGCCGACTGGGCTGACTTTACTACCCATCGCATGACTCCGGACACGCTGGATTATCTCTAAGTCCCCGCGTTCAGCAAAACGGTCCGAATATCTAAACGAGCCCATGTACAACCCCCAATATGGTGAAGGAGAGCATGTTCCTACAGGTAGGTATTGTACTAGCGAGGATATGCTTTTAGTTTTGTGTGAATCACTCGCTTTGAGCAACACGCTATTGCTTTTTGCGGCGCAAAGAAATGTCCATAAGGCTGGCATACACTCCTACTGTGCTTTCTCCCTTCTCTATGAAACAACTCCTACTCATCTTTTTACTATGCGCTGTTAGCCGGTTCGCGGCTGCGCAACCGTGCGCGTTTAACTTGACGTCGCAAACGCAAGTGAACAACGTAGCCGCTTCCGGCTGCACAACCGCCTTGAGCCTTACCATATATGGTGGCAGTAACGCTTCTACCGACCCCGACAAAATCGTTGATTTAACGCCTTTGTCGGGTATCACTGCCGTCCTCGGCGGGGTGTACGTCTCCGTAAGTGACCTTACCAGCCTTCAGGGCTTGGCCAATATCCGGACTATCGGCGGCAACTTTAGTATTAGTTCTGCCACCACTAATCCTAACCTGGGCATAAATTCATTCCAAAGCCTGGAGTCCGTTGGAGGAGACCTGGCTATTCTCGACTGTCCCCGCTTAACTGCTATTGCCGGCTTCCCCCTGCTCCGATCCGCTCGGACGGTCACTATCACCCGCAACCCCTTGCTAGGTGGTATTAATGGGTTTAATGCACTGCAGTCAACCAGTTTGTTCTTTATTTCGCAATGCGCAGCCCTTCGCTCGATTAACGGCTTTGCGAACCTGTCGACGTTGGTGGGCCCAAACAGCCGGGAGCCTTCCCAGTTCAGCATCAGCAATAACCCCGCCCTGGAAGAGATTATAGGGTTCGGCTCGCTCAGCTCAGTAGATTACTTCAGCATCACGTTCAATAATACCTTGCAACGACTTGCGGCCTTTAACAACTTGCGGAACGTCACCTCCATGATTGTTCAGGACTGCAACCGACTGACCACCCTTGCCGGCTTCAATGGAGGCTTGCAGGCTAATACCTGCATCGTGGCTAGAAACTCCCTATTGCAAGACATTCCTGGTTTTAGTGGTCTACGGGTTCAGCAGCTCAATGTCAACAACAATCCCGTACTGCTGAACGTCACTGGGTTTAACAATAGCACCTCCGAGGTAGTCAACATCGACACCAATCCAGGTCTAACGGTGATTTCCGGGTTCCGAAGCGCTGCTTTTACCAACTATATCAGCGTTCAGAACAATACCCAACTGGACAGCATTGCCGGCTTTAGAGGAGCCAGTTCCCCAACCATCATTTATATTAGAAACAACCCCCGGCTGCGGGGTATTGAGCGAGGCTTTGCTTTTGGCTTTTACGCCCCGCTCACGTCATTGTATATCCAGAATAACCCTCTGTTGGCCGCTTGCGCGCAGCCGTGGATCTGCAGTTACCTGCGCCGGAATGGCTCGGCTTTTATTGACAATAACGCGGCTGGCTGCACGCCAGCTGCTATCTTACAGAGTTGCCAGCCGCTTGCCATACAGGCCCCTGGAGTAGAGCCGGCGCAGGCGTACCCCAATCCTGTAATGGATGTACTGCACCTGCCCTCCTCTACTACCTACACCGTGCGCGATTTGCTGGGCCGTGTGAAGCTACAAGGCCAAGGTGCGCAGATTCTGATGGGCGACCTGCCAACGGGAATATACCTGGTAGAAACGAGCCAGAAAGTGCACCAGCAACTGCGGATCATCAAGCAATAAGCTGGTCATATCAAGACCGCATGGGCAACTATCTCTAGCTGCATACGCTGTTTCTCAATAAGCTAGCGTCAACTTTTCTTTTGCTCACTTTGATAGTCCGAAATCCAAACGAGGATTATTCTTTCCAACTGCTAGTTCCTCGTCCGCTTGCTTTTTGAGTGTTGTGCGTCTTAGGCATCGTTGCGAGCATATTCCAGCACCCGGGTGGCGATTTCAACAGGGCTCTTATGGGCGGCCACGCCACCCTCGACTATCTCCTCGACCATGTACAAGGGCAGGAAATTAACCCAGTGTGCCCCGTCTTTGTAGTAATCCAGCACCTCGTCCGTTTCTTCCACGCCCAATAGCGCAATGGCCGTCTCTAAACCCGGCGCACCGTGCATATAGATAGACAAATGCTCCGAGGTGGTGTCCACTCTGTGGTCAAGGAAAAAAGCATCCCGGGAATGCGGGTTAGCTAATTGGATGGTGAGGTCTAGTAGGTTCATGCGGATGGCGAAAGAGCCGGGTGAAGGTACCTCGTCTGGTTCAGCAGAACGGTCCGAATAGCGAAACGAGGAGTTACCAAAGCCAGGTAAAGCATCTTATATAGAGCCGCAGCTTCTCGGAAAGTCAAGGTCTATTTATGGCCTTTTATTCGTGCCCAGACGAGATTGTAAAGGGCAAGCCCTGGGGCGATAAAGATCCAAGTGGAGAAAATCAGGATCAAGATGACAAAGGGCGAAAACAAGACGTAAATCCCTAATCCTTGAATGCCATAATAGGATTTGTCGTTCAGCGTAGCAGGAACAACCCCAACAAGTGATAGAATTCCTAACAGTAAGGAGAGGGTAAAGTAGAATCCCGTGTAGCCTCGGAGTAGGAGTAAAAAAATGGATTTGGCGTTCATTGCTATCGGATCATGGTGCCTTGCTTCGAGTGCTAATGCGGTCGGATGAAGCTAGGATCTCCAAAGGTTCAAGAAAAGGGTCCAAATATCTAAACGAGGGTACTATTGATCTTACTTGGGCCAATGCCTTCGCTCCACTGGATTTGTCGCAGCTTCATAATCCCACGTCGTGGTCACTTGCCAGCGGCCGCTGTCGCGAAAAACGGTCAGGTAGCGGCTTCCGGCCTCCTTTACCACGCTGTCGTTCGTCCGCACATACGCCTTGCATGGGGAGGGAGCGTATAACACGCTGGAGTTCAGTACGCTGTTGCCCCTCGGCGACACAATTATTTCACCATGCTCAACCCCGACCCGATTAATGCGGGCATGTACTTGGCTTTCGTAATAGGCCTCTACCAGCGAGTGTGGCGAAATCACCCGGACGTAGCACACCACGAGCAGCAGCAGGGTCCCCATCGTGAATGCCAACGGGCTTTTCTCAAAAAACGCCAACAACGGCGACTTCGACGTTTCCATATTAAGCCATTTGTCCGGACCAAGCTAATCCCTGAACATTGGCCAGGCAAACCTAAGGAAACTGCCGTTTGCAAAAACGGTGGTATTGATGTGAAAACCCCGCGCCGGCCTTACAGCCAACGCGGGGTTTTCGTTGTCTAATTGGCAAAAGCCAAGCTGCTACATCCGGGCAATAACCTCATCCCCGAACTCGCTCGTCTTGAGCAGGGTGGCGCCGTCCATCAGGCGTTCGAAGTCGTAGGTGACGCGCTTGGCGGCAATGGCGGCTTCGAGGCCTTTGTAGATCAGGTCGGCGGCTTCCTGCCAGCCCAGGTGCTCGAGCATCATGGCGCCCGACAGAATCACGGAGCCGGGGTTCACCTTGTCCTGATTGGCGTACTTAGGCGCCGTGCCGTGGGTGGCCTCAAAGATGGCGTGGCCGGTGAGGTAGTTGATGTTGGCGCCCGGCGCAATGCCGATACCGCCCACGATGGCGGCCAGGGCGTCGGAAATATAGTCGCCGTTCAGGTTCAGGGTGGCTACGACCGAGTACTCGGCGGGGCGGAGCAGAATCTGCTGCAAAAAGGCGTCGGCGATGCTGTCTTTGACGAGGAGCTTGCCGCCGTCGAGGGCCGCTTTCTGCTGGGCGTCGGCCACTTCCTGGCCCTGCTTGGCCAGGGTGCGGTCGTACTGGGCCCAGGTGTAGACCTTGTCGCCGAATTCCTTCTCGGCCAGCTCGTAGCCCCAGGTTTTGAAGGCACCCTCGGTGAACTTCATGATGTTGCCCTTGTGCACGATGGTCACCGACGGCTTCTTGTGCTCCAGCGCGTAGAGAATGGCGGCGCGCACCAGGCGCTCGGTGCCTTCTTTCGAAACGGGCTTGATGCCAAACGACGACGTTTCGGGGAAGCGGATCTTCTTCACGCCCATCTCATCCTGCAAAAATTCGAGCATCTTCTGGGCCTGGGGCGTGCCGTTCATGTACTCGATGCCGGCGTAGATGTCCTCGGTGTTTTCGCGGAAGATAACCATGTCGGTCAGCTCGGGGTGCTTCACGGGGGAAGGCACGCCCTCAAACCAGCGCACGGGGCGCACGCAGGCGTAGAGGTCCAGCTCCTGGCGCAGGGCTACGTTCAGGCTCCGGATGCCGCCGCCCACGGGCGTGGTCAGGGGGCCTTTGATGCCGACCAGGTACTCACGGAAGGCTTCGAGGGTATCGTTGGGCAGCCAGTTGCCGGATTGCTTGTAGGATTTCTCCCCGGCCATCACCTCTTTCCACACCAGCTTCCGCTCCCCGCTGTAGGCCTTGGCCACGGCGGCATCAATGACGCGCACGGACGCGGCCCAGATGTCGGGACCGGTGCCATCACCTTCAATGAACGGAATGGTAGGCGTATTCGGCACGTTAAGCTTGCCGTTTTTGATGGTGATTTTATGTTCTGCCATTGTTAAAAAGGTGCCAGGGGTAAGGTGGCGGTTATTTAGTGTTTGGTTTTTAGTTATTGGTTTTTGGTTCGTGGTCGTTGGCTTCGGGGCGAATCGCCAAAAACCAATAACTAAAAACCAAAAACGAATCGTCAGTAGCCGAAAATCTCTTTCAGCGTGAGTTGGTGGAGCTGCCCGTACTTGGCCAGCTCCTTGAAGTTGAGGCGGTCTTTGGAGCCAATGACCAGGATGGTCTGGTTCTGGCCCTTGATTTTGGCTTGCTGAAACTGCTGGAGCTGGGCGAAAGTCAGGTTCGGGGCTTGCTCGTACACGTCGCGGCGCAGGTCGTAGTCGAGGCCCAGGCGCTTGGCGCGCTCGTAGCTGAACAGGATGTCGGCCTTGGTGATGCGCTCGGTGGCGATGCTATTGCGGATGGCGTCCTTGGCAATCTGCAGGTTGGCTTCGGCCACGGGCATGTCGGTGAGCAGGGCTTCCATGCCGGCCATGGCCTCGGGCACCTTGTCGGACTGCGCGCCGATGTAGGAGAGGATGTAGTTGGAGCGGCCCAGCTTGCTGGCGTTGGCGTAGCTCGACGACACGGCGTAGGCCAGGGCCTTGGATTCGCGCAATTCCTGAAACACAATGCTGCCCATGCTGCCGCCGAAGTACTCGTTGTAGAGGCTGGTAGTGGGCACCAGGGCCTTGTCGTACACGTCGCCCTTGGTCAGAAACAGGATTTCGGCCTGCACCATGTTGTAGTCGACCCAGTACACCTGGCGGGAGTTGATGGGCAGCTCGGCGAAGTCCTTGTTGGCCGGTACGGGCAGGAGAGGGGCGGGCGTCTTGTGCAGTTGGTTCAGTACGTCCGTCAGCCCCTGAGCCTGCATTTCCTCGGTGCCCGTGCCATCGTAGTGCTTGCTCGTTACCTCGGCCGCTGGCCCCGCCGTTTTGCGCGGTCCGTAGTACAGCACCCGGTGCTGGTAGCTGGTGAGCTTCTTGGTCAGGGCCGTGAGGTCCTGGGGCTTGAGAGCTTTAAGCTGCTTCTCGCTGAGCTGGCTGGTGAAGGGGTTCTTGGGGCCGTACTTGGCGTAGTTGACCAACGCCTGCTGCAGAATCACCTGCTTGTTGAGCTTGGCATCCTTGCGGGCCTTGAGCGTGCCGGCCACCATGTTCTTTAGGGCCGCGGCATCCGGCTTGGGGTTGGCGAGCAGGCTTTCGAACAGCTGCAGGGCCGGCTCCAGGTTCCGGTCGAGGCCACTGAGGCTGACGAACACCCGGTCGGGGCCGCTGCTCACGCCGAACGAGCAGCCCAGCTTGTAGAACTCCTGCTGAAGCTGGGCGGCGGTGTATTTGTCGGTGCCCAGGTACTGCAGGTAGTCGGCGGCCAGGCCCAGGCGCGGGTCGTTGTTGGTGCCCAGGTCGAGCACGTAGTACAGGTTGAAGAGCTGGTTTTCGGTGTTGCGGGTGTAGTACACCGGCACGCCGGAAGCCAGTTTGAGCTCCTGAATGTCCTTTTTGTAGTCGAGGAACACCGGCCGGAGCTCGGGCGCCTTCTGGGCCGTGACTTCCTGGTAGAAAGCCGAAGCCGCGTCGCGGTTGACGGGCACCGGCGTAATGGCGGGCTTCACCACCTTGGCCGTGGTCAAATCCTTACCGGTGCGCTTGTAGATCAGGGCGTAGTTCGGGCCGTAGTTCTGCTTGGCAAAAGCCACGACCTCAGCCTTGGTGATTTTGCCGAACTCCTCGTACTGGGCCAGGAAGTCCTGCCAGTTCTCGCGGGCCACGAAGGCGGCCACGAAGGCGCCGGCGCGGGCCTCGTTGCTTTCGTAGCTCTTGGTGCGCTGGAGCTGCTCGTTATTGATGATGGCCGGAATCAGCCAGTCGGGGAAGTTCCCTTGCTTGATTTCCTCGAGCTGAGCCAGCAGCAAATCCCGCACGGCGGCCAGGCTCTGGCCCTGCCGGGGCGTGCCGTAGAGCACGTGGGAAGTGTAGTCGTTGTTGACGTCGGCGAAGCTGGTGGCCTGCAGCACCTTCTGCTGCTGGTTCAGGTTCAGGTCGATGAGTCCGGCCTGGCCGTTGGTCAGGACCTTGTCAATCATGCGCACCAGCAGGGCCTCGTGGGTGGTGGTACCGGGGAAGCGGAAGCCGACCATCACGTTTTCCGCGTCGGGGCCCACCACTTCCTGCACCACGGGCGCGGTAAGGGGCGCTTCCTGGGCGGGCGTGAAGGCGGGCACCGGCCGGCTTTGCAGCTTGCCGAAGTACTGGTCAATGACGCGGATGGTCTGGTCGTAGTCTAGGTCGCCGGACAGGCACAAAGCCACGTTGTTGGGCCCGTAGTACTGGCCGAAATACTTCTTAATCTCGGTTATCGACGGATTCTGCAGGTGCTGAATCGTGCCGATGGTAGTCTGGGTGCCGTAGGGGTGGGTAGGGTAGAGGCTGCGGTTCAAAGCCTCGTACTCCTTGCTGAAGTCATTGTCGAGGCCGCGGTTCTTCTCCTCGTACACGGCCTCCAGCTCGGTGTGAAACAGGCGTGGCACCAGCTCCCCGAGCCGCTCACTCTGAATGGCCGCCCACTTTTCGAGCTGATTCGAGGGAATGTCTTCCTGGTACACGGTCTGCTCGACGGAGGTGTAGGCGTTGGAGCCCTTGGCCCCGATGGCGCCCATCACCTTGTCGTACTCGTTGGCCACGGCATACTTGGCCGCCACCCCCGACACGGAGTCAATCTGGTGGTAGAGCTTCTTGCGCGCCGCCGCGTCGGTCTGGGTGCGGTAGACCTCGTAGAGAGCCTCAATCTTGTCGAGCTCGGGCTTTTCGGCGGCCCAGTTCTGGGTGCCCAGGCGGGAAGTGCCCTTGAACACCATGTGCTCGAGGTAGTGGGCCAGGCCAGTGGCCGAAGCCGGGTCGTTTTTGGAGCCGGCGCGCACGGCCAGGTAGGTCTGAATCCGGGGGGCGTCCTTGTAGTCGGAGAGGTAAACCGTCAGGCCGTTGTCGAGGGTGTAGATGCGGGCCTTGAGCGGGTCGCCGGCGACCGTTTCGTACTTGTATTCCTTGGGCTGGGCGGGGGAGGCCGCCGGGGTAGTGGAAGCCGGAGCCGTGCTCGAAACCGCGGGTTTGCTGGTCTGACACTGGGTAAGGCTCAACGCTGCCAACGCCGGAAATAAAAGCAGAAATGATTTTTTCACAGGATGTTCCGGGCGGTATTCAGGGCAGGGCAATAAGGAACCAAAGATAGGCGGCTACTATGGCAATTAAAAACGCCAACGCCCCGGCAAAGGCCCCCGGCGGGCGCGAAGTGGAAAATTTTCTTTATAGGAACGCAAAAAGCCCCCCGTTTGGAGGGCTTTTCAAGGACGGAATCCGGAGCGGAGGGCTGCGTAAGCTGAACCGTAGCGCCGGGCGCGGAAGCTAAAATTCGGGGCTTAGAAATCTGCGTCCAGCCCCAGGCGCTGCTTCATCTGGGCCAGCATCGGAAACTTCTCGACCAAGTATTCCAGCTTGTCGGAAGAGGTGTAAAGCTTGCGGCCAGTATCCACGCGCTCCACTATTTCGGTCTGCACGTTGAGGCGGGGGTAGCCAGTGCGGCGGCGCAGCTCGCCCAGGAAGCCGGCCCGAAACTCGTTGAACTGGTCTTCCTGAATCGGGTTGTCGACGCGCAGCACAATCACGTGCTGGTCGTTGGCCTGAATCGGGCGGTTGAGGATGGTGTATTCGCTCAGGCTGTGGTCTTTGCGCTCCTGCGTCAGCTCGGCCCAGACGCGCTGCAGCACGGCCTCGTCGATGGTTGGCAGGCCGGTGGTGGGCCCGCTGTACTCGGCTTCCACGGGGGCCTTGCTGGCGGCGGCCTGCTGCTCGCGCTGGGCCTGCATTTCCTTCAAGGAGCCCAGGCCCGGCAGTTTGGTGCCGAGGCTGATGGGCTTGGGAGCCGCCTGCCCGGGGCGGGGCGGGGGCAGGGGCGCCGCCGTCACGGCCGGCTGGCCCGGCTCGTGGCCGGCAATGCTGGGTCGCCCGATTTCAACGTGGGGCACCGTGTCGCGCAGCTGGCGGGTGGCGGGCACCTCCGTGGCGGCCTCATCCTCGATGCTGGGCGTGTCGTGCAGCTCTTCCACGCCGCTGTCGATGGGCACAATGGGCTCCGGGTCGGCAGGGGCGTGGGCCAATGGTTGGCTGGGGGCCGGGGAACTGGTTGGGCGGCTGGCGGCAACAGGAGCCGGCATCGGCGCGGTTGGGGCCGGGGCGCTGGCCGGTACGGCAGCTGCGGCCGGCGGGGCTATACTAGTTTTTTTTTTCGCCTCGCCGTTGGGGGCCGAGGCGGAACCGCTCAGGTCGCGGGCAAACTGCACGGCCCCGTTTAGGTAGGCCAGCTTCATGAGGGTAAGCTCGACGTGCAGGCGCTGGTTTTTGGCTTGTTTGAATTCCCGGTCGCACTGGCTGACCAGGTTCAGGGCCGAGAGCAGAAAAGCCAGCGACGCGGCCTGGGCCTGCTGCACGTAGCGGGCCCGGATGCCGTCCGAGACTTCCAGCAGCTGCACAGTAATCGGGTCTTTGCACACCAGCAGCCCGCGCAGGTGCTCGGCGGCACCCACCACGAAGTTGTGCAGGTCGAAGCCGTTCTGCATCACCTCGTCGAGCAGCAGCAGCGTGCCGCTCAGATTCTCGGTCAGCAGGGCGTCGATGAGGCGGAAATAGTACTCGTAGTCCAGAATGTGCAGGTTCTGGACCACGTCCTTGTAGGTCAGGTTGTGGCCGGCGAAGGTCACCATCTGGTCGAACATGCTCAGCGCGTCGCGCAGGCCGCCGTCGGCTTTCTGGGCCAGCAGGTGCAGGGCGTCGTCCTCGGCCCCGATTTTCTCCTGGGTGGCCACGTAGCGCAGGTGCCCGCGGATGTCGTCGACCCGGATCCGGTTGAAGTCGAAGATCTGGCAGCGGGAGAGGATGGTCGGAATAATCTTGTGCCGCTCGGTGGTAGCCAGAATGAAAATGGCGTAGGACGGCGGCTCCTCCAGCGTCTTGAGAAAGGCGTTGAAGGCCGCATTCGAGAGCATGTGCACCTCGTCGATGATATAGACCTTGAAGCGGCCCTGCTGGGGAGCGTAGCGCACCTGCTCCACGAGGCTGCGAATGTCTTCGACGGAGTTGTTGGAGGCCGCGTCGAGCTCGTGCACGTTGAACGAGGCATTTTCCTGGAAAGCCCGGCAGGAGCTGCACTGGCCGCAGGCTTCGAGCTCAAACGGCGTGTTGTCGGGGTCGGCGGCCTGCTGCAGGGCGGCGGGCACGATGTCGGGCCGGGTTTGCAGCAGCTCCGATACGGAGCGGCCCTGGCGCACGTGCTCCTCCACAAACTCGCAGTTGATGGTCTTGGCCAGAATCCGGGCGCAGGTGGTTTTGCCCACGCCCCGGGGGCCGCAAAACAGGAAGGCCTGGGCCAGGTGCTTGCTGACAATGGCGTTCTGCAGCGTGGTAGTAACGTGCTGCTGGCCTACCACGCTCCGAAACGTGGCAGGACGGTATTTGCGGGCCGAAACGACGAAATTTTCCATACGAGCTAGCCACAAAGATACGCAAAGCTCGGCCCGATTCCGCCCTGCTGGTCCGACTGACCGCCCAATGTCCGTACCGCCGCCGCTGACCCGGCGCCTAACATGATGATGTGACTATAGTGTTATTTTATATAAAAAATTATCTATTTCGACCCGCTCTGCTGCCGGGTTCGGTGGCGGCTTTCCGCGTTCCACCTCACTGCTTTCGTTATGAAACCACGTTTTCTACTACTTGCCGCTGGTCTGCTGGCCGGCTCCGTTGCCCAGGCGCAGTCGGGGCCCGCCGCCGCACCCTCGGGGCCCGCCACCGACACTTACTTCGGCGTGCCGGTAACGGATCCTTACCGCAACCTCGAAAACCTCACCGACCCGGCCGTGGCCGCCTGGATGAAGGCCCAGAGTGACTACGCCCGCCAGACGCTCAACGGTATTCCCGGCCGGCAGGGGCTCATCGATAAAATGGTAGAAATTGACGGGCGTAAGGCGGCCCGCGTCGCCAGCCTGATCATTGCCGACAACAACCGTTACTTCTACCTCAAAACCCGCCCCCAGGACCAACAGCCCAAGCTCTACTGCCGCGACGGGTTTCAGGGCACCGAGCGGCTGCTCTTCGACCCTGAGTCCTATGAGGCCGGCAAGGTGTACACTATCAGCGGCTTTGCGCCCAGCCCGGATGGCTCCAAGGTGTCGTTTGGTATCACGGAGAAAGGTGCCGAGCTGGGCCGCATGCTCATCCTGGACGTGCCCGCCAAAAAGCTGTATCCGGAGCAGCTGCTGCTCACCCGCGGCGGCGGCGACTGGCTGCCCGACAACCAGACCCTGACCTACACGCCCTATAACAACGGCGACCTGAAAGACATGGCCGCCCGCCAGAACATGCAGTGCCGCCTGCACCGCGTGGGCACCGCCCAGAGCCAGGACCAGCCGGTTTTCTCCGCCGCCCTCTATCCCAAACTGGGCATCGGGCCCGCCGACTACCCCTTCGCCTTCGTCGACCGGGACTCCAAGCTGGCCATCGGCATGCTCTACACCGTCGACCGGTACCTGTACGCTTACTACGCCCCGGCGGCGGCCCTGGATAAGCCCAACGTGCCCTGGCAGCCCCTGTTTAAGCCCGCCGACGAGGCCACCAACATTGCCAGCGACGCCCGGTACATCTACTTCACCACGTCCAAAAACACGCCCCGGCAGAAAATTATGCGGATGCCCGTGGCCCGGCCGAGCGTGGCTACGGCCGAGGTGCTGGTGCCGGAAAGTGCCGACGAGTCGATTGAGGACGAGCAGCTCAAGGCCACCAGTGAAGGGCTGTACTTCGTGCGGATGCGCAACGGCGTGGCCGCCAAGCTCTACTTCGTGCCCCGGGGCACGAAGGCCGCGCAGGAAATCAAGCTGCCCACGGCGGCCGGCAACCTCACGCTGGAAACCAAGAATGCTCAGTCGCCGGACCTGTGGGTGACGGCCGTGGGCTGGACCACCGACCGTACGCGCTACCGCTACACCTCCGCCGGCCACCGCTTCGTGCCCGAGTCATTGTCGTCGGAAGCGGCCTACCCCGAGTTTGCCGACTTGGTAGTAGAAGAGCTCATGGTGCCCTCGCACGACGGCGTGCGGGTGCCCCTGTCGTTGGTCTACAAAAAAGGCACGCCCCGCAGCGGCTCGGCGCCAGTGCTGATGGTCGGTTACGGAGCCTACGCCAAGAGCACCGGCCCGTTCTTTTACCCGCCTTACCTGCTCTGGACCCAGCAGGGCGGCATATTGGCCGTGCCCCACGTGCGCGGGGGCGGGGAGCTGGGCGAAGCCTGGCACAAAGCCGGGCAGAAAACGACCAAGCCCAACACCTGGAAAGACCTCATTGCCTGCGCCGACTACCTAGTGAAAAACCGCTACACCGGCCTGGGTAAAATTGCCATTAACGGGGGCAGCGCCGGCGGTATCCTTATCGGCCGGGCCATGACGGAGCGCCCCGACCTGTTTGCCGCGGCCATGCCCGAAGTAGGCTGCCTGAACGCGGTGCGCATGGAAAACTCGCCCAACGGCCCCGTGAACGTGCCGGAGTTTGGCACCGTGCAAAAGGAAGACGAGTGCAAGGCCCTGCTCGAAATGGATGCCTACCTGCACTTGCAGCCCAATACGAAGTACCCGGCGGCCCTCATCACGGCTGGCTTCAACGACCCGCGTGTTATTGCCTGGCAGCCGGCCAAGTTTGCCGCCCGCCTGCAGGCCAGCACCGTTTCGGACAAGCCCGTGCTGTTTTTCACCGACTCCGAAGCCGGCCACGGCATCGGCGACTCCAAGCAGAAGCAGTTTGAGGTCATGGCCGACCTGCTGGCTTTTGGGCTCTGGCAGACCGGGGCGTCCGCCTTTCAGCCGGCAAAAGTGGCCGTAAAATGAGGTAAGAAACGGTGGGGCCCGCCGGAACAATTTGGGCGGGTCCCAACGTTTTCTCCCCGATGTGCGTACATTCGCACCCCGCTGCTACCGTGGCGGGCATCGTTCTTTACCATTTGGGGCTGACCGGAATTGACAGCTTGCGCAGGTCGCGAGTAAGCGTGCCAGGAGTTGAATGAATCTCCTGTGATCAAATCATTCGAACAATAACTGGCGAGTATAGCTACGCCATGGCTGCCTAGTCTAGGTACTAAGCATTGTCATCGTCCCGCATCCGTTTTCTTTTACACGGGTGAGCACGGGGCGTCGTAAGTAGAAGATAGTCAGGAGGGAGGTGTGACCTTCTGGCGAAACCCAACTGCATCTAAGGGGACTCTACGGGCCTGATGCGCGCCCGGAGTACCACGAAAATTCAAGCGTAGATACGCACGTAGAAAGCTCGACGGTTTCCTTGTCTGGACCAGGGTTCGACTCCCTGCAGCTCCACTTTAAACCCGCTTTACAGTACTGTAAAGCGGGTTTTTTGGTTTCTGGGGTACGTTCTGGGGTACAATCTATAAAGGAACAATAGCGAGCAGCTATTTACGATGGCCGGTTTCTAACTGTGCTGGCCATGGTCCACGGCTGGGCCTTCCCAGCGACCGGTAATCTGATACAGCTCGTAGAAAACCAGCCACTCGGCAAGCCACGGAATAGTCTTATCATACAGATGATGTTTGTCAGACCAGGTCAGGTCACCGGGATAGTAAAGGCATAGGCTGTTATCGGCCGGATAGAAGTGCGTAAGGGCATGGTGCCGGTACTCAACACCTTGATTGAGCACGAACACTTTTGGGGGCCGGCCCGGAGCGTAATCAATCTTGATATGGTAAGTGCCTTCGCCACCAGGTGAGGAAACCTGCCCGCGACAGCTCAACGCATTGCGCTTAAGCTGGCACCGAAAAGTCGGATAGTGCCTTTCAACCAGCTGCTTTTCCCGATGAAAAACGGCAAACCAGTCTTTGCCCTGTCGCGCTAGTGGATGAAAACGACGCCCTCCATCGAAGCGGTGTGCTTGGTTAGGCACACCATAGCGGTGGGTCGTGATACCGACAGCGGCTGTTGTGGCTGCGCGCCCGCTGTTGATGAGCACGGCCGAGGCGCGCAGCTTGGCTTCTTTGGCATCCACGTCCTCGTCGAGCCCGTCAGGGAAGCGTGAGCCTAGGTGGTGCCGCCAAAGTTTGCTGGCGCTCAACTGGTTTTTTTCATCGTCTACCGCCTCATTAGCATCCTCGATAAACTCGTCCAGCGCATCGAAGAAATTCCGCTTCAGCTCGTCAGAGTATTTGCTCAGCAAGTCATCTTGGGGCGTGGTAGGCATCGTGCACTTCCATTCCCGTTTTAGGTCGCTCCGAATGGCTTTGAGGAGGGCGCGCAGGGCGCAGTCGTCTCGGTCATTGGCCACGAAGTTGCGTTCCGCCAGCACCGTCATGCACAACCCACTGGGCATCTTGTGTGCACACCAGTCGCACCAAGATTTCAGGTACTTCACCAACCGTACCAGTTGGCCCTTGGCATCGCGCTGCTTGCGAAACCACGTGATAAACTCCTTTGGGTCGCTGTCTTCCCAACCTTCGTTCTTCACTGCCAGGTGAGGATGGTCTTCGTCTTCCAGCATGTAATAAACGGGCAAGTCAATGTGATAATCGGCCTTATAGGTTACTCGAATACATTTCTTACGCCACTGTGCTGGCTCACTGGTGTGGTCTTTAACGGCCTCGTATACCCAACGCTGCAAGGTGGTAGCCGTCACGTCGGGCTTGCACAAAAAGTACACGCCATCGTCCAGATCACAGGTGTCGTCATGGATGCGAATCACCGTTCCCAGCTTCTGCGAGCCCTGAGTGAAGAACTTCGGCTTGTAGTCGGGGTGGTGTTCTTTAAAGTGGTCGGTGATTTTGCGGCGAAGCTCCTTTTTGGAAATGCTGAGCTTGGCTTTTTTCGTGGTAAGCACGTTCAGGTTCTGGTTAAAGTCCAGAAACAACTTGTTGCAGTTGGCCATAAAAAAAGGAATTAATTGTTAAGCAGCTACCAGCGCGGGCTTGCTCAGTGAGCGGCAGGGAGCAAATGCAGCCGTCGGCTCAGTACAGAAATTATCAATGATGTGTCGGCCACGTTCGCGGAACTGGTTGCTAGCCCGCTCCTGCAAAACTGTGAGCTTTGCTGGGGAAGTGGTATCTAGATCGACGTATTCCTGTTTATTGAGAAAGTCGAACTGAACCCGCTCGTACAAAAAAGCTTGCGGGGTCTCTCGGCCAGCTCCCCGACTGAGCATTTGACAGATGCTATCGGTGTGGTCGGCTTGGGCATGAAGTATCATGTCTAGGATGCGCATTTTGTTGGCCCAGTAAAACAGGCCCCACCGCCGTTGCTCAGGGCGCTCAGTGAAGGCCTGCCGGCCGGTGCCAATGGAGAGCAGTCTAACATTGGCCCACGGCACAGCCAAGCAGCCGTGGGCCTCATTCAGGCCAATAAGGGCGGGGTTGTTGGCGAAAATGCCGCCGTCTACGTTGTGGCTAATGATAACCTCCTCTTCCGTTACGTCCGCTAGGTAACGCGGGCTATAGGGGTCAAAATAGGTAGGGGCCGCAGCCGTGGACATGCCAACTTGATAGGCCGGCATCTGATAGTCCCGAATGAAATCTTTGTGGTGGCAGGTTTTGTAAACGCTCACCTTGCCCGACACGGCGTTGAACACTGGAATGCACACCCGTGTGCGGGCGTGTCCCAGCCGGGTATTTCCGTCTGCAGAGTAGGGGGCAAACTTTTCTTTCAACAGCGCCTCCAGATTCTTATTGGAGTACCGGGCCGTACCCAGCCAAGAAACGAGGTTACGGCCTGCGCCGAAAATGTCCTTGGCGTGGTGGGAATACAGGTGAACGAGTTCCCGAGCCGGCATGCCTAATGCCAGCGCCAAAGCGATAATGCCGCCGGTTGAGGTACCACAGATTAAGTCGAAGTGTTGATAAAGAGAAGTTTGTTCATGGCCGTCTCGTTGCAGCTGCGCTTCCAGGTCGGCTAAGAATCGAGCGGTATAAAGGCCGCGAATCCCCCCACCATCAAGGGATAGAATGCGAAATGGTTTCTCAAGCGAAGGAGTAGTAGGAGTCATTTCAGAGTATCTGGGTTTCTTTTGTACAGGGAAAGGCCGTCATTGCATTGTGGCATGCGTATAATGGATAAGCTTGTCTACTTTGCAATACGACTGTTTCACGAACGAAACGACTCCAATAATTGTTCCACCGGTGAAACAAATGTTTACTTTGCGCAACAATGCCACCAGCCCATCATGAGCGTACAACTTGACACTGACAAACTTGCCGCGATGGTGAAATCCAAGCGAGCGAATCGGGGGTTACGAGCAGTAGCCCAGGAGATAGGCGAAGTCAGCGCCTCTACTCTCTCTCGAATTGAGCAAGGCTCCGTTCCAGACGTGAATACCTTCTTGCAGCTCTGCAAATGGTTAAACGTCCCCACCGATACATTCACTACTACCGACGAAGGCGCTACGGCCTCCGAAAGCGATAAAATAGTGGCTCACCTGCGAGCCGACCGCGTTTTGCCCAAGGCGACGGCACAAGCGCTGATAGAAATGATTCAACTTGCCTATCGTCAAGTGAGTCAAGAAGCTATTGGGCACTAATTAAATAGCGTCCTAATGGCAGCGAAGTCCAAACTCCCCCACGGTTTCGCCGCAAAAGCAGAGCGAAAAGCTGAGTCTTTGCGCCAAGAGCTGGGTCTACGGCCGTACGAGCCCTTATGTGCTTTCCGGCTTTGTGAGCACCTGCGCATTAAGGTCGTCGTGGCTCAGCAGTTGGTTGGGCTTTCATCGAAGAGCTTAACAACACTCTGTCATCCGAGCGGAAAGCACTGGTCGGCGCTTACTATGCCGTATCACCCGTCTCAACAGTCAACCCACCTTATCATTCACAACGGGGTACATTCACCTGCACGGCAACAAAGCAATGTGATGCACGAAGTGGCACACATTCTTTGTGGACATGAATTGTCTGCCATCGATACAGGCAATGGGCTGCCCGATTACATGCGGCTTTACCCGGAGGAGCAGGAGTCAGAAGCTGACTGCCTCGGGTGGACGCTCTTGTTACCCCGAGCTGCGTTGCTTTTCGCACTAAGTAAGGGATGGGACAATGCCACAATTATGGAGCATTATCAAGCTAGTGCTCAAATGGTACAGCTCCGCATTAATAGAACAGGTGTAAAACGTCAATTGGCTTACCTGCGACCTTAGCCTATGATAGACAATTGGTGCATAGTTACCAGGGGAATTACCTGCTGACTGTTAGTGAATATGTTGAAATAGTATATGTATCCAAGAGCTACTCACCGGCGCGGGGTAGCTGATGAAAATAGGGGGGGAGTTAAGGCAAATGGAAACGCAATTGTCAGACCGGGTGGGTCTGTTTTTTACTTGGCCCTTACGGATCTCCATTCTATTTCACGTCGTCAGGATGAGTGTCGATTTCGCCATCTATATACATCTGCAACATCTTATTGCGTTTGCTGCGGCTGTGGCGTGCTGCCGCCCTAAAGGAGGCCAATAACAACCAAATAGTTGCTACAACGCGCTGCGTGGTAACTCCACAACCGAGCCACTGTAGGAGGTAGGTCAGTATAACCGCACCAATACCCCATTCAATAAGAAAGAAGAGCAACCCTACCAAGTAGGGCAATGCTGCAAAAAAAGCTGTGCGTAATACTTTCATGGAATAGTACAGGCTTCTATAGACCTACATAGGCACCCTAATCTGTCTTAACAAGGGTATTGAGGCCAAGGTGTCAGGCAGCGGCTGTGCTTGGGCGAGGGATGGTGTTCGCCTCATCAGGCAGTTTGAACCCATACTGCGCCGCCATTTTCTGCGCTAGGGGGTAGTACAGGTTCATTAGGCACGCCCGCATATAGATTATATGCTGAAAGCCGAACCAGAACTCGTCTCGCAGCTCTGGTGTCGAAAAATCCTCTCTCATGATTGTTAGATCTTCGAGCAGGTCTTTCCACTGCGGGTCTCCTGCTGCTTCCGAGAAGATTTCTTGTAAGGCAGACAGTTCGGGAGACCGTTCAGATTCAGGAATGCTGCTGAAGTAGTCGCTAGCACAATTTATGGCAATCTGCTGTTGCCGCATTGGGCCTTCTAGCTGCTTCTGATATTGCGTGCAAAGGTCATCAAGCTCATGCCGCGACAGTTCTGAGGCCATTTTTACCATATAGCTAAACAAGTTAGACTCAAAGCTACTGATATTTCCTTGTTTTGGATACACATGTGTATCTAAACGCCTTGAAGCCCAGTAGACCTTGCGCTGGTGAAAAATCCGGCCGGTCTTATAGTTTTTGGGCTACACGTGCGCCGGCTACGGGAGCAACGACAGCTTAGCCAGCAGGCCCTAGCTGATATGGCGGATGTTTCAAAGCTCACTATCCAACGCCTCGAATTGGCCAAGTTCTCGGTGACCCTTGACATATTGATTTCCCTCACTCGGGCATTTGAGATTCCTCTACAGGAGCTAATGAACTGTCCTGGAATTGAGGCAGTAGATAAGCTTAATAAGAGCTGATTTACGGCCTAACTCTAATCCGTCCCGAAGAGCATTTGAGTAGGGGGTAGCTGATAGAACGACGGGGGACGCCAAGTAATTATCTAGGACGATTTAGCCAGTAGGAGCGGGTATCGCCCCATAGGCCGCGCAGGGCCAGGGCAAAGCGGGAAAACAGCAGGTGTACGCCCCAAACCCAGCCGACGGAACCGACCCAGCCGGCCAGCACGTCGGAAGGAAAATGTACGCCCAGGTACATGCGCGACCAGCCCATGAGCAGCGCCCAAGCAGTCCCTAGCAGCACGGCTACCCAGCGGCCCCGGGTGGGCCAGAGTAAGATACCCAGCGTCAGGGCTAGGGCCGCCGCGCCCATGGCGTGCCCACTGGGAAAGCTGTAAGAAGTTTCTGGGGCAATGGATACCCAAAAGTCCGGGCGGGCGCGGGCCAGTAGTAACTTGGCAAATAAATTTAATGCCCCGGCCCCACCTACTGAGAGCAGGAAAAACAGTGCCGCCCGCCGTTGCCGGGCCAGCAACAGACCGGCCAGCACCACCGCTTCTACCAACGGTGTCCAGCGTGTGCCGCCGGCCTGGGCCAGCCACACCGCCAGTGCATCCTGACCGGGGCTGCCGAAGCGGTGGAGCAGCCGCAAAATCAGCTGGTCGCCGGGAAACCCTTTGTCTTCCCAGACTTCCTGCCCAACCTTGATAAATACGAACCACGGGCCGATAAACCCTAGGCACAGGGTTAGCAACAGTCTGCGGTGCTTTTGCCAGAGTAGCCGTGCGTAGCCCAGCAGGGAAGAGAGGGTCATGCTAACTGCGGTAACAAGGGCGAGCAATGGAACAGGTGGACAGGGCAGAAGCTAGGGCCGGCTGCCGGCCCCGCTGTTACTTTCCAGCCAACCCGCGCTCCGCTGCTTGACGGTGTCATACACGACCAGTGCTACCAGAATCCCCAGCAAAATCAGGGAGGAGCCGCTGGTGCCAAAGCCCAGCCCGTGTTTCTCGGGCGACTTGGTGAGTAGGTCGCCGAAGGTGGCTCCGAACGGGCGCGTCAGCACGAAGGCCACCCAGAACAGCAGCACCCGCGAAATGCTCGTGAAGTAATAGGCCAGCACCACCACAGCCAGCAGGCTGCCAATGAGCAGGGCGCCGCCCCCGAAGCCCAGGCCGGAATCGTCGGCCAGGTAGTCGCCCAGCGCGGTACCCAGGGTATTGGAAAACAGGATGGCCGTCCAGTAGAACAGTTCAGCCTTGCGGCTTTGCACTTCCGTGACCGACAAGGACTTCTCGCTCACCCACCACAGCCCCAGCACGGCCAGTAGAATCGCAATCAGGATAGCCGAGCCGGTAGCATAGCCCAGGCCTAGGGTGCGGTCCATGTAGTCGGACATCGTGGTGCCGGCCGTGCTGGTGGCCAGAATCACGGCCCAGTACAGGGCCGGGATGTAACGCTTGGCCGCCAGCTGCCCAATGAGCACCACGATAAAGAAACCAATCAGGATCAGGGAGCTGACGGCGTACCCGACTTTCATGGTCTGGGCCAGTTGGTCGCCGGCGGTTTCACCCAGCGTAGTGGCGCAGATTTTCATCACCCAGAACAGCAGCGTTACTTCCGGTATCTTCTTCATGTCAGCTGAGATAAAATGGACAACCAGCAGTTGGAACTTAGTGGGCCCGCCAGCTGAGCGATACGCCCGGCGTGCCCCCGCCGAAATAGGTAGGCGCCATGTGCAGGCCGGTCAGCTGCGGCTTACGGCCCCAGCGGTTGCGGTGGGTCAGGTAGCCCAGGTGAGCGGACAGAATCCCGAAGCCCGCGCCGGCTACTACGTCGGACTGCCAGTGCTTGGTGTTAATCATGCGCAGGGCGGCCACGCTGGTGGCCAGGGTATAGGCCCCGATGCCGTACCACTGGCTTTTATCCCGAAATTCGTTGTGCACGATGCTAGCGGCCAGAAAGGCCTGGGCCGTATGCCCGGACGGAAACGAGAGATTGTCCGAGCCGTCGGGGCGGGTTTCGTGGCTCAGGCTTTTCACGGCAAAAACGGACGCCAGCATAATCACCTCCGATTTGCCAATGACGAGCAGCGTATTCAGTCGGTCGTTCTTCGATTCTACGCCCGCCAGCGCCACCAAGCCGAGCTCGGCGTAAGGGGCAAAAATCAGGATGTTGTCGAGGTGAGAACGGTAGGTGGGAAAGAGCTTGTGAATGTCGCGGTTGGCCTGCTGGTTAGTATAAAAGCCGCCCCCGTTAAAGGTATAGGCCCCGTAGCCAATCAGCAGGGCCGGCACGATGCTGGCCTTCACCAGCTTTTTCTGAAAGAACGGGGTGCCGGGCCGGACTGGGGATACGCCGGCGGGGTTCTCAAACTTGTGCGTCGTATCGGCGGCCGCGGGGGTTGGGTTCTGCGGAACTTGGGCGAAAGTTGGCGAGGCAAAGCCCAGCAGAAGTATGGCAAGGAACGTGTGGGTGGAGCGAAGCAGGCGCATGGGGTAAGAAAGAGCGTGAAACCATCTGCCCAGGCCGCTGAACGGCGCCAGTTGGGCAACGCCCAAACCTAGCGGCCGAATCTGACGCAAATCTGCCTTCTGCGCTTTTCTCCCTTTCACTATCCTGGTCGGCGCTACTCAAACCCGCCCCCGTCGTCGGCCGGCTCACTTTTGCGGGCCGGCTTGGTGGTCTGGCTGTGCCCGAAACGGTAGGCAAAACCCAGAAAGGCGATGCGCGACTCCCGCTTAAAGCGGCTGTCCGTGACCAGGCCGGGGCCGGTGGCGGTGAAGTCGTAGCGCAGGGTATTGAACACGTCGGCCACGCGCAGGGTGACGGTGCCCCGATCGCCGAGCACGTTGTGCCGGGCCCCGAAGTCGATGTTGAAGTTTTGCCGCCGCTGGCCCTGGGAAGTGTTGATGGGGGAGCGGTAGTTCAGGGCCAGCTGCAGATCCAGTTGCTTGCTGAGCGAGAAGGTATTGTTGAGCCGGGTTGAGTACACCTGGCTGGCCGTATTGATGGGCGTCCCGTCGGCCGAGGCACCCTTAATAATGCGCCGGAAAGTGGAGGCCGTGCCGTTGAGTTTCCAGAAGCTGGTCAGGGGCGTAGCGCCCACCAGCTCCAGCCCATAAGAGGTTTCCTGGCCCAGATTCTGGCGGGTGGTGCTGGTCACGATGTTGCCCGTAAGCGGGTCAGTGAGCACCCGGCGAAAGCCCTGGGCGGTGTTGGTTTCAAGCCGGTAGAAGGCCGTGGCACTCACGCTGCGCCCGCCGGCGAAGGTCTTCTGTGTGCCCAACTCTACGGCGTGCACGTATTCGGGCCGCAGTTGCGGATTGCCCGTCACCAGGTTGAGCTGATCGGAGCGGTCGGTGAAGGGGTTCAGCTCACCGGCATCGGGCCGCTCGATGCGCTTGCTATAGCTGAGCTGCAGGCGCTGGTCGTGGGGCAGCTCATAGGCCAGCACGGCGCTGGGAAACAGGTTGAAGTAGTGCTGGGCGAATTGCTCGCGGGAAGCCAGCTGGTTGCCGTCCAAGTTAGTTTGCTCAGCCCGCAGCCCCACCTGGTAGCTGAAGCGGCCCCGCGCATTGACGTAGAGAGCATAGCCGGCCTGCACGTACTGGTTGTAGAGAAACCGGTTCGACGGATCAAAGGAAAGCGCCGGAGAGTGGCTAAACCGGTAGTCCAGGTCGTAGCGGCGCAGGGTGCTGCGCAGGCCGGCCTCCACGTGGCTTTTCTCGCCCAGCGGGTGGCTGTAGTCGACCTGGGCGGAGGCCTGAGTCGTGTGGTTGACGGTGCGCTGCTGCTGGGTGACGGCCGTGTTGTCCGTCGGATAGCTGATGAGGGACC
Source organism: Hymenobacter persicinus (assembly GCF_004167665.1). GTDB lineage: Bacteria > Bacteroidota > Bacteroidia > Cytophagales > Hymenobacteraceae > Hymenobacter > Hymenobacter persicinus. The sequence continues at coordinate 21,257 of NZ_SEWE01000020.1, read as the reverse complement.
TCACCGTGTTATCGGCCAGCAGGGGCGTATAGACAGCGTTGGCGGTTAGCTCCCGCCCTTCCTGCCCGGCCCAGGTGCGGCGGTAATCCAGGGCCACATCGGCTGAGCGGAAGCGGCCCGTGCTGGTGTTGACGCGGTGGCTGGTGCCGGCCAGTACCGGCCGGTTGCCATCCGTGACATTCACTTGGCGCGAATCCAGCGTTTCCTGGCTTTCGAGCGGGTTGAGGCGGGGCTGCACGGCCAGCGTGAGCGTCTGCTCGGGCGTCAGCGCGTAGTCCAGGCCCAGGCGCAGGGCGTGGGAACTCTGGGTGTTAACGCCGGTGCGGTCTTGGTGCAGTTGCAGGGTGGTGTCGCGCGCCGTGGTGGTCTGGTCGAGCCGGCCGGTAATGCGGCGCCGGTCCTGGCGGAAGTCGTAGGAGGCAAACGCATTGAGCTTGCCCCGGCGCAGGTTCAGGCTCAGCGAGGTGTTGTACTTGCCGCCGGTGCCCGCCGTCGCGCTGGCCTGGCCGTTGAGGCCGTCGCGCCGCTCTTTCTTAAGCACGATGTTGAGAATGCCGCCCGCCCCGGCCGCGTCGTAGCGCGAGGAAGGGTTGGTAATCACCTCCACACTCTGGATGGTGCTGGCCGGAATCTGGTCGAGCGTAGTGGTGGTGGGCTTGCCGTCGATGAATACCGTCACGCCGCTGGAACCGCGCAAGCTCACGGCCCCGTTCTGATCCACGCTTACCGAAGGCACGTTTTGCAGCACGTCGATGGCCGTGCCGCCGGTTACGGTCAGGTCCTTGCTCACGTCGATAACCTTCTTGTCGAGGTTGTCGCTCACCACTGGCCGCTCCGCCGTCACCACTACGTCGCGCAGCTGGGTAGCCGTACTGCGCAGGCGCAAGGTGCCCAGCGTCAGGGAAGGCGTGGCCGTGGTGAGGGTAATGGTGCGGCGGCCGGTGCGGTAGCCCACGGCGGTGGCCCGCAGAAAGTACGTGCCCAGGGCCAGCTTTTCCAGCGCAAACGCGCCGCTTTCCGCCGTCTGCGCCCCGGCCACAAAGCTCGAATCGGGGGCGCGCAGCAGCACTACATTGGTGAAGGGCAACGGCTGGCCCGTCGCCGCATCCAGGAGCGCACCGCGCACCGCGCCGGTCTGGGCCTGAAGCAGCAGGGGGCAAAAGCCCACTAAAAAGGCCAGCAACAAGGCTGGCCGCAGGATGCGTACTCTATCTTTCATACTGGCTGGCAAGGTAGAAGGCCGGCCCGCGCTCCGGGCCGGCCTTCTAACCAAATTGTCACTGCTGACGCGCGTAGGCGCCCTTATTTCTTTACTTCGGTGCCATCGGCGTGAAAGAGGACGTCCCGCTTCTTGCCGGCCTGGCTTACTTCCGCCTCGTAGGTGGTGGCGCCGGTGGCAGCCGTCACGATTTTGGCGGCCTCCAGGACTTTATAGCCTTTGTAGTCGGTGGCCAGCTTGGTGCGCACGGCGGCTGGCAGTTGCGTGACGGGCATTTCCATCTCCGTTTCCAGCAGCGTCCCGGTGGGCGTAATCACTACCGACATTTCGCTTTTGCCCTGGGTGAAGCCGGCCTCATAGTTAGCCTCTTCCTTTTCCCAGGCCACCGCCTTGACGGTGGGGTACGCTTTTTTGAAAGTCGCCACGGTGGCGGCCGGAACTTGCTTGGCGGTTATTTTCTGGGCCTGGGCGGCCAGGCTTGCCAGCGGTAGTAATGCGGCAAATAGCAGGAGCTTTTTCATGACTTTTTGGAAAGAAAGTGGATGATGACGCAATACTAGCGGCTCATTCTGTCGGCAATCTGACACTTCCTTCTTTCTAGTTATATGCGTCTAGGCAGAACTGAGCTGTTATTTGTTGGCGGTTGAGTTGCCGAATCCAAGTCCCTGCACCGCGGGCAGCGGGGCCGAGTTTCTTCAATTCGCACCGGCTCATAATACTGCCATTCTCCCTTCTTTTTGACCTGCTGCCCAATCGGGCACTCGTCATTGTCGTGGAACGGCAAGCGTACGGGTTCCGGCAAGGGGGCGCGCAGGCCGGTTACGTGGGCCGTATGCTGAAAGAAAGGCTGGGTTTTAGCCATAAGTAAACGAGGGATTGTTCGCCTGTTCGTCACCGCTTCAGGACGACTGTACGCCGTAGCACCCAGACACTATAGGGTTGTACGAATCTTGAAGCGCTGTATCAAGGCCGTTTTGGCATCTCCGGCTTCACTACTGATGTAGAGGTCCCCATTAGAGGCAAAGGAGAGCCCTTCGGGTTGCGGAAACAGATTTCGGGGCAGTTTGTCGGCATGTAGTATATGCCCCTGGGCATCGAGCTCCAGCAGGGCATTGCCACTGGCAGCGGCAATAAATAGGTGGCCCGTCTGGGGCTGAATGGCAATTGCGGAGGGGGCAAAGCGGTTAATGGCAGCATTTGTGGCCTGCACCTGCGCCACACTCAATAGATAAACGGGCTTCACGCTTTGGTGAAACGTGCTAGGATCAAGCCGGTACACGGCACGCATCTGGTCGGGGCCACCCACCCCGGCGGCTCCTTTACAGGCAACCAGCAAGGATTTCGTGGCCGCATCATAGGCAAGCCCCTCCGGGTTGTTGGCCGTGCTTAGCCCCGTAGCATAGGTGGTTGTCTTCGTGCCCGAGCGTCGGAACAGGGTCCCGTCGCTGCGCAGAATAAACCAGTCCTTGCCCACCTGCACTATATCCTCATAGTCCCCGGCGGGGCCGAAGGCAATGGTCTGCTCGATACGCTGGGAAAGCAGGCTGTAGATGTAAATGGTCCCTGTTTGATCCTCAATGCACGCCACGCGCTGGTTGGGCAGCATGGCAATGCCGGAGAGTTCCCGCAGCGCCGTGGGCATCCGGAACGTGGCAGTCGGCCGGGTCAGGTCGTAGCTGGTAGTGGAGACAACAGGAGCCGGAAAGTAGGCTTCAACGGCTGCGAAAAGCACTAAAAATAGGAGGTTGTGCATGAGCTGAGGGCAGAATGAAGTAGTTGAAGCAGGCGCAGGTGGCGGTAGCAGGTATCCAACCTACTTGAGCTTAGCAGGAATGATGCAGTACTATGGGTACCGGCTGGCTTTTTGGTAAAGCACCGACTTGATTCTGTATTAAATCTGCACCGGGTGGCGGGCCTCTGGTTCAGCCTGCCCGGCAACTCATTCCTCGCTCGCTATACGCGGCTTGGCCCTCAGCTCTTGCTACGACGGGAACTGCACCTTTTGATCGGGCAGACAGATTTGCTTCAGAAACCGATTCTATCCTTGCTCAATCTAACTTCATTCAATCTTCATAAATATGATTAGTCATAATTATTAGCGCGTTAAAGACTAGTTAAAGCGTTTTAATTTATTTTTAATCATATTTTAATGTGGCTTGCTTTGACGCTTTTTAGAATGCTTTCACCTTCTCTCAATTCCTGTTTCTGTGACTGACAACCACCTTGTGCAACCCCGCCCTCCTGGTCGCAGCTTTCTGCACCCAATTCTGGTCTGGCTACTTACTTTATCCTTGCTGCTAGCCGGCTGCGTCAGCACCAAGTCGGCCTACACCCGTGAGCAGGTAGCCCGCAAGCTCCAGGCTCGGGGCGGCTTTGAACTGGGGCCGGTCCGCGCCGCCAACGCCCCCGCGCCCCCGCTGCCCAACCTGCAGGATGGCCTCAGCGAGGAAGAAACAGTGGGGCTGGCCCTCACCCGCAACCCCGCCTTTCAGGCCGACCTGAGCACGCTGGCCCTAGCCCAGGCTGATTTACAGGACGCGGGCCTGCTGGCCAACCCGGTGCTGTCGGGTATTACCTCCTACGGCAGCGCGCCCTTCTCATTAGCCCTGAATTTCGCCTCCGACCTGCTCTGGCAGCGCCCGGGCCGCGTGGGCGCCGCCCAGCTCGAAACCCAGCGCGTAGCCGAAAACTTGGTCAGCCGCGGCCTGCTCGTGGGCCGCGACGCGCAGGTGTCCTACACCGACGTGACCCTGGCCGATGAGCGCCTGCGTATTGCCCGCGAAGCCATTGCCATGCGGGCCGAGGTAGCGCGCATCGTCCGCTCCCGCTACCGGGTGGGCGAGGCCAGCGAATTGGAAACCGTAGCGCCCAGTGCCGATTCCTTGCGGGCCGTGGACGACTACTACCGCGCCCGCCGCGATGCTCGGGTGGCCCGGCTGCGCCTGCTGACCCCGCTGGGCCTGGACTCTATGAATGTGGACTCTGTACGCTTTGTGGTAACTCCGGCCGCTGCTGCTGCCGTGCCACCACTGCCCGCCTTGCTGGACTCGGCCTACGCGGCCCGGCCCGACCTGTGGGCGGCGCGCACGGGCATCGAGGCCATCGGCAAACGGCTAAAGTGGGAGCGGAGCCGGGTATTCTCCTTCGTGTTGTCGCTGAATGCCCGCCTGAATGACCCGAACCCGGTTCACCTCGGTCCTGGCGCGGCCATCGGGTTGCCCATCTTCAACCGCAACCAGGGCCGCATATCCCGGGTGAAGGCCGAGCTTGAGCAGGCCTCCTGGCAGTACCTGGCTTTACGGCAGACCGTGGGCCTCGATGTGCGTGAGGCCTACGTCCAATACGAGCAGGCCACCCAGAGCGTGGCGCTGTGGGAGCGAAGCTACCTGCCCAGCCTGCAGGATGCGTTGCGCCGCTCCACCAAAGCCTTTATCAACGGGGACTTCCCCTACGTGCAGGTGGCCGAAACCACCCGCCAGCTGCTCGACGCCCGCCAGCGTGCCGCCGACGCCCGTGCCGACCAGCGCCGGGCCCTGGCCCGGCTCCGCTACAGCGTAGGCGGGGCCCGTTTCTAACTCTTTTTCAGACCAATAGATTATGTCCGCATCGAACGTATTCGTTGTTTCCCGCCGCTTCGCGCTGCTCAGCCTGCTCAGCTGCGTGGCCTGCGGCAAAGCGGAAAAACCCAAGGCCGTCAGCCCCTCGGAGGTGAAAAACCCGGTCAAGGAATCGCAACTGACCACCGTGGCCATTACGGCGGAGGCCGAGAAGCGCCTGGGCATCCGCACGGCCGTCATCAAAGCCGATAACGTGCAGGCCACCCGCGAGGTGGGCGGTGAGATTCAGGCCGTGCCGGGCCAGGCCGTGACCATCGTGGCGCCCGTGCAGGGCACGCTGCGCGGCGGTGCGGGAATCACCGCCGGCCAGCGGGTGCGCCAGGGCCAGACGCTCTATAGTCTGGTCCCCCTGCCGCCGGAGCGCGACCTGCTGACCCTTGACCAGGGCACGGCCCAGGCCCGCACCCAATTGCAGGTGGCCCAGGCCCGCTTGGCCCGGGCCGAAGACCTGCTGGCCGACCGCGCCGGCAGCGTGCGGGCCCGCGACGATGCCCGCGCCGACGTGGCCCTGGCCCAGCGCGCCCTAGCCGACGCCCGCGCCCGGCAGGGAGCTATGAGCGGCAACACGGGCGGCGGCCAGGCCTTGCCCATCAAAGCGCCTCTGAGCGGCGTGGTACAGCGCGTGACCGTGGCCCCAGGTTCCGTGGTGACGACCAATACCGTGCTGCTGGAGCTAGCCGCCCTGAATAAGGTGTGGGTGCGCGTGCCCTTGTTCGTGGGGGACTTGCGCCGCCTCAGCCCCGGCCAGACCGTGACGGTGCGGCCGCTGAACGGCGGTGCGGCCCGGCCAGCCAAGCCGGTGGACGCCCCTACGATTGGCGGTACCGCCGGCACGGCCACAGCCGACGTTTTCTATGAAATTGATAACGCTGACGAAGCCTTCCGCCCCGGGGAGCGGGTCGCCGTCGATGTGGCCCTGGGTAGCGGCGACTCCGCCGCAGGCGGCCCAGGCGCAACGTCCGCCACCACACGGGCCCTGACTATTCCGGCCGCCGCCCTGCTCTACGACGCCTCGGGCGGCCAATGGGTGTACGTGCACACTGCGCCCCAGCAGTACACCCGGCACCGGGTGGAAGTGCAGCGCACAGTGGGCGACCAGGTGGTCATTTCCCGGGGCGTAAAGGCCGGGGCCGAAGTCGTCACCGACGGCGCGGCGGAGTTATTCGGAACTGAATTTGGCGGCAGCCACTAATCAATGGGGGAATGAATAAATGGTTGAATGAGTGAATGCTCCAGTGGAGCTATCTATTTATTCGCCCATTGATTCATTCCACCATTCACTCTTGACCTTATGAAGTGGATTATAGAATCGGCCCTGCGGCTGCGGCTGGTGGTCGTGGTGCTGTTTGGGGTACTGCTGGTTGCGGGCCTGCAGGTAGTGCGCAATACCCCGCTGGACGTGTTTCCCGAGTTTGCCCCGCCCTACGTAGAAGTGCAAACGGAAGCCCCCGGCCTGAGTACAGCCGAGGTGGAAGCCTTGGTGAGCGTACCCCTGGAAAATGCGCTGAACGGCACGCCCGACGTGAAGAAAATCCGGTCCAAGTCGGTGTTGGGGCTCTCGTCGGTGGTGCTCTACTTTCCCCAGGGCATCGACATCAACAACGCCCGCCAGGCCGTGCAGGAGCGGCTGGCGCGGGTGGCGCCCACCCTGCCCGGCGTGGCCCGGCCCCCGGTGATGCTCTCCCCGCTGTCGTCGACGAGCCGGGTGTTGAAAATCGGTGTTTCCTCGGATAGCCTCACGCAGGTGGAAATGACGACGCTGGCCCGCTGGAGCATCCGCCCCCGCCTGATGGCCGTGCCCGGCGTGGCCAACGTGGCTATCTGGGGCCAGCGCGACCGGCAATTGCAGGTGTTAGTCAACCCCGAGCAGCTGCGCAACCTGGGCCTGACGCTGGCCGAGGTGGAAAAGGCCGCTGCCGACGCCACGACGCTGGCCGGCGGGGGCTTTATCGACTCGCCTAATCAACGGCTGGCCGTGTCGCAAAGCTCGGCCATCCAGTCGGCCGCCGACCTAGCCCAGATGCCCGTCACCTTCCGCAATGGCGTGAGTTTGAAGCTGGGCGAGGTAGCGCAGGTAGTCGAGGGCTTCCCGGCCCCCATCGGCGACGCGGTGATTAACGACGGTCCGGGACTGCTGCTCATCGTGGAAAAGCAGCCCGGCGCGAATACCCTGGACGTGACCCGGCAGGTGGAAGCGGCGCTGAATGCCATGCGGCCGGGGCTGAAAGGGCTGGAAATCGACTCGACCATCTTCCGCCCCGCCACCTTTATCGAGATGTCGCTCAGCAACCTGAATAAGTCGTTGCTCATCGGCTGCGTGTTGGTGGTGCTGGTACTGCTGTTCTTCCTCTACGAGTGGCGCACGGCCCTGATCAGCGCCCTGGCCCTGCCCACGTCGCTGATTGCGGCGGCGCTAGCCCTGCGCTACTCCGGCAAAACCATTGATACAATGGTGCTGGCCGGCCTTATCATTGCTCTGGGGGAAGTGGTCGACGATGCCATTATCGACGTGGAGAACATCATGCGCCGGCTGCGGCTCAACCACGAGGCCGGCTCGCCTAAATCGGCGTTTGCGGTGGTCTATGAGGCCAGCATGGAAGTCCGCTCGGCCGTGATTTACGGCTCGGTTATCGTGGCGCTGGTGCTGCTGCCCATCTTCTTGCTGCCGGGCCTGTCGGGGGCGTTTTTCCAGCCGTTGGCATTTTCCTACGTGCTGGCCATTCTGGCCTCCCTGTTCGTGGCCCTGACGCTCACGCCGGCCTTAGCCTTGATCCTGCTGCCCAAGGCGGCAGCCAAGGAATCCAAGGACTCGCCGGTGGTGGCCTGGCTGAAGCGCCACTATGCTCGGATGCTACCCGGTTTGCTGGCCCGGCCCAAGCGCGTGGCTTGGTCATTGACAGCCGCCGCGGTGTTCTCGATGCTCACGCTGCCGTTTTTCGGCCAGGAGTTTCTGCCCAACTTCAAAGAGTACGACTTTCTGATGCACTGGGTGGAGAAGCCCGGCACCTCGCTGCAGGCCATGTCGCGCATCACGGTGCGGGCCAGCAAGGAGCTGCGTGCCATTCCCGGGGTCCGCAACTTCGGGGCCCACATCGGCCGGGCCGAGGTAGCCGATGAGGTGGTTGGCCCCAACTTCACCGAGCTCTGGATTTCCGTCGACCCCAAAGTGAACTACGAGCAGACCGTGGCCAAAATCCAGACCGTGGTAGACGGCTACCCCGGCCTCTACCGCGACTTGCTAACTTACCTGCGGGAGCGAATCAAGGAGGTGCTGACCGGCACCTCGGCCACTATCGTGGTGCGCATCTTCGGTCCCGACCTCGACCAACTTTACACTAAGGCCAAGGAAGTAGGAGGTAAGCTTGAAGGCGTGGACGGTGTGGTAGATCTGAAAGTACAGCAGCAGACGCTGGTGCCCCAGATTCAGGTGAAGATCAAGCCCGAAGCCGCGGCCCGCTTCGGCCTGAACCCCGGCACCGTGCTCCAAGCCATCAGCACCCTGGTGAAGGGCCGCAAGGTGGGCGAAATCTACCAGGAGCAGAAGATCTTCGACGTGGCCGTGTGGGGGCAGCCCGCCGTGCGCGCCGACTTCGGGGCCGTGCGCGACCTGCTCATCGGCCTGCCCGGCGGCGGCTCGGTACCTTTGCGCGAGGTGGCCGATGTGCTCATCGTACCCACGCCCAACGAAATCACCCGTGAAGCATCCTCCCGCCGCATCGATGTGACGCTGAACGTGCGGGGCCGAGACCTAGGCTCCGTGGCCCGCGACGTGCAAGCCCAAGTCGACGGCGTGGTCTTCGAACCCGGCTACCACCCCGAAATCCTGGGTGAGTACGCCGAGCGCCAGGCCTCGCAAAATCGAATGCTACTGCTGGTCGGTCTCTCGCTTATCGGCATCTTCCTGGTGCTCTACACCGACTTCGGCACGCTACGTCTGGCCACGTTGGGGCTGCTGAGCCTGTTTTTTGCCGTGTCGGGCTGCCTGCTGGCGGCGTTTCTAACGGGCGGCGTACTGTCCTTGGGCTCCATCGTGGGCTTTATCACAGTGCTGGGCGTGGCGGCCCGCAACAGCATCATGCTCGTGAGCCACTACCGCCACCTGGAGGTGGAGGAAGGCATGCCCTTCGGCAAGGACCTCATCATCCGCGGCTCTCTGGAGCGGGTGTCGCCCATCATCATGACGGCCCTGACCTCGGTGCTAGCCCTGCTGCCCATCATCGTGGCCGGTAACGAGCCGGGCTCCGAGATTGAGCACCCGATGTCAGTGGTCATTCTGGGCGGCGTCATTACCTCGACGGTGCTCAATTTACTGGGCATGCCGGCGCTGTACTGGGCCTTCGGGCGCAAACAGGGCGCGGAGTCAGCAACGGCCGAACCCACCGTTTCGTAGCAGAGGCTGCCGGCACCCTTCTGCCCGCAGCAACTAACGGCAAACGCGCTTTCTGGCGAACCAATAGGCAGAAATCGCCCAGTCGGTTTTACCTTGCTCATCTACTTGTCTTCGGTCATGTGGTGGTTATATGCCTTGCTCTCCGCGTTGTTTGCGGCCTTGACGGCCGTGCTGGCCAAAGTCGGTATCCGCGGCGTCGACTCTAACCTGGCAACGGCCATCCGCACCGTGGTAATTCTGGTGCTGGCCTGGGCCATTGTCTACGTCCGCGGCGGGCTCAGCGGAATAACGGCCCTTACGCGCACCAACCTGCTGTTTTTGGGCTTGTCGGGGCTGGCGACGGGCTTGTCGTGGCTCTGCTACTTCAAAGCCCTGCAGATGGGCACGGTTTCGCAGGTGGCCCCGGTCGATAAGCTCAGCGTGGCGCTGGCCATTGGCTTATCCGTAGCATTTCTGGGTGAGCGGCTCACTTGGCAGACCGGCGTGGGCGCAAGCCTTATAGTCGCCGGCACACTGGTACTCATCTGGAAGTGAATCAGGAAAAGCACCGCAGTCCCGACCGCTGGTTTGGGCCCAAGCATTAAGCTGCCATTCAGAAATCCCACAGAATCTAGTAGCATTTTTGATCTTCTATCCTGAATGTGCCCGTATGAAACTGTTACTGGTAGAAGATGAGGAGGCCCTGCGCCAGACGCTGGTAGAGGCCCTGCGCGAAAACGGCTACCTGGTGGAAGTAGCTGTCAGCTTCGAGCAGGCTTACGAAAAAATCAAGCTCTACCAGTATGACTGCGTACTGATTGATCTGACCCTTCCCGACGGAGATGGGCTGGATCTAGTGCGCACGCTCAAGTCCGACGGCTCCGCAGCCGGCGTGCTCATCCTCACCGCCCGCGACGGCCTCGACGACCGGGTGCAGGGGCTGGACCTGGGTGCCGACGATTACCTGACCAAGCCCTTCCATCTGTCCGAGCTGAATGCCCGCCTGCGGGCGTTGCTGCGTCGCCGGCAGTTCAACGGCCACCATCACATTGTGTTCCGCGACCTGCTGGTGTGGCCCGATCTAAGTGAAGCCCACGTGCGTGGGGAGCCCCTGAACCTGACCCGCAAGGAGTACGATCTGCTTCTGTACTTCCTGGCTAATCCCGGCCGGGTACTGACTAAGGAAGCCGTAGCGGAGCACCTCTGCGGCGACGCAGTGGATACTGCCGACTCCTTCGACTTCATCTACACCCACATGAAAAACCTGCGCCGCAAGCTGCAGGAAAAAGGTGCCGACGAGTACATCCAGACGCTCTACGGTGTAGGCTACAAGCTGTTGAAAGAGTAGGCTAGTCTGCTTTTCTTCCCTACTTCTATGAAGCTGCTGACCGCTACTACCCGCTATTACCTGCTGCTCACGGCCGGCCTGTTCGCCCTGGCCAGCGCCCTGCTGTATGTGGGCTTTGGCTGGGCGTTGCGCAACGAGGTGGAAGAATTGCTGTACAATCGCCAGCTGCACATCCAGAACCTGGTAGCTAGTGGCCTACCACTGCCCGCGGCCGCATTCACCGACAACCTGGAGTACAGCCAGCAGCCTCTGCCTCTAGGATTCTCTGACACGCTGCTGTTGGATACGGTGGAGCGGGAAATGGTGCCCTACCGCCAGCTTACCTTCCGGCTGCAACCGGCAAGGGCGGTCAGTGCGCCTCAGTGGCTGACGCTGCGCAAGTCACTCGTCGAAACCGAGGACGTGCTGGCCGTGGTGCTGGGCGTGATGGTGGGCGTGCTGGCGCTGCTGCTGCTGGGCGTGGTGGGCCTGAACCGCTGGCTGGCCGGCCGCATCTGGTCCCCGTTTCAGCGCACCCTAGCTGCGCTAAGGGCCTACGACCTGCAGCGCCATCAGCCCTTGAACCTGCCCACTCCCGCCATTGAAGAGTTTGCGGCCCTGAACCAGGCGCTCAACAGCCTGAGTGAGCGCCTGGTACTGGATTACGAGAGCCTGCGGCAGTTTACCGAAAACGCGGCTCACGAAACCCAAACGCCCCTGGCCATCATTCAGGCCAAGCTGGAGCAGCTGCTGCAGGCACCGACGCTGATGCAAGACGAAGGCACGGCCAACCTAGTAGGCGAAACGTTGCGGGCCACCCTGCGTCTCTCGCGCCTGCATCAGTCTCTGACGCTTCTCACGCGCCTGGAAAACCACCAGTTTGTGCCGACCCAGGCCGTACCCTTGCAGCTGGAGGAAGTGCTACGCGAGCGGGCCGCCATGCTGGAACCCCTGTTGGCAGCTCGTCAGGTGACGCTTACGATGCACACCGAACCGCCGCTGCCCCTGCGCACGATGCACCCCGGTCTGGCCGATTCGCTGCTCCAGAACCTGCTGCATAATGCCATCCGCCACAACTACCCCGGCGGACAAGTCGAGGTGTTCCTGCAGGCAAAATCATTGGCCATCAGCAATACTGGGCCAGCGCCCACGGGTGATCCAGCGCGGTTTTTTGAGCGTTTTCAGAAACACAACCTGGCGTCCGATTCCCCCGGCCTGGGGCTGAGCATTGCCCAGCACATCTGCCGGTACTACGGCTTCAAGATTCAGTATGCATTTACAGAAGTCGATGGCCGCCACACCCTGCGCGTCCAATTTGCGTGAGCTATGTCACTTGTTTCATCTTCTTCTGTACTCCCAAGAAGGCGCTTCAGGGCTTTGTTTCCTGCTTACCCTATGAACTAAGAAGCATTTGCCGGTGCGGAGTAGCTGATGAATACTAGGGGGTGGGCGAAGGCAAAAGGAAACGAAATTATCAGATCGGGTAGGTCTTTTTTCATTACTCGGCAGCTCATTGAGTTGCTTTAGGCTGTTCGGAGAAGCAGGGTGGGGCTTACGTATGGGTTCGGTCTCGCCGAGGTTGTCGGTGGGAAAAACAGTGAGCTGCGCGCTTAGTCGGAACAGCTACAGTCCAAAGGTTCAGTAGTATGAAAGGATAACACTTTGGCTCTATTTTATGCCCGGAAAATGCGTTGGGAGCCCGTATTAGCTCTTTCCGCTTGCTACGGTAATTGTCAATACAATCTTCACTGTATGGGCTTTTCTTCTCAGTTTTCAGGTCCAGAACGAGGTAAAAGACTGACTTAAACGAGTCAGTCTTTTACCAAGCAATAGAACGCTCATTCCGACTTATACCACTTCACTGACGCAGGAAGTCAATACGATCGGCTTTTTCAGAGAATCAGTTCGTAGTTCCGGCTTACTCACCTCTGGGTTTGGCAACTCTACTGTCTTTCGCATCTTCTCTAAAATAGTCTCTGCATTGGCCGCCTGCCAGCATTCCCGCTTAATCGTTGGCGCCAAACCAACGAGTCTCTCAAGCTCTTCCTTCATGATGGTTTCTACCCGCTCCTCATAACGAAGGGTAGTAACGATGCTGTCGTGGATAGTAAGCAGCGGTGCCTTGGGATACTTTTTAGCAATAACTCCGCAGACCTTCCTCAAAACAATATGAGATTCGAGTATCTGGAGCAGGCGGGGCAACATAGTGTGGTCCTCCTCTTTGAGCATTCTAAAGATCTGGGAAACCGAAGGGAAGAGCTTTTCGAACAGCTTTTTCCGCTCAGAGGTGTACCTGTTCTTGGCAAACAGGACCTCAAAGATGGCTTCCTTTACTTGCCCCCTTCCGCAGTTGGCTTCCCCTAGCTGGGCTCTGAACTTGTCCTGCAAGTACTCGTACAAGAGCCCGTCGGAGGTGAGAGTGTTGAAGGTTCTAATGTCTTGTGCATCAGGGTTAAATCCTGTATTTTGTAGAATAATGTAGGGTTGATCCATTTGATGTTTCTCCCTTTCCTGTTTTATCTGTGTTCCTTCCTTATCAAAAAAAAGGCGTGGGAGCACTCCTCCTGACTCTTTGTAAAATTCCGGGCGTAGGAGCAGGGTGGCCAGATAGGGTTGACTGTTGGCGATGTCCAGTGATACCAGTGCCTCCCCGTCGTAGGTGAGGAAGTGACGTAGGCCGCTGGGCATGTTGGTAAGCGGGGTGTGAAGCCGGTTGACTTTATCATCTATAACTACATCCCACACCTGATGCTCTAGGCGTCCGATGCAGTATTCCGCGTGGTTATATTGCTCAATTGGGTCAACGTAGGCATCAACGCGTTGATAGGACGAGTTGCTGCTTTTTTTGACTTTACGCAATTCGGGGTACAGCTGTATCAGGCCTAGACGTTCTTGATTCCACTGCCGAGCGGCGGCGTCTATTCGTAAGAGACCATCAGGCACCAGGTACTTCAACAAGTGCTGGTAATCACGGTGCCGAGGGCTACACCACTCTTTACTATGTAAGGCGCTCATGCGCTTTTTAAACGCTTTAGTAGTAACCTCTACGAATCGGATTGGCTGCTGGCGATATGCTTCCGTGAACCGATATTTCCTGCTTTTGCCTGGCTGCTTAACAGTGCCCGGTCGGAACGTTCCATTCTTGTATACCTCAATTATGCCTGCTCTTTTGAGGTAAGCCAAGTAGACATTATAGCGTGGAACTACCCGTTGGAGGGAGTGAGCAACCACGGGCACATACCCATCGACTATCCTTTCTGCAAATTTTTTGTTTCGCAGAGGGGCAGCGGTGAGAAAGTCCAGAATGTAGATGAGGTGGTCAATATTGAATACGGCGACCTCATTGATTTCATATGGATGACACTGCTCCAAGAGAGCATGTACATCCAAGTTGCTGGGTATTATCAGCATTGCTGAGAACCACAGTAGTAGGGCCGAAGCATGCAACTACGTGGAATTTAGCTTTTTGCGGCGCAATTCGCCGAAAGGGCCTTTTCTGAAAATTTATTTTCAGAAAAGGCCCTTTCGGCGATGACCTAGGCGGCGCTTTTCTGGAACCGGCGACGAGCGTGCTTTCGCGTACCGTCAGGACGTAGCTGCTTCTTAAAAGCAGCATTAAGCTCAGCCTTGTTGTAGTACGTCGTGCCTCTCTCATCTAGTTTAAAACGAGAGATAGTGCCCTTCTTAGACCACCGGTGGATGGTTTGCCGGCAAACATCAAAAAATAGGGCAGCCTCTTTAACCGTCAACCACTCAGTAGAGGGCTGAGGAGCAGTGTATTGCTGGGCGAGTAAGGCCAGCCGCACGGCAAGTTTTTCCTCTACGATTTGCTCGATAAGAGGAGAGAAGGCCTGAATAAGGCCAGTTAGCATGCTAGCGCCACTCTGAGAGGGAGCAAACATGCCGTCACGAGTCGTAAGGACGTCGTGATGGAGGTTGGGTAGGGAAGTCATTGGCCCCTCGGGGCAACGAGTTTGTGTGAGTACCTTCTGTACTCTTCTGCAAAATTAGGGGCAGGAACATTACTTCCAAAAAAATGACCCTGGAAGTATAGGTTTCGCCGCTAAGGGAATGAATAACAGACAGAAATATCACTGTCCATAAGCTGCGGCGAATGCATCGGCGGCTGACTCATCAGTAACGTTTACATAACGCTTGAAGGCGGCCCAAGTACGGTGGCCACTCACCTTCATCACCCGGCTCATTTCGATGCCGTCTTCCAGAGCGAGGGTTACGAAAGTACGCCGTGCAGTGTGGGTAGTAACGAAAGCGTACTTAGGGGCGCGTTCTGCCAAGCGTTTTCCGCCGCTGTATCGAACGCGTTCCACCTCCCGATCAATACCGGCCAGCTGGGCCAATTCTTTCACGTACTGGTTAAGCTTCGGGTTACTGATTGGACGAACGTGCCCAGCTTGAACGCGAGCGACAATGCGACGTGCCTCAGGCCGTAACGGGATGATTTGGTCCTCAGCCGTTTTCTGGGTGGTGATTCGCAAGGAGGTTTCAAAGATGTGCTCTGGCCGCAAGGTGCTGATGTCGGAATAACGTAGGCCCGTGTAGCACCCGAGCAGGAAGAGGGCCCGGGCATTGTCTAGGTAAGAACCATCAGGGAGGTTCAGGTCAGCAATAGTACGGAGCTCGTGAGCCGTAAGAGTCAGAATAGACGGTTCACGGCGGCGCCAGGTGAACCGTTTAAAAGCCGTATTGGTGTGCAAGCCACGATCTTGGGCGTAGCCCAAGAAATTCTTTAGTGTCGCTAGGTTCTTGTGTATAGCCGAGTCAGCTAACTCCCGCTGCTCCATCAGATACGAGGTGAACTTGTCAGCAAAACCTAAAGTGAAGTAGTCAAAGTCTATGGGGTGCTTCGCGTACTGACCGAACTCGCGCAGGTGGCGCAGCGCGGTCCGGTAAACTTTGATAGTGTTCGGGCGCTTGCTACGGCTGCAGTAGTCTATCCAGTCAGCAAAGGCATGGAGAGCGTCAGCTTTATCGGGAGCCGCGCTGACCTCTTTAGGTTCTATTGCGGCTCGTAAGGCTTGAGCGTCGGGAACTAGGCCCTTCGCACGTTGATCGGCATAGAACTCCAGTAGCTGCTCGCGGAACAGGTCAAGGGTGTCGTTGAGCACTTGGTTAGCATTGCCCTGTCTGTAAGTCTTAGCACGTTGCTCCCCCGTATCCCACTTTGCTGGTAGAATCTTAAGGTCAGTATAGACCTTGGTCCGTTTCCCGTTTGCATTGAACAGGATAAAAATGGATGTAGGCTTGTCGCTCTGGGGGCGCTTTAGGTGGAAGCTGAGGCTGGCCATATAGATCAGTAACCAATGTGGTAAGCAAAGCTAATATATTTGATCTGGGGTACAAATAGGGGTACAGAACTTGCGTCAAGTTGCGACTAAATGTTACTTCCTGATAATTCGTGCCCCCTCAATAACCTACTTGGGCATATTTTACTGCTGCATTCAATCGCATATAGATACTAGGTTCGACTCCCTGCAGCTCCACTTTAAACCGCCTTTCCTGCTATGAGAAGGCGGTTTTTTTATTTTAGCCGCCTCACAAGCCGCCAGCTGTGCGCGGGGCCGGGGCCGTGGGGCGTCCCCGCTGGTTACCCCACCCAAACTCTCTGCTTTCTCGCATGACGCCTGTTCTTCGCCTGACTTTGGTGGTGTTGCTGCTCGGCCTGGGTATGCTTTACAGCGTGCGCAGCGGCAAGCTCACGGCCGCTGCGGCCTGGACGGGCGGTGGGCTGGGCCTGCTGATTTTTATGGGCAGCGGCTGGGCCGGGCTGGGGCTGCTGGCTTTATTTTTCGGGCTCGGCTCAGCGGCCTCGGCCTGGAAAGTGGCCGACAAACGCCGGCTCGGGCTGGCCGAGGCCAACAAGGGCCGCCGCACCGCGGGCCAGGTAGTGGCCAATGCGGGTGTGGCAGGGCTGCTGGGCGCCGCTGCCTGGCTCTGGCCGGCCCAGGCCCCACTGCTGCACCTGCTGCTGGCTGGCAGCTTTGCCGCCGCTACGGCCGATACGCTGTCTTCGGAGCTGGGCAACATCTACGGCCGCCGCTACTACAATGTCCTCACCTGGCGGCCCGACGTGCGGGGTGAAAACGGCGTGGTAAGTCTGGAGGGCACGCTGCTGGGGCTGGCGGGCAGCGCTTTGGTAGCCGGGGCATATTGCGCGGCTTTTGGCTGGGGCGCAGCCTTTGGGCAGCTGCTGCTGGCCGGCACCGTCGGCAACCTGACCGACTCGGTGGCCGGCGCCGCACTGGAGCGCCGCCACCTGCTGGGCAACAACGCCGTCAATATGCTCAACACCCTGGCCGGGGCCCTGACGGCGGCGCTGCTAGCCGCCTGAAGCGGGGTTTGGACCGTGGTGCGTTAGCGGGACTCGGCCAGTTTGTAGCGGTTCAGCAGCGTGAGTAGCACGCCGTTGGTCCAGCCGAAGCCATCCTGGGTTGGGTACTCGCCGCCGCCGGCCTTGAGCTGGGTGTTTACCACATTGTACTTCTCCATCAGCTTCCCAGTTTGGGCAAACACGTCGGCATTCAGGCGCACCCAGCGCGTGGCAATAGTGCGGGCCAGGGCTGGATGGTGGTAACGCTCCAGTCCGTCGATGGCCAGCCACTGCAGCGGGGCCCAGGCGTTGGGCGCGTCCCACTGCTGTCCGCTGGCGCTGAGCGTGGTGAGCAGACCGCCGGGGCGCAAGAATCGGCTTTGCAGGCCGGCGGCTACTTTATCGGCCTGGGCAGAAGTGGCCAGGCCGAAGGCGAGCGGGTACACGCCGGCCAGGGTTTGGATGGTGGAGCGTTGGTGGCGGGGCAGGTTGTAGTCCTGAAACCAGCCGGCTTGGGCATCCCAGCAGTAGCGCAGCACGGCGTTGCGGCGGCTTTTGGCTTTAGCTTGGAAAGCGGCTGCCTGAGTTGCGTGGCCCTGGAGTTCGTAGGTGCGGGCCAGGGTAGTTTCGAGGTAGTACAGCAGGCAGTTCAGATCCACGGGCACCAGGTCGGTGGTTTGAATGGAGCCCAGCTGCCCGTCGGGGCCAAACCAGCGGGTGCTGAAATCCCAGCCCGAGGCGGCCGCGGCGCGCACGTTTTGGTAGAAAGCCGCCGGGGCCTGCTTGCTCAACCGAGCCGCCGCCACGTCCTCGGCGTACGACTCTTCCCGGGGCTCGGCGCTGCCGTCCCAGTAGCGGTTGAGCACTTCCCCACCGGGCATGCGCACGGCCCGGCGCCGGGCCGTGCCGGGTTGGAGCGAGTCGGCCCCGCTCATCCAGTAGGCGTATTCGCGCAGAAGCTGGGGCTGGTAGCGGACCAGGCTTTGCGCGCCTTCCTCCTCGGCCAGCAGACTCACCATTAACGCAAAAAACGGGGGCTGGGACCGGGTTAGGTAGTACGTGCGGTTGCCATTCGGAATAAAGCCGTAGTGGTCGAGCAGGTAGGCGAAGTTGTCGACCATGTGGCGGATGACCGGCGTGCGGTGGCTTTGCTGCAGGCCCAGTATAGTGAAATAAGAATCCCAGTAGTAGACCTCCCGAAACCGCCCTCCCGGCACAATGTACGGGTAGGGCAGGGGGAGCAGCGACGAGCCCGGCCCGGCCGCGGCCGAATCGGGGCGGCGCTGGAGCACGGTCCAGAGCGTGTCGAGGTGGGGGCGCAGGCCGGCGGCCACGCGGCTTTGGTAGTGGGCCTGGGCCGCGGCCGGCGCCGTGAAGTAGGTATCCACAAACGCGCGCAGCTCGAAGCCGGGCTGGTCTTTCTGCCGGGCGTAGGCCGCCATAACCTGGGCGGGCGGCTGCCGGGCCACGGCATCGACGAAGGTTTTGTTGTCGGGATACACGCGGGCCAACTGCACGGCCTCAAACAAACCGGGGTAGAGCTGCCGGGGCGAGGCGGGCAGCTGGGCCAGGGCCGGTAGGCGCAGCAGACAGAAAAAGAGCAGCAGTTTTTTCATGGCAGTACTCGTGTGTGGTTTGACGGCCGGGCCGACGGGCAGTATACCCCAAATCCGGCCGGAAGGCTGAGCCTGGCGGTTGAGGCTGGCCCGGTCAGCGCCCCGCCGGGGTAACATGGTTGAGCTGGGGGCCGGCAGAATCCGCCGCGGCGCAAACCCTGGTTCGGGGCCGCGTGTTTAGGGAAGTCACGGCCCCGGGCTGCTTAGTAAGTCCGACCGGCCCTTGTTTTCCTGAGAGAAGTATGACCGCAAAAAAACTCGCCGACCTGCCGCTGTCCGTGCTGGATCTGGCCGCCATCCGGGAAGGCCACACGCCGACCGATACCTTCCGCAACAGCCTCGACCTAGCCCGTCACGTGGAAAAGTGGGGCTACGTGCGCTACTGGCTGGCCGAGCACCACAACATGGCCAGCATTGCCAGTTCCGCCACCGCCGTGCTCATCGGCCACATTGCCGGCGGCACCTCCACTATCCGGGTGGGCTCGGGTGGCATTATGCTGCCCAACCACGCCCCGCTGATTATTGCCGAGCAGTTCGGCACCCTCGAATCCCTGTACCCGGGCCGTATCGACCTGGGCCTGGGCCGGGCGCCCGGGACCGACCAGCTCACGGCCCAGGCCCTGCGCCGCGACCTGCAAGGTTCCGTCAACGACTTTCCGCGCCACGTGCAGGAGTTACAGGCGTATTTGTCGGCGGAAAACCGCACGAGCAAGGTGCGCGCCATTCCGGGCGAGGGCCTCGACATTCCGATCTGGCTGCTGGGTTCCAG
This sequence comes from Hymenobacter persicinus, assembly GCF_004167665.1. GTDB lineage: Bacteria > Bacteroidota > Bacteroidia > Cytophagales > Hymenobacteraceae > Hymenobacter > Hymenobacter persicinus. The sequence continues at coordinate 2,012 of NZ_SEWE01000020.1, read as the reverse complement.
CACCTACAGTGCCCAGCTGGCCGGGATGCTGGGGCTGCGCTTTGCCTTCGCCAGTCATTTCGCGCCCCACCAGCTGCAGGCGGCCCTGGCCACTTACCGCCACCACTTTACGCCCTCCGAGCACCTGGCCGAGCCCTACGCCGCGGCCTGCGTCAACGTCATTGCCGCCGATACGGCCGCCGAAGCCGAGCGCCTGGCCACCTCTTTCTACCAGTTTGCGCTGGGCATCGTGCGCGGGGGCATCAGCCGGCCCCTGCAGGCGCCCATCGACAGCATGCGCGGGGTCTGGAATGAGTTTGAGGAAGAAGCCGTCCGGGGTATGATGACGTATTCGTTTATCGGCGGACCGGCCGAAATTCGCCGGGAGGTACAAGCCTTCGTGGACGCTACCCAGGTGGATGAGCTGCTGGCCGTAGCCCACATCTTCGACCACGACGCCCGCCTGCGCTCCTACGAAATCCTGGCCGAAACCCGGCAGGCAGTGTCGTAGCGGTTCGATTCCTTGTTTGCCATAAAAGAGCCCCGCCGGACTCCCGGCGGGGCTTTTTTATGGCTTTTCGACACCTGAGGCTACGCTGATTTTTTCCGGTGGGCCAGCAGCCAGATGCCGCCCGCCAGCAAGGCCAGCCCGGCCCCGATTACCGCGGTTCGGGGAGCGGTGGGCGCAGTTGAAGCAGGTTTTTTGCGCGGGGCAAGGTCGGCGTCGGTAAAGGCGCGGCGGCCGGTGACGGCCAGAATCAGGCGGACCGTTTCGGCGGGCTGGTCCCACTGCGGGAAGTGGCCGCAGTGCTCAAACCAGTACAGGCGGGCGTCGGGAAACTTGATCAGGGCCAGCTCGGACTGGCTGGGTAGGCACACCCGGTCTTGGCGGCCCCAGCCAATGAGCAGCGGCTCGGTGATGCTGCCTCGGGGCGCGGGCTTTTGTACTTCGCCGTGGGCCAGCTGGTCGAGCATTTCCCCGAACACGGGCGTGTGGGCCAACGTGTACATTTCGTCGGTGGACTGCTGGGCATCCAGGGCCCAGGGCCGGGCCGAAAACTGCGGCAGCAACGCCGTGCGGCCCACCGCCGAGTGCATCAGCGCGGGCATCACCGGCTGCAGGGCCGTCACCAGCTTTTGCGAAACGGCGACGGAGTGGTAGAACACCGGAATCTGCCAGCCCTGCCAGAAGCCGCCGGGGTCGAGGGATACGACGGCCCCGAGCACGCCCCCGCGCCGGGCCAGCTCCAGCACCAGCCGGGCCCCCATGGAGGAGCCCACCGCGTCGATGCCCAGCAAGTCGTGCTCGGTCAGAAAGGCGGTCAGCGCGTCGGCGAAAGTGCCGATGGAGTTTTCGCCGGCCAGGGCGGGGGAGGCCCCGTGCCCGGGCAGGTCGACGGCCAAGACCTCGCGCTCCGCAGCCAGAGGACCCATGATGGTATTCCAGGAGCGCCAGCTGCCGCCGATGCCGTGAACCAGCAGCAGCGGCCGGCCGCTACCCTGACGAACGTAGTGCAAATCCATAAGAGGCGTAGAAGTAAGTGAGCAAACAGAACTTGCTATACGGCTCCGCCGGCCGGAAAGGCGGACTGGGCCGGGCCGCGCGGCGGCGAGCAGGATGGTACAGGGCGCTGATGCCGTCGGCCGCGGCTATGTTTAGCCCTTCCTTCAGCTCCCGTCCGTATGCGCCTTTCGTCTTTCTTGTGGCTGCTCGCCCTGCTCTGCCTGAGTTTGCCCGCCCGCGCCCAGTTGGCCGCTTCCGGCCGGCAGGTGCAGTATTTGTCGGGTACCGACAACGGGCACACGGCCACCTGGGACTTTTTCTGCACCGGCGGGCGCCGCAGCGGCACCTGGACCACCATTCAGGTGCCCTCGTGCTGGGAGCAGCAGGGCTTTGGCTCCTACAACTACGGCCGCGACTACAAAACCTACGGCAAGAACTTCCGCTTCGCCGATGAGAAAGGGCTCTACAAACACCGGTTTCGGGTGCCGGCCGGCTGGCGGCAGGGGCCGGTGTTTATCGTCTTCGAGGG
>NZ_SEWE01000019.1 GCF_004167665.1 Hymenobacter persicinus | reverse complement strand
GGGCCGCGGCGGTGTATCTGGCCGACAAAGCCGGCGGCAGCTTCGTGGCCTACGTGGACCCCTACACCGGCCGGGAGCTGCACTTCCAGGACCTGCGCCGCGACTTTTTTACCCTCGTGCAGTACCTGCACATGTACCTGCTGCTGCCGCCCGCGGTGGGGGAGTGGGTAGTGGGCCCCGCGGTGCTGATTTTCGTGGTAATGCTGGCTACCGGCCTTATGCTGTGGTGGCCCAAGCGCAAAACTGACCGGCACCGCAGCTTCACCATTAAGTGGGGCGCCCGGTGGCGGCGCGTCAACTACGATCTGCACAGCGTGCTGGGCTTCTACGTGGCCGCCGTGGCTTTGCTGATTGCCCTGACCGGACTGATGATGAGCTACGAATGGCTGCGTACGGCGGCCACGTTCGTCAGCAACGGCGGCCAGACTCACCCTGCCGAAACCACTCCGCCCGTTCTCGATACCCTGCAGGTGGTTTCGGAACCGAAGCAGCCGGTTATCGACCGGTATTTCGAGCAGATGCGCCGTCTCTCACCGGGCTACGCCATGTTGTTTTTGGCCGCGCCAACTTCCACGAAGCAACCCGTATTCGGCATCGCCTACCAGCGCGCCCTGCGCTTCTACCACCGCGACGACTACTATTTTCACCCCGTATCGGGGGAGCTGCTCCGCCGCCTGCCCCACGGCAGCAAAAGCAACGGTGCCAAGCTCGTGGACATGAACTACGACCTGCACACGGGCCTGGTTCTGGGGCTAGGGGGCAAAATCGTGGCTTTTCTGGGTAGCCTGCTGTCGGCCAGCCTGCCTCTGACGGGCTTCGTGGTGTGGTGGGGCAAGCGCAACAAACCCGAAAAGCCGCGGCGGACGGCGTACCCGGCCGGGGCGTAGGGCTGATAGCCGCTTGGGGCTGGCGCTGCCCGGCCCGAACCCGTACCTTGCCGCCCCAACCTAGCTTTCTATGCAAGATTTTCACGAAGCCACCGCCCACATCCGCCAGCAGATCGGCGACTTCCAGCCCGAATTCGGCATCATCCTCGGCACCGGCCTCGGGGACCTGGTCCAGGATATCGATGTGCAGTTTACGCTGCCCTACGCCGGCATTCCGCACTTCCCGACCTCGACGGTGGAAAGCCACTCGGGCAACCTGCTGGCCGGCACGCTGGCTGGGCGCCGGGTGCTGGTGATGCAGGGCCGCTTTCACTACTACGAGGGCTACACCATGCCCCAGGTGGTATTTCCGGTGCGGGTGATGAAGCTGCTGGGCATTCAGAAGCTGTTTGTGAGCAATGCCAGCGGGGGCCTCAACCCCGACTACGACTACAGCGACCTGATGCTCATCGACGACCACATCAACCTGCAGCCAACCAACCCGCTGGTGGGCAAAAACCTCGACGAGCTGGGCCCGCGCTTCCCCGACATGCTCGAACCCTACGACCACGTCCTGCTCAGCCTGGCCGAAGAAGCCGCCCGGGAGCTGGGCTTCGCCGACAAAGTGCGGCGCGGGGTGTACGCCAGCCTGCCCGGCCCCATGCTCGAAACGCCGGCCGAGTACCGCTACCTGCGCACCATTGGCGCCGACGCGGTGGGTATGAGCACCGTGCCCGAGGTTATTGCCGCCGTGCACCTGTGCTTGCCCGTGCTGGCTGTTTCCGTCATCACCGACCTGTGCTCCCCCGGCAAGCTCCGGCGCGTCGAAATTGCCGACATCCTGCGCGTGGCCGCCGCCGCCGAGCCCCGCCTCACTGCCCTGCTCAAGGCCGTGCTAGCCAAGGTGTAGCCGCCGGCAACAACTTATTGTACAACAAAAAAGGCCCGCAGCACTGTGCTGCGGGCCTTTTTTGTCGGAGAAATATAACCGCCTTAGGGCTGGGCGGAGAAGATGAGTTCTTCCTGCTTGCCGTCCTTGTTAGTCCAGCGGTAGCGCAGCTGCTGGGCCGTCAGCCCGGTCAGCTTGTACTCGTGGTCGTCGCCCTTGTGGTCGAGCAGGTGAAGTATAGTGTTGCTGGCCATCAGCATCCAGGTGCCGGGGTAGGTGGCGTTGTCGGCCAGCATTTTCTGGGCGTAGGAGTTGTCGGTGCGGAAGGAGAGGGAATAACGGTCCTTGATGCCGGCCCCGCTGCTGGTGACCTGCCCATTCTGCTGAATCTCATCCAGGCGCCAGGTCGTGGTGGCCGTCAGGGCCGAGGGCGTAATTTCGGGTTGCGCGGCCGGAGCCGGGTCGTCGGCTTTGCTGCAGCTGGTAAACAAACTAGCCAGGCCCAACAGCAGGGTGAGGAGGGGAAGAAGAGTACGGGGTTTCAGCATGGGCAAAGAAATCTAAGAGAGCGAAAATACCGCGTTAGGATAACCGGGAACAGCCCCGGTACTGCAAATAAAAATAAGCAGCATTATTTCACAATGATAGTACGCCGGTCGGAGCTGAGAACGGTGAACACGCCTACCCCGCCCTGGACCGTGGAGCGGATGGCGGCCGGCTGGGCAAACGGGTTGCCGTTGGCATTGCGGGCATCATCGACGGACTGCAAAAAGCGGTAGTAGGGCTCGTCGAGGTGGTAGAGGGTGATGAGCAGGGTGTCGTTGGCCGAAAACCGGTAGCTCGTGCCCAGCGTCATCTGCGTACCATTGGTGAGCCGGTCGTCAAGGGTAAAGTCGCGCTCCGAGTCCACCGAGATGCTGTCCTTGTGAATCTGGAGGCGGTAGAAGTCGGCGGTGGCAGCCGGGTCGCGGAATTTGGTCAGCACGTAAGCCTTGCGCTGCTCCCCGGTTTTGTCGTTGAATTTCCACTCCACCGTATCCAGGGGTACCAGGGCGGGCATGGTGGCCGTGCCCGTCACGTGCCGGCCCTTGGAATCCTGCACGTCGAGCGTAAACGTGTCGCCGGGCCGGGCCACGAGGGCGCGCTGGCCGATGTGGGTGTAAATCTTCTGCGTGAGCCGGTCGAGGCCGGGCCGAAACTGCAGCTTTTGCTGCTGGCCGTTGGGCAGGGTCAGCGTCACGGTCACGTCGGTGAGCAGGGTGGGCTGGGCAGTGCTAAGGTAGGGCGTGGTTTCAGAAACGGTCAGGCGCGGAATCTCGCCCGGGCGCAGGTAGCACTCGGTCACAAGCTGGGAAGGCACGGCGGGCAGGTCCACGTCGATGTCTTTCTGCAGGTTGCAGCCCGCCGCGCCCAGCAGCAGGCTCAGCCCAATCCAACGTTTCAGCAAGGTGGCGACGAACATGAGCGGTTAGAATTTGAAGTTGTACGTCACCGACGGAATCACGGGAAACAGCGACACCTGCCGGGCCCGGTAGCTGGTTACCTGGTCCGTGGCTTTGTCCTTCACCTGGTCGAAGTACACGAAGTAGGGGTTGCGCCGGTTGTAGGCATTGTACACGCTAAACGTAAGGTCGGACTCGCCGTGCCGGGGCTTGAGCTTATACACCACGCCCAAATCGAGGCGGTGGTAGGGCGCCAGGCGGTAGGTGTTGCGGTCGGGGTAGATGGGCACCGGGTTGCCGCCGAGCTGGTCTCCCGCCCCGAATATATCCTGCAGCTGAAAGCGGCCCGCGGGCAGGGTGGTGGGCGCCCCGGACGTGTACACGAACGAGCCGGTCAGGTTCAGCCGCTCGGTGAGCTGGTGCAATACCACCACGGTCAGGTTGTGGCGCCGGTCGTAGGTCGGGAAGAAGTCTTTGCCGTTGTTGATACCGGTGGTGCCGCGCTGGGGCTGGAAGTTGCGCTGGGTCCAGGCCAGGGTGTAGCCCACCCAGCCGGTGGTGCGGCCGGTCTTCTTTTCCAGGTATAGCTCGTTGCCGTAGGACCAGCCCTTGCCGAAGAGGAACTCCGCGTCGAGGTCGGCATTGGCAAACAGCTGGGCCCCGTCGCGGAAATCCACCTGGTTGCGGGCCCACTTGTAGTACACCTCGTTGGTGAGCAGGTACTGGCCGCCGAGCAGCAGAAAGCTCACGCCGGTGGCCACCTGCTGGGAGCGTTGGGGCTTCACGTTCAGCCGCGACGGATACCAGATGTCGGTGGGCAGGGAGGCGCCGGAGTTCGTGACCAGGTGCACGTACTGGTACATCTGGGCGTAGCTGGCCTTGAGGGAGGTCTTAGGCGTAAGCGAATAGCGGGCCGAAGCCCGGGGCTCGAGGCCCCCAAACCAGTCGGAGCCGCTGCGGAAGCCGGTCAGGCGCAGGCCGTACTCGAGCTGAAGCTTGTCGGTGGCCTTGAAGTTATCGGCGGCGTAGAGCGAGGCTTCCTGGCCGTGGTACTGCACGTCGGAGCCAATGTTCAGGCTGCCGTCCTGGCTGCCGGCCTGCAGGCGGCCCACCCCAAACAGGTGGCTGGTGGCCGTGGCCCCGGCCTTGAACACGTGCCGGTCGTCGGGGGCGTACTCAAAGTCGGTGCGCACGGCGTAGTCCTGAATGTCGGACGAAAGGCTGAAGGCGAACTGGTCGAGCTTGTTGGCAATGCTGTACTGGTAGCGCGTGGCCGAAACGGTGGTATTGACGAAGAGCTTGGGCGAAAAAACGTGGTTCCAGCGCAACGAGCCCACCGTGTTGCCCCAGCTGAAGTCGAAGTTGAAGCCGTTGGTGCTGTTGAAGCCGAACACGTCGCGCCCATAGTAGCCGGTCAGAAACAGCTGGTCCTTGGCCCCGAGTTTGTAGTTGGCCTTGGCGTTGAAGTCGGAGAAGTAGTAGTCCGGAATCGGGCTGTAGTCCTCGGTGTTCTTGTTGAGCTTGTTGATCTGGCGGGTAAAGACGTCGAAGTAGGTGCGGCGCCCCGACACGATGAAGGCGCCCTTGTCCTTCACAATCGGCCCTTCCAGGGTCAGGCGCGACGAAATCAGGCCCAGCCCGCCGCTGACCGAATATTTCTGCGGGTCGCCCTCGCGCAGCTTCACGTCGACCACCGACGAGAGGCGGCCGCCGTACTGGGCCGGAAAGCCGCCCTTGTAGAGGTCCACGCTCTGCACGGCGTCGGGGTTGAACACCGAAAACAGCCCGAACAGGTGGGAAGGGTTGTAGACCACCGCGTCGTCGAGCAAAAACAGGTTCTGGTCGGCCGAGCCCCCGCGCACGTACAGGCCGCCGGTGCCCTCGCCGCCGTTTTGCACGCCGGGTTTGAGCTGCAGGGTTTTGAGCAGATCGACTTCCCCGAACAGGGCCGGCAGCAGCTTGGCTTCCCGGGTGGTAAGATGCTCCACGCTCATCTGCGGGGTCTGGAGCTTCTGCTCCAGCGTGCCCGAGCCCACCACCGTCACCTCGCCCAGCTCATTGCGGGATTCGGGCAGACTGAAGGACAGGCGCTGGTTGTGGGTCAGGTTCAGCTCCCGGGTCTGGCTCTGGTAGCCGATAAAGGAAATAACGAGCTGATGCCGGCCCGCGGGCAGCGTCAGCGCGTACTGGCCGGTGGAGTCGGCGGTGGCGCCGGTACCCAGGGCCGGCACCGCCACCGAAGCGCCGGGTAGCACGCTTTTGTCGGCGCCGGAGCGGATAAAGCCCGTCAGGGTGTAGCGGGCCTGGGCCTGCCCCGCGCGGGGCAGCAGCACCAGGGCCAGCAAGCTTAGGCAAACGGCAAGCAGAGGTAAGCGCATGGGAAAAACACAAGGTAGGGGCCGCGCAACGGGCCGGGCAAAGGTAAAGCGCGGCGCCTGCCTAACGCCCAGCTGTGGCCGTTAGTTTAGGCCGCTGCCTGCTTAGATGCGCGAACCCGCCGCTTGGTTGCGTGGGCTCACCCGGAAAAAGACGCGCGGCTAGCTCACGTACGCCTGCAGGGCCTGGGTAAGCTGGGGCGCGGGCACCACGCCGGCCTGCCGCCACACGGGCTGGCCCTTGTGAAACAGAATCAGGGTCGGAATGCTCTGCACGCGGAATTGCTGGGCGGCGGCCTGGTTGCGGTCCACGTCGACCTTGATGACCTTGAGCTTGCCCTGGTGCTGGGCCGCTACTTGCTCCAGAATGGGCGCCATCGTCTTGCAGGGGCCGCACCAGTCGGCGTAGAAATCGACGAGTACCGGCATTCCGGGGCTGCTGATAAGCTCCGCAAACGACTTTTTAGGCATGATAGGGGCACGTAAAGAAGGTGGAAAAAACCAGGGGCCGTGGCTGAGCGGCCCCAGTTGCTATACGGCCGCGGGCCGGAAAAGAGGCGGGGCGGCGGGCCCGGGCATAAAAAAAGCCCGGCGCTGCAACGCTGGGCTTTCTTTCAAAACTGGTGTAAAGGTGCGGTAAGATAGGTTATTTACGCTTATCAATTACCGTCACGTCGTTGGCAACTTCAGGGAAGGTGAAGCGGCCGCCGACCACTTTCTTGCCGCCTACCTGGCACTCCCACACGTAGCGGCCGGGCACGCCATTGGCCGCTTCCCCCGATTCCGACTTGAAGTAGTCGGCCTCCGAGGCCAGGGAAGGAAAGATAACGTCAATGCCGTTCTGGCCTTTCTCGATTTCCTTGACCAGGATATATTCCTTGCCGTTGGTCTGGTTCGTGACTACAAAGCGGGCCGAGTAGTTACCCAGCTGACCGAACTTGTCCATCACGCCCAGGCGAATGTAGGCATCCGTCGAGACGAGCCAGGTTTGGGCGTGGGAAGCGGTGGAGGTCAGGGCCAGCAGGGCCAGCACCAGGCCGGCAGCCCGCAGCAGGTGAAGCGGACGGTGGAGGAGAGCGGGGGTAGAAACGCGCATGGCAAGAGGGGTAAGTAGTGTAAGGACGAGGGGAAGAAAAAACGCGGGAGAAAGGAGGGTAGCGCAGCCGGCCGCCGAACTGACGGGCTTATTAGAGACGTTCGTAACGAGGTAGAAATGCCTTAAATAGAACTGGTTGGCCCATTCCCTAACCAAATATAGAAGGAAATTAAACGCTGCCACAACATGATTTTATATTTTTTTATCCTCAACTAATTCGCTAATAGCCGGTTTTTGCGGAGGTAGCCCCTTGATACTCTGTTTTATGACGCGTTGTGCCTCCCGCAGGCGGCCGGAAAATCTGCCGCCCCCGGCTGGGTCCACTCCCGAACCCCAGTGCGAGCTGTGCGAGCGGCTCGTGGGGCAGGTGTCGCGCCACCACCTGGTGCCCCGGGAGGAAGGCGGCCGCCACGGCCCCACCGTGGCCCTGTGCCAGCCCTGCCACAGCACTGTGCATCTGCTGCTGACCAACCGGGAGCTGGCCCGCCGCTACCCCACGCTGCCTGCCCTGCAGCAGGCCGAGGACTTGCAGAAATACCTGCACTGGGTGCGCCGCAGCCGGGTGGAGCGCATCAGCAACCGCCGCAAAAAGCCCTGAGCAAGTAGCCGGGAATTCGGACCTTGCGCTCCGGCCGGCCACCTTCCCCGGCCTGCTTGCCCGTGAAATCCTTCGTGCCCTTTGCCCAGCTGCGCCGCCAGCCCACCATCGTCGTCGACAGCACTGCCAACGGGGCGGCCCTGGTGCTGGCCCACTGGCGCGGGGCACCCACGCCGCCCGCCCTGCGCGACGATACCAGCGCCGGCTCGGTGTTGCGCGCCCTGCACGCCCCGGCCACGCCCGGCCTCACCGCCGCCGCCGTCACGGCCAACCATTTCGACGTCGACGGCTTCGTGGGCGTGTGGAGTCTGCTGCACCCCGCGCTGGCTTTGCGCCACGAGCCCCTGCTGCGGCTGGTAGCCACGCTGGGCGACTTTCGGGAGCTGGACCTGACTGACCCGCTGGCTGACGAGGCCCTGAAGCTGGTGTGCTGGCTGAATGCGGAGGAAAAAGCCCGGTTCTACGAGCCCTTCGGGGCGCCCGCCCGGCGGCGCCGCGAGGATGAGGCCTCGGCCGAAAAGTTCGCTTGGTTTCTGCCCGCCTTCGGAGCCGTGCTGGAAAACCCCGAAACGGGCCGGGCAGCCTGGGAACCCGAATACGCCCGCGTGCAACAGGCCCAGCTGGTGATGCAAAGTCCCGCTACCCACATCCGGCGCTACCCCGAAATCGGGTTGGTGGTGGTCGAAACGCCGGAGCCGCTGCCCTACTACGCCTTATTTGGCCCCACGGCCGGCTTCGACATGGTGCTGAGCCTTTACGACGGGCAACGCTACGAATTTGAGTACAAGTACACCACCTGGATTGATCTGGAATCGAGGGCCACGCTGCCCCGCCTGCCACTTCAGGAGCTGGCCGCGCGGCTGAATCACCAGGAAACGGCCCCCGAGCGCTGGACCTTCGACGGTATCACCGACACGGGCCCGCTGCTGCGCTTGGGCGGCCATTCCCTGAGCAAAGTGCAGCGCTACGCCGACCCCGACCAGCGCCCAATCTACGCCTCGTCCATCAGCCCTCACGAGCTGGAAGCGGAAGTGGTGGCGTTTTTCCGGGCCCGATACGCCGGCCTTGTCCCGCGTAAGCGCTGGACCTGGGCCGACATTCGGGCGGCGGGGGAGCCCCGGGGCTAAAGCTCTTCCCCAAACCCGACGACGCGCAGGGTACTCACCCCGCCGGCGCCCTTGCGCACGCTGATCTGGGTGCTGACCCGTTCCTTCAGGGCTTCCACGTGAGAGATAATGCCGATTGTTTTGCCCATCCCCTGCAGGGTTTCGAGGGCCGAAAGAGCCGTGTCCAGCGTGTCGGGGTCGAGCGTGCCGAAACCTTCGTCGATGAAGAGCGTGTCAATCTGGGTTTTGCGGCCCGCCAGCTCGCTCAACCCCAATGCCAGCGCCAGGCTCACCAAGAAGCTTTCTCCACCCGACAGCGAGTTCATAGACCGGGCGCTGCCGGCTTGGTACTCGTCCACGATGAGCAGGTCGAGGTGCTCCTGGGGGTTGCGCAGAATGCGGTACCGGTCGGTGAGGCGGTGCAGGTGACGGTTGGCCAGCTCCACGAGGCGGGCCAGGGTGAGGCCCTGGGCAAACTCGCTGAACTTCTTGCCGTCGGCCGAGCCAATCAGGTCGGTGAGCTGCCGCCAGCGGCGGGCCTGCTGCTGCTGCTTTTCCAGGGCTTCGGCCAGGGCCGCGTGGCGCTCCAGTCCGGCGTGGTGCCCGTGCAGGCGCTCCTGCCGCTGCCCGAGCTGCTGGTTGATCTCCGCAATCCGCTGAGAATTAACGACCAGCTGGGCCGTGATGGTTTCCAGGTTCTGGATGGTCAGGGCGCGGGCCTGAGTTTGCTGCAGCTGCTGAGCCGCTTCAGTCAGGCCTTGCTGGGTGGCGGCCACGGCCTGGTCGTGGGCCTGGAGCTGCTCGGCCAGGCGGCGCACTTCGGAATCGGTGAGCAGCAGCGGAGCCAGGGCGGCCGGGTCGGGCGTGAGGCCCGCCATGGCGAGGTCGGCCACCAGCTTGTCGTACTGCTGCTGGCGCTGCTGCTGGCGCTGCTGGGCATCCTGTTCGCGCTGCCGCAGCTTTTCGGTGGCCAGGGCCAAGCTGGTTTCGGCGGTCTGCACCTGCTGGTCCCGGTGTTCCAGCGCGGTCTGGGTGTGCTGCACGGCGGCGGCGAGCTGCTCTAGCGCCTGAGTTACGTCGGCGCCGGCAAACAGCGTCTGCCGCTGGTCGCGCAGCTGCTGAATTGCCGCGTGGCGGTCTACCAGCGGCTGCTTGCTGTCCTTGAGCCACTGCTGGAGCTCCAAGTGCTGGACGGCGAGAATATCGGTTTGGGTGTGCAAGCCGTGCAGCTGCTTTTCGAGGGCGGTGCGGGCCTGGTTTTTCTGCTCATATTCGGCACCCAATTGGCGGAGCTCGTCGACTAGGGAGGCGCCGGTCTGGCCCGCAAAGGTCAGCCCGAAGTTGCTGAGCAGGCTGCTGATGGTCTGCTGGCTCTGGGGAATGGCTTCGTCCAGGTCGGTGAGGCGGGCCGTGGCTTTGCCGAGTTCCAGCGTGAGCTGCTCCTGCTGGGTCCCGGCCTGTTGCTGCTGGCCCTGCAGCTGAGTGAGGCGCACCAGTAAGGCATTCTGCTGCTGCTCCAGCTCCCGCAGCTGCTGACCTAGGGCCCGGATGAGCTGCGGGGCCTGTTCTTCGTCGGCGGGCGTGAGCAAAACGACGCTGGTGCCGCCAGCCTCCGCGGCGAGCTGGCCACCTGCCTGTTCGAGCAGGCCCGTGAGGCTGCTCATGCGGTTGAGGCGGGCGTTGAGCAGGCGGGTCTGCTGGGCCAGCTCGTCTTCCCGGTCCTGATCCTGCCGCAACGATTCGGCACTGATGCCCAGCACGCCCGCGGCGTAAGGGTGCTCCACGGCCCCGCACAGCGGGCAGGGCTCTCCGGCCAGCAAGTGCTGACGGGCTTCCTCGTGGGTCAGAATGAGCTGGTGGGCCTGGGTGAGCCGGCGCAGGTCGTTGAGGCGCTGCTCTAAGCCGCTGTGTTCCTGCTGCAGAGCCTGGATATGGTGATGCAGGCGGCGCAGCCACTGGTCGCGCTCCGTCCGGGCGGCCTCGTGCTGGCGGCTTATTTCCGTCTGCTGCCGACCAGCCTCAGCTATGGCGTTTTGCGTGGCTTGGCTGCTGGCAATGGCGGCGTCGAGGTGGCGGCGCAGGTTGGGGGCGGCGGCCAGCAGCTGGCTGCGCTCATCCTGCAGGCTGTTCCAGACGCGCAATTCTCCCACCAGGTCGGGGAGGGCTTCGCCCAGCGTGGTCAGGCGGGTGTGCTGCGTCAGCCAAGCGTTCAGGTCGGCCAGGTCCTGCTGCTGCTGCCGGGTCTGGGCCTTGGTGTGCTCCAACTCTGCTTTTTGACGCTTGCACTGCTCGTTGCGGCTTTCGTATTCCTGCCGCTTCTCCAGCAACTGGGCATGGTCGTGCTGAATGCGGGCGTCGAGCTTTTCGGCTTCGCGGAGCTGGGGTTCCTGCTGCTGTCGGGCCGTTTCGGCCGCCTCCCGAGCCTGGCGGGCCTGGTCGCGGGCCTGCCGGGCAGAAGTAAGCTGCTCCTGAAGCTGGGGCAGCTGGCGGCGCAGGTGCTCGGCTTCCTGCTGCAGGGTGTCAATCTGCTGGTCGGCTTGCTGGAGCAGGGCCCAGGGCGTCTGGAAGGGCAGGGCTTGCTCGTGCCCGGCCACGCGCTGGCGCAGGGGCTGCAGGTTTTCGGCTTCGGCCGTCAGCGCCCCGAGGCGCTGCTGCCCGCGCTGCTGACGCAAGGTCAGGTCGTCGAGCTGACGCAGCCAGGCCTGGGCTTCGAGCAGCTGGTGCTGTTCGGCTTGCGCCACCCCGAGCTGGGCGTGCAGGCCGGCTACTTCCGCCTCGAGCGTGGTCACTTCCTCGGCCGAGAGCAGCGTGACGCCGGCCAGGCCCGCCCGCAGGGTATCGACCTGCTGGGCTTCGTGCTTGCTGCGCTCGAAGGCGGCCCGGGAAATGTAGGAGTACTTTCTGGTGTCGGTAATCTTCTCCAGCAGCTGGGCCCGCTCTCCGGGGCTCGACTTGAGAAACTTCGTGAAATCACCCTGGGCCAGCAGTACTGAGCGCAGAAACTGCCGGTATTCGAGGCCGCTGAGCTCGGCTACCTTGGCCGGCACCCTGGACTTGTAACTTTCCAGAATCGGCCATTCCGGGCTGATTTCGCCGTCGGCTGCGGGCTTAGGTTGCTCACTGAGCTCCATCTTCGAGTCCTGGAGCTTGCCGTCGGCCTTTTTGCGGGCCCGATACTGGCTCCACTTCGAGCGGTACAGCTGGCCGCCCACCTGAAATTCCACCTCGGTCCAGCTTTCCCCGGTGCCGTGACTCATCACCTGCTCGGGGCCGCTGCCGTCGTGGCGGGGCACCTGACCGTAGAGGGCCAGGGTAATGGCGTCGAGAATCGTGGTTTTGCCCGCCCCGGTGGGGCCGGTAATGGCAAACAGCCCCGCATCCGACAGCGGCGCGTGGCCGAAATCCACTTCGTGCTCCCCCCGCAGGGAGTTCAGGTTAAAGAAACGGACGCGCAGGATTTTCATTCGAAAAGCAAAGGCTGACAGCGGTAGGAGGAGAGGCCGTTGTCGGCTATTCTTGATCTTGTAAGGCCGAAGTGCTGCTGCGTGGCAGGCTACCCGCGCATACTCTCCAGAAGCTCATCAAAGGTACGCAGCAGCTCGGGGCGACCCTCGGCGGGCTCGGTGTCCAGACGCTGCTCAAACACCTCCCGTTCCGTGAAGTCGTGCAGGCTGCGGGTCAGGGGCTCGTCGGCGGCCTCGCCCAGGGGCTTGAGCTTGACGAGGCGGAAGTGGCGGCGGTTGAGTACTTCGAGGTGGCGACGGTCGAGCTCCCCAATAACTTTGAGCAGGGCGTCGGCCACTTCCAACTGAGTCAGCTCGGAGCGGATTTCCACGTCGACCCAAGCTGGCAGGGTATAGCCGGTGTTATCGTAGGAAGTCAGGCGGCCGATAACTTCGTCGAGGGGGCCGTGAAAGCGCACCAGCCGCCGGGCGCCGGGCACGGGCAGGGCCGCCAGCGTGGCCAGCTTGCCGCCGACAAACTCCAGCACCAAGACTTCCTTGGGATGGTCGACTTCCGAAAATGACAGCGCAATCGGGGAGCCGGAGTAGCGGATATGCTCGCGCCCACCCACCCGCTGGGGCCGATGGATGTGCCCCAGGGCCACGTAATCGAATATTTCGGGGAAATGCTCGGCTGTCACCTGGCCCAGGTTGCCCACGTGAATCGTCCGCTCGGAGTCGGAGGGGGCCACGCCGGCGGCGTAGAGGTGGCCGGTGGCCAACACGGGCACGCCGGCGGCTTTATGCTGCCACACCGCTTCGTGCTCGGCCACGCGGGCGTAGTGGTCGGCAATGCCCTGCTTGATGCGCTGCTCCCGCTCCTCGGCCGATTCGCCCGGCACCGAGAGGCGCACGTCCCGGTCGCGCAGGAAGGGCACGGCGCAGACCACCAACCCGGGCTGGCCGGCGGCATCGTTGAGCACCAGTACCTGGTCCTCGAAGCATTCGGGCACGCAGCCCACCACGTGCACCCGCAGGTGGCGCAGCAGCCGGGCCGGGGCGTTGAGCGTGGCCGGCGAGTCGTGGTTGCCGCCCACCACCACAATGTCGCGGCAGCCAGTGGCCTGCATCTGCAACAAGAAGGAGTAATATAGCTCCAGGGCCTGGTTGGAAGGCGAGCCGGTATCAAAAACGTCGCCGGCCACGATGAGCACCTCCACGCCCTGTTCGCGCACGGTCTGCACGAGCCAGTCGAGGAAGTGGCGGTGCTCGTCGGTGCGTTCGTGGCCGCTGATAAAGCGCTGGCCTAGGTGCCAATCGGCGGTGTGTAGTACGCGCATATTCTTCAAAGATAACTCCGCCGGCTGTTTTTGCAGCTTGAAATCGAAAAAAGCCCAGCGGCTCACCGAGCTTACGCTCCGCAAACTGCTGGGCTTTTATCGTTGCCGGCCGTTAGTGGACCGCCTGCTTCTGGAAGTCGGTAATGGCGTCGCTCAGGTCGTAGATTTCGGCGCCGGGCAGAGCGGCTTCCAGGATGCTGCTGCCCGCGGCGGAACGGTAACCGCCGGCGCAGTGCACCAGAATGGGCTTGTCGGTGGGCACTTCGTGGGCCCGCTCGCGCAGCTCGGGCAGCGGAATCACCAGCGTGTTGGCGAAGACGGGCTGCTTGGCCTCGGCGTAGTTGCGGATATCGACGATGGTGAAGTCCTCGGGCCGCTCCCGCACGTGCTCCACGTTGGCCACGGGGCTGGTGGCCGGCAGCGCGGCCGGGGTCAGCAACGCGCCTTTGATCAGGCCTTCGTACCCAATTTTAGCAGCTTTGCGGATCACCGTGTCGAGGGCAATCTGGGAGTCGGCAATGAGGTAGAACTGCTCAGTCGGTGCTACCACCGAGCCCAGCCAGGTTTCGAACTTGCCGCCGTCCTGCAGGTTGAGGGCGCCGGGCAGGTGACCCTGCTTGAATTCGGCCTGGGGCCGGGTGTCGATAACAAGTACGCCGGGCTCCAGCACGGCGTCGGGCTGCAGGCGGGGCACGGCCCGGATGCTGTCCTCGAAGGGCAGGGCGCCGGCTTTGTTGAGCTGCACATCGTGGCCGAAGTACTTGGGCACGAAGGGCTGGTCTTCGAGCAGCACCTTGATAAACTCGTCCTGCGACATGGGCTGCAGGGCGTAGTTGGTTTTGAGCTCCTTGCCGATGGTGCTGTCGAGGTCGGTGCTGGTGGTTTTGCCGCAGAGCGAGCCGGGGCCGTGGGCCGGATACACCCGGGTAGTGGGCGGCAGGGTCATGAGCTTGCGGCGGGTGCTGTCGTAGAGCTGGGCGGCGAGCTGCTCGCGCAGGTGGCCCCCCACGGCCTCGCTTTCGCGCAGGTCGGGCCGGCCCACGTCGCCCACGAAGAGCGTGTCGCCGGTGAATACGGCCCGGGAGTGGGCAAACTCGTCGATGAGCAGAATGCTGATGCTGTCGGGGGAGTGGCCCGGGGTGTTAATGGCGTGCAGCTCCACGGGGCCCAGCGAAATCCGGTCGCCGTCGTCGAAGGGGTGGTGGGGGTAGCTGGCCTTCACCAGCTTGCTGCAGTAGATGGTCGCGTCGGTTTCTTCGGCTATTTCCAGGTGGGAAGACACGAAGTCGGCGTGCGGGTGGGTTTCGATGACGGCAATGATGCGCGCCTCGTGCTCGTCGGCAAAGTCGTAGTACGGCTGCGGGTCGCGCCCCGGATCAATGATGGCAATCTGACGGCCGGCGCGGATGGCGTAGCTGGCGTGGGCTAGGCCCTTGTCGTAAAATTGCTGGATCTGAACCGAGGCGGTACTACTGGGCAGGGGACTCATGGGGTGAAACATTGGTGGGGCGCCACCGCCGGACGGCGGGCGCGAATAAGTCAAATATAACAAACCACTCCGGAATGCGGGGGTTCACGCCGCCGGAAATACTTGCCGGGCAGCTTCGTCCGAAAGGGATAAAACTTTACCTTTCGTATCGATACTGTACTGGTAAAATTACTTATAAAGCGTATGAAAATCAGAATTTTACTTGCTGGCCTTTGCGCCGTTGGCGCCCTGAGCACCGCCTCGGCGCAGACTCCCTGGGCCGTGGACCCCAGCATCCCGAATCTTTACGCGCCGGGCAACTATCTGTTCATGACGATGTCGAGTGCCCCGCAGCCTGGCGCATTTTGGATGATGGGCGAGATTTTCACCGGGCGCGGCAGCTACAACTCTTACGTTGTGCGAACGACCAACGATGGACAGAATTGGGAGAAGTTGTGGGTAGCCAGCGGCAATACCGGTGGTATTGGTAGTGGTGGTAGTGGGTATCGTGCGCGTAACCTGTACGCTCTGGACGCGGACAATGCTTGGCTCATCGATTATGAGGCTGCGGCAACGGGTCGTTACCGGCTGTTGAAAACCAGCAGTGGCCCCCAGAACTTTAGCGTTATAGCGCCTACTTTGCCAGCGGCCTTTAACCAAGTGTTTTTCTTTGATGCGACAACGGGCGTGGCCGTAGCTCCTTCGGCGGGCAATGGCACCTGGCAACTCTACCGCACCACCGATGCTGGCGCCACCTGGGCGCTTATTTCCAACGCTCCGCAGGTAGGTTCCGCCGCCGATGCGCTGCTGAATTCCAATGCCACTTTCGCCCGGCTGGGCAGCAACCTGTGGTTTGGCACGGCCAACGGCGCTATCCTGCACACCGCTGACCGGGGCTTGACCTGGACCAGCCAGAACAGTGGGCTACAGCTTAGTGGCGTCACGTTCCGGGATGCCCAGCACGGCTTGGCCTACGGCTTTGCCCCGGGTAGCGGCGAGAAAATGTCGAAGACCGACCGGCTGCTGCGCACCACCGACGGGGGCCTGACCTGGGCGCCGGTCACCACCCAAGGGCCGTTGCGGGCCCTCACGGTAGCGGCCATTCCAGGCACGGCGGGCACCTACATCAGCGGCGGGTATTACTGGCTGCAGAACGACCGGGACGCGGCCTTGTCCTTTTCCACGGATGAGGGCACCACCTGGCAGGCCATTGCCACGGGCGAAAAGATTGACTACCGCCAGCTCAGCGCCAGCAACTCCGGCCAGATCTGGCTTTCGGTCGACACCGACCTGACGAATGGTCCTGTCGTCGTTAGTGAGCAGCGCAGTCTGCGGCGGTACGCCGGCCCGGCCCTGGTAATGGCCGCGAAACAAGCCAAGCCCGCCGCTCCGGCCCTGTACCCTAACCCAACTACGGGAATCGTGCGGCTGCCCACGCCGGCTACCGGCACCGAAACGGTGCGGATTTCGGACCTGGCGGGCCGGATGCAGCAGACGGTGCCGCTCACGCGCGGGCAGCAGCAGCTGGACTTGTCGGGGCAGGCCGCCGGTATCTACCAGGTGGAACTCACCACGGGCCAGGGCCAGCGCTACACCCAAAAGCTGGTGCGCACGGCGCCGTAGTAGCAGGGAGTAACTAGCCCAGGTAGAAACAAGGGTGGGGGCGTACTCCAAAGTTCCGCTACCGGCAATATCCGCTTCTTTGAAAAACCAAAAAAGCCCCGACCAGTCCTGGTCGGGGCTTTTTCGTGACGGAGCAGCAGACTTAGCTTTTTACTTTAAGCTTGCCGCCCTGCATCTTTTCCTTGCGCTTATCCATCTGCTCGTCGCGCATCTGGTCGTACTTGCCGTACTGGTCGGCATTCAGCACTTCCTTGAGCTGGGCGTCGTACTTGTCGCGCAGGGCTTTCATGTCCTGGCCCATGCCCTGGCGGCTGCCCGCGGTGGCGTACTTGCCCCGCAGCGCGTGCATCTCAGTGACGCGGGCCAGGGTAATCTGCCGGACTTTATCGGCCTGCTCGGCGCTCAGGGCCAAATCTTTGGTCAGGCGGCGGGTGAGCAGATCGGCCTGCTGCTCGGGAGAGCGGTCGGGCTGGGCGGCGCGGGCGGGGCGGGCCACCTCGGTTTGGGCGGAAGCAGCGCCGGCCGTCAGGGCGAAGGCGGCCAGCAGGATGAGCATCTTTTTCATGATAAGAGCTTTTCGTAGGAGAGAAGTACCGCTTGGATGGGGGCGGGCGGGGAAAGTTTAAAATAAACGGCCGATAAGCTGGCATTCCTCGCAAAAGGCCGGGCCGGCAGTGCAACTAATGCCGGCAGCGGGGCTCTTTGGCGCAGGAATGCCGATTATCGCCTATATTCGGGCTCCCCGTAACGACTTTTCGAGTTTCCCTACCTCTCATCTTTCCTACTTCTCTCTTTCACTTTGTATGGCAAATATTTTCGCCAAAAAACCACTTGCCCAGCTCCTGGGCGAGGCCAACTCCACCGGCCACGGCACGCTGCAACGCACGCTCGGCGCCGGTAACCTCGTCGCGCTGGGCGTGGGCGCCATCATCGGGGCCGGCCTGTTTGTGCGCACGGCGGCTGCCGCCGCCCAGGCTTCGGGTCCGGGCGTGACGCTGGCCTTCATCGTGGCCGCCATCGGCTGCGTGTTTGCCGGGTTGTGCTACGCCGAGTTTGCCGCCATGATTCCCATTGCCGGCTCGGCCTACACCTACGCCTACACCACCATGGGCGAGTTTGTGGCCTGGGTTATCGGCTGGGCGTTGATTATGGAATATGCCCTGGGCGCCGCCACCGTGTCCATTGCCTGGAGCGAGTACCTGAATAAGCTGCTGGAAGTCTTTGGCACCAGCGTGCCGTATAGCCTGAGTCACTCGCCCTTCGAAAGCGCGGTGGTAAACGGCGTCACCGAACACGGCATCATCAACCTGCCCGCCCTGCTGGTTATCGTGGCTTTGTCGCTGCTGCTGATCAAAGGCACCCAGGAATCGGCCATGTTCAACGCTGTGGTGGTGTTTTTGAAAGTAGCCATCGTGCTGGTTTTCATCGCCGTTGGCTGGCAGTTTATCAACCCCGCCAACCACACGCCTTACCTGATTCCGGATAACGCGGAGCCTGTAAAAGATGCGGCCGGTAAGGTGATTCGTGAGTACACGGCCTGGAACAAGCACGGCTGGGGTGGTATTCTGGGCGGCGCGGCCATCGTGTTCTTCGCCTTTATCGGTTTTGACGCCGTGAGCACCGCGGCCCAGGAAGCCAAAAATCCTAAGCGCGACATGCCCATCGGTATCCTCGGCTCCTTGGCCGTGTGCACCGTACTATATATCCTGTTTGGCCACGTGCTGACCGGGGTAGCCAACTGGCGTGACTTTGCCGACCCAGCTAAGGGCGGCGAGGCCTCGGTTACTTACGCCATCAAAAACTACATGCCCGGCTACGAGTGGCTGAGCACGGCCGTAACGGTGGCCATCCTGTTGGGCTTCTCGTCCGTAATTCTGGTGATGCTCATGGGCCAGAGCCGGGTGTTCTTCTCCATGGCCAAGGACGGCCTGATGCCGAAAGCCTTCTCGGAGCTGCACCCTAAGTTTCACACGCCCTACAAATCCAACATTGCTCTGCTGGTGTTCGTGGGCGCCTTTGCCGCCTTCGTGCCGGGCTCCCTGGCCGGCGACCTGACCTCGTTTGGTACTCTGCTGGCCTTCGTGCTGGTGTCGGCCGGCGTCTGGATCATGCGCCGCTCCGACCCCGCCCAGCCCCGGCCCTTCCGCGCCCCGCTCTCCTCGCCGATGTTTCCGCTGGTCCCCATTATGGGCGTGCTCATCTGCACCAGCATGATTCTGGCCCTTGATGCTTTCACGCTGAAGGTGGCCCTGGGCTGGATGCTGCTGGGCTTTATCGTGTACTTCCTCTACGGCAAGCGCAACTCCATGCTCCAGAAGGGCATTGTGGTGGTGCCGACCGAAATGGAAGAGCAGGCCTTCATTGAGCCCGACGTGCACAACCGCTAAGCGTTGCTGACAACGCCCGAAAGCCCCGCTGGCAACTGCCGGCGGGGCTATTTTGTGAGCTGTAGCGTTACTTCTTGGCCTTGGCAGCAGCGGCCTTCACCTCGCTTTGCAGCTTGAGCACCCGGTCGCCGTTTTCCTGCACAATCAGAAAAGCGGGGTTGTCGGGCGTGCCGTGGCGGGTTATTTCGGCACCCTGGAGCTTGCGGGTAATGGACTCCTTGTGGGTTTCCTCAATTTTGCCGGTAGCCGTGCCGGTGCCGTATTTCCAGGTGACTTGGGTGCCTTTGCGCATAAGGGGGGACGGAAGAAAAGGTGGGACAATAAATACCGCTCGGGGCCGCAAAAAGTTGAGCCCGGTCCTGCAACCCGGCGCCCGGGGTGGTTTCTTTGGCGCGGCGGCGGAAATAGGTCCGGCGGCCGTATCTTTCCCTCCCGACCCGTATTCCCCAACCCGCACCGTTTTCTATGTCGATTTTTTTACGCCAGCTGGGTCTGGCCGGCGGCCTGCTGCTCAGCGCCGCGGCCTATGCCCAGCAACCGAGTACGTATCCCCGCAACGGCGTCTATGACCAGCGCCCCGGCCTGTACGCCTTCACCCACGCCACCATTTTCACCGACTACAAAACCCGCCTCAACGACGCCACGCTGCTGATTCGGGACGGGAAAGTGGAAGCCGTGGGCACCGCCGTCAAAATTCCGGCTGGGGCCGTGGTCCAGGATCTGAAGGGCAAATTCATCTACCCCGGCTTCGTGGATCTGTACGCCAGCTACGGCGTGCCCGAGGTGAAGGCCCCGGCCCGGACCGGGCGGGGTGGGCCGCAGTTCGACAGCCAGAAAGCCGGCGCCTACGACTGGAACCAGGCCGTGCACCCCGAAATCAACGCCGCCGAGCTGTTTCAGGCCAATGAGGAGCAGGCCGACGTCTACCGCCGGCTGGGCTTCGGGGCCGTGCTCACCCAGCAGCCCGACGGCATTGTGCGCGGCACGGCGGCCTTGGTGAGCCTCAATACCAACCGCAAGGAGCAGGAACTGGTCCTCACCGACCGCGCCGCCGCCGGGCTGTCCTTCGACAAGGGCACCAGCTCCCAGGATTATCCCAGCTCCCTGATGGGCAGCATTGCCTTGCTGCGCCAGACCTACCTCGACGCCGACTGGAACCAGCGCAACCCCGCTAAGGAGCAAAACCTCTCGCTGCGGGCCTTCAACCAGCAGCGCGCCCTGCCCCAGATTTTCGTGGTTCGCGACAAGCAGTCGGTACTGCGCGCAGACCGGGTGGGCGACGAGTTTGGCACCCAGTATATTATCAAAGGAGCCGGCGACGAGTACCAGCGCCTGCCCGATGTGCAGGCCACCAAGGCCCCATTGATCGTGAGCCTCAACTTCCCCGATGCTTACAACGTGGACGACGTGTACGACGCCTCCCGCATCGACCTCTCGGAGCTCAAGCACTGGGAAATGGCGCCCGCCAACGCCGGGATGCTGGCCAAGGCCGGGGTGCCCTTCGCCCTCTCGGCCGCCGACCTCAAGGACAAGAAGAAGTTTCTGCCCAACCTGAAAAAGGCCATTGAGTACGGCCTGACCGAGGAGCAGGCCCTGCGCGCCCTCACGGCCACGCCCGCCGAGCTCATCAAGGCCCAGAACCAGGTCGGTAGCCTCAAAGCCGGGATGCAGGCCAACTTCCTGGTGTGCTCCAACCGCCTGTTTGCCGACGACAACGTGCTGCTCGACAACTGGGTGCAGGGGGAGCGGTACCAGCTCAGTACCGTGCCCACCGACTACCGGGGCGTGTACACGCTCAAGCTGATGACGACGGAGAAAGTCAAGAGCAACGAGTTCAAGATTGGCGCTGATATGCGCATGCTTGTTCAGGGCAAGCCCGAAGCGCCGCAGCTGAAGATTGTTACCGCCCCGGGCGACACAGTGAAGGGCAGCATCACCGTCAATGGAGAGCTGGCCACCATTGTCTTCGACCATAAAAACGGTACTCAGACGGATGTCACCCGGTTGAGCGGCTATTACACCCCCGAAAGCCGCCTGTTTCAGGGGGATGGGCAACTTAGCGGGCCGCAAACCGGTTGGGCAAGCGTGAAGTGGAGTGCCCAGCGCCAGGAGGAGGCCACCCGCGCCGCCCACCGCGACTCGGTGAAGGCCCCTGAACCCGTCCAGCTCGGGCAGGTGCTCTACCCATTCGTGGCCTTCGGCCGGACCGAAGTGCCGAAGCAGGAGACGGTACTTATCAAGAATGCTACGGTGTGGACCAGTGAGGCCGCTGGCAAGCTCGAAAACACCGACGTGCTGCTGCAAAACGGCAAAATCCAGAAGATTGGCAAAAACCTGAGCGTGCCCCAGGGTGGCCGCAGTATCGACGGCACCGGCAAGCACCTCGCCCCGGGCATCATCGACGAGCACTCCCACATTGCCATCAGTGAGGGCGTGAACGAGGGTACCCAGGCCGTGACCTCCGAAGTGCGCATCGGCGACGTGGTCGACGGCGAAGACATCGACGTGTACCGCGACCTGGCCGGCGGGGTGGTGGCTTCCCAGCTGCTGCACGGCTCGGCCAACCCCATCGGGGGACAGTCGGCGCTGGTGAAGCTGCGCTGGGGCATGACGCCCGAGCAGATGAAGATTCAGGGCGCGCCGGGCTTCATCAAGTTTGCCCTCGGCGAAAACGTGAAGCAAAGCAACTGGGGCGAGCTGAACGTGCTGCGCTTCCCCCAGACCCGCATGGGCACCGAGCAGGTATTCGTGGATGCCTTCACCCGGGCCCGGGAATACGAGCAGGAGTGGAAAGCCTGGAACAAGCTGGGCAAGGCCAAGCAGAAGAAAGGGGAGGCCCCGCGCCGGGACCTGGAGCTCGACGCGCTGGTGGAAATCTTGAACCGGCAGCGCTTTATCACCTGCCACAGCTACGTGCAGAGCGAAATCAACATGCTCATGGGCGTGGCCGACCGGCTGGGCTTCAAGGTCAACACCTACACCCACATCTTGGAAGGCTACAAGGTGGCCGACAAGATGAAGGCCCACGGGGCCAACGCCAGCACCTTCTCCGACTGGTGGGCCTACAAAAACGAAGTGCGCGACGCTATTCCCTACAACGCGGCCATCATGCACGACGCGGGCCTGAACGTGGCCATCAACTCCGACGACGCCGAAATGAGCCGCCGCCTCAACCAGGAAGCGGCCAAAACCGTCAAGTACGGCGGCCTTTCCGAGGAGGAAGCCCTGAAGCTGGTCACCATCAACCCGGCTAAGATGCTCCACCTCGACTCCCACATGGGCAGCATCAAAGAAGGCAAGGACGCCGACGTGGTGCTCTGGAGCGACAACCCGCTGAGCGTGTACGCCCGCGCCGAGCGCACCTTCGTCGATGGCCGTCAGCTGTTCGACCTCGAATCGGATCAGCAGCTGCGCCAGGACGTGCAAAAGGAGCGCCTGCGCATCATCCAGAAGATGCTGGCCGCCAAGAAAGCCGGGGCCCCGACCCAAAATCCCAGCGCCAAAGCCAACGGCCACTTCCACTGCGACACCGTGGGCCAGGGCAAGGACACTGATAAGTAGTCCCACTGCCGGCGCCTTCCTATTTCCCAGCATTTCACCGACGATTCTATGCGTTTTCGCACTTCTTTTTTCCTGCTGACCTTGGCCTTGGCGGGGCACGGGGCCCTGGCCCAGGTGCCCACCCCGGCTCCTGCCCAAAGCAAGCCCCTACTGCTCGTGGGCGGCACGCTGCACGTGGGCAACGGCACCGTGATTCCCAACGCCGCCGTGGCTTTTGATAAAGGTCGCCTCACCTACGCCGGCGCCCAAACCGGCTTCAGCCTCGACAAAGCCGCCTACGAGGTCATTGACGTGCAGGGCCAGCAGATTTATCCCGGCCTGATCTTGCCCAACACCACCCTGGGTCTGACCGAGGTGGACGCCATCCGCGCCACCGTCGACGAGGCTGAGGTGGGCACGATTAACCCCAACGTCCGGTCCCTGATTGCCTACAACACCGACTCCGACATCCTGCCCACCGTGCGCACCAACGGCGTGCTGCTGGCCCAGGTCACGCCCCGGGGCGGCATCATTTCGGGCCAGAGCAGCATCGTGCAGCTCGACGCCTGGAACTGGCAGGATGCGGCCATCAAGGCCGACGACGGCCTGCATCTGACCTGGCCCGCGCTGGTGCTCAAGCTCAACCCGGCCGAGGATGCCGCCGCCCTCGACAAGCGCGAAAAGGCCCGCCAGCAGCAGCTGCGCGACCTGGAGCAGCTGCTCAGCGAGGCCTCGGCCTACCGCAGCCTGCCCGCTGGCCGCCGCGAAAACCTGCGCCTCTCGTCGATGGCCGGGCTGTTTGATGGCTCCAAGACGCTGTTTCTGCACGCCGACTACGGCAAGGAAATCATCGAGGGCGTGCGGTTTGCCCGGCGCCTGGGCGTGCAGAAAGTAACCGTCGTGGGCGCCCGGGATGCCTGGATGATGCTCGACTTTCTGAAGCAAAACGACGTGGCCGTGATTCTGTCGCGCATTCACGCCCTGCCCCGCCGGGCCGGCGACGACTACGACCAGCCCTACAAGCTGCCCGCCCAGCTCGAGGCTGCCGGCATCCGCTACTGCCTCGACTACCAGGGCGACATGGAAGTGCCCGGCTCCCGCAACCTGGCCTTTATTGCCGGCACCGCCGCCGGCCACGGCCTGACCAAGGAACAGGCCCTGACGGCCGTCACGCTGAGCCCGGCCCGGATTCTGGGTATCGACAAGGACTACGGCAGCCTCGAAGCGGGCAAGTCGGCCACGCTGGTCGTGAGCTCCGGCGACCTGCTCGACATGCGCACCAACAACGTGACGCGGGCCTTTATCGACGGCCGCGCTTTTAGCCTGCAAAACAAGCAGCTCTACTTGCGCGACAAGTTCAAGAGCAAGTACGGTATGCCGTAAACGGCCCGGCCAGTTCACGGCATTAGCAAAAAAGCCTCCATCAGACGGAGGCTTTTTTGTTGGGGCAAACCGCTGGCAGCCAGTGCACCGTAAGGTAATGACCAGGCGTTGACATCCGGGTTCTGCCGGCCGAATGCGGATTCATCCTTAGAAATCAAGTATATTAACATTGTCTAATGAATGAGCCTGACCATGCCGCCCGTTGCGTTTCCTTTCCGCAGCAGCTGAGCCTGGCAAGGCGAGGAGGCTGCGGCCGGGCCATTCCGGCCGCAGGTACTACCTATATTTCTATAGTCGAAGCTGCCGGACATGACTGAATCCAACCTTACGCCAGCACTCATCAATGTCATGCTTGTCGACGACCACCCAATGGTGATTGAAGGCGTCAAGATGCTGCTGAAGGAGGAAGCCGACATCCGGGTAGTGGCTCAGGCCACAGACGGAGCCGAGGCGCTGGAGCTGCTGCAGCAGCACCCGGAAATTAACGTGGCCATCCTTGACCTCAATATGCCTCGAATGTCGGGTCTGGAGCTGGCTCGGGCCGTGCACGCGGCCCACCCGCAGGTGCGGCTGCTGGCGTTGAGCATGTTTCACGACTATGCCTCCGTAACGGCGGTGCTCGAGGCCGGGGGCTCGGGCTATCTGCTCAAGAACACAAACAAAGCCGAGCTCAGCGCGGCCATCCGGCAAGTAGCCGGCGGGCAGACGTTTTTCAGCCCGGAGGTGGGCGCCACGCTGCTCGCCAACCTGCCCCGGGCGGCCGGCCGCGGACCGGGACAATCGGAGCCCCTGGCGGCGCTGACCAACCGCGAAAAGGAAGTGCTGCTGCTCATTGCCCAGGAATACACCAACTCCCACATTGCCGAAACGCTCTTTATCAGTGAGCGGACCGTGGAAACGCACCGTAAGAACTTACTGACCAAGACGCATTCCAAGTCGGTTATCGGGCTGATTCAGTACGCTATGCGGCACAAGCTGATCAACTAATCAAGCTGATCAATTAATAGTACCTGGTTAGAGCCGCGTCAAGCGGCTTCAAAACCTGCAACAGCCTATTGGGTTATTTATAGTACAATTATAAGCCAATAATTACACGGCTGGCCCCTTCGTCGGAGCGGATTGGAGTGGTATTGATTATGACGTGCCGGGCAGCAACTGCCCTAGATAGTCCGCCCTTGTCGGCTGCTTCGCAAAGGATAATTCTTAAAAAACGCCCAAAAACAGTGTTTGTGGGCCGCAATTAGCGCTGTTTACTTAAGTAATCGTCAGTCAGACAATGGGTTGAAGCCAATGTTGAGCTTGGCTTAATGATAGTATGGCCGCGGATCAATACTCCGTACTGGTACGGATATAGGGCTCCGTAGCACCACGGAGAAGAGGTCGGGGCTACCACTGATTTTCATTCTTTTTATAAAAAATATACCTTTGCAATGGTCAATCAAATGATAATATCTTTATATTTGTTCAAGGGGTTTGAGAAACCAATCACATTTCCCTGCTGCAGCTCTCTTACACATTCTATTGCAAATCCTGTCCTAAACCCAACCCTTTAACGGAAAAAGACCATGCCGTCGAAGATTCTCTCCTTCATTTGCCACGTACCCGGCATGATGCCCGGTGCCTATCCTGCCGCCCCTGTTGCTGCTCCAAGTCGGGCCGTAGAGCGTAAAACAGAACCCAAAGCGGCGGGTGGTCATTTTACCGCCATCTACGAAAACGAGCGTTTTGTTCGCTTCAAGTACATCAACAACACGGGCAACTAACCTTGTCCAGCTTCTACTCCCGGTGTCTTCCTGAAACGCCGTGCTTCCCTGGCGGGATGAAGCACGGCGTTTTCTATTGGGCGGGCTCCAGGCTGCCGCGCCCGGATTTCGCCTAACTTGCGGGCCGGTTCATCCGTTTTGCGTGCATGCCCAATCCGCTCCGTTACCTGTTGCTTTGCCTGTTCGCGCTGCTTTCCCTGGCGGGACAAGCGCAGCAAGCCAGTTTCCAACCCGATGAAAACGCCTGGTACGGCGTCGTGGCCCGGGGGAGTGGCCGCTCTCTTGACATCACCGGCTCCTCGGCAGAGGCCGGGGCTGCGGCCGTCCAGTGGGAATTTACCCACTCCTTGAGCCAGCAGTGGCGGTTTGTGCGGGCCGCGGCCGGCAGCGAGTATTACCGCATCGAGGCCCGGCAGAGCGGCAAGTGTCTCACGGTGGAGAAGCCCGACGAAAACGCTACCATCACCCAGCGGCCCTGGTCCGGGAGCTTCTACCAGCAGTGGAAGTTGGTGCCCGCCGGTCCGGCCGGCAGTTTGCAGCTCGTGAGCCGCGGCAACGAGAAGTGCGCCGCCGTGCTGGCCGCCGATAAATTCAACGGGACGCCCATCGTGGCCCAGCGGCCCATGAACCGCGCCACGCAGCAATGGCGCCTGTTTAAGCTTCGCCTCAACCTTGACCCCCAGCAGACGGGCTTCGGGCCCGCCGTCCCGCTGACGGCTCTCAACACGCCCGGCAACGAATTGCAGCCCGTGCTCACGCCCGACGGCAAAACGATGTATCTGGCCCGCACCAAATTTGCCGGCAACTCGGAAGGCAACACCGACTCGGGCGACATCTGGGTGAGCCAGTCGGTGGATGAGGGACAAACCTGGGGGCCGGCCCAGCGACTCGACGCCCTCAATACACTGCAAAACAACGGCGTGATGGCCGTGCTGGGTGCCGACGGCAGCCGCCTGCTGGTGCGCGGCAGTTACGGCCGCGACGGCAGCTTCGCCGACGACGGCGTGTCGGTAGTGCCCCGCACGGGTGGGCCCAAGAGCAAAAGCGGGCGGCCCGAGGCCCTCGATATCCTTAACTACTACTCGGCGGCGGCCGCTACCACGTTTTTTATGACGGCCGACGAGAAAATCCTGCTGCTCTCTCTGGAGCGCGGCGACTCGTTTGGCGGCAACGACCTGTACGTGAGCCGGCCCGGGGCCAATGGCACCTGGACCGATCCGCTTAATCTGGGCGGGGTGCTCAACTCCCCGGGCTTCGAGTTTGCGCCCTGGCTGGCCCCGGACGGTAAAACCCTGTATTTCTCGTCCTACGGCCACGCCGGCTACGGCAGCTCCGACATTTTCGTCAGCACCCGCCTCGACGACAGCTGGACTTCGTGGAGTGAGCCCCGCAACCTGGGACCCACGCTCAACACAGCCGGCTTCGACGCCTACTTTATGCTTAGCCCCGATGGCAAGCAGGCCTACTACGCCGCCGCGCGCACGCCCAACGGCCCCGCTGACCTGTTTCGGGCCACGGCCAGCGGCGTGGCTCCGGCCGATACCGTACCGCCGCCGCCGGTGGTGCCCAACGTGGCCCAGCGCACCCTGCTGCGCGGCACGGTGCTGGACGCCAAAACCCGGCAACCGGTGGTGGCCGAGGTGAAAGCCATCCGGTTGGGCAACGACATTGCCTTCAACGCTACTTCCCGCACCGACGCCTCGGGGCAGTTCCAGTTTAGCCTGCCCCAGGGCCCATACCGGCTGGCCGCGGGCAGCAAGGGCTACCTCACGGCCACCGACACCATCAAGATGGTGGGCTCCATGACGCGGCAGCTGCTGCTGGTGCCCGCCGCCGTTGGGGCCAGCCTCGATTTGCCCACCCTGATTTTTGCCCAGGGCAAGTCCAATCTGCTGCCGGCTTCTTACGCCGAACTCAACCGCCTGGCCCGCACGCTCACCGACAACCCGACGGTCAACATTCGCCTTGAGGGCCACACCGACAACCAGGGCCGGGCCGAGCTCAACCAGCAACTCAGCGAGGAGCGGGTGGCCGAAGTGCGCCGCTACCTCGTCACGCGCGGCATCTCGGCCGACCGAATCACGACCATTGGCTTCGGGGGCACCAAGCCGCGGGCCAGCAATGCCAAGGAAGAAACCCGCAAGCTCAACCGTCGCGTGGAGTTTACCATCACCAAATAGCAGCGCCCGGGCGGGATTCGGGACGCATTTACCGGCAAGACTATGCAAGCGACTATTCGGCGGCAGCTGGAGCTGCCGGGCCTGCCCTCGGCCTCGGGCATCGAAATCCTGGGGAGCACAGCCTACATCATCGGCGACGACTCCCCGTTTCTGTACTGCCTCGACCTGCAGCACCTGGCCATCACCGACCGGGTTACGCTGTTTGAAACCGCCGATTTCGGTACCGGCCGCCTGCCGAAAGTGCTCAAGCCCGACCTGGAGTGCTTAACCGCGCTGACCACGCCCGCTGGCGAAACCGGCCTGCTGATGGGCGGCTCGGGCGCCACGCCGGCCCGCGAAACCGGCTACTGGGTCACGTTTCCGGTCGGCAGCCGGGTGGCGGCCGTGCGGGCGTTGAACCTGAGCGGGCTCTATGCCGCGCTGCGCCCCCACCTGCCGGCCGGGGTGGGCCTGAACCTGGAAGCCGTGGCCGCGTCGGGTACCGAGCTGCTGCTGTTTCAGCGCACCGTGGGTGCGGCCAGCGGCAACCTGGTTTATCGGCTGCCGCTGGCTGCCACCTGGGCGTTTGTCACCAGCCACTCGACGGCCGTGCCGGCTGTGCGGGCGCAGCACTTTGAGCTGCCCACGATTGAGGGCCGACCGGCCGGCTTTTCCGGAGCCACGATTTTTCAGAACACGCTTTTCATCACGGCTTCCGTGGAAGATACCCTCGACGCGGTGGCCGACGGAGCCGTGCTGGGCAGCTTCGTGGGCGTGCTGGAGCTGACTGCGTCGGGCCCGGACACGCCGGTGGTGACGCTGGCCCAGTTGGTGCTGCCCGACGGCCAGCCTTACCGGGGCAAGGTGGAAAGCGTGGCCGTGCAGCGCACGTTGGGTGCCGGGCGCTGGGAATTGGTGCTGGTAACCGACGACGACAACGGCGGTTCAACGGCTGTCATCGTGGAGCTGACAGTTTAAGCGGCAAGGGTGGGAGCCGCCGGGGCCGAAGCTTTTGGCCGCCGCCAGATAAAGCCATCGAGCACGTAATGGGTGGCCTGGGGCAGGGCCAGCAGGGGCACGAGCAGGGTTAGCAGCAGATGGTCGTGGACGGTGGGCAGGGACTGGAACCAGCCGAACACGGCGCCGTGCTCCCGCCACACCAGCCCGTCCCAGATGCCTTCTTCGAGGTAAGCCAGCAGAAACAACACGCCCAGAAACAACGCCACGCCCGCGCGGCCCGTCCACCAGGGTGCCCGCGGGACAGGATGCAGACCCGCGGCCGGCTGACTGGTCGTCCAGACCAAGGCCAGGTAGGGAATGCCGTGGGCCACCACGTTGAGCAGGGTAAAGGCCAGGTCGCCGTTGAAGTACACGATGCCGAAATACCACGACACCAGCGTGCCCAGCACCAGCAGGTTGCGCGGCACGTTCAGGCGGCGCGTCTGCCCCCAGGCCCGAATTTCCTTGCCCGCGTAGAGCAGTAGCAGCGCCCCGTAGAGGCCGGTAGCCACGGCCCGGCCCGCGGGCCAGTCGTAGTGCACAAAGTCGCCGTCGACAAACCAGGTGAAGTTGCGCGGCGGCGACAGGTGCCAGTAGAGCAGCGGGTAGATGGTGGCGTAGTAGATGACGGCCGCATCGAGTTGGCGGGCCCGGGACGAGGGCTCGTGGCGGGCGTAGAGGCGCAGGAAGCCGTACTGCTGCCGGATAAAGTGAAACACGGCCAGGTAGGCCAGCACCCGCCAAAACAGCAGTCCGCCGACGTAGTGCAGCGCCGCGCCCGCCAGGTAGCAGCCCAGCGGCACGAGCCAAAGCAAGCTTCGGTACTGCCGCCGCCGGGCCGCGTCGAAGTAGGTGCGAAACAAGGTGCTGTACACGTGAGAGACGTCGATGAGCACGACCAGGCCCACCCAGGCCACCAGGGGCATCTGGGCCGTGCTGCGAAACGGGGCGGGCAGCAGCACGACCACCAGCAGCGCCAGAAAGGGCGGGGCCAGAATCAGCCAGCCGTCGAAGCTCGCCGAGCGAATCCAGGGCTGCTTCACGAGGCGTCGAGCAGTTGGCGGGCCGCCCGGATTCCCTGGTAAAATGCTTCCTCGAAAATGGAAATGCCGCTCAAATCGGAATGGGCGAAAAAGAATGTGTTGCGCAGCGGCGCCGCCAGCCGCGGCCGGTCGGGGCCCCACAGAAAGCCCGGCGTGGGCGCCACCATCCCGTGTCCCCACACCCAGACGTCGGCGCGCTGCACCCGGGGCGTGATGCCGGGGTGGGCCGTTTCCAGCTCGGCCAGAATCTGCGTCACCCACTCGTCGTAGGAAGTTCGGTAGGCCTGGCGGCGGGCCTGGTCGGGCGGCGCCTCGGTCAGGGGCCAGTAAAACGTGACGACCTTCTGCTGGGTGCCCTGGCGCACATCTTGCTGGTTGGCATTCACGTAGCCCACCGAGGCGCTGCCGTAGAGCACATTGTCCCAGCTCAGGGGCTGGCCGGGGCCTTGGGGCAGGCCGTCAATGGTCAGGTTGGCCACCACCCAGGGCGCGTGGAAGGGCGGGGCCACCGCCGGTCGGCCAGGTACGTCCTTGAGCAGGCGCCGGGTCACAAACTGCGGGGTGGCCAGCAGCACCCGCCGGGCGTCGATGCGGGTAGTCGTGCCTTTGTCGGCGTGGTAGGCCAGCACCGTGGCGCCGGAGGGCGTTTCCTGCACTCGGTAAGCGAGGGTGTTGGCCAGAATGCCAGCGGCGGCCTGGCGGCGCAGGTTGTCGGCCAAAAAACCGTTGCCCTGGGGCCAGGTCAGCACGTCGGCACCGCTGGCGTTGTGGCCCCGGCCCTTGCGGGCGGCAAAGTAGTGGATACCGGCCCAGGCCGACACGTCCCGCGCCCGGGCGCCGTAGTCGTCCTTGCAGCAGTAGTCGAGGTACCAGCGCAGGTAGTCGGAGGTAAACTCCTGCTGGTCGAGGTACGTGGCGAAGGACAGGTGGTCCAGCTCCCGGAACCTGGGGTCGGAGGAAGACTCGTCGAGGGGAATGCGGAAGGCGTCGCGGCCGTCGGCGCCCTTGGCTTGGCGGAAATCCTCGATGAGGGCAAAAAACCGCGCAATCTGACTGCGGTCCTCGGCGGGCACGCCCAGCTCGGGCACCAGTCCGTTTTGCCAGTGGCCGTGAATGTGCAGGCGCTCCTCGGGGTCGTGGCAGAGGTGGTAGTCGTTGTAGATGGGCAGCCCCGCCGCGTCGAAGCCGGTGATGGTGCCCGCCTCGCGCAGAAAGTCAAGCAATTCCTGGTTGCGGTTGTCGGGCACGGGCAGGTAGTGGGCGCCCCAGGGGTAGGCCGACACTTCGTTCTGGCCCGAAGCCGAATTGCCGCCGGTGTGCTGGTCGAGTTCCAGCAGCAGCACGTCGTGGTGCCCGTGGCGGTGCAGCCAGCGCTTGGCCGACAACCCCGCCACGCCTCCGCCGATAATGAGCACGTCGGTTTGGCGCGTGCTGGTGGGCGCGGGCAGCTTGTCGGGGTGCCAGAGCCGGTGGCCCGTCGCCTTGTTGGCCCCGCGCAGGCTGCCGCGGATGTGGGCCCGGGAAGATGCCGGCGCGCACGATTCGAGCAGGGCCGGGCTCAGCAGCAGGCCCGCCACGCCCACGCCAGTGCGGCCGAGAAACTCGCGGCGGCCGGGCATAAACGTGCACTGGGGGGCGGGGGAGTCAGGCATAAGTAAGAAGGCGAGTCCGTAGTAAAGGTCAGCAGTAATCCGGAAGTCGTTGCGGACGGTCCGGAAACCGCTGCGGACGGTCCGGAAGTCGTTGCGGACATCCCGGAAGTCGTTGCGGCCGCCCCGGAAGCCGTTGCGGCCATTCTGGAAGTCGTTGCGGACGCCCCGGAAGTCGTTGCGGACGCCCCGGAACCTCTTGCGGACGGCCTGAAAACCGTTGGGCACGAGTGAAAAACCGGAGGCTAGTGGGTGTAGGGGCCCCAGTCGTCCTCGAAGTAGCGCACCAGCACCTGGTTGTTGAGCTGGTTGATGTCGGTGGGCACCTCGGCCATGTCGGGCGGGAAGTGCAGCATTTCGCGCATGGTGGCCGGGGTCACGTAACGCAGGCCCTGGGGCAGGGGGCCCGCGTCGCCGCGCCAGTGGCCGTTGCGGCCGGCCAGCACGTAGCCCCACTCCCCAAACGAAGGCACGTAGGTGTGGTAGGGAATGGTATGAAATCCGGCCGCCGCCAGCGTGTGGCTGATGCACCAAAACGACTGCCGGGCCACGTAGGGCGAGGTACTCTGCACCACCATCAGCCCGCCGGGCGCCAGCAGCTTGTCGAGCTCCCGGTAGAAGCTGGTGCTGTAGAGCTTGCCGATGGAGTAGTTGGCCGGATCGGGGAAGTCGATGACCAGCAGATCGTAGCGGGTCGTGTCGTGGCGCACCCACTGGTAGGCGTCACCGTTGATAACCTGCACCTTGGGGTTCAGCAACGCGCCCTGGTTGAGCTTAAGCAGCATTTCGTTGTGCTGAAACAGGTGGGTCATGCCCGCGTCGAGGTCCACGAGCCGGATCTGGCGCAGCTGCGGATACTTCAGCAGCTCGCGCACGGCCAGCCCGTCGCCGCCGCCCAGCACCAGCACCCGCCGGGCCCGGGGCAGGGCCTGCATGGCCGGGTGCACCAGGGCCTCGTGGTAGCGGTACTCATCGGCGGAGCTAAACTGCAGGTTGCCGTTGAGAAACAGGCGCAGCTCCCGGTCGTTCTTGGTGAGCACAATGCGCTGGTAGAGCGTGCTTTTGGCGTAAATCACCTGGTCCTGAAACGCCAGAGTTTCGGTGTAGGTCATGATGCGGTTGGCGTAGGCAAAGCCCACGCTCAGGGCCAGCAGCGCCACCACAATACCGGAGCTGAAGCGGCGGCGGTAGGTTCGGGTTTCGCGGAAGCGGTACAAGGCCACGGCCGCCACCACCACGTTGAGGGCCCCAAAAAACAGCGAGGTCCGAATCAGCCCAAGTTGGGGCACGAGCACCAGCGGGAAAATCAGGGAGGCCAGCAGGGCGCCGATGTAGTCGAAGGTGAACACGCGCGAGACGAGGTCCTTGAACTCGTAGCGGTTTTCCAGAATCCGCATCAGCAGCGGGATTTCCAGGCCCACCAGCACGCCCGTGAGGCCCACCAGGGTGTAGAGCATCAGCCGGAAGGACGTCACGTACTCAAACAGCACGAACAGCAGGGGCGCCGAGAAGCCGCCCACGATGCCCACCAGGATTTCGAGGCGGATAAACCACTTCAGCAGCGGCCCGCCCAGGTAGCGCGAGAGCCAGGAGCCGATGCCCATCGAAAACAGGTAGGCCCCGATGATGGTGGAAAACTGCGTGACCGAGTCGCCGAGCAGGTAGGAGGCCAGCGTGCCGGCAATGAGCTCGTAAATCAGGCCGCAGGTGGCAATGACGAACACCGAGCCCAGCAGCAGGGCCGGCAGGTGGTCGGCAGCGGGAGCGGCGGGTCGGCGGACGGGGGCTTCCTCCAGGGCGTTACCCATGAATGGCGGCGCTGATGATGATGGCGACGGCCAGCATAAAGGCGGCGGCCACGATGGCCAGGGCCGTGTTGTTCTTCTCCAGAATCTCCTTCCAGAGCACTTGCGGGGTTATTTTCTCGATAATGAAGAAGCTCACCACCAGAATCAGGATGCCCAGCAGCGAGTACACGATGGAGGCGACCAGGGCTTTAAGGTTGAGGTATTCCATGGGGGCGAAGGGTTACTTGTGGAAGTAAAGGCCGCGGCCGTGGCGGCCGGAGCCGTGGGAGCCAGTGCCGTTCAGGTTTTCGGTGCTCTCGTTGTCGTCGCCGAGCAGGCGGTGGCCGGTGAGCCCGGCCCACACGAAGGTGCCGTAGGCCAGCAGGGCCACTAGGAGGTAGTAGCGGATGTGAAACAGGTTTTTCAGCATGGCGCTAGTCGTTTTGCTTGGGGTCGTAGTCGCTCTGGCTCCAGCGGCTCTCCTCGTGGGCGTGGCGGCGCCAGGCCAGAATGCCGGGCCAGATGAGCAGGGCCGCTAGCACCAGCAGCACGTTGGAAGTCAGGGTAGCGTTTTGCGTGACGCGGAGCGTGAAGCTGACGGGGCGGTTGTTTTCCGAGGTCGGGTACACGTTCAGGTGGTAGCGGCCCGAGGGTACGGGCCCCAGCACGGCGTCGCCTTCCACGCTGCCCTCGCTCCAGTTTTCGCCGCCCTCGTAGCCGTGGTAGTACTCGATGCTCTTGGTAAACTCGTAACTCTGCCCGGTCTGCTCGTTCACCATACTCACGGGCAGCTCAATCCAGCTGTTGTCGACCTCGGCGCGCAGCTCCACTTCCACGGCCGTGGGCCCCTCAATCGGAAACGACTCCGACACCAAAACCAGCGCGTTGTTTTGCACGACCATGTTCGGGTTCGGGGTGCTGCCAATGCCGCTGGAGAAATTTTGGCTGAGCACTTGCCGCTCGGGCCGGAGCACCAGCAGGGCCGCCTGGGTGAGCACCACGAGCAGCAGCAGCCAGAGCGTGAGGGGGCGCAGCACTGCCCAGGCCGCCCCGCCCGGGGCGGGCTGAATGGCGCCGGTGCCGTTGCGGTAGGGTAGCTTATTTTGCTCCACGCCAAAGGCGGCGGCCACTGCGGCCGGCTCGATATGCTCGGCCCGGTACCAGGCCGTGGGCTGGCCCTTGGTTTTCTCCTGCACCAGCATCAGGGGCGGGGCAATAAACTCGCTGACGCTCAGCTTGTCGTCGTCGAGAATGTTGTAGTCGAACTCCCCGACGGCGTAGAGTGTGCGGGGCGAATACTTGTTGTAGAGGTTGTAGGTGGCGCCCTCGGCCTCCACGAAGGCGTAGCTGCCGGCCGAGCCC
Organism: Hymenobacter persicinus; assembly: GCF_004167665.1. Lineage (GTDB taxonomy): Bacteria > Bacteroidota > Bacteroidia > Cytophagales > Hymenobacteraceae > Hymenobacter > Hymenobacter persicinus. Next base: position 51,030 of record NZ_SEWE01000019.1, on the reverse strand, counting down.
GGGTTGACGTGGTAGCTGAGCTTGTCGGGCCGGATAAATATCCAGTGCCCTTCGTAGACGGCCAGCTGGGCGTAGCCGGCGGTAGGATTGAAAAGCACGTACTCCAGCCAGCGGGCCGCCGAGCTGGCTTCCTTGCGCAGCAGGTGACCCACGACGCGGTAGAGCAGGCCGTCGGGCAGGGTGCCCACGAGGCCCAGGGGCAACGCCGGGGCCACCCGCGGTACGTCCCGGAAGCGGCGCAGCTCCTGGGCCGGGCCTTCCCCTTCGTACTTGAAAAAGGTGTAGCACTCCGGGCAGCCGTAGTGGGTGCTGCCCTGCACGTCGTAGTAGGTGATGCTGGCCCGGCAGTGGGGGCAGGGGAGCTGGGCGGAAAGCGTGGTGGCGGGCTCCCTCATCGGCGCACTTCGGTTTTGGACTGCTCGGTGGCCTCGAAAAAGCGCAGCGTGGCCGCGTACAGCTGCTGCACGGTGGCGGAGTTGTCGCGCTGATAATTGGACAGGAACACGTCGAAGGTGGCCAGCTCGTGTTCGGGCCAGGTGTGAATGCTCAGGTGGGACTCGGTCAGGGCTACCACGGCCGTGAAGCTGCCATTGGGAAACGTGTGGTAAGCCTCGCCCACCTTGGTCAGGCCCAGGGCCGTAATCTGGGCGTCGAAAAACGTCCGGCAGGCGGCCGCGCCGGTCAGGTGCCGGGCCGGGGCCTGAAAAGTGGCTAGAATATGGAGTCCGGGTAGATAAGCCGACATCAGGATAGCATACGGCGCACGGATTGGGCGCGCTCCTGCAATAGTACGCCGCCCGCCGCAGAAGCCCAAGCCTGGGCTGCCCGCCGCGCCCGAGCCGCCGCAAAATCCTGGGCTTGGGCGTGTGCGGCGCTTATTTTAGGGAGAAGGCAGTACCTTGCTTCTCGTTATTTCGGAGGCTACTCGATGATTCCTACTACGTGGTACCGGTCCCTGGGCATTCGTGCCGAGGAGGGCCGGACGGTCTGGCTGTTTTTCCTGCACAACTTCCTGCTGGGCATCGGGACGATTCTGGTCTACGTGTCGGCCAACGTGATTCTGCTCGAAAACAACCCCGAGCGCAACCTGCCCCTGGCCTACGGCGTGGCCGCCCTGGCTTTGCTGGTGGTGGGCAAGGTCTACACCCACTTCGAACACCACCTGCTACTGCAGAAGCTGGCCGTGCGGGTGCTGCTGACGGTAGTGGCCCTGACCGGGGTGCTGGGCGTGCTGGTGCTGGTGGGCCATTCGGTGGCGGCGGCCGTGGCCATCATGACCGGCTACCGCATCATCTATTTGCTGGCCAACCTCGAGTTCTGGGGCATTTCGGCCGTGGTCTTCGACGTGCGCCAGGGTAAGCGCCTGTTCAGCGTTATCAGCTCCGGCGACATGCCCGCCAAGGCCCTGGGCGCGGTGCTGGCCATCCTCATCCACGCCCATACCGACCTGCTCTACCTGCTGCTGACCGCCTTCGGAGCCTACCTCGGCGCGCTCTACACCCTGCGCGCCACCCTCGACTCGCACGTGGTGGAAGCCCGCGCCACCCCGCGCCGGGAGCGGGAGCAGGCCGTGGCCCCGGGCCTGCAGCAGTGGTTTGGCAGCAGCCGCATGGTGCTGGCCGTGTGTTTGAGCATGACGGCCATTGCCGCCGTGACGACCGGGGTGGAGTACTCGTTTTTTGTCAACGTCAAGCACAAGTTTCACGACCAGGCCACGGTGATGCGCTACGTGGGCAGCGTACTGGCCGTCACGTACCTGGCGGCCATGGTCTTCAAGCTGCTGCTCTCGGGCCAGGCCTTGGAACGGCTGGGCGTGCGCTGGATGCTGCTGGCCCTGCCGGTGGTGGTACTCACGGGCCTGGGCGTGTTCGGGAGCCTGGAGCTGGCCGGCGCCGGCGAAGGCACCCTGCTGCTGTATTTCTGCGGGCTCTACCTGCTGCTGGAAGTTTTGCGCCGGGCCGTGTTTGACCCCGTGTTTCTGGTGCTGTTTCAGCCGCTTTCCGCGCCCGAGCGGCTGCAGGCGCACACGCTGGCCAAGGGATTTTACGAACCCCTGGGCATGGGCCTGACCGGTTTGCTGCTGTTTGGGCTGCACGCGCTGCCAGAGGTGAGCCAAGCCGTGCTCTTCGGCTGGATGGCTCTGCTGATGGCGGGCGCCCTGCTGCTGCTGCACCGCACCTACGGCCACTACCTGACCGAGCTGCAGCACGCGCTGAGCCGGCGCTTTTCCTTCGGGGAAGAGGCCGGCGCCGCTCCCGAGCCGGCAGCGGCCGACGGCGAGGAGTTGATCCCCGAAGCTCTCGAGGCCAATCCCGAAACCGTCCGGGCCCTGCTCGCCGCCCTAGCCGACAAAGCCACCCGGGCCCGGGCCACTACCCACCTGACCCGACTGGGCGCGGCGGCCGGGCCCGTTTTGCGCGAGACGCTCACCACCTCCACCGACGAAGCCCTGATCCGGCGCGTGGCCCAGCTGCTGGGGCACCTGCCGTCGGCGGAAAACCGGCCGGCGCTGGTGGCCTTGGCCCGGCAAGGTAACCTGTTTCGGCGGGAAGCGGCCCTGCGCGCCCTGCGCAACTCCGCCCCGGTGCCCGCCGACGCCCCCCAGTTTCAGCGCCTGGTGCAGCAGGAAATGCGGCTGGCCCAGCACTTGCTCCACGGCCTGGCTGCCACCACTTACGAGCCCCTGCGCCGGGCACTCAACTACGAGCTGACCCGCCTGGAGCAACGCATCTTTGGCCTGTTGCTTCAGCTGTATCCGCCCCAGATTATTGCCGATGCCCAGCGCGGCGTGGCCCACGCTGCCCGGGAGCGGCAGGCCAACGCCCTCGAAATCCTCGACAACATTATTCCCCGCTCGGTTTACCAGGGCTTGCAGGCCCTGCTGGATCTGATGCCCGTGGCCGAGAAAGTAGCCACCTTCGACAGCTTGTTTGGCACTGCCATCCGGCTGGCGCCCATCGTGCCAAGCATCGTGGGACGGGGCGAGGAGGCTTTTTCCGACTGGACGGTCAGCGTGGCGCTGGGGCAGTGGCAGCCCACTGCCGCCGACCTGACCGATTTGCTGCCCCACCTGCGCAGCCGCAGCCTACTGGTCCGCGAAAGTGCCCGGCTGGTGCTGCAGCGGCTGGCCGACCAGCAGCCCGCGGCCTACCACGAGTTTTTAGCTGCTCACCCCACCCTTTCCGACTTGCTGATGAGCCATTCCGCCGAAACTTCCCACATTTCCGCCGCCGAGCGGGTCAGCGTGCTCAAAAACACCCCGCTGTTCGCCGAAACCCCCGAAAACGTGCTCAGCAGCATTGTGCCCATCATGAAGGAGGTTTCCTTCCACGCCGGGCAGCAGATCTTTGCCAAGGGCGACCTGGGCACGTCCCTGTTTATTCCCTACGAGGGCGAAGTCGGCATTTTCAACGGCGCCCTGCAGCTGGCCACCTTCCGCAAGGGCGACTTCTTCGGCGAACTGGCGCTGCTCGATGCCGAACCCCGGTCGGCCTCGGCCGTGGCCCAGGGGCCGGTGCTGGCTTTCCGCCTCGACCAGGAAGATTTCTACGACGTGATGGAGGAGCGGGGAGAGGTGCTGCGCAACATTCTGCGGGTGCTCTGCCAGCGCCTGCGCCGCCAAAACGAGCAGGTAAGCCAGCCGATTGGCTAAGCCGGTACCCCGGCCGCGTCGGCGCCCAGCAGCTGGCGGTAGCGTACCAACGCTTCCAGGCAGAAGCCGGTAGTTAGCTCTTCCGAGCCCCAGCCCACCACCTTTTTCGGCCCGCCGTAGTACACCAGCCAGCGCGGCCACTCCCCGTTCGTACCCTGGGCCTGCAGAATATACTCAACCGCCGGCGCCAGCTCGGCCGGCTGGCTGCCCAGGTTCAGCAGGCTGCACACGGCCCAGGCAGTATCGACCAGGGTTTCGCCCAGGCGGCCGTCGGGCTTGGCCTGGGCCAGAATCCGGTCGACGATGGGCTGGCGCAGGGGTTCCAGCTTCGTGATGCCGGAGTGGTAGCAGCGGGTGAAGACGTAGTAGACGAAAAACGGGTCCCGGTACCACAGGTCGCAGTCGTGCTCCTGGTTGGTAGCAATGATGCGCAGCAGGAACGCAATGATTGGCTGGGTTTCCGGCCGGTCGCCGAGGTAGAACAGCGCGTTGGCGTTGACCACGCCGTCTACGTCGTTGCGGTTGGCTTCCACGTGGTACCAGAACAGCAGGCTTTTCACCGGCCGCAGCAGCTCCCGCACCGTTATCTGCCAGAAAGTGCGGCTGGGAATCCAGCGCAGGCGCATCAGAAACCAGGAGTAAAATAGTCCTTCGTCGTTGCGGTTGACCAAGAACAGGGGAACGTTGGTGGGCACCGGACAATCGATATTCCGGGCCCGGAGCAGGGCCGAGGCGCAGGCCGTGTCGTCGATGTCGAGCGGGCAGAGGTTGCGCATGCGGTGGTTGGTGGAAAAGTGATTCCACAACCCACCGTAATTCATTTCGGCCTGCAAAAACCGGGTGGCTCCGTTTAGTATCTCATTCGCCAGCGGGTGCTCGGCCACCGGCAGCAGGCAGTGCCCGACAACGGTTGTCGGGAAAATGGTATTGTCGGTCGAAATCCAGCCTTGCATGGGCGCATCCCCGGCCGTGTAAGCCACAAACTGTCCGTCCCGGAGCTGGTGCTGGTGCAAATACGACAAGGCCCGCTCAATGGGCTGGTCGAGGTGGGAGGAGGCAATGGCAGTAGCGGGCAGCGGACTTGGGGAAGGCATTGAGGCAGTAATGGAATGAACAGCAAAGGAATCCGCTAAAGCAGCAGGCTACAACGAAGGTAATAGTCGTTGCAGCACCCGGCTGCGGCAGAGGAAAAATCAGGAGAGGAAGAGCTGGGCCGATGTGCTGCAGCTGAGAGATATTTTTTGCAATAGGATTAAACTGCTAATAACCTGGTTTTATTTCGGCCTGGTTCTGGTTTGTGTAAATTATTTCTTTTCTTTGTGCAATGTTAGCGCAAGAGTTCAAGAATAGCAAGAAGGTCTTCGGGACCGAGTAAATCCCTGTTAATGGTACAAGTGCAACCGCTGGTTCCGCAGACGCTGAGCCGCAAGCTGGCCGAAACTGCCCGCGTGCAAGCCTGGTGGAGCTACAAGTTCTCTCCCGTATTGGCCACGTTTTACGCTACGGTCTGCTACCTGGGAGCTCCGGTCTGGCCGCTGGTGCCCAAGCTGCTGCTGCTGCTGGCCGCCTTGGTGGTAGGAGCTACTTACGTGAGCGTTATCAATGACTGGACCGATCAGGAAGACGACCGGCTGGCGGGCAAGCACAACCGCGTAGCGGGCAAGTCCAAGGCTCTGCCGGCCACGATTCTGGTCTTTTGCCTGGTGGCCGGCCTGGGCATGGGGTATTACTTCTGGCAGTGGAGCCCGACGAGCACCTGGCTGTATCTGGGCGCGTGGGTGGCTTTTTCCCTGTATTCACTGCCCCCTTTTCGGTTTAAAAAACGTGGCTTGGTTGGGGTGCTGGCCGATGCCTCGGGCTCCCATTTCTTTCCCCAGATGCTAACGGTTTCGCTGGCTTCGGCCTGGGTTGGCCACGCCCTGCCGGGCCTTTGGTACGGGGCCGTAGGCGCCTGGGCCCTGGCCTGCGGCCTGCGCAATATTCTGATGCACCAGTTAGATGACGCACAGGCCGACGAAGAAGCCGGCGTGAACACCTGGGTACGAATCTGCGGCCCCCGCTTGGCTCAACGGCTGGGGCAAATGGTAATTTTCCCGGTGGAAGTGCTGGGCTTTGCCGGGCTGCTGGTGCTTAGCCGGCAAGTCTGGCCGGTGGCGCTGCTGGGCGTGTACCTGGCGCTGGAAGGCTTTAAGTGGCGGCTGTGGGGAAACCGAGCCATGATCCTGGAGCCGCAGGCCCGCATGCTGCTCAACAATTACTATGAGGTATTCTACCCCCTGGCCTTTCTGCTAGTGCTAAGCTTCCGCCACCCGGTCGACAGCCTGGTGCTGGGGCTGCACGTGCTCTTATTTGCGGGCTGTTTCTGGGAAACTACAAGGCAGCTGGTGTGGGCAGCTTCGCTGACGGTGCGCAAATCTTTGGGATTGTAAGCGCAAAGCGTCGCCGACTCTGCCCCAGCGGGTGCTGCCAAAAGCCGGGCTGCGCCGGTTTACGCCACCCCCGGGCCGGCGGCGGCCCGTTCCTCGTGCACGATTTGCAGCAGTTTGTGCGCGAGCAGCTCGAGTGTATCAGCGGGCACGACGGCGCGGGCCTGCCGTGCGGCTTCGGCCCCCATCTGCGCCCAGCTAGCCCGTTTGGCCCAGCTTCTTTCCAGGGCTTCGTCGAGGGCCAGAAAGGTGATTCCGGACGCCACAAAGCCAGTTTCGTTATCCACCAATAGTTCGATGATGCCACCCGCGTCGGACGCAATGGTGGGCCGCCCCGACAGCATGGCCTCCACCAGCGCCAGGGGCAGGCCTTCGTAGCGGGAGGGCAGTATCAGGGCGTGGTGCGTGCTCCAGACCTGGGCTACGTCCGCCACGTGGCCGCCCAGGCAGACCGTGTTTTCCAGGCCCAGGAAGCTAATCATGCCGCGGATAATTTCTTCGTCGGGGCCGGCTCCGTACAACGTCAGGTGGAGCTTGCGCTGCCGCCACTTGTCCTGGGCCAACACCTGCAGCAAAATATCCTGCCCCTTGTCCGACAAAAACAGGCGCGCCACGCAGGCCAGCCGCAAAGCGCCATCCGTCGCGGCTGGCCAGGGCAGTTCACCCTGAAAGGCTACGTTGTAGGGGTTCCAGACGACTTCAGCCGCGGGCAGTGCTACGCCGAGCTGCAGCTGGGTGAGCTCCAGATTGTGCCTGGACACGAAAAATGCCCGGCGCGCCGCCTGAAACACCTGCTGGGCCACGGTCCGCTCGTGCGCGTGCGGGGCGGTAGAATGCGGCGCTTTCTGCGACAGCAAGGCATACGCTAATCCTTCCTGGCGGCAGAGGTTGGCAAAAGCACACCCATCGTAGTTGGAACCCTGTGACACAAGCACCACGTCCGGCCGGAAAGCCCGCAGGTGTTGCCGCAGCAGGTCAAACCCCATCTTCTGGCTCGTGAACTGGCGGCTAACCGGCAGCAGCCGATTGGCAATGCGGTAGCGCACCGGTACGGCCGGTGCCAGCTCCGTGACCGGGCAGCCGGCGGCGCGCAAAGCCTGCAGGCGAGGATGAGAGGTTACGTTGGTTTTGAACCCCTGCACGTGGTGCCCGGCCTGCGCTAACGCCAGCGCTGTGCCGGCCCACAGCTCCTCGCTGCCGCCCCAGTCACCGTCGCAGGAGCTAATAAACGCTATGCGGAGGGGTGACGCGGTGGAGGAAGACTTCACGGAAGCAGTGGGTATAACTAGCGGATAAGCAGCGTGCGAGGCAGTAAAGATAGCACTGGACGGACAAAAAAAGCCCCTCGACAGCGCTGCCGAGGGGCTTTTTTGTACCCAGAGCCGGGGTCGAACCGGCACATCTTTCGATATCGGTGTTTGAGACCGACGCGTCTACCGATTCCGCCATCTGGGCAAAACTCGCTCCCACAACTCAGGAACGGGCTGCAAACTTAGCCAGACTTTCGTGAATGCGCAACAGATAGCGCCGTTTCAGGTAATAAGTTCTCACCTGCTGCAGGGCCTGGGGCCGCACGTCGGGGGGAAGCCCGGCGTAGCCGGCCAGCACCGGCGCAATGCCCGCATCCAGGGTTTCGGCCAGGCTGTTCACTTCCTGCTCCACCCGGGCTACCGTGGCGGGGTCGGGCTCAAACTCCAGCTCCATCAGCTGTTCGTTGAGGTCCATAACTTCCATCAGAAAGTCGGCGGGCAGCTCCTGTTTGCCTTCCTCCAGCAACCCGTGCTGACCCAGAATGTAGGCCATGCGCTGGTCGGGATGGGAAAGCGTGCGGTAGGCGTTGGTGTTGAGCGTGGCCAGCTGCAGAATTTCCTGCTGCCGCTCGGCCGGGGCCGTAGCGTGAAAGTCGGGGTGGTACTCGCGGCTGAGGGCGTAGTATTTCTGCTTCAACGCAGCCTCGTCGGGCTGGAAGGTTTCGGGCAGGTCGTAAAACTCGAAGTAGTTGGTCGTCATGGGCGGCAGCAGATGCGGGGGAGGAGGGAAGGAGGCTAGAGCAAGCCGGAAGCGGCATCTACCGGGTGTACGGAAAAAGCTTGGGCCGGGGCGGCAAACAGAGCCTTAGTGGCGGGCCACACCCGCCCAAACAGCTCGGAGCGCCGGTAGGCATTCAGCGCCTCCGCCGAGTCCCAGTGGCTGTAGGTGCAGTACACGTGCGGGGCGTCGGCGTCTTGCCAGAGCTGCACGTGCCGGCAGCCCGGCTGCTGGCGGATCAGTGCCTCGGAGTCGCGGAAAATCTGCAGGAATTCAGCCGTGCGTTCGGGCTGGAAAGTCATGCGCACAATTCGGATCAGCATGGGAGCAAGAAAATGGTATTGCAACCTGCCAGCCTGACAGGCATTGCTTAACATAATGTAAAAACAGTGAAGAAAGTGGCTTTGCGAGTCAGCAGCGCAGTTTTCAAGCTCTCGAATGCCTTGTTTCGTCGGTGCCTACCGGCTAGGCCGGGAAACGAACATCGACCTGGGAGTCGAAGTGCAGGCCGAGTAGCTCGGCCGCGTTGCCTTGGTTGACGCCGATACAGAGCCGGTCCTGGCTGTTGAAGATACAGACCGCGTCGCCGGGGTCCGAAACGGAGAAGTGGGCCACGATGTCGCGCACAGTTTCGCGGGCGAAGTGAATGGTGAAGGGGCGGCCCCGGGCAATGACCTCCACGGCCGTGCGGCTAATGTTGGTAATCAGGTTGCCGTAGTGGTCCACGTGAATCACGTGGCCCGTCACGCGGTTGTCCTGCAGGCGCAGCTGGCGATTCAGGAGCTGGTAGAGCTCGGTGGTCGGCAGACCAATATCTTCGAGCAGGCCGCCCTGGGCCAGGTGCACGGCGGCGGGAGCCAGCACGTCGCGGGTGGGAGAGGGCGTAGCCTCGGCCGTGATGGTCACCATTTCCTCGGGCTGCCCATCGGTGAGCAGGGCCAGCAGGCCGTTGTTGGCGGCCACAAAGTAGTGGCCGCCAAACTGCAGCGCGTGCCAGCTGCCCTTGGTGCCGTGGTCGTTGACGCCCACCAGATGCACCGTGCCGGCGGGAAAGTCCCGAAAGACGGCATCGAGAACGTGAACGGCGTGCGCGATGTTAAAGGGTTCGATGCCGTGGCTGATGTCGAGCACCTGCTGGGCGGGAGCCAGCTGCAGGATCCGGGCTTTCACGGCCGCCACGTAGTGGTCGCGGTAGCCAAAATCGGAGAGAAACGTAATCAGCCCCATGCCGGAAATCCTCAGTTCTTCGTACTATTGTTTACCCCGCCTGGGGGCGGCAAAAGTAGGCTATTTGGCCGGATGGAACCAATGTCGGCACCCACGGTTACTAGTTAAAACTTCATTTCGCTAAAACCCACCCACAGTTTGGTCGAGAAAATCATCACGCTCGAAAACGTTTCTCTTGTCGAGTTCCTGGGGCCCGACAATCAGAACATCCGCCAGCTGGCCGCGGCCTTTCCCGGCAGCAAAATCATTTCGCGAGGCAACGAGATTAAGATTCAGGGACAAACGCCCGTCATTGCCAGGATCAACGAAATCCTGTCGTCCCTGATTGAGCACTACCACCAATACGGGCAGATTACCGACCGCACCGTCGCCGAGCACATTGCCGCGGCCGACGACGAGCAGCAGGAACGCATCATTGCCAGCACGCCTCCTTCCGACGTTATCGTGTTCGGGGCCAAGGGCGGCGTGATTAAGGCCAAAACCCCCAACCAGCAGAAGCTGGTCGACGCCGTCATGAAGCACGACCTGGTATTCGCCCTGGGGCCGGCCGGTACGGGCAAAACCTACGTCTCGGTGGCCCTGGCTGTGCGCGCACTCAAAAATAAGGAGGTCAAGAAGATCATCATTTCGCGGCCCGTGGTGGAAGCGGGGGAAAGTCTGGGATTTTTGCCCGGCGACATGAAGGAGAAGGTTGACCCTTATCTGCGCCCGATTTACGACGCTCTGGAAGACATGATTCCGGCCGAAAAGCTGAAGTTCTACCAGGAAAACAAGATCATCGAAATTGCCCCGCTGGCCTACATGCGCGGCCGCACCCTCAACAACGCCTTCGTGCTGCTCGATGAGGCTCAGAACACCACGCCTTCCCAGCTGAAGATGTTTCTGACCCGCATGGGGCCCATGGCCAAGGTGATGGTGAACGGGGACCGGAGCCAGATTGACCTGCCCACCAAGCAGAAATCCGGTTTGATTCAGGCCCTGGACATCCTCAAGGACGTGCGCGGCATTGGCTTCGTGGAAATGACGGCCGAAGACGTGGTGCGCCACCGGCTGGTCAAGGAAATTGTGGTGGCCTACGACCGGTTCGACGAAAAGCAGCAGCGCGACCAGGCCAACCGGCCCGTGCGCGAGGCCCGTCCGTACCGCTCCAACCCCACCGACAAGCCCGACGCCGGCCACCACCCCGACGCCCGGCCCGAGGACGACGGCACGCGGGAGCTGCCCGTCAACCACGAGAATATCTAGGCGCAAAAAGCAGTTTTGCCGCGCTTAGGCATACAAAACAGGCCTGCTCTTCACTGGGGCAGGCCTGTTTGCTGCTCAGTGTAAAACGAAAGTGGTAGCTGGCTGCTTTATTTTGCGCCCGCCCGGCCCCGGCTGAAAGCTTTCTAACCCGACTAACCCAACTTGCTATGCTAACGGTCCACCCCATCACTGACCCGCGCGACCTGGCTCGCGCCCTGGCCATTCGGCACCGGGTGTTTGTGGAAGGTCAGGGCGTGCCCGCCGAGGCTGAAAACGACGCTCACGACGCCACTGATGCCCACCACTACCTCGCCCAAACCGCCGACGGCACGGCCTGCGGGGCGTCGCGCTGGCGCGCCACTGACCACGGCGTGAAGCTGGAGCGGTTTGCCGTGCTGGAAGAATTCCGCAATCAAGCCGTGGGTGCCGCCCTGCTTCGCCGCGTGCTCGACGACGTGCAAGCTGCGCACCCGGCGTCTACGGTGTACCTGAACGCCCAGCTGCGGGCCGTGCCTTTCTACGAACGGCACGGATTCGTTAAAGTCGGCGACCAGTTTACGGAGTGCGACATTGAGCACTTCCGCATGGAGCTGCAGCGGCCCGGGTAAGGATGCGGCTTCGCTGGAACTGTAAAAGCCTTTCTTCCACCCCGGGAGAAAGGCTTTTGGGCTTTCGGGCCGCCGGCTTGGGATATGGCGGATTTTTAGCAGCTTACCCGCCGGTTCTTATTGCTATCCTTATCCTGTCTGCTATGATTCATTGGGCGCCCGTTGCCTTCGTGCGGCTGTTTCTGGCCCTGGCCGCCGGTATTCTGACTTACTTCTACGCCGGCAGTAGCCTGCCCGACTTGGGCTGGGCGTTGGCCGGCAGCATGGCGTTGTTTGTCGGGGTGCAGCTCTGGGCCCGCCGCCAGCCCGCGCCGGGCCCGACCGATGCCGCCGGCCTGCTGGCCCTGGCGGTGCTGTTCCTGGCTGGCCTGACCCTCACCCAGCAGGCCACTGAATCCCGGCAATCAGGCCACCTGAGCCAATTGCCCGGGCCGGTGGAGTTTTACCGCGCCGTCGTCGACGACTACACCGTAGCGCGCCCGGCCACGTTTGCCACCACTGTGCGGGTATCGGCCGTGCGTATCGGGGGGCAGTGGCGGCCGGCGCTGGGCGGCATCCGCGTGTCGGTGCCCCGCGACGCGGGCGTGGCGGCCCCGCAGTACGGCGACGTCTGGCTGGTGCGCGGCGGACCAGCGCCGAGCAAGGCCCCGCTCAACCCCGGCGAGTTTGACTACCGCCGCTACCTGCAATACCACCAAGTGTATCACCAGCAGTTCATTCACGCCGACCAGTACCGCCGCATCGGCTTCCGGCCGCCGAACTACCTCAAAGCAGTGAGTATGCGCGCTGCCCGCACCCTGGACGGCGTTTTTCGGCACTACGTAAGGGCCCGCCGCGAATATGCCCTGGCTTCGGCGCTGGTGCTGGGTATCAAGGACGACGTGGACCAGGACACCAAGCAGGTCTACGCCAACACCGGCACCACCCACATCATGGCCGTGTCGGGCCTGCAGGTAGGGCTGCTATTCGGGGCCGTGACGTGGCTGCTGGGGCTGCTGCCGGGCCGGCGCGGCTGGCTGTTCCGGCTCGTGGCGGCCGGGCTGGGGCTGGCCGTTATCTGGGCCTACGCCTTCCTGACGGGGCTTTCGGCTTCGGTGCTGCGGGCGGCGGTGATGTTCACGTTTGTGATTCTGGCCCGGGCCACGGGCCGGCAGAGCACCATGTACAACACCCTGGCCGTGGCCGCTTTCGTGCTGCTCTGCTACGACCCTTACCTGCTGGCCGACGTGGGCTTTCAGCTCTCCTTTCTGGCCGTGCTGAGCATCGTGTACCTGCAACCCCGGATTGCGCGCTGGCTTGACTTCCGCGAAAGTGCCTACGCCCGTATTCGGCCCTGGCAGCCGGCAGCGGTGCAGCGGCTGTGGCGGGCCCTGGGCTGGGCCGGGGAGAAAATCTGGCAGGCCACAGCGCTTTCTTTGGCCGCGCAGGTGGCCACGTTTCCGCTCGGGCTGTTCTACTTCCACCAGTTTCCGCTCAGCTTTCTAGCCTCCAACCTCGTGGCCGTACCCATTTCCTCGGGTGCCGTGTACGTGGGCCTCACGCTGCTGGTGGCCAAAGGCTTGGTGGCGCTGCTGAGCCTGGCGGTGCCCGCCGCGGTAGGGCGGGTCCTGGATTATCTACCTCAGAGTATTGCCTTCGTCTTCGAAACCCTGATCCGCTGGTTCAACGACTACATTTTCTGGATTGGCCGGCAAATGCCCGGAGCCCTGATTTCGGGGATTCACGTTACAGCGCCCCAGGTCTGGCTGATTGGGGCTACCATCTTGGCACTGCTCACGTTTCTGGCCGTGCGCCGGCGCAAGCTGGTGTGGCTGGGCGTGGCCTGCGCGCTGATGGGCCTGTACGGCGGCAGCCGGGTGTGGGCGGCCCGCGCCCTGACTACCGACGAGCAGCTGGTGATATATAGCATTCCGCGCCGGTCGGTGGTGGGCTTCTGGCAGGGGGCCGCGGCCCACGTCGTTACCGTCGACTCTCTACCGCTGTCCGAGACGGAGCGGACCTACCGCCTCGTGCCGGGCATTATTCAGCGTGAGGCCCGCCGCGTGCTCTACCACGTGGGCTGGCAGCAGGCCCCCATCCCGACGGCCCAGCCCCTGCCGGGCGTGGTGCTGGCCGTGTGGCGGGGGCAGCGGCTGGCTTTCGTATCGGGCCGGCTCGACGGGGCCCGGCAGCCCCAGCCCGTTGAGCTGGTGATTCTGCGCCGCAACGCCCGGGCGTACGCGGCGGAGCTGGCGGCAGTGTTTGGCACGAAAGCCCGGGTTATTTTCGATTCTTCCTGCAAGTCCTGGTACGTGACCCGGCAGGATTCGGCGCTGCAAAAGGCTGGATTTCAGACCTATGATGTCACGGCTCGCGGAGCATTCATCGTGCGACCCCGGCCGTAGCTGAGTCTAGTGGGCGGGCTCGTCGAAACCGAAATGCCTGAGCCTACGGTATATAGTTTCTTTAGCGCACCATTTTTGTTAGGTTTGGCTACTGCCCGATCCTTTGCTTCCGCCCCGGTCCGAAGTCTTGCCACTCCACGCCGCCCGTAAGCTTCACCTGCCTTTTGCAACGACTGTCATGGACAATATGCCAACCCAGGAGCTGGAAGCGCTTCGCTACATTCGGTACGAAACCCGCGACGCCATCGGTTACATCACCCTCAACCGCCCCGACAAGCGCAATGCCCTGAGCTTCGACATGGTTTCGGAGCTCAAGCAGGCCTTCGAGTTTGCCGAGGACGACGACACCTGCAAAGTCGTGGTGCTGCGGGCGGAAGGGGCCGTATTCTGCGCCGGCGCCGATTTGACCTACATTCAGGAGCTGCAAAGCTTCGGCTACACCGATAACCTAGCCGACTCGACCCACCTGATGCAGCTGTTTCACCAGATTTACACGCTCAAGAAAGTTGTTATCGGCGAGGTCCAGGGCCACGCCCTGGCCGGGGGCTGCGGTCTGGCCACGGTCTGCGACTTCGCCTTTGCCGTGCCCGAGGCCAAATTCGGCTACACGGAGGTGAAAATCGGGTTTCTGCCCGCCATTGTCAGCGTGTTTCTGCTGCGCAAAATCGGGGAGGCCCGCACCAAGCAGCTGCTGCTCACCGGCGACGTTATTTCGGCCCAGGCCGCGGCGGAGTTCGGGCTGGTCAACTTCCTGGCTCCGAAGGAGGAGCTGGCCGAGAAGGTCTACGAATTTGCCCGCCGCCTGTGCGTGCAGAACTCCGGCCAGAGCATGGAGCTGACCAAGGAAATGCTGGCCCGCATCCCGGAAATGCCCCTGGAAGACAGCCTGCGCTACGCCGCCCAGATGAACGCCGAGGCCCGCGGCTCGGTGGACTGCCGCCGCGGCATTGCGGCGTTTCTCAACAAGGAAAAAATCACCTGGAATTAGTTCTGAACCATCTTTCCACGCGGTGGGAAGGCCGAAGGTTGGCGCAGCGCTCCGGCGGCACCCCGACCTTCGGCCTTCCTGTCTTTTTAACATTTGGTCCCCAACCCGGTTAGCCCCCTATGACAACGCTGGCAGCCGTGGCCGTGACAACGGCCACCTTCTTGGGAATGGAGTTCGTAGCGTGGTTCATGCACAAGTTTGTGCTGCACGGCGCACTCTGGTTTCTGCATCGTTCTCACCACGTGCGGCACCCGCACCACTTCGAGCGCAACGACTTCTTCTTCCTGTTCTACGGGGCTCTGTCGATGCTGTGCATTATCTACGGCTCTCCCACCAAAGACTGGCACTTCTGGGTGGGCGTGGGCATTGCGGCCTACGGCACGGTGTATTTCTTCGTGCACGACGTGCTCATTCACGGGCGGCTGCGCTTCTGGCGTAAGTCGGGCAACACGTACCTGCGGGCGCTGAACATGGCCCACAAGATGCACCACAAAACCACCGGGCGCGACGGCTCCGAGGAGTTTGGCATGCTGTGGGTGTCGCCGCGCTACTTCGCGCTGGCGCTGCGCAAACCGGCGCCCCCGGCCCGGCGGCGCGTATCTTCCTCGAACTCTTAGGCACCGGCCGCGTGGGACATTTTTCAATCAGTGACTTAGAGAATCTTTCCGGCATCAAGGCGCACACGATTCGGATGTGGGAGCAGCGCTACGGGATTCTGTCCCCGGAGCGGACGCAGACCAACATCCGCTTTTACTGCGAAAACGACCTGCGGCGCCTGCTGAACGTGGCCGCGCTCTGCGGGCAGGGCCACCGCATCTCGAAGGTGGCTCAGCTCAGTGACCAGGAGCTGGCCTCGGCCGTTATTTCCTGTTGCAACGACGCCCACGATTACGCCCGGCAGGTGAATTCGCTGCTGGCGGCCATGCTGGAGCTGGATGAACCCCGACTGCACCAGCTGCTGCAGGAAGCCGTCAGCCAGCTGGGCTTCGAGCAGACGGTGATGCACATTGTGTATCCGTTGTTGCAGCGCATTGGTATTCTGTGGCAAACCGGGAGCGTCAATCCGGCCCAAGAGCACTTGGTAGCCAATCTGCTGCGGCAGAAGATGCTGGCGGCCACCGACGCGCTGCCTCCGGTGTCACCGGCCGGCGCCCGGCGCTGGGTGCTGTTTCTGCCCGAGGGAGAAATGCACGAGCTGGCTTTGCTGTTTATGAATTACGTCCTGCGGGCCCGGGGGCATCATATACTGTATCTAGGCCAAAACCTGCCCGTGCAGGAGTTGCCGGCCGTGTGCGCCGCCTACCAGCCGTATGCCCTGTGCACGGTGCTGACGGCCGTGCCCGAGCGCGACCAGGTTCAGAGTTTTATCAATCAGGTAACCGAGCTGTGTCCCGATGCCAAGCTGGTGTTTTATGGCCCCCTTGTGCAGGCGCAGGCGTGCCTGGATCTACCGGCCCGGGCCGTACATCCCTACCTGATGACCGACTTTATTGCCTGGGTTGAGCAGGTGAATTCGGAGAGCGGCGAATAAAAAATTTTGGCCTGCTCCGACACGGCATAGAGTAGAAGAGAAAGTCGATTATATCTTTTTATCGGCTCCGAAGGACCAGCGTTCAACGGGCAAAAAGGAAGGTTCAACTCCCGGAACCGAAGGCAAGCCGAAATTATGGGAGATTCCCGGAGTTACCCCGGAGGGTGTCGTACCTTGGCGGCGCATTCATGTACCAACATACGAGGAGCCCGGCAGCCCGGAGTTATTTGCCCTGATTCTAGCCATTATCTGGATCAACTCGTATATTTGTTTAACCTTTTGCCACGAAAAGCTAAACAGTATGACCTCTTTGGAATTCACCGATCAAGTACAAAAGATTTCCTACTCCCTGAAGCCCGTGGCCATGAACCTGACCCGCGACGCGGACGATGCCAAGGACCTGGTACAGGAAACCTTGCTCAAAGCCATGCTGAACAAGGACAAGTTCAAAGCGGGCACCAACCTGAAGGCGTGGTTGTACACCATCATGCGCAACACCTTCATCAACAACTACAACAAAATCACCAAGCGCAATAGCAATATTGACAGCACGGAGTATTTTCAGTATTTCAACACCGACGAAAACTATATCACGCACAACGGAGCCACCTCGGATTTCGTAGTAACGGATATTAATGAAGCCATTGCCAGCCTCTCAGCTGACTACCGCACGCCGTTCATGATGTACTACATCGGCTACAAGTATCTCGAAATTGCCGAGAAGCTGCAGATTCCGATTGGGACCGTCAAGAACCGCATTCACATTGCCCGTAAGGAGCTGAAAGATGCTCTCAAGGTCTATGCCCCCGGCGTGTAGGGAATAGGGAGAGAGTACAACTTCCGCCCCGGGTGTAGAGCGGGCCGCGAATGACACAGCCATTGGGTTGTGCCGCTCGCGGCCCGTTTTTTTGGGCCTTGGCAGAAAATACTGACTAGTAGTCAAACAAGTTAAATGGCTTCAGCCGCGGCCGGGCCTGAGGCCGCGGGGCTGGGCGCGCCGCGGCTGTGGGCTTAACGGCTCCGGCGACCGGCGTGGGTTGGATGTACTGCTGCTTGATGCGCAAATCCTTGCCGGCGAAGGGTCCGGTCTGGAAGGCGTGGAAGGTAAGCTCGGGGTGCTGGCCCGCGGGCAGCATCCGCCAGGCCTCGCGGAAATCCTGGTTGATGCGCTGCAACTCCTCAAAAAACGCCCGGCTCAGCTGCTGGGCTTCCTGGGTCGAAACCGTTTGCCCGCCGGTCAGCTCCATGCAGATCTGCAGGCTTTTGTTGGCGGCCTCGTCCTCGGCCGTGAACATGGTGAAGGCCTGCACCCGACTGGCCAATGCTGGCACGCTCATCAGGGCTTCCTGCAAGTCGCCGGGCGCCACGTTGGCCCCGTAAAACGACACGGTCATGTCGGCGCGGCCGTAGTGCAGCAGCAACGGCAGCTCACTGGCCCCGGGCAGGATATCGTCAGGGGTCAGGCCGCACTCGGCCAGAATGCGCCGCAGCTCCGAAAACCGCACTACCTGGCCTCGGTCGTGGATGTTGTAGCGGATTTTGGGCGCCAGGTAGTAGGGGCGGCACAGGGTGATGAGCAACTCCCCGGCCGGAGTTTCCTCGATGTAGAAGTCGGCGGGGTTGAACTGGAACACCACCGGCGTGGCCCCCGGGTACTTCACCAAGCGGGCCGCCAGCTCGGGCCGGGACAGTAGGGCTTTGCGCAGGGCAATGGTGAAGTCGTTTTCGCTGGAAATATTCAGCTCCAGGTCGGAGGCGCCAAACGAGCCGTACACCCGGCGCACGCCTTTGGCCAGCAGATAGTCGCGCATGGCCTCGCTCATGCCCTCGCCCCCGTAAATCATGGCCACGTTATACTGCCGCCAATCGAAGGGCGCCGAATCGACGAGCAGCTTCAGAAATGGCGGGTAGCCGGTGATAATGTACTGCTGGTCGGGGCCAAACGACTGGAGCGTGTTCAGAATCTTAGGCACGTCGGGACCCAGGGATTTCAGCACGGCCACGTCGGCCAGCGCCATGGTGATGTTGATGCCCGTGGCCCAGGGACCCAGGGCAAAGGCGTTGATGAGAAAATATGGACCCGGCCCGATGAGGTGGCAAAGCCCGAATTCGAGCATCCGCTTGTTGGCCCGCCGCTCGGCCTGCCCCCGCACCCAGTTGGTGGGCACGCCGCTGCTGCCCGACGACTCATCGATGATAATGCCGTGGTCGGGCACCCTACCGCCCAGGCAGCGCGCCCCGATGGAGTAGCGCTTAATATAGTTTTCCTTGTCCATGACGGGCAGCGTGGTCAGGTCCGGAATCAGGCCGTGCACGCGGGGGGCGCCGGCGTGGTGGTCGTGCAAAAACCGCTGGTAGGCCGGGCTTTGGCGGCGGGCGGCCCAGAACACGGCCAGGGCCTTCATCTTGCCGATGTTCCAACGCACGGATTCCATGTGGGGCAAAAACAGCAGCTTCATGCTGGCAAAATCGAGCTCCAGCACCTTGCGCCACAGGCGCAGCACATACACGAAAGCGAGAACGGCGAGGGTTTTCATAGGAAAAGTCGTTAGCAAAGTATGTCGTTGGCAGTCAGGCGGAAGCTGCGCGGGGGCTCCTGACTATAGCCCAGGCGCACGAGCAGCCACAGCGGCTCGGACTCGGCGCAGTGGCCGACGTGGCGGCAGAACTGGGCGTAGGCCTCCGCATTGGTAATCACCGACCCGAAGGGGTGCAGGTAGAGGTTGTGCCGGGTCATTTCCAGCCAGAGCTGCTGGAGCATAGCCCCGGCCTGCTCCCAGTCGGGTCGGCGGCCGAAAGGGCCCTGCAGCCAGGCCACGGTGGTGGTGCCGTGCATAGAATGCTTGTACACCTGCCCCAGTACCCGCCGCTTCCAGGCGCTGCGAAACCGCTCGGCGTGGAAGAAGAAGTTGTGCATCAGCCGGCCCGAAAAGCCCATGCAATGGCTCCAAAGCCCATCTTTCTTCGTCGCAGCCTCCTCGTCCGTCGTCCGGATCCAACCGGCCAGCTCGGTGCGGGTAGCCGGGTCGTCGAGGTCGGTGAACAAGGTTTTGCGGTTCAAGTCCAGCACGAAGTCGACGGTAAACTTGGTGCTGGAAAAGGTGAGCGTGTGCCCATAAGCGGCGGCCACGGCCGTGAGCCGCTGCTGCACGGGGGCTGGAATCAAGCGGCTGTCGTAGTGCAGGCGGGAGGTTTTGCGCTGCCGGATCAGCTCCCGGTCAGTGGCCGGCGCGGTGGTGGGAGAGGGCGCTAGTTCCAGCGTGGCAAACAGCTGCAGGTCGGTGGCCGCGTAGTTCAGTTGGGGCTCGGGGGCGGGGTGGGCCGTGAGCGTGAAGCCCAGCGGCCCGGCAGCCACCCGCAGGCACTCGACGAACATGCCCAGGCCGGTGATGGTAAAGCGGGAAGTGGGGTCGGTGTGCCGCAGCAGGCGGGTCGGGTCGTAGTACACCTGCGCCCGGGTAGCAGAAAGAATCTTGAGTTTCCAGGGCTGCACGTTGTGCGGGCTCGGCGCCCAGCGGGCGTATTCGAGCAGCTCCTGCCAGCGCTGCCGGGCATCCGGGGGCGCGGCGGCGCGGGCCGGGCTCAGGGGCCGCAGGGCCGTCCAGGCGGCGGCTAGGGTAACACTGTGCAGAAAGTGGCGGCGTTGCATGCAAGGTAGGGTAGGAGACCAGGCCCGCGGCGCGTTGGCGGCGCCGTTGGTGAAGGAAAGGTGCAGACTATTCCCGGCCGGTGCATACCAGTTTCCGCGGGAAGCGGACTTGAAGAAGTTGAAAATTTAATTTGTAAATACCTGTTATACAATTAATTGAATTGTGCCCTGTCAGACTTTGAACTTGGTTGCGCAGGGGGGAGCCGCCGGGCAGCAGCGGCTTGCTGCTGGCGGCGGGCCAAAACAAAGTCGGGAGTGGGTTTGTAGCTTGCCACCAACTTCTGTCTTCCCCTCTTGGCTTCCACCGCTACTGCTCCCCACGTTCTGGTTATCGGCGCCGGCTTTGCCGGCCTTTCGGCCGCTACTTCCCTGGCCCAACGCGGTTACCGCGTCACCATCCTGGAAAAGAACGAAGGACCGGGCGGCCGGGCGCGGGTTTTCAAGGCCGAGGGCTTCACCTTCGACATGGGCCCGAGCTGGTACTGGATGCCGGGCGTGTTTGAGCAGTACTTTGCCCGCTTCGGCAAAAAGGTGGCCGACTACTACGACCTGGTGCGGCTCGACCCATCCTATCAGGTGATTTTCGGGGCCAACGACGCGGTAGACATTCCGGCCCAGATGGCCGACATCCGCCGCCTGTTCGAAAGCATTGAGCCCGGCAGCGCCGCCCGCCTCGACGAGTTTCTGCGGCAGGCCGCCTATAAGTACGAGGTCGGCATCAACAAATTCGTGCATATGCCCGGCCGCTCGTTGCTCGAGTTTGCCGACCCCCGCCTGCTCGTCGACGCCCTGCGGCTGGATATCCTGCAGAGCATGCACAAGCACGTGCGCAAGTTTTTCAAGCACCCCAAGCTGCTGCAGCTGGTTGAGTTCCCGATTTTGTTTCTCGGCGCCACGTCCCAGAACACGCCGGCGCTGTACTCACTCATGAACTACGCCGACCTGGCCCTGGGCACTTGGTACCCGCGGGGCGGCATGCACAAAATCGTGGAGGGCATGGTGGCGCTGGCCCAGGAGCAGGGCGTGACGCTGGAGTACAAACAAGAGGTGCAGGAAATCCGGGTGGAAAACGGCCGCGCCACCGGTGTGCAGACCGCCGCCGGCTTCCGCCCCGCCGACATCATCGTGGCCGGGGCCGACTACCACCACGCCGAGCAGCACCTGCTCAAGCCCGAGTGGCGGCACTACGACGAGGCCTACTGGGATTCGCGCACGATGGCGCCCTCGTCGCTGCTGTTTTACTTGGGTCTCAACAAGCGCGTGCCCAAGCTCCAGCACCACAACCTGTTTTTCGACGAGGATTTCGAGCTGCACGCCCACGAGATTTACGAACAACCTCAGTGGCCCAGCAAACCGTTGTTTTACGTGTCGGCGCCCTCTAAAACCGACCCTACGGTGGCGTCCGCGGGCGGGGAAAACCTGTTTCTGCTCGTGCCCGTGGCTCCTGACCTCGCTGACCCCGACGAAACCCGGGAGCGGTATTACCACCTGATTATGGACCGGCTGGAGCGCCACGTGGGCGAAAATCTGCGCGACGCGGTGGTGTTCAAGCGCAGCTATGCCCACCGCGACTTTGTGGCCGACTACCACAGCTACAAGGGCAACGCCTACGGGCTGGCCAACACGCTGCGGCAAACGGCGATTCTCAAGCCCACACTCAAGAGCAAGAAAGTCAGTAATTTGTACTTCACGGGCCAGCTCACCGTGCCCGGCCCCGGCGTGCCGCCTTCCCTGATTTCCGGGCAGGTAGTGGCGGCCGAGGTCGAGAAGGAACAGGGCCGGCCCCGCCGCTAGCAAAGCCCGGCTTACTACCTTGGGCAAACTGCTGAGCTACCCGGCCTCGTAGTGACATAGCTTCTGCTTCGATTTCTCCCTCCTGAACCTAAATAGCTCCTTTTGGACCACGTTGCCCTCTTCGATCAAACCAGCCTGGCGTGTAGCAAGCTTATCACCAAAAGCTACAGCACGTCGTTTACGCTGGGTATCCGCACCCTCGACCGGCGGTTTCACCTGCCCGTGTATGCGGTGTACGGCTTCGTGCGCTGGGCCGACGAAATTGTGGACACCTTCCACGACCGGGACAAGGCCGCCCTGTTTGCCGACTTCCGCCGCCAGACTGCTGAGGCCCTTGCCACCGGCTTCAGCCTGAACCCCGTGCTGCATTCGTTTCAGCTCATGGTGCGCCGCTACGGCATCGACCGGGAGTTTATCGAGGCCTTTCTGAAGAGCATGGAAATGGACCTCGAAGACCGCAGCTACCACCAGAGCATGTACGAGGAATACATCTACGGCTCGGCCGAGGTGGTGGGGCTCATGTGCCTGCGCATCTTCTGCGAGGGCGACGCGGCCCTGTTTGAGCGGCTGCGCGAGCCGGCCCGCCGCCTGGGCGCGGCGTTTCAGAAGGTGAATTTCCTGCGCGACATCCGCTCCGACTACGAAGACCGGGGCCGCGTGTACTTTCCCGGCGTGCAGTACGAGCGGTTCGACGACGCGGTGAAGCGCCAGATTGAGGCCGACATCCGGGCCGACTTCGACGCGGGCTACGCCGGCATTGTGCAGCTGCCGCGGGCCGCGCGGCTGGGCGTGTACCTGGCCTACGTGTACTATCTCAAGCTTTTTCACAAGATCCGCCAGCTGCCCGCGGCCCGAATTTTGGGGGAGCGGGTGCGCGTGCCCGACAACACCAAGCTGCTTTTGCTCATGGGCTCGTACTTTCGTTACCGCCTGCGGGCTATCTGACCACGAATTCTGCCCTTGTGAAGCTCCTTTTCATCCTTTTCCTTACGCTCCTTTCCCTCGTGTCCGACGCTAATCCTTACACCGCGGCCAACCTGCGCCGCCAGTACCAGCTCGCCGCCGCCGACAAGCAGGCCGGGGAGAAGTTTCACCAGCTCATGGCTGCCTACACCCAGCAGGACGCCGTGGTGCTGGCCTATAAAGCCGCCGCCGAAGCCATCCGGGCCCGCGACGCGTCCATGTTCAACAAGCTCACCTACGTGCAGAACGCCAGCAAGCAGTTCGACCAGGCCGTGAAGCTGGACGCCGACAACGCCGAAATCCGGTTTTTGCGCCTGAGCGTGGAAAGCAACCTGCCCGCCTTTCTGGGCCTGAGCCAGCACGTCGACGAAGACCGGCAGTTTCTGATCAAAACCCTGCTGTCCCATCCCAAGTCGGGCCTCGATGCCGAATCGTTCGGTTTAGTGCGCTCTTTCCTCGTTGAGCGCGGCCACGTTACCGATGCTCAGGCCCAGCAGCTGGCCCGCATTGCGGGGTAGCTGGTGTTACAGAGCGCTTTGCCAGTCGAAGCCTCGAGCGAATAGAAAAGTCGTGCCGCCCACCGGCACGACTTTTTTTGTTTAACCTTTTGGGGGTAAAAGTGAAACAAAAAGGTCCGTCGGCAGTATTGATAGTACGCGCGCAAACCCCGGGGCGGGCCCGCTGCCCTGCCTCGGATGGAAAAGAAATCTTATGCGTAGCGAATCAGGCGCAGAAACGGGTAAACGGTAATCCGGCGGCCCCCTCAGAGCCGTATCTACTCCGCTTTTTGTATCTTCTGCCCTTTGTGAAGCCTAACCGTAACATTCTGTCTGTTTTCCTGGTTTCCGAGCTATGCCGCACCACCTGAGCGTCCGTATTGACCCCAACTCCGGCTTTTGCTTCGGCGTCATTTATGCCATTCAGATGGCGGAGGACATCCTTGATGAGCAGGGCTACCTGTATTGCCTCGGCGATATTGTGCACAATGACGAGGAAGTGCAGCGCCTGGAGGCCCGCGGGCTGCGCATTATCTGTCACGAGCAGTTTGCCCAGCTCCGCGAGGAGGCCGTGCTGATCCGGGCCCACGGGGAGCCGCCGAGCACCTACCAGAAGGCCCTGGAAAACAATCTGACGCTGATTGACGCTTCCTGCCCGGTGGTGCTTAAGCTGCAAAACCGCATCAAGAGCAGCTACGACAAAAAAGATAAGATCTTTATCTACGGCAAGCACGGCCACGCCGAGGTGCTCGGCCTGCTCGGCCAGACCGGCGGCGACGCGGTAGTGTTTGAAAACCTGGACGAGCTGCTCAGCCACGAACTGCCTGACAACATCACGCTCTACAGCCAGACCACCAAGAGCACCGACAGCTTTTACCGCATCAAGGGCGAGCTGGAGCAACGCGGCTACCAGCTCAACGCCAACGACACCATCTGCCGCCAGGTCAGCAACCGCGACAAGGACCTGCGCCGCTTTTCCGCCCAGTTCGACCAGATTGTGTTCGTGTCGGGCACCAAAAGCTCCAACGGTAAGGTGCTCTACCAGGTCTGCAAGGAAACCAACCCGCGGACGCATTTTATTTCCAAGGTTGAGGAGCTGCGGGCCGAGTGGTTTGAGCCCGGCCAGTCGGTGGGCATCTGCGGGGCCACCAGCACCCCGCTCTGGCTGATGGAAAACGTGCGCGACGCCCTGCTGGCCCTGTAACCCCGCGGGAGTCGGGAGAATTGTGAATTTTGCGGCGCTGCCGGCTGTTTACCTGGCCCCCGGTTTTCTATGCCCTCCACCATCACGCCCTCATCCGCTGCTGCCGTGCCCGTTCGTCGGGTGAAGCCCGCCCCGCTTGGGTACCGGGGCGTAGCCGCGGGCCTGTTGATTCTAGGCGCCTGGGCCGCGCTGCTCACGTTTTTACTGGCTTTCTACCGCCCCGACTGGGCTTCGCCCTGGCCCTATCTGCTGGTCTTGGTGCAGGCTCACCTCTACACCGGCCTCTTTATCACGGCTCACGATGCCATGCACGGCGTGGTGAGTCGTAACGTGCGGCTCAATAACGCACTGGGCACGCTCACGGCCCTGCTGTTTGCTTTCAACTGGTTTCCGGGCATGCTGCCCAAGCATCACCAGCACCACCGCCACGTGGGCACCGCCGCCGACCCTGACTTCCACGACGGCCGGCACCCGAGCTTCCTGTTCTGGTTTGCCCGCTTCGCTTGGAACTACGTGACATGGTGGCAAATTGGGCTGATGGCCCTGACGTATAACCTGCTCAAGCTGGCTTTCCCGATGGCCAACGTTATTGCCTTCTGGATGGTCCCGGCCGTGCTGGCTACCCTGCAACTGTTTTTTTTCGGGACCTATCTGCCCCACCGCGGCGAGCATTCCCCCGACAATGCGCACAAGTCCCGCAGCCAGCTGCGTCACCACTTATGGGCATTTGTGAGTTGCTATTTCTTCGGCTACCACTATGAGCACCACGACCAGCCCTACCTGCCCTGGTGGCGGCTGTGGCGGGCCAAAGAAGCTGCCGGACAGTAGAACCTAAGCGGTCAGCCTGAGCAACTGGTGCCTTAGCTCGGCTGTGGTCCGCTACCCACTTTTTTTAGACGGCCCTAATTTTTAGCCGTGGATTGTATATATATTACATTGAATACTAAGGGGCAGTAGATAGTACCTGGTTAGACGGGAGCTCAGGAAGAAACTCTGTTAAAAGTCTTGTTATGAGATGGTTGTTGACGGAGTCGGGAAGCCAATGTTGCTATTCTGCGCTGAAACTAGGCGTAGTAATACTGGTGCTTGTCAGCCATCCAACACGGGGCAACGCCGAGTCGGAACCCCGGGGCGCAAGTGCCGCGGCACACGTGACCCAGGGCCTGGCGCAGGAGCGCAGCCGCCGTTTTGAGCAGGCTGTGCGCCATTTTGAAGTAGCAGAGAGCCTTTACCACGTGCAGCGCAACCCACTAGGCCAAGCGGAAGCGCTGCGGCATCTGGGGCGCGGGCAATACCTGCAGGGCGACACGAGTCAGGCCCGCCTGACCTACACGCGCGCGCTGGCCGGATTTGCGCGCCTGCACCACACGCCGGGCATTGCCGGCGTGTACGAAGACCTTGGGCAGCTTTACGGGGCCCAGCAGAAATGGCCCCGGGCCCTGAGCAGCTACGTGCGGGCCTTAGCGACCTGGCAAAGCTTGGCCCAGCCCGCTTCCGCCGCCCGCGTCCTGACTTCCGTGGGGCTGGCCCACCGGGAGCAGCGGCAGTACAGCCGGGCGCTGTATTATCTGCGGCAGGCGCTCCGGCACGGCCAGCAGCAGCACGACAGCACGCGTATTCGGGAGGCGTTGGCGGGAATGGGTGGGGTATACCAAGCCGTGGGCAACCAGGAACTGGCGCTTCGTTTCTATGAGCAGGCGCTGGAACACCTGCAGCCCCGCGCGGCACCCGAAATACAGGTCGAGCTGCTCCAGCGGCTGGCCGCTACCCAATTGACCACCGGCCAGGTAACGGCGGCGGAACAGCTGTTGCAAAAAGCCCTGCCGCTGGCCCGGCGCAGCGCCTCCAAAGCGTTACTAAGCTCCCTGTACCACCAGCTGGCCGACCTGTATCGGGGCCAGGGCCGCTACGCGCAGTCTTTAGCGGCGCTGACGCGCTACGCTGGTTTGCAGGATACCGTGTTTGCTGAAGAGCGGGCCGCCCAAGTGGCTGAGATGCAGACGCGCTACGAAACGGAAAAAAAGGAGCGGGCTATCCAACTGCTTACCAAGGACCGACAGTTACAGCGGGCCAACCTACAGCGCCAGATGCTGGTGCGCAACGTACTGGGCGTGGGTATTCTGCTGCTGCTGGCACTAGCGGCGGGCTTGTACTGGAGCCGGCGGCAGCAAGCCCGCATCAACCGGCTCCTGCAGCGGAAAAATGCCGCCATCAGCCGGCAAAAAGAGCAACTGGCTCACCTCAATAACACCAAGGACACTCTGTTTTCGGTGATTTCGCACGATCTGCGCAGTCCGCTCAGCTCCCTGTATTCGTTGCTGACGCTGCTGAATATGGGTAAGCTGCCGCCTGAGCGCCTAGCTGCGCACTCCAGCCGCCTCTCGCGCGGCCTCGACAGCACCCTGCGCCTACTCGACAACCTGCTGAATTGGTCGGCAGCGCAGATGCGAGGCAGTAGCGTGCACCCCGAGGCGCTGCGGCTGGATACGGTAGTGGAAGAGGCGCTGGCCCTGCTGCTGGGCGACGCCGAGCGTAAAACGATTTTGCTGCTCAATCAGATACCTGTGCCCACCACGGCCAGCGCCGACCTAAACATGACCCGGTTGATTGTGCGAAACCTGATCAGCAATGCCATCAAGTTTACGCCCGACGGCGGCACCGTAACCGTATCGGCGGCGCGGCAGGGCAAGTGGTGGGAGGTAGCCGTGGCCGATACCGGCGTGGGCATTGCCGCCGCCGACCACGCCAAGGTGTTTGGGCTGGGTGGGCCGTATTCCACCCTGGGCACGGCCCGGGAGCGGGGCACGGGCCTGGGCTTGCAGCTGTGCAAGGATTTTGTGGAGCGCAACGGCGGCCGGATCTACTTCGAAAGCCAGCCGGGGGTGGGCACGACCTTCCGCTTCACGCTGCTGGCCGCTCAGGCGGAAGCCACGCCCCGGCCGATGCTGCAGCTAGCTGGAGCACCTAGTGCTGTTGACGCCGAATAAGGGAACGGTTTACGATGCGCTCCGTCACCCGCTCCCGGTACGTTTGCCCCAGGGGCAGAGCATGGCCGCCCACCCGCACTTCCAGGGTGCTGACGGCCTCAATCTGGGCCGCATTGACGAGGTAAGAACGGTGGGTGCGCACAAACAGACCCGGGGGTAGTTGCTCCTCCAGGTTTTTCAGGTTCACCAGCGTGAGGTGAGTGCGCCCATCGGCGGTATTAATCTTGGTGAAGTCCTTCAGGGCCTCGATGTAAAGCACTTCGCGGTAGTGCAGGCGCACAAACTGCGCGTCGGTGCGGATGAAGAACGAGCCCCAGCCCGACAGCACGTCGTGGCTTTCGTCCCCGTTGGGCTGGCTCGTGCGCAGGATGCTGGCCACTTTATTGACGGCCTTCAGAAACCGGTCGAGGGAAATGGGCTTGAGCAAAAAGTCGATGACGTCCAGGTTGAAGCCCTCCATGGCGTACTGCGGGTACGAAGTCATCAGCACCACCAGCGGGGGCTGCTGCAGCGACCGAACCAGGTCCAGGCCGCTCAGATGAGGCATGGTTACGTCGGAGAAAAGCACCTGCACGTCGTTGTTGAGCAGATAGCGGTGCGCTTCCAGCGGGTCATTAAACACGGCTTTCACGTCCAAGATATCCGTCATGGCTACGTAGGCCTGGAGCAGGTCCAGCACCAGTGGATCATCATCGAGCAGCAGACAGGAAATCTTCATCGTAGGGAAGCTATCAGGTGGGTCGGGGTGAATATAAAGAAACCAAAATTGATTTGTAGTATTAATTTATAGGAGGAAAATAATTTTGGCCGACACAAATCGTGGTTTCGGTCTACTTCTGAACCGTGTTGCTCTACTTTAAACGCTTACCGCCAGCAGCTTTCGTATCTTATTCCAGACTCGCCCTTTCTGACTCGTGCGTAGTGGGCGCAAACTTGGTGCCCATCTTTTCTGCGGCTTCATTTCCGCTCTGCTTTCTGCTCCTTCCTGACCTGCACTTGACTTTCTGGCTATGAACACCCGCTTTTCCGGCGTTATGGCGGCTCCCCCGCCCGTGGTGCTGGGCGTCGACCTTACCATTGCTAACCAGGAGAGCCTGCGCCGCTCCCTGCGTTCCGCGTTTGGGCTCAATTCCCGGGCTATCAACCTGCGCATCGACCCGGGCATGGACCTGATTTACCTCTGCGAGGCCATCCTGCCCAATACGCTGCCCTGCCTGACCTCACTCACGGGGCCCGGCGTGACGGCCGTCACGCTGCGGGCGGCCCGCCTGACCTGGCAGCCCGAGCCGGGCCACGCCATTGGCCGCGGCACCTCCACGCTGGCGGCGCTGGAAAGCGGTACCTGCTTTCTGACGGCCAACAGCCGCAAAATTGCCGTGGCCTCCTTTACGAACCGCACCGTGCACGCCACCCACATTGAAATGGAGGTGCAGGGGCGCCCTAACCTGCTCGACTACCTGCGCACCGATTGGTTTACGCTGGAAATATCGGGCACCAACCGCCGCCGCCTCAGTCAGCCCCTGGCCTTCAGCGCCGTGCTGGAGTTTGACGTGCAGCTCAGCCGCACCGCCCAGGCCTGAGGTAGTGCGGGCGGATACTTGCATAAAAAAAGCGCCCCGTAGGTTACGGAACGCTTTTTTTTATGGGCTAAGAACTTATCTGCTACTTGGTGCCGTCGCCGTGCACGGCGTTGGTTTTCTTGCAGCAGTCGGGCAGCCGGTCGTAGGCGCGGGGCTCGGCGGGCTGGCTGTCGGCGTCGTAGCCGGTGCGCTGCACGGCCGTGCGCAGGGCTGTCGGCGAGGTCTTATCGGGCCGGTAAGAAACGGTGAGTACCTGGCTGGCCACGTCGAGGTGGGCTTCCTGCACGCCTTTTTCGTAGGCCAGCGCTTTTTCCAGGCGGGCCTTGCACATGTCGCACACGGCCGAGGTTTTGAGCTGAACCTGCTCGGTAGCAGCCGCGCCCTGGGTTTTGACTTTAGTCTTGGTTTGCGCCTGGGCAGCAAAGGCCGGACCGGCAATCAGCAGCGCGAGGAACAGAGTTTTCAAAAACTGCATAACAAAGAAGGAAAGTGAAGACAAGAAAAGCGGGGTAGCACCCGCGTGTAAGCACAACAAAGAGTTTGCCGGAAGATTCCGGGCTACTCGAGGCGGAAGCGGAGCCCCGCGTAGGTGAGGCGGCCAAATACTGGTCCCCACACCATTGCCGCGTCGAAATTAGGCCCAAACGGGTCGGTAGCTCCGATGATAGGGTTGCGCTGGCGGTAGTTGGTGAAGTTCTCGGCTCCGGCATACACTTCCCAGCGCTTGAAGGCCCGGGTTACCTGGGCATTGAACGAGGCGTAGCGGGGCGTGTAGGGCAAGACCGTGGCTACCCCGGGCCCGTGCTGGTGGTCGGTGCTGCCGGGCGCGTGCGCCAGGGGGCGGCGCCCAAACCACTGCCCCGTCAGGTCGAAGCGCCACTTGTCGAAGGCCGTGGCGTAGCCCAGGTTGGCAAACAGCCGGTGCCGGGGCACGAGCACCTTGGGCAGCAGCTGGCCGTCGTAGGTGGTGCGCACGTCGAGAAACTTGTACGCTGCCTTGGCTTGCAAGCCTTTCAGCGGCTCCACCTGCACTTCGGCCTGGAAGCTGCGCGAGTAAGAGCGGCCCCCGGGCTCGAGGTTGCCAATCAGCAGCAGGGAAGTGGCCGAGTAGGGGTCGGCTACCACTTGGTTCTGAAACTCGGTGTGGTAGTAGTCGGCCACGAACGTGGCCGGGTGGCCTGCCACCTTAAAGTATTGTGTGAAGCTGCCGCCCGCGTTCCAGGCTCGCTCGGGCTGCAGGTTGTCGGCCACTACAAACTCGCGGGAGCTGACCAGCATGCCGGTGTTTTCGGCCAGAGGGTTGGCCGTGCGCTGCCCCCGGCCGGCGGCCAGGCGCAGCACGGTGTTGGCCGTGACGTCATACTTCACATTGAGCCGGGGCGTCAGAAACCAGCCGTAGAGGTTGTGGCGGTCCAGGCGCAGCCCGGTCACGACGGTCAGGTTATGGGCGTTCTGGTAGGTGTACTCGGCAAAAGCGCCCGGCACCCGTTCCAGGCGGTTGCGGTGCTCGCGCTGGTAGCGCTCCTCCGGAGTTTCAATGGCGTACACGAAACCAGTTTTGTAGACTTCGCGGTAGTCGTCGTGCAGGTAGCTCAAACCGGCGCGGTAGGTGTGGGCCGTGGTGCCGATGATGCTTTGAAACAACAGCGTGGCCAAACCCGTGCGCTGGGTGCCGTCGTAGGTGCGCCGTCCGTAGTAGGAGTCGAAGCGGTGGTCGGTGGCCGAGAGCAGCAAACCCAGGCTCTGGTAGGGGCGGCCCGGCCAGGTGTAGGAGGTTTTGGCGTAGCCCGTGTAGCGGTTGGTGGTGCTGCCCGTGCCGTAGTCGGTGCTGCCCACGGCGCCCTCGCGGAAGGCTACCTGCCCGCCCTGCCGGGTTTCGCGCAGGGCGCCCAGGGCCACCTCGCTCACGATGCCCGTCCCGGACTTGTACTTCCACTTGTTGAACAGGTTGTACTGGGTGGCCAGGGGCAGATCCAGGAAGCCGTCGTGGTTGCGGTCGACGCGGCGGCCGAGGTGGTCGGTGTGCAGCAGCAGGGCCGTGCTGACTTTTTTGCTCAGAGGCCGGGCCAGGTTTAGGTTGAGGTCGAATTTACCCAGGTCGTTGCCGTAGGCGTTGAACAGCAGCTGCTCGGCCTTCTCGGGTTCCTTGAGGCGCACGTTGACCTGCCCGGTGATGCTTTCGTAGCCGTTCACCACCGAGCCCATGCCCTTGATGATGTCGATGCTCTCAATCCAGGGGCCGGCCAGGTAGCTCAGCCGGTAGGGCGTGCTCAGGCCCCGCAGGGCGGGCAGGTTGTCGACGGTGAGCAGGGAGTAGGCGCCGTCGAGGCCCAGGAGCTGAATCTGCTTGGCCCCGGACACGGCGTCAGTGGTCGAAACCTCGACTGAGGCGTTGGTTTCAAAGCTTTCGGCCAGGTTGCAGCACGCCGATTTGGTCAGGTCTCGGCTGCTGATCATCTGGGAGTTGGTGGGCGTGAGAGCCGAGTAGGAGAGGGCGCGGCCTTCCACTTTCACTTCGCCCAGCTCCTGGGAGCGGCGCAGGGCCACCCGCAGGTAGGCCGTGGCCGTGGGGGCCACTACTAAAGTGTCGGTACGGTAGCCCAGGGCGCTGATGATGAGCTGGGAGGCTTCGGGGCGAGCGGGGCGCACGAGCGAGAACGTGCCCGCATTGTCGGTGGTGGCCGGCTCGGGGCCGCTTTGCAGCCAGCGCACCACGGCGCCGGGTACGGGCGTGGCGGCGGCCGCGTCGGTTACCTGCCCGCGGACGGGCGCAATAAGGTCGGTTTGGGCAAGGGCTGCCGGACCCAGGCTGCTCAGGCCGAGCAGGCAGATAAGGCGGCGCCCGATGGAAAGGTGCATGCGGTGAGGAAGTTAAGAAAAGTGTCCGAAAAAACGGAGCCATGACGGCCCAATCCGCGCGGGGCGGATTGGTCACAGTTCTACACGACCAGCGTGCACACGAAGGCCAGCAGGGTGCGGCCCCCGCGGGGTGGGGGCGAAGAGTCCGAAGCCTGCCACGCGGGGGCCTGGGCCAGCAGCCGGGCCGTCCCCAGCGGCTGCCAGCCCAGCGCCGGCCCGGGCAGTACGGCCACGAAGGCGGGCGCCAAGTGCTTGGCCCAGCTTACGTCCGAAGCGGAGGCATCGAGCTTGTGGAAGTGGGCGCTGAAGTCGCAGCAGGCAGCCTTGACTTGGGCTTTGGTGTCGTGGGTGGCTGCCGTAGGCGCGGGGCAGCCGTGGTGGGGCGTCGAGAAGATGACGGCCGCCGTGGAGTGTCCGCTGCTGCGGCAGGTATGCTGTTGCACCGCCAGCCCGACCGAGGAGGTCAGGACCAGCAGGGCCAAAAAGGCGCTGAACAGCCGGTGCAGAATGGGACGCTTCACAGGGACAAAGATAGGGGCGCAACCGGTAGTTTTGGGTATAGAATCTTGAAGCGCCGGTGCACAATGCGGGGCCGTCCTGCCAGACTCGGCCTGGGCCGACCCAGGGTTGCCTGGGGCCGGGGTGGGGTAGCGCCGGGCGGGCAGAAAGCACCGCTAAATCACAGTCTGCCATTTTGACAAAGCAGATTTAGAATAGTACCACCTTTTACCCCGGGCCGGAGTGTGCAAGGGAAGCAGCGGCAGTAAATCCGCTCTAGGGAGCTGCAAACGGGGTTTTTAGGTAGTGGTAGAAAATGGTAAATCGTGGTTGCCTTTTCGGGGGCATTGCGTACTTTTGCTATTATCCCTACCCTGAGCTTCGCTCGCAGCCCTTTTCCATGAACCTTCTCTCCGGCGAATATGAGTGCAAGCTGGACCCGAAAGGGCGTCTGGTGCTGCCCGCCAAAGTGAAGGCCAACCTGCCGGAAGCTTCGGGCAACCAGCTCGTGCTGGTGCGGGGCTTCGAGCCCTGCCTGGTGCTGTACCCGCGCGAGTCGTGGCGCGTGATTCACGACAAGGTGATGGCGCTCGACGAGTTCAACGAGGAGTACCGGCAGTTTCAGCGCAACTTCTTCCGGGGCATGACCGAAGTGGAGCTCGACAACATCGGGCGCTTTATGCTGCCCCGCACCATGCTGCGCTACTCCGGCATCGAGAAGGAGGCCATCATCGTGGGCCTAGGCAACCGCTGCGAAATCTGGGAGCCGGAGAAGTACGAGGAGTTCCTCATCAAAGACCAGCAGAGTTTCTCGAAGCTGGCGCAGAAATTTTTGACCACCGAAACCCCGCCCCTCGGCGGCCCCCTTGCCGCATGAGTGCCGAGCTGCCCAACGATACCGCCTACCACCGGCCCGTGATGCTGGCCGAATGCCTCGAGGCGCTGGACCTGCGCCCCGACGGCCGCTACGTCGACGTCACTTTCGGCGGCGGCGGCCACTCGGCCCGGATGCTGGAGCGCCTCACCACCGGCCACCTCTACAGCTTCGACCAGGACGCCGACGCCGAGGCCGAGGCCGCCCAGCTGGCCCGGCCCCAATTCACCTTCATTCGGGCCAACTTCCGCGACCTGCACGACGAGTTGGCCTGGCACGGCGCCCTGCCCGTGGATGGCCTGCTGGCCGACCTGGGCGTGTCGTCGCATCAGTTTGATACCCCGGAGCGCGGCTTCAGCACTCGCTTCGACGGCCCCCTGGACATGCGCATGGACCCTGCCGGCCCCCGCACGGCCGCCGACATCGTGAACGACTATCCCGCGGCCGACCTGCACCGCATCTTCGGCATGTACGGGGAGGTCACCAACGCCCGGACCCTGGCTAACACCCTGGCCACGGCCCGGCGCGGGCAGAACATTCAGACAATTGGGGAGCTGAAAAAAGCCATGCAGAGCTGCATGCCCAGGGGCAAGGAAAACAAGTACTTAGCCCAGGTATTCCAGGCCCTGCGCATCGAGGTCAACGATGAAATGGCCGCCTTGCAGCAAATGCTCGAGCAAACGGCACAGGTATTGCGGCCGGGCGGCCGGCTGGTGGTCATGTCGTACCACTCGCTGGAAGACCGGCTGGTGAAGAACTTTATGGCGAAGGGGAAATTCTTTGGAGAAGCGGAAAAAGACCTGTTTGGGCACACCCATCAGCCTTTCGACGTGCTCACGCGCAAGCCCGTGGAGGCCTCGGCCAACGAGGTGGCGCTCAACAGCCGGGCCCGCTCGGCCAAGCTGCGCATTGCAATCAAGAACTGAGCATGGCTATCAACTCCCCCAAACCCACCGTTGCCGCGCCGCCCCGGGCCAATGTGCCCCGGGAAGTAGCCCCGCCGCTGCCCGAGGAGCCCGCGTTTGTACCCGAGCCCGAGCCGCTGCCGGAGCCCAAGGTGCGGGCGCCCAAACCGCCGAAAGCCGCTAAGCGCAGCGCCTGGAGCGTATTTACGGTACTGGAGCGCTTCACGCGCATGGACGACCTGTTTCGCGAAGGGCTGCCCGTGCGCTATCTGCCCCACGTGCTGTTCATCATGAGCCTGACGCTGATTTATATCGGCAACACCCACTGGGGCAACCGCATGAACCGCAGCATCCAAAAGCTGCGCCTGGAAACCGAGGACCTGCGCGCCGACTACACCACCCTGAAGTCGGACTACATGGAAGCCAGCAAGCAAAGCGAGGTAGCCCGCAAAGTGGCCGCCTATGGGCTGGTGGAAAGCTCCTCGCCGCCGTTTCGTATCACCGTGCCCGCCGGCCGCCTCGACGAGGCCGAGCTGGACATGATTCCGGTGCTCAACGCCGACTCCCTGGCCGCCCAGGCCGCCCGCGACTCGGCCGCCACCGCCGACTCGGTGCGGGCCCTGATGCCGGAGCGCCCCGTCCACACGCTGGGAGCTTCGCATGCCGCCCCGGTGAAGCCGAAGGCAACCGCTAAAAAGAAAAAAACGACCCCGGCCCGGCCGGCGGCCAAAAAAGCCAACTCAACTTCCAATCAGTCCCGTCATGAAAGGAAGCGTTAAAAAATCCATTGTTACCCGCGTTCGGCTGGCGTTTCTGGGCGTCTGCCTGTTTTCGTTTGCCATCGTCTGGAAAGTCTCGCGCATTCAGTTCAGCGAGGGTGCCCGCTGGAAAGCTCTGGAGCAGGAGCGCCGCGTGGTGTACCAGCCCGTATTTGCCACCCGCGGCATGCTGCTCTCCGACAACGGCAGCATCATGGCCACGTCCCTGCCATTTTACCGGGTCGCCTGGGACCCGAGCGTGGTCGACGAGAAGAACTTTCGGGCCGGCGCCGACTCGCTGGCGCTGCTGCTCTCGCGCTTTTTCGGTGACCGCAGCCCGCAGGAATACCTGCGCAAGATCAAGAATGCCCACAACGCCAAGCCGGCCGTGCGCTACGTGCGCCTGAACTCCCGGCAGATCAACTACCAGCAGAAAAAGGAGTTGTCGCAGTGGCCGATTTTCCGCGGGGGCAAGAACAAGGGCGGCGTCATCTTCGAAAAGGTTGACAAGCGCTTCCGGCCCTTCGGCGGCCTGGCTCAGCGCACCATCGGCTTCCTCAACGAGGACAAGAACGGCGCGGGTCTGGAGTTCACCTACAACCGCCACCTGGCCGGCAAAGACGGGGAAGCCCTGTTTGAGCGCCTGCCCGGCGGCAACAAGCCCATCTACGACGGCACCGAAATCAAGCCCCAGCCGGGCTTCGACGTCAAGACCACCCTCGACATCAACCTGCAGGACGTGGCCGAAAACGCCCTGCTCAAGTCGCTCGTAGCCAACCGCGCCGCCTACGGCTGCGTGATTCTGATGGAAGTGCAGACCGGTGAAATCAAGGCCGTGGCCAACCTGGGCAAAGTGGCCGACGGCGTGTACCGCGAAGATTACAACTACGCCATTGCCGACCAGGGCCGGACCGAGCCGGGTTCGACCTTCAAGCTGGCCTCGATGATGGCACTGATGGAGGAGTTTCCCGAAATTTCCCTCGACGACACCGTCAACACCGGCCGCACCGGCTCGATGCGCATTGCCGGGGCCGTCAAAACCGACACCCACGCCTATGGGCGCCTGTCGGTGAAGCAGGTGATTGAGAATTCGTCCAATATCGGGGTGGCCAAGCTCATCAACGACCATTTCAGTACCAAGCCCGAGAAGTACGCCAAATACCTCAAGGAATTCGGACTCGATAAGCCGCTGGGCTTCCAGATGGCCGGCGAGGCCCGCCCGTACGTGAAAGACCCCACGGACCGCTCCTGGAGCCGGACCTCGCTCAGCACCATGTGCATTGGCTACGAGCTTAAGCTGGCCCCGCTCCAGACCCTGGCTTTCTACAACGCCATTGCCAACAACGGCACCAAGGTGCAGCCCATGATTGTCAAGGAAATCCGGCAGGCCGACAAGGTGATCGAGCAGTTTGAGCCCACGGTGCTGATTCCCAAAATCTGCTCCGACGCCACGCTGGCCAAGCTGCGCAAGATGCTCGAAGGGGTGGTGGAAGAGGGGACGGCCAAGGCCATCAAGACGCCCGACTACCCGATTGCGGGCAAAACCGGCACGGCTTGGAAGTTCAAGAATGGTCGCTACACCAAGATGTACTCGACCAGCTTCTGCGGCTATTTCCCCGCCAACAAGCCCAAGTACAGCTGCATTGTGGTGGTCGACTCACCGATTGGGGCCAACTGGTCGGGGGCCCAGACGGCCGCGCCGATTTTCCGGGAGGTGGCTGACAAAGCCATGGCCCGCGACAACGCCAGCCAGCGCCCCCTGCTGGCCCGGGCTCCGCTGAACAAGTCGCGCGTGCCCTCGGTGCGGGCCGGTTTGCAAGATGAGTTGAGCCTAGTGTGCCAGAAAATGGGCGTCACGAGCCAGAGCCAGGCTTCCGGCGACGACTGGGTGCGGGCCGCGGCCAACGACTCCAACCAAAAGGCGCTGGAGTGGCAGCCGGTG
The DNA here is from genome assembly GCF_004167665.1 of Hymenobacter persicinus. Lineage (GTDB taxonomy): Bacteria > Bacteroidota > Bacteroidia > Cytophagales > Hymenobacteraceae > Hymenobacter > Hymenobacter persicinus. Next base: position 14,431 of record NZ_SEWE01000019.1, on the reverse strand, counting down.
GCCGTGCGCCCCGGCCGCGTACCCGACGTGACGGGCCTGACCCTGCGCGACGCGCTGTTTTTGCTCGAAAACCGGGGGCTGCGGGTGCGGGCCCAGGGCAATGGCCGCGTCCGGCAGCAGTCGGTGGAAGCCGGCAGCGCCATCCGTCGCGGGGCCGTGGTCGTGCTGGAGCTCGATGCCATTGGCACCCGGCCCGCCGCGCCCGCGCCGGTAGCCATGCCGGCCTCGACCAAGCTGGCCGAGAACAAGCTCATCACCCCCGTGGAAGCCGACCCCACCCAGGCCAAGCCTCAGCCCCTGAAGCTGGTGAAGCCCCAGTCCAAGCCGCTGACCCAGCAGACGCCCAAGCGCGTTGCCAAGCCCCAGGCCCCGCCCGTAAGCCGCGGGTAAGCCTTCGAATGTTCCGTTTCTGATTGATTTTGCCTTGACCCACGCTGCTTCTTCCCCTGCGCATTCTCTTGCCGCCCTGCTCACCGACGTCACGGTGCGGCAGCAGCTCGGCTCGGCTGAGCCGCTTATCCAGGCCCTCACGCTGGACTCGCGGCAGGCTGGTCCCGGCACGGTGTTCTTCGCATTGCGCGGGGCCCAGACCGACGGCCACCAGTTTATTGCCAAAGCCGTGGAGCAGGGTGCCGCCGCCGTGGTGTGCGAGCAGGTGCCCGCCGAGTTGAACGCCGACACTCTATATATACAGGTAGCCGACAGCGCCGAGGCCATGGCCCGCATGGCCGCCACCTTCTACGGGCACCCGTCGCGGCAGCTCAAGCTAGTCGGCATCACGGGTACCAACGGCAAAACCACCTGCGCCACGCTGCTGCACAAGCTGTTTCGGGAGCTGGGCTACCACGTGGGGCTGCTGAGTACGGTGCAGAACCAGATTGATGAGCAGGTTATTCCCGCTACTCACACCACGCCCGACGCCATCCGCCTCAACGAGCTGCTGGCCCGGATGGTGCAGGCCGGCTGCACCCATACCTTTATGGAGGTCAGCTCCCACGCCGTGGTTCAACACCGCGTCACGGGCCTGCAGTTTGCGGGCGGGGTATTTACCAACCTCACCCACGACCACCTCGACTACCACGGCACCTTCGATAACTACCTGAAGGCTAAGAAGGGCTTTTTCGACGCGCTGGGCAAAAAGGCGTTTGCCCTGACCAACGCCGATGACAAGCGCGGCCCGGTGATGCTGCAAAACACGGCCGCCGCCCGCGAAACCTACTCCCTGCGCGGTCCGGCCACCTTCCGCGGCCGCCTCATTGAAAACGCCGTACACGGCCTGCACCTCGAAGTAGATGGCCGCGAAGTCCAGTTCCGCCTGATCGGGGTGTTCAATGCCTACAACCTGCTGGCCGTGTACGGGGCCGCGGTGCTGCTGGGCGAGGATGCTACCGAGGTGCTCACCATCCTGTCGGGCCTGACGTCGGCGCCGGGCCGCTTCGAGCCCCTGCTGGCTCAGAAAACCCGGGTTACCGGCATCGTGGACTACGCCCACACGCCCGACGCGCTGGAGAACGTGCTCGACACCATTGCCGACATCCGCCAGCCCAGCCAGCAGGTGATTACCGTGGTGGGCTGCGGGGGCAACCGCGACGCGGCCAAGCGGCCCATCATGGCCAACCTGGCCTGCCAGGGCTCGAGCCGGGTGGTGCTGACCTCCGACAACCCCCGCTTCGAGGACCCTGCTGTGATTCTGCAGCAGATGCAGGCCGGCGTGCAAGCCCAGGATCTGGGCAAGGTGCTCACCATCCCGGACCGGCGCGAGGCCATCAAGACGGCCGTGGCCCTGGCCCAACCCGGCGACATCGTGCTGGTGGCGGGCAAGGGGCACGAAACCTACCAGGAAATCCAGGGCGTCAAGGCTGACTTCGACGACCGGAAAGTCCTGCAGGAAATGTTCGACCTATTGGGAAAATGAAAATAAACGCCGGCCCGGGCGCCGCCGCCAAATTCCGCGGGCTGCCGCCAGACTAGCCGGTTATCCCCGGCCGGGAGGCTGGCCGGCCCGATGACCCCCGACACTCGGCATGCCGCCTACTCGAAAATCTGCAAAAACACAACATTTGACCCCAACCCAAAAAGCGGAACCTTTGTAGCTTGCCAGCCTCCCCACTACCCCTTCTGCTGAACCCCCGCGCAATGCTTTATTACCTCTTCGATTACCTTGACAAACACTACCACCTGCCCGGCGCGGGCGTGTTTCAGTTTATTTCGTTCCGGGCGGCCATGGCCGTCATCACCTCCCTCATCATTGCCCAGCTCTTCGGCGCCCGTCTGATTCGGGTGCTGCAGCGCAAGCAGGTGGGCGAGAGTATCCGCGACCTGGGCCTGCAGGGGCAGATGGAGAAGAAGGGCACCCCCACCCTGGGCGGCCTGATTATCCTGCTGGCCATCTTGGTGCCGGTGCTGCTGTTTGCCAAGCTCCACAACATCTATATTGTGCTCATGCTGCTGAGCACGGTCTGGCTCGGCCTGATTGGCTTTCTGGACGACTATATTAAGGTGTTTCAGAAGAACAAGGAGGGCCTGAGCGGGCGCTTCAAGGTGCTGGGCCAGATCGGGTTGGGCATCACCGTGGGTTGGGTCTTGTTTTTCTCCAACGACGTGACCGTGCGCCAGTACCTGCTGCCCAACGGCGAAACCTCGGCCGTGGACGCGAGCAGCGTGTACCAGGACGTGAAGCTGATGATTACCACCATCCCTTTCGCCAAAAACAACGAACTCAACTACGGCAACCTGTTCAGCTACGCCGGCCCGTTCTTCAACGGCCTCTACAGCTTCCTCTACATCCCGATTGTCATCGTCATCATCACGGCCGTCAGCAACGGGGCCAACATCACCGACGGCCTCGACGGCTTGGCGGCGGGCACCTCGGCCATTATCGGCATCACGCTGGCCATTTTCTGCTTCGTGAGCGGCAACGCCTTTCTGGCCGATTACCTCGACATCATGTTCATTCCCAACTCCGGGGAGCTGGTAATCTTCTGTACGGCCTTCGTGGGGGCCTGCGTGGGCTTTTTGTGGTACAACTCCTACCCGGCCCAGGTCTTCATGGGCGACACGGGCTCCTTGGCCATCGGCGGCATCATTGCCGTGCTGGCTCTCATCGTGCGCAAGGAATTGCTGATTCCGGTGCTCTGCGGGGTGTTTCTGATTGAGAACCTGTCGGTGATGGTGCAGGTGGGCTACTTTAAGTACACCCGCAAAAAGTACGGCGAGGGCCGCCGCCTGCTCCGCATGTCGCCGCTGCACCACCACTACCAGAAGCTGGGCTACCACGAGTCCAAACTCGTGTCGCGCTTCTGGATTGTGGGCATCATGCTGGCCGTGCTGACGCTGGTTACCCTCAAACTGCGCTAACATGCAGAACTCAGAAGTCAGAGCGTAGAACCCAGACTTTTGACCTTCTCACTTCTTCGTTCTGACTTCTAAGCACTAAGTTCTAACCTCTCATGGCTAAAATCGTTATTCTCGGCGCGGCGGAAAGTGGGGTAGGGGCGGCGCTGCTGGCCCAGGCCAAGGGCTTCGACGTGTTCGTGTCGGACCGCAGCCCGATTCAGCCTATCTACAAGGAAAAGCTCACCGCCGCCGGCATCCGCTTCGAGGAAGGCATCCATACGCTGGAAGAAGTGCTGACCGCTAATGAAGTCGTGAAAAGTCCCGGCATTCCGGCCACGGCGCCCGTGATTCAGGCCCTGCGTGAGCAGCGCATTCCGGTGATTTCCGAAATCGAGTTTGCCGGCCGCTACACCAAGGCCCGCCACATCTGCATTACGGGCACCAACGGCAAAACCACCACCACACTGCTTACCTACCATCTGCTCAAGCAGGCCGGTTACAGCGTGGGCCTGGCCGGCAACGTGGGCTTCAGCCTCGCCGAGCAGGTGATTGAGGATAAGTTTGAGTACTACGTCATTGAGCTCAGCAGCTTTCAGCTCGACGACACCTATTCGTTTCAGCCCTGGATTGGGGTGCTGCTCAACATCACCCCCGACCACCTGGACCGCTACGAGTACTCGCTGGAGAAATATGCCCAGGCCAAGCTGCGCATCACCCGCAGCATGGACAGCAGCGGGTGGTTTATCTACAACGCCGACGACGAGGTGATTCAGCAGGAGTTTCAGGCCGTGTTCTGCGAGGCCAACCAGCTGCCCTTCAGCCTGCACCACCGCCCCGACTACCACCTAGCGGCCTACTACACCGCCGAGGACCGCATCTGCACCAACCTCGAGCCCGGCCTCGACGAGGGCGGCCAGGAAATCAGCGTGGCTGCTTCGCCCCTGATTGGGCAGCACAACCGCCAGAACACCATGGCCGCCGTGCTCTGCGCCCGGGTGGCGGGGCTCTCCGACGAGGAAATTGAAAGTGGCCTGGGCACGTTCCGCAACGCCGACCACCGCCTGCAGCCCGTGGGCGAAATCAACGGGGCCCAGTTTATCAACGACAGCAAGGCCACCAACGTGGAAGCCGCCTGGTACGCCCTCGACGGCATCAGGCAGCCCATCATCTGGATTGCCGGCGGCACCGACAAGGGCAACGACTATTCGTCCCTGATTCCGCTGGCCCGCAGCCGTGCCAAGGCCCTGATCTGCCTGGGCTTGGACAATGAGAAGCTCAAGGCCTCGTTTGGCGGCGTGGTGCCTCACCTAGAGGAAACCCAGAGCATGACCGACGCCGTGCGCCGGGCCGCCGCCCTGGCCCAGCCCGGCGACGTGGTGCTGCTCTCGCCCTGCTGCGCCTCCTTCGACCTGTTCAAAAACTACGAGGACCGCGGCCGGCAGTTTGCCCAGGCCGTGGAGGAGTTGATGGAAGAAAACAAGTAACCTAACCGCCGCCGCTCATGGAAATCGTCAAAAACTGGCTGCAACGAAACCTGAAGGGTGACCCGATTCTGTGGGCCATTGTGATTCTGTTTTCGCTTATCAGCATTGCCGTGGTGTATTCGGCCACCGGCACGCTGGCCTACAAGAAGATGAGCGGCAACACCGAGTACTTCCTGTTCAAGCACTCGGGCCTGATTGTGGCCGGTCTGGCCTTTATGTGGCTGGCTCACCGCATCGACTACCGCTACTACTCCCGCCTGTCCTTGTACGGGCTGCTGCTGTCGGTGCCCCTGCTGCTGTTTGCCTACCTGCTCGGCGGCGAAACCAACGGGGCCTCGCGCTGGATGACCATCCCGGTTATCAACCAGACCTTCCAGCCGTCCGACCTGGCCAAGCTGGCCCTGATTGCCCACGTGGCCTCCATGCTCAGCCGCCGCCAGCAAAACGTGCAGGACTTCCGCACCACCCTGCTGCCCGTGATGCTGTGGGTGGGGTTGATCTGCGGCATCATCATTCTGAGTAACACGTCCACGGCTCTGCTGCTGTTCGGTACCTGCCTGCTGCTGATGTTTATCGGGCGCGTGCCGCTCAAGCAGATGGCCGTGATGGTGGCCATCGGAGCCGTGGTGGGCGGCATCGGCCTGTCCACGGGGCAGCGACTGAAAACGGCCCAGTCGCGCCTGGAAAGCTTCACCGACAAGAGCAAGCCCGTGCCCTTCCAGCTTGAGCACAGCTACATTGCCATTGCTACCGGCGGCATCACCGGCAAAGGTCCCGGCCAAAGCACGGAGCGCAACATTCTGCCCCACCCGTACTCCGACTTCATCTACGCCGTTATCATCGAGGAATACGGTCTGGCCGGCGGCGTCATCGTGCTGTTTCTCTACCTGGCTTTCCTCTACCGGGGCCTGAAAACGGTGATGAACAGCTACGGGGCCTTCGGCGGCCTGCTTTCGGCGGGGCTAAGCTTTAGTCTGGTGCTGCAGGCCATGGTCAACATGGGCGTGGCCGTGGGTCTGGGGCCAATTACGGGTCTGCCGCTGCCGCTGCTGAGCATGGGCGGCACCTCCCTGATTTTTACCGGCATCAGCATCGGCATCATTCTCTCCGTGAGCCGCGGGGAGCGGGAAGTGCGCCCCATGACCGGGGAGCCCGCCGATACGGTCCGGATTCCGAAGAAAACTGCGTATGCCTAACGGTGAACTGGTGAGATAGTGAAATGGTGAGTTGTCGTTTTAGGTGCGCAAGCCGCGCAAACCTCCCCCACCATAATCTAAAAATCACCATCTCACCAGTTCACTATCTCACCACCAAGAAGTGCCCAAGTCAACTCTTTATAACGCCACCCAGGAGCCCCGGCCGTACCGCGTCATCATCAGTGGCGGGGGCACGGGCGGGCACATCTTTCCGGCCGTGGCCATTGCCAACGAGCTGCGCCGCCGCCAGCCGGAGGCGGAAATCCTGTTTGTGGGCGCCAATGGCCGCATGGAAATGACCCGGGTGCCCGAGGCCGGCTACCGCATCATCGGCCTCGATATTGCCGGGCTGCAGCGCCGCCTCACGCCCCAGAACCTGCTGTTTCCCGTGAAGGTGTTCCGCTCGGTGCGCAAGGCCGGTAAGCTGCTCGAAGAGTTCCGCCCCGACGCGGTGGTAGGCGTGGGCGGCTACGCCTCGGCCCCGGTGCTGCTGGCCGCCACCTCCCGCGGTATTCCGAGCCTGATTCAGGAGCAAAACTCCTACGCCGGTCTGGTCAACAAGCTGCTCAGCCGCCGCGTCGACCGGATCTGCGTAGCCTACGCGGGCATGGACAAGTTCTTCCCCGCCGACAAGCTGGTCGTGACCGGCAACCCGGTGCGCACTGAAATTGCCAGCGGCCGCCGGGCGGAGGCGCTGGAGTTCTTCGGCCTGGACCCCGCCCGGAAAGTGCTGCTCGTTATCGGCGGCAGCCTCGGAGCCCGCACCCTGAACGAAGCCACGGCTGCCGCCCTGCCCCGCCTGCGCGAGGCGGGGGTGCAGCTGCTCTGGCAAACCGGCAAAACCTACTACGCCCAGGCCGCCGAGCAGGCCGCGCCCTTCCGCGCCGCCGGTCTGCAGGCCCTGGAGTTTGTGCAGCGCATGGACCTAGCCTACGCCGCCGCCGACGTGGTGGTGTCGCGGGCCGGGGCGCTGTCGGTGTCGGAGCTGTGCCTGACCGGCAAGCCCAGCATCCTGGTGCCCTCGCCCAACGTGGCCGAAGACCACCAAACAAAGAACGCCCAGGCCTTGGTCAGCCGCGACGCGGCCGTGCTGGTCACGGATGCCGAAGCCCCGGCCCGGCTCTACGACGACGCCCTGGCTTTGCTCGCCGACCCGACCCGCCAGCAGCAGCTAAGCCAAAACGTTCTCGCCCTGGCTCATCCCGACGCCACTACCACCATCGTCGACGAGCTGCTCAAACTCATCAAGTAGCCTCGAACGACCCGCCTCAGTAATAGCCCCGCCACCGGCCCGTCAATTCATAATTCAACATTCAGAATTCTCTTCCGTGAATCCCGTAGCTGCGTTTCCCAACGTCTATTTCCTCGGTATCGGCGGCATCGGCATGTCGGCCCTGGCGCGCTGGTTTCAGGCCAACGGCCATAGCGTGAGCGGCTACGACAAAACCCCGACGCCCCTGACTCAGGCCCTGACGGCCGAGGGCATCGTGATTCACTACGACGACGCGGTGAACAGCATTCCGGCCGCGGTGCGCGAAAACCGGGCGCAGACGCTGGTGGTGCTCACCCCCGCCATTCCCAAGGACCACCAGGAGTGGGCCTGGCTGCGGGAGCAGGGCTACGACATTCGCAAGCGCAGCCAGGTGCTGGGCTTGCTCACGGCCGGGCGGCCCACCATTGCGGTGGCCGGCACCCACGGCAAAACCACCACCAGCAGCATGGTGGCCCACCTGCTGCACCACGCGGGCGTGCCCTGCGCCGCCTTTCTGGGTGGCATCAGCGTCAACTTGGGCTCCAACCTGCTGCTGCCCCCAACGACCGGCGACACGGTCGCGGAAGCGGTTCCGGTGGTGGTGGAGGCCGACGAGTACGACCGGTCGTTTCTGACTCTGTACCCGGATATTGCCATCGTCACGAGCACCGACGCCGACCACCTGGATATCTACGGCGACAAAGAAGCCCTGGTGGAGTCGTTCCGGCAGTTTGTGGGCCAGATCAAGCCCGGCGGCACGCTGATTCTCAACCACACCGCCGACCAGAGCGTGGCCGCCGCCGTGCCGGCCGGGGTGCGCGTTATCCGCTATGGCCTCTCGCCCGAGCAGGGCCCCGAGCTGTACGCCGACCAGATCAGCGCCCAGGGCCACCAGTTTCGCTTCGACCTGCACGGGCCCCAGGGCACGGTGGCGGGGCTGGAGCTGGCCGTGCCCGGCTTTCATAACGTGGAAAACATGCTGGCCGCCTGCTGCGTGGCCCGCCTCGAAGGGGTGGGGGAGCCAGCCCTGCGGGCAGCCGTGGCGGCCTACCGGGGCGTGAAGCGGCGGTTTGAGTTTATCGTGACGGCCGGGGAGAAAGTGTACGTGGATGATTATGCCCACCACCCGCGCGAAATCGAGGCTTTCCTGCGGTCTTTGCGGGCGCTGTACCCCGGCAAACGACTCAAAGTCGTGTTTCAGCCCCACCTGTTTTCCCGCACCCGCGACTTTGCCGAGGGCTTTGCCCAGAGCCTGAGTCTGGCCGACGAGGTGGTGATGCTGGACATCTACCCGGCCCGGGAGTTGCCCATGCCCGGCGTGACTTCCGACCTGATTTTGTCCCGGATAACGGCCCCGCGCAAGTCGCTGCAAACCAAGGCCCAGGTGCTGGCTGCCGCCGAAACGGACTCGGATTTCGACGTGCTGGCCACTGTGGGCGCCGGCGACATCGACCAGTTAGTATCTCGTTTAAAGAATATTCTAGATATTCGTTGGAATGGAGCTGAAGCGTAAAGTAAATAACCTGATTTTCGCCACCGGATGTCTGGTGCTACTCTCGGGGTTGGCCGTGTTTGCCGGCGTGCGGCAGGCTAGCCGACCCGTGGGCAGCGTCATCGTCAACATCAGCAACGAGTTCAACAACTTCTTCATCAGTGAGCGGGAAGTAACCCAGCTGCTCACCCGCAACGGCAACCAGCGCCTGGAAGGCGCCCGGCCCGAGGACCTGAATCTGAAGTCCCTGGAGGCCCGCCTCAAGGCCCACAGCTTCGTCAAGGACGCTCAAGTGTACCGCGACCTGGCCGGCAACCTGCACGCCGACGTGCGCCAGAATCGTCCCATTGCCCGCCTCACCCACGCCGACACCCGCCTCGACAGCTACCTCGATGCCGATGGCCACAAGCTGCCGCTGTCGCCGCTGTTTACGGCTCGCGTAGTGCCGATTTCCCGCCTCGGCGGGGCTCCGTTGAAGGCGGGTTTTTTTCAGGATTCCACCGGCCAGCGCTACCTCGAAATGTTGCGTTACATTGATGAGCACCCCTTCTGGCGGGCCCAGGTGGCGGAGGTCTTCGTGGGGCCCAATGGCAAGGTTTCCTTCACCCAGCAGGTGGGAGACCAGCGCATAGAATTTGGACTTCCTGAGAATATTTCAGAAAAATTCGCCAAACTAATGGTATTTTACCGTCAAATACCGCCTGCCTTGGGTTGGGACACGTATCACCGCGTCAACGTGGAGTTTAAAGACCAGATTATCTGTGAATGACTCAACCCTTGTTTAAACGCTTAAAAACAGCGTTTTTTGCCTTTATATCACCTTGCACCCTACCGCCACTCTCGCTCTTCCCTCCCCATGCAAAACGATAAGATTGTAGTCGGCCTCGACATTGGTACCACCAAAATCTGCGTGCTCGTTGGCCGCAAGAACGAATTCGGCAAGCTCGAAATCCTTGGGATGGGCAAAGCCGTGTCGGAGGGCGTGGTGCGCGGTATCGTGTCGAACATCGACAAAACCGTGGATGCCATCAAGAAGGCCATTCGGCAGGCGGAAGAGCAGTCGGGCATCAACATCGGCGTGGTCAACGTGGGTATTGCCGGCCAGCACATCAAGAGCCTGCAGCACAACGGCAGCATCACCCGCAACTCGGCCGAGACGGAAATCACTGTCGACGACGTAAACCGCCTCACCAACGATATGTACCGGCTGGTGACCCCGCCCGGCTCGGAAATCATTCACGTCATGCCCCAGGACTACAAGGTGGACTACGAGGAAGGCATTCTGGATCCGGTGGGCATGTCGGGCGTGCGGCTGGAAGGCAACTTCCACATCATCACGGCCCAGAGCACGGCTATCAACAACATCAACAAGTGCGTCACCAAGGCGGGCCTGGAAATCGACAACCTGATCCTGGAGCCGCTGGCCTCGAGCATGTCGGTGCTGAGCGAGGAGGAGAAGGAAGCCGGCGTGGCGCTGATTGACATCGGCGGCGGTACCACCGACCTGGCCATTTTCAAGGATGGTATTATTCGGCATGCCGCGGTACTGCCCTTCGGCGGCAACATCGTGACTTCCGATATCAAGCAGGGCTGCCTGGTGATGCAAAACCAGGCCGAGCAGCTGAAGGTGAAGTTCGGCAAGGCCATTTCCGAGGAAGCTTCCGACTACGAAATCGTGAGCATCCCCGGCCTGCGCGACCGGGCTCCGAAGGAAATCAGCCTCAAGAACTTGGCCCACATCATCGAGGCCCGGATGGAGGAAATCATTGAGCTCGTGTACGCCGAGATTCAGCGCACCGGCCACGCCGACAAGCTGGCGGCCGGCATCGTGCTGACCGGCGGCGGCTCCCAGCTCCAGAACCTGGTGCAGCTGACCGAGTACGTCACCGGCCTCGACACCCGCATCGGCTACCCCAACGAGCACCTCGGCAAGAGCCGCATCGAGGCCGTGAAGTCGCCGATGTACGCTACCACCGTGGGCCTGGTGCTGGCCGGCTACCGTTCGCTCGACGAGCGCACGAACCGTCCGTACGAAGAAGAGGAAGTGGCCTACCGGCCGGCGCCCGAAGTGCGGGCCGCCGCTCCGGCTACTCCGCAGCCGGTGGCCCAGCAGCCCGCCCAACCTGCCCAGCCCAAGAAGCCGTCGGGGGCTGGCAAGTTTTTCCAGGACATCATCAGCCGCACCAAAGGGCTGCTGATTGATGATTTCGACGACAAGCAGTACTAAATGGTAATGTTGAATCGTAAATGTTGGATGTTGAATTGACCTAGCACAAGACAGCTTTCCAGTCCGCATTTAGCATTCAACCTTCAACATTTAACCTTCCCAACATGAATTATAAGTTTGATATTCCGGCCCAGTCCAAGTCCATCATCAAGGTGATTGGGGTCGGCGGTGGTGGTTCCAATGCCGTGAACCACATGTTCAGCCAGGGCATTAAGGATGTGGAATTCGTCATCTGTAACACTGATAAGCAGGCCCTGCACAGCAGTACCGTGCCCAACAAGCTGCAGATTGGCGTAGACCTGACCGAGGGCCTCGGAGCCGGCGCCAACCCCGAGCGGGGCAAGCAGGCCGCCATCGAGAGCCGGGAGCAGATCCGCGAGTTGCTCAGCAACGGCACCAAGATGGTGTTCATCACGGCTGGCATGGGCGGCGGCACCGGCACCGGCGCGGCCCCCGTTATTGCCAAAGTAGCCAAAGAGCTGGGTATCCTGACCGTGGGCATTGTGACGGCACCTTTCCTGTTTGAGGGCAAGAAGAAGCGCCAGCAAGCCGAGCAGGGTATCAAGGAGCTCAGCGACAACTGCGACACGGTGCTGGTGATTCTCAACGATAAGCTGCGCGAAATCTTCGGCAACCTGCCGATCCGGGCGGCCTTCGCCAAGGCGGATAACGTGCTGAGCACCGCTGCTAAGTCGATTGCCGAAATCATCACGGTTACCAGCGAAGTCAACGTCGACTTTGAAGACGTGAAAACGGTGATGAAGGACTCGGGCGCGGCCGTGATGGGCTCGAGCATCACCGAGGGGGAAAACCGGGCCCGCCGTTCGGCCGAGGAGGCGCTGTCGTCGCCGCTGCTCAACAACACCGACATCCACGGGGCGCAGAAAATCCTGCTCTCCATCATGTCGGGCGACCAGGCCGAGCTGGAGATGGACGAACTCACGGAAATCACCGAGTACATCCAGAACAAAGCCGGGCAGGACGCCGAGGTTATCTTCGGCCACGGTATCGACTCGACCCTGGGCCAGAGCATCCGCGTGACGGTTATTGCCACCGGCTTTGCCCGCGACGCGCACAACATCAGCACCGCTTACGGCGTGGAGAAATCCGAGCCCGAGCCGGTGGTAGTGCCCGACCCGCAGATCAATATTTTTGATAAGGACCGTCAGGAGGCTCCTTCGGCTCCGTCGTTTGTGCCCACCTTCGGCACGCCGCCGCCCGCCGCGCCCGAGCCGCCCAAGGTAACCTACGGCCTCGATGACCCAGCGTACACGGCACCGGCTTTGCCCGTAACGGCTCCCATGGCCGCTGCTCCGGATCCGGTAATGGTACAGCAGGCCCAGCCCGTGGCTCCCATTGCCCCGCGCCCTTCCCTTGACGCCCGCGCCGAGGAGCGCCGCCGCCGGCTGGAGTCGCTCAGCAATGGCCTGACCAACGACGCCATCAAGGATCAGCTCGAAACGCCGGCCTACCTGCGTCGGCAGGTGAAGCTGGAAAACGTGGTGCCTTCCAACCAAGGCAACATTTCCCGCTTCAACCTCTCCGACGACAACGAACTGCTGGGCGACAACCGCTTCCTGCACGACAACGTGGACTAAGCTTCCCGCGAAGAGTCAACAAAAAAGCCGGTCAGTATCCTGACCGGCTTTTTTGTTGCCGTATCCTTTCGATTGTGAAATCTACCCTGGAGTAGTGGCCGCCGAGTCTACCGACACCGCGTGGTTGCGCGGATTGGCCTGCTCCCGGTCGGGGCTCAGGGTGCGGGAAGAGGAAGTGGTAGTGCAGGCGCTGAGGATAGCGGCCAGCAGAAAAAAGCAAAGCTGTTTCATGGAAGAAACCAGGTTGGCCGGGCTAAAAGCTTCCCAAGACCGGTAACGAGAGGTAAGAAAAGGCAACCCTAGAACGGGTTGGAAAACCGCTTGTCCTGAATAAAGGTGGAGTCGGTGAGAGTGTGCAGGAAGGCAATAAGCTGCTGCTTCTGGGTGGCCGTCAGATCGAGCTGGGTGCCGTTGAAGGTGTTGGAGGCGTCGAGCAGGTTGATGTCGATGTTGGGGCTGCTTTGCTGGACGTGGTCGGAGTAGTGGTCGAGGACCTGCTGCAGGGTCTGGAAGCGGCCGTCGTGCATGTAGGGCGCCGTCAGAGCAATGTTGCGCAGGGTTGGGGCTCGGAACTTGCCCCGGTCGGAGGCCAGCCCGGTCACGCCGCCGCGGCCCGCATCGGCCGGGTTGGCATCGAGGCCGTTGTTGAAAAAGGACGCCGCAGCCCCGCGGGTGTAATCGGTGGAGCTAAAGAGCAGGTTGCCTTCATTATGACAGTGAAAGCAGTTGGCGCCGACGATGTTGTTGGCCGGGGACGGGTGAGTCAGGTACAGCTGCCGGCCAGCCTCCTCATCGGCGCTAAGCCGGCTGATTTCCTTGCGCTTAAGCCGGTCGTACTTGGAGTTGGCCGAAATCAGGGTGCGCTCAAACTGCGCCAGGGCCTTCAAGACGTTGGTTTCGGTGATGGTCGTTGAGCCAAAGGCCTTGCGGAACAGGGGCGGGTAGAGGGCAGTCTGCTGGAGCTTACGCACGCCTTCGGCCAGGGTCTGGTGCATTTCCACCGGGTTTTCAATCGGCTTGCGGGCCTGGGCCTCAAGACCGGTGGCGGCCCCGTCCCAGTTGAGGCTGGGCTCCCAGAGCATGTTAGCCAACGACATGGTATGGCGCGTGTGCGTCGCCCCATCGACGCCAACGGCCAGGGCTTTGCCGTCGGTGAAAGCCTTGCTTTGCTGGTGGCAGCTGCCGCACGACATGCCATTGTTGCGGGAAAGCCGGGTTTCGTAGAACAGCATCCGGCCCAGCGCCACGCCCTCTTCGGTGAGCTGGTTGTCGGCCGGAATCGTTACGGCTTGCGGAAATCCGGTCGGCGGCACCAGCTGGTAGGGAGTCGTGACGAAATCTTCTTCTACCACGTCGGGGTCGGATGTGCAGGCGCTGAGCAGCAGCGCGGCCGCCGCCACCGAGGTGAAAAACCAGGAACGCAGAAGAGTAGAAGTCAGCACAGGCAAGCGGGCAAGGCGGCGTGAACGGTCAAGTTATTGATTTTAGGCCAGAACGCCCGGACCCGGCCGTTTGGTTTCCGGCCGCGGGCAGTAGCTTCCGCTAATGTCGGCAAGCCGCCGAAACACTTAGTGCGGAGGCCCCAGTCGCGGGTCCGTGGTGAATTCCTGGTCGGTGAGCGTGGCCAGAAAAGCCAGCAGGTCGCTTTTGTCCCGGGCCGTGAGAGTCAGGCCCAGCGGCCCAGCGGGCCGGCGCAGGGCTGCATCCAGCGTCGGGGATTCCTGCACGCCGTGAGAGTAATGGTCGAGGACCTGCTGCAAGGTTTGGAAGCGGCCGTCGTGCATGTAGGGCGCCGTCAGAGCAATGTTGCGCAGGGTTGGGGCTCGGAACTTGCCCCGGTCGGAGG